>NYXU01000052.1 GCA_002685715.1 Porticoccaceae bacterium | reverse complement strand
CATCTTGACGCGGCAGGTTAGCGCCACCGGAATCGACTAAATAAATGCAGGGAAGATTATTTTCCTCGGCAATCGCCTGAGCGCGAAGATGCTTTTTTACCGTTAAAGGATAGTAGCTACCACCTTTTACTGTTGCGTCATTGGCAACCACAACACACTCTTGCCCACTGATACGACCAATGCCGGTGATAATGCCTGCCGCTGGCACTTCTTCTCCGTAGACATTATGAGCGGCTAGGGCGGATAGCTCGAGAAAAGGAGAGCCTGGGTCGAGTAGCTTTTGTACTCGCTCTCTGGGCAGTAATTTGCCGCGACTCTTGTGACGCTCACAGGCTTTTATACCGCCACCTAGATAAACCTTAGCAATTTTATCTTTCAGATCATCGACCTGAGTTTGCATGGACTGCGCATTGGTAGCGAAGTCTTCGCTATGGGTATTGATGCTGCTTTTGATAATGGGCATAGGTTACCTCTCAACTACTTTCGGAAAACAGTTCGCGACCAATTAACATGCGGCGCACCTCAGATGTACCAGCACCGATTTCATAGAGCTTGGCATCACGAAGTAATCGCCCAGTGGGGTAGTCGCTGGTGTAACCATTGCCACCCAGCGCCTGAATGGCTTGCAGGGCCATCTGTGTGGCTTTTTCTGCGGTGAAGAGAATAACCGCAGCGGCATCTTTACGTGAGTCTTGGCCCATATCGCAGGCCTTTGCAACGGCGTACAAATAGGCGCGAGAGGCATTGAGATCGGCATACATATCGGCGATCTTNCCCTGCATAAGNTGGAACTCACCGATGGCTTGACCAAATTGCTNGCGTTCGTGGACATAGGGAAGCACAACATCGAGACANGCCTGCATAATGCCAACGGGGCCNCCGGAGAGNACTGCGCGCTCATAATCCAGACCCGACATGAGGACTGCGACACCGCGACCCTCGCCACCGAGAACATTCGCGACAGGAACCTTACAGTCTTGAAACACCAGCTCGCAGGTATTGGAGCCACGCATACCTAATTTATCGAGTTTTTGATGGCGAGAAAATCCTTCAAAGTCTCGCTCAACAATAAAGGCTGTGATGCCCTTTGAGCCGGCATCGATATCAGTCTTGGCGTAAATTATATAGGTGTGAGCATCAGGGCCATTGGTGATCCACATTTTATTGCCATTCAATAAGTAATGGTCTCCACGCTTTTCTGCTTTCAGTTTCATACTCACCACATCAGAGCCAGCATTGGGTTCACTCATAGCCAGTGCACCAATATGCTCACCGGAACAAAGCGTGGGGAGGTAATGCTGTTTTTGTGCCTCTGTACCATTTTTGTGCAACTGGTTAACACAGAGGTTGGAGTGGGCTCCGTAGGACAGGGCAACTGAAGCCGAGGCGCGNGAGATTTCCTCCATAGCAACGCAGTGAGCTACATAGCCCATACCTGAACCGCCGTATTGCTCATCGACAGTGATGCCCAGTAGACCCATATCTCCCAGCTTGCGCCAGAGGTCCATGGGGAATTCATTGCTACTATCAATAGCGTCTGCGCGTGGTGCGATTTCGGCGGCGCAAAACTGAAAAACGCTATCGCGTAGCATGTCGATATCTTCACCGAGATTAAAATTTAATGTGGGGTATGGGGTATTCATGGATTAATGTTGTCCAGTAGATTTTAGGGCGTCGATACAATCGGCCTCAGCCTGATTGAGATCGGTCAAAAGGTTGCTAATGTCATCCAGTTGCTGGTTGAGTTTGATGCGCTGTGCTTGGATGGCATTAATGAGCTTTTTAAGTTGCTCAACATTAGTTTTCCCAGGTTCATACATATCAATAATTTCACGCGAATTTTCTAGGGATAATCCCAAACGCTTGCCGCGTAAAATAAGTCTGAGACGGGTACGATCTGAAGGGCTGTAGACTCTAGTTTGGCCTCGACGCGCAGGTTTGATCAGACCAAGTTCCTCATAATGACGGATGGTTCTGGTGGTCACATCAAACTCTTTTGACAGTTGTGAAATACTGTATTCAGCCATCACTGATCTCGCTATTGGACCAAAACCGCCAGTATATACTGACGTTTACGTTAACGTAAAGTAGTGCGCTCAAATTTTGCTTTGTGAGTTTTTGCTAGAATAGTTTGGTGAGAGTGAATTAATCGAGCTTGAGATCCATCTCATACTGGAATAATTCGGTGTTATACAGCGCAATAAGATAGTCGACTAACATCGCTTTGTCGTCATCTTGGTAGTAAGAGCGCCGTACTAATTTAAGCAGGGGAAAGCCAGGAGACACCTGCAGATGGGCGGCGACAGCCTCGCTGGCGGGCACGGCACTGATCGTTTGTTTTATATAACTGACTGTCATACCGCTTTCGCGTAAATATTCATGCCGCGATTGCTGTGCAAAAATATCGGTGTTATCCGGCATATCGACACCAGCGCTCCAGCTGTCGAAGTAGCCAAAAAAAGCACCGGCTCGATGCCGTGTGCGGATCAGGTGGAATAATGAATCATTATTACCTAAGGCGAATTCGGTGCGTATAGTCTGTGGTGGTATCAGTACTCGGCAGTCCAAAATGTCGGCCACCGAATTTTGCGCAATACTGTCAATTTCTTCCAAGACCCCTAACAGAGGTGCCTGCACTGGTTTTGGCGTGTATTTGTAGATGACATGAGTACCTTTACCGCGTGCACGTTCAACCAAATCTTCCGNAGCCAGTTCATTGACGGCTCGTTTAACGGTAATACGAGACACATTAAAGCCGTCTGCTAATTCTTTTTCACTGGGGAGCTTGTCGCCAAGATGGAAAGTACCGTCGACAATATAGCCTTTTATCAGCGTATAAAGTTGGTGGTATAGAGGGGAGGGGGATTGGTCAGAAACCTGATTGCGCTGGCTTTGGCTGAACAGTATTTCACCGCTAGTGGCTTTCATGCAACATTCTCAATAATGAATTACAGTTGATCACTTATTTGTCATTTGATATAAAGATATATCATTCGATGTTTTAAAGTCGATTGCCGTTCTGCATAGCCATCACTTTACAGGTCAATGCTGGCATAGAGAAGACTGAAGTGATCAAAAATAGCAGGATTGGTGACCGAGAGGGGCGTCATGATGCTTTACCTAAATCATCAGTATCGATGTGGTAACAGAGCAATTGGTTGTCAAAGTCAGCAAACTGATTCCATCAACGTATTGGTATTGACTGCTTGTATGCGTCAGTTTTATATCCGCCTCAGGCAGAATGGGTCAATGGGGAGCAGTGCATGAATCAAGCACTTGCTGGCGTTCGTGTACTCGACTTGACCCATATGCTCTCAGGCCCTTATGGCAGCATGATCCTTGCCGATCTGGGTGCGGAAACAATAAAAGTGGAACCCTGCCATGGCGAGGGCACCCGTAAGCTTCTCGCGTCAGACCCGAACAACTCCCTCGATGGCATGGGTGCCTATTTCATTACCCTTAATCGCAATAAAAAGAGCGTGGCGATCGATCTAAAGACACAACAGGGCTTGGCGCTTTTTACAGATCTGATTACACAGGTTGACATCGTTATCAGTAATTTTGGAGCTGGTGTCCCCGAGCGTCTCGGTATTGATTATGTCTCTCTAGCTAAAGCTAACCCGCGGATTATTACCTGTACCATTTCCGGTTTTGGCTCTGATGGCCCGGGCAGTAAACGTCCTGCCTTTGATCAAGTGGCTCAGGCTATGGGGGGCGGTATGTCGATCACCGGGCCCGATGCCAATACCATGGTGCGTGCGGGGATCCCCATTGGTGATTTAGGTGGCGG
Source organism: Porticoccaceae bacterium (assembly GCA_002685715.1). Lineage (GTDB taxonomy): Bacteria > Pseudomonadota > Gammaproteobacteria > Pseudomonadales > Porticoccaceae > HTCC2207. Next base: position 9,785 of record NYXU01000052.1, on the reverse strand, counting down.
GATGTTTGGTGTGATGGGTATTTTGACTGCGCTTTATGAGCGCGAGCGCAGTGGTGTGGGCCAGCATGTGGATATATCCATGTTGGATTGCCAGATTTCGATGCTCAATTATATGGCTACAATGCATTTTCTCTCTGGCGAAGATCCCTACCCGATCGGTAATAGTCATTTTGTCCATGTGCCTTACAACACCTTTACCTGCTCAGATGGATTTATCGTCATTGCAGTGATTACCGATAATTTTTGGCAAAACCTTAAGCAGGTGATCGATTGCCCTGACTTTGATGATCCCAAATATGACACCCAGCCTGGTCGTTGGCAGGATCAAGATCTGATCAATCAGCATTTGAATCGCCTATTAAGCGAAAATACCTGTGAGCACTGGTTGCGCCAGTTACAAGCTAAGCGTATTCCCTGTGCGCCGGTTAATACTCTCAGTCAGGCACTTGCTGATACTCAGGTGTTGCATCGCAATATGGTGGTAGATCTAAAGCACCCCAATGGTAAGGCCACCAAAGGCCCCGGTAATCCAATTAAATTATCCAGAAGTACCGATCAACCATTTACGCCGGCGCCCACACTCGGTCAGCATACCGATGAGGTAATGAGCCAATTATTAAATTTGAGCGTAAAGCAAATAGACCAGCTAAAGAAGCAGGGGATTATCAAGTGATGTCAGAATCTGTTGTGATCACTGATGTTGGCCCGCGCGATGGCCTGCAAAATCAGCCGAAAATCCTAACGACACAAGAGCGATTGGCGTTGATCCGAGCTATTGCTGAAGCCGGAGTTCCACAAATTGAAGTGGGCAGCTTTGTTTCTCCCAAAGCAGTACCGGCCATGGCGGGTACCGATCAGATCTTTGCCAATCTTGAGCTTGAGGCGTTTGCCACTTCCAGTATCGCACTTATTCCTAATATGAAAGGCTATGAATTAGCTGCAGCTGCTGGAGCTAGAACGGTCACTATGGTGCTGTATGCCAGTGATGGCATGGCGCAGAAAAATGCCGCTATGAGCATGGCAGAGGCCGAGCTGGTGACAGTGGAAATCCTCAAGTTGGCAAAACAAGATGGCATAGAGGTGATTGCTACCATTGCAGTGGCCTTTGCCTGCCCCTTTGACGGTGCCACCGATCCTGCGGTAACAGAAGCAGTAGTGGATAGATTTATTAATGCGGGCGCAGATCAGGTGGTCCTTGCCGACACTATCGGTGCCGCTGACCCTCAGCAGGTCCGAGCACTGACTGCATCTTTGGTGAAGCAGCATGGCGCTGTAAAACTAGGTTGTCATTTTCATGATACGCGCGCGATGGGCTTGGCTAATGTGTTTGCTGCTGTGGAATCTGGTATTCGGCGGTTTGATAGCTCTATTGCTGGATTGGGCGGCTGTCCCTTTGCACCGGGTGCGTCCGGTAATGTGGCAACCGATGATATCGCCATGATGTTACAGCAGATGGGTTTTGAAACCGGTATCGATTTGCCGAAATTACTGCAGGCATCTGATCTGGCACAGAGATTAACGGGGACAGCGCCAGGCGGTCGAGCCAAGGCTTGGTTGCAAGGTCATTTGACGAAGCTGGCGAGCTGAGTGAATTTAGGTAAAACAGCGATATAAAAATAAATATAAGCATGAGGCTGGAATAATAATGAGCTATAGATTAGGCGTAGACGTAGGGGGCACATTCACCGACCTGCTACTGATAAACGAGGATTCAGGGGCGACCCATACTGCTAAAGTACCATCGACACCAGAGGATTCCTCCGTCGGTGTGCTCAATGGTATAGCCCGAATTTGCGAAGAATCCGGCGTTAATCCCGCGGATGTGAGTCGTGTTATGCATGGCACCACAGTCGCTACTAACGCGGTATTGACGGGTCGAGGGGCCAAAGTGGGCCTGATTACTACCGCAGGCTATGAAGATACGTTGCAAGTGGCTAGGTCTTTCTGTCCCGGCGGCCTCGGCGGTTGGGTCAGTTTCGTCAAAAAGCCTCTGTTAGCGCCACTTGAGTTGACTATTGGTGCCTGTGAACGCATTGGTGCTGATGGTGGGGTGGTTACTGAATTAGATGAGCATCAGCTGCGTAAGGATCTCAAGGTATTGCATGCTTTGGGGGAAGTTGAAGCATTAACCATTTGCTTTATCAACGCTTACATAAACGGTGTGCACGAGAGACGTGCTGGCGAAATAGCCGCTGAAATTTTTACCGATACGCCGATTTCGATTTCCAGTGATGTGGTACCAGAGATGCAGGAGTATGAGCGTACTGAAACAACGGTAGTGAATTCTTATGTGCGCCCAGAGGTGGCCAATTACGTTAGTAATCTGCAAGCGGCACTCGACGACAAAATGGGGTCAGATACCCAGTTATCCATTCTGCGTTCTGATGGTGGTCTGGCTTCAGCCAGAGCCTCAGCCGAGTCGCCAGTCAATATGCTGATGTCGGGCCCCGCCGGCGGCGTCTCCGGCGCTATCTATTTCTGTAGCCGCGCCGGCTACGATAATATTTTAACCTGCGATATGGGTGGTACCTCCACTGATGTGGCACTAATCCAGAATTCCCGCGCTAGAGTGCGCCGTGAAACCATCGTTGCCGATGTGCGCGTTCGGGCGCCCTCCGTAGATGTGCGCACGGTCGGGGCTGGTGGTGGCTCTATAGCTTTTGTACCTGAGTTAACCAAAGCGCTGCGCGTGGGTCCTGAGTCTGCCGGAGCGGTACCCGGGCCAGCCTGTTATATGAAAGGTGGTGAGCAGCCTACGGTATGTGATGCCAATGTGGTGCTGGGATATCTGCCCTCTGATGTGCAATTGGGCGGTAACATGGAAATTAATCGCGATGCGTCTGTTGCTGCTGTGCAGTCGGTAGCGGATGCTATGGGTATCGATTTGATGGCTGCTGCTGAAGGTATCATCAAAATTGTTAATGAATCGATGTTTGGTGCACTGCGGCTTGTGTCGGTTGAGCAGGGCTACGACCCCCGAGATTTTGCTTTAGTTGGTTTCGGTGGCGCAGGACCCCTGCATGCCAATGCACTGGGTATCTTGACAGACGCTTGGCCGGTTATTATTCCACCGGGGCCTGGCGTGCTCTGTGCTTATGGTGATGCGACGACGCAGGTTCAGGATGAGGCTGCGCGAACTTATCTGACTATGGCCAGCGATCTTACGGATGCGCAGTTGACGCAAGATCTTCATGAATTGCGAGCCAGAGCAGGGGAGGCTTTGCTCACTGATAATATTCCTCAAAGCGATCATGAAATCTCCTATCAAGCCGATCTGCGTTATGCCGGCCAAGCGTTCCAAATTACTATCGACTTTACCGAACAAGAACTCAAACAAAAAGGTGTTGCCTTGCTTACCGATCAATTTGATGCTGAGCATGAGCAATTATTTACCTTTAAGCTCGATGATGGTCATGAAATATTAATGATTCGTGCTGTGGCGAAAGCCAAGGCGCGAGCGATTGCTGAACGTCAGGTTGGTGAGACAGGTATGAGTTTGCAGCAGTGTGAGATCGCGCCGACCAAATTCTACTATGAAGGTGACTGGCACGATGCCAATATTTACGATCGTAATAAACTCAATGCAGGTTTGCAGGTTGCTGGGCCCGCTATCGTCAGTGAAATGGATTCGACCACAGTGGTGCTACCTGGTTATGTCGCTGAGGTAGATGCAGTCGGTAATCTTCTTATAAACCCAGCTAATGGGGGGCAATAAAATGGCTGCAAGATTATTAGAAATCAATAAAACCCCGCTCAACCATATTGATGTGGACGGTGTTACCGTAGATATTATTGAAAACGCGTTGCGAAACGCGCGAGAAGAAATGGATGCTGTGCTGTTTCGTACTGCGATGTCTCCGGGCATTCGAGAGCAGGGTGACTGTTTCCCTATGATTGCCAATAAAGAAGGCAAAATGGTGGTGGGCCAGTTTGGTTCGTTTATCGGTCCGTTCCTCGATGCTTACAATGAAGAGATCGAAGAAGGAGATATCATCCTTACCAATGATCCCTATATGTGTAATGCCGCGGTCTCTCATTTACCCGATTGGGTGGTGCTGGTACCTGTGTTTAAAGACGGTCGACATATTGCTTGGTCGGCTATGTTTGGGCATATGTCTGATAATGGCGGTATGGTGCCTGGCTCTATACCCATTGAGGCGACGACCATTTTCCAAGAGGGTATTCGAATCCCACCAACCAAGCTGTACAAGAAAGGTGTGTTGCAGTCGGATCTGCTTGAGTTAATTTTGCACAATGTGCGCACACCGCAGTGGAATCGGTTTGATTTAAATGCATTGGTCGCGGCCTGTAATACCGCTGCAAAGCGCTGTGTTGAGCTGGCTGACCGTTTTGGTGATGATGTTTTGTTTTCGACCATGGATATTATGCTGCAGCGCAATCATGATGCGATGAAGCATATTATCGGCATGTTTATTCCGGAACAGCCGCGCGAGTTCGAGGACTATATTTGTGATGATGGTATGGGCATGGGGCCTTATAAAATTAAGTGCAGCATGTGGCGTGAGGGTGAAAAAGCCATTTTTGATTTTGCGGGCACTGACCCACAGGCACAGAGTTCAGTGAACTTTTTCCTTAACGAAGATATGTTCAAAATGTTCTTTGGCTCGTTCACCATCAATGTGGTAGACCCGCAAATTGTCTTTAACGATGGGTTTTATGATTTGGTTGATGTGCGCATTCCTCAGGGCACATTGTTAAAACCTAATTATCCAGCAGCACTGTCGGGTAGAACTCATGCATTGGGACGTATCTTTGATGTGCTGGGGGCACTGCTGGGTATGGGCGCTCCAGAGATGATGCTAAATGCGGCGGGTTTTTCTGATTCACCGCATCTATTTTTCTCTGGCTACGATACGCGTCCAGAGAAAAATGGAGATTGGTTCCAGTTATTTCAGATTGGCTTTGGTGGCGTCCCCGGTCGGCCGGTGGGAGATGGTCCTGATGGTCACAGTCTATGGCCCGGATTTACTAATGTGCCCAACGAATTTATCGAGTCTTATTTTCCATTACGCATTGAGCGCTATGAAACTATTCCCGATTCCGGTGGGGCGGGACTTCACCGAGGGGGTAATGGCCTAAGCGTTGCTTATCGCTTCTTGTGTGATGGTGATATCGGAATTCATGATGAGCGCTGGCTGACCTATCCCTGGGGTGTTCTTGGTGGTGATACTGGCTTGCGTTCTACCAAACGCCTAGTGCGTGTCGATGGCTCCGAGGAGTGGTTGCCGGCAAAGGCTGAGGGTATCAAAGTCAAAGCGGGTGATATGTTGTACTTCAATACTTGGGGTGGCGGTGGTTGGGGTGACCCACTTGTCCGTGACCCTGAGTTAGTGCGCCAAGATATTAATCGGCGACTGGTGACCGTCGAGGGAGCAAAACGCTATGGCGTCATAATCGCTGCAGATGGCTCTGTGGATATCAGCGCGACAGAGGAATTGCGTGCTGTACTAACAGCCAACAGAGGCGAGTCAACGCTATTTAATTTTGGTGGTGATATAGAAGATATTCGGAGCCGTTGTGAAGCGGATACGCATCTTCCAGCGCCGGTTAAACCGACGTTTATTGGTGCGGTTTAGATAGTGCCAGTAGTAGAGAGTGGATAAACAAAGTAATTTATAAAGACGGAAAAAGTTAAAAAAACAGAAACGAAAAGATAGATTAGGGGAAATATAATGAAAATATTAACGACTAAAAATGTTATGTCGATGGCTATATTAGCCAGCATAGCCACAACATCAGTCGCTGAAATAGCCATTGAAGAAATTGTTGTTTCAGCACGAAAGCGTGCGGAAAATCTACAGGAAGTCCCTATTGCTGTTTCCGCGTTTACAGAAGCACAAATAGAGAGTGCCGGTATTCAACGTCCAGGTGACTTTATTGGTCTTATGCCCAACGTCACACTCGTTGACTCCGCCAACGTTGGTGATACTCAGGTCAGCATTCGCGGNATTGTTTCAACACGCGATGCCGAGTCGACTTTTGCCTATGTGGTGGATGGAGTACTTGTAACTAACCCTAACGGCTTTAACGAAGAGTTGATGGATGTCAATCAAATCGAGGTGCTTAAAGGNCCTCAGGGCGCCCTTTACGGCCGCAACGCTGTGGCTGGTGCTATTCTGGTCACGACTAATCGTCCCGATGAAGAGTTTGAGGGTAAGGTCAAGGTAGGTGCGGGTAATAATGGCACCAAAAATGCCAATCTCACCGTTAGTGGTGGAATGGGAGATGGGGTGCTGGGACGATTAAGTGTAAGCCATCGTGAAACCGATGGGCATTACAGCAATGTTTTTACTGGCGCTGATTCTGTTGACTTCCTCGAAGATACCACAGTGCGTGGCCGCTTAATTATGGACGTCGATGAAGAGCTTTCCCTGGATATTCGAGCTGGGATGAGCGAGGTGAGTGGTGGAGCGATTAACTTCAATGCGGTGTTTGCCATCCCTGCTTTTGCTGCCGGCTTCGGGCCTACATTCTTTAAAGATGTTAATGAGCATGATTTTATTTTCTCGAATAACGTGCCTGGTGAAAATGAGCAAGAGACTTCGGAGTTTTCTGTTAAGGCAGATTGGGATCGCGATGGCGTTGATATCAGCGCGATANTAAGTTACAGCGATCTGGAGGAATATCTTCTTTCTGACGGCACCAGTGCAACGTTTTACGGTTATGAAGTAACTGCCGCCTGTCAGGCGGACCGCGCCACGTTAAATAATTTGCCAACCTCTATGGGTGGTGCTGGTCGTGACGATTTATTTGGTGCTTTTTTTGCCCCATTTGGTGTGTTCCCAGCGGCGGGTGGAGCAGATCCTGACTTTACTGGTATCTACGGGCCCTACACGCCCACAGCCTGTGATGGATATCAGTATCAAGAGAGAAATCAGTCCGATACCAGTTTGGAAGTTCGCTTGACCTCTGATGATGATGCAGAAATCAGCTGGATTGCAGGTGCTTATGTCGCTGATATCGAGCGCGAGGTGGTTGTCGCCTACGGTGCCGATACAGGTAATGGCTTCCTCCGTCAGCCCTATGTNGATGCAGCTGGTCCTAACCCAACCGATTTAATGTTCGATGATAAGTTTGATACCTCGGTGATGGCAGTTTTTGGTCAAGTTGAATTTGATCTGAATGATGAGATGGAGCTAGCCTTTGCTGCTCGCTATGATCGTGAAGAGCGCGACGTAAGTAACCGAGTACCTAATGTGGCGGCTTCGGGTTTGAGTGTTAATGCGCTAACTGCGCCGATCAATCCGGCGCTGGGTGCAAATCCAAATGGAGTTCCTGATCGAAGTGCGACTTACAGTCACTTCCAGCCTAAAGTCACATGGAGTTGGAATGCTGCTGAAGATATTAATATCTATGCTAGCTGGGGTGTTGGCTTCCGTAGCGGTGGATTTAACTCAGTGGGCAGTGCTGCATTATTGGATCTTTGGTACGGTGATACCTGTCCAGGCTTTGTTCCCAGCTGCGGTGATCCCGGTGTGGCAGTCGATGCTAACCTAGGCGTAAGCGATGAATACGAAAAAGAGGTGTCCACCAGCTTTGAATTGGGTAGCAAAATGGAGTTTATGGATAATCGACTGCGTATTAATGCATCGGTATTCCAGACTGATGTTGAAGATAACCAATTCTTTGAATTTTTCGCCGGTCCCTTCGGTTTGATGAGAGTGGTTACAACCATTGATGATCTTGAGATTAGGGGTTTTGAAATGGACTTTAATGCTGTAGTCACGGAAAACCTATCGCTATTTGGTGGTTTAGGTATCCTCGATAGTGAGATTGTCCGCAATGATCATCGGCCGCTATCTGAAGGCAATGAAGCACCTCAGGCGCCTGATCGCACCTATAACNTCGGTGCGCAGTTTGAGATGGCCGTCAGTAATGGCATTGAGATGACCGCTCGCCTTGATTGGCAGCATGTTGGTGAGATGGCATTCCATACCTTGCAAGGTGAGGCGACACCGACCATTTGGCAGGTCTTTAATGGCCCTGGGTTGACGCAGGATATGAGTAAGACTAAGCGTGATGCCTACGATACACTCAATGCCCGCATTGCTTTTGATGCCGAAAACTGGGGCGTTACTATCTGGGGCCGCAATATCACCGACGAGCGCTACTTGGAAGAAGTTATTCCAGCGCCGGAGTTTGGTGGATCATTTGTCCACCCCGGTGCCAAGGACTCCTATGGTATAGACTTTAACTATCGCTTCTAAGATCTAGCTAGTACTATAAACAGCGGACTGTGCTTATTCAAAAGTGCAGTCCGCTGTTTTAGTTAATGCTGGGAACTCGGTTATGAACTCACAAAACCTCGATAAAACTACGCTTGGATTAACCAGTCATCCAGCCCTAGTGATAGTAGATATGATCAGAGGATTTACTGATCCGCAGTGTCCATTGGGAACCCACTGTCCAGAAGTGGTCAGCGCCAATCTTCAGCTTTTACAAGCTTTTCGGCATAAGGGGTTGCCAATTTTCTTCACTACGGTGGTTTATCACCACACTCATCAAGCGACAGTGTTTCGTCGCAAAGTGCCTGCTCTTAATGTACTGCAAGCAGAATCGCTATGGGTGGATGTTGATCCGCAGTTAGGTCGACGGGATTCTGAGCCGCTAATTGAAAAGCAATGGGCCAGTGCCTTTCATAAAACTGATCTTGAACAACAACTCAAGTCTCTGGGAGTAGATTCGATTGTTGTAACCGGACTAACCACCAGTGGCTGCGTGCGAGCCACGGCCGTTGATGGATTGCAAAATGAGTTGCAAGTAGTGATTGCCGAAGAGGCGGTAGGGGATAGAAATCAACAGGCACACAGCGCCAACTTATTTGACTTAAATGCTAAATATGCGGATGTGCAATCAGTGAGTTGGGTTCTTAAGCAATTGCCTTAAATGGGTGGGGCCTACAAATTTGCGTAGTCACCGCGATGGAATAGCAATGGCTTGCGGCCTGANTCATGTAGCTCAATAACTCTGCCGACCATAATAACGTGGTCACCACCATCATACTGATGCTCAATGGTGCATTGGAAGCAACTGCTGTAGTGGGGCAGAANNGGAACNCCTGCCAGACCCTCGGTGCAGTCAAGCTCAGCAAAGCGGTCTGAGCCGGTCATGGCAAACAGATTAGAGAGTGGTTGTTGGTCCTCGGCAAGAACGTGAATAGCGAAGGACTGTGCAGCAATAAAGTCATCGAAGCAGTTGGTTGTGCGACCAATACTCCACAATACTAGCGCAGGCTCGAGAGACACAGAATTAAAGCTATTGGCTGTCATACCTACTTTCTGCCCTTCGCGGCCCAGTGCGGTGACAATGGTCACACCTGTAGCAAAACTACCAAGAGCATTGCGCAGTTCTAGACTGCTGAATGAGGGAGAAGCGCTGTTTTTGATACTAGACATCAATATGCTTTTATCTGAAGAAATTTAAGCCGGCAATGATGGGTTGATTAACCCTAGGTTGCAAGGATTCTCGCTTAAAAAAACCAAACCCATCTGATATTGGCCTTATTAATATCAGATGGGCGGTAAATTAGGCGTTTAAATGGCCGCGGCGAGTCGGGTTCCCTGATTGATCGCAGCCTTGGCATCGAGTTCTGAAGCAACATCTGCTCCACCGATAAGATGGTAGGGTACCGTCAGACCCTCCACCAAGTCGCGCAGTGGGTCCTGCCCGGCACAAACAACCACAGTGTCTACTGGCAGCACCTGAGGATCGTCGCCAACGGTAATATGGAGACCTTGATCGTCAATATGGCTGTAATCACAGCC
>NYXU01000051.1 GCA_002685715.1 Porticoccaceae bacterium | reverse complement strand
CCGCAACAGAGCTTTATTGTCTCTGCACCGGCAGGCTCTGGCAAGACTGGCCTGATTACGCAACGCGTATTGCGATTACTACGCACAGTTGAAAGCCCTGAGCAGATTTTGTGTATTACGTTTACGCGCAAAGCCGCAGCCGAAATGGCGCTGCGTATCCATAATGCACTGCGTGACGCGCTTATTAATCCTCGGCCTGATGATCCCTATAAGGCGCAGATATGGGATTTAGCGGCAGCCGCGATAGAACACAGTAAGCAAATGGACTGGGATCTGATGGATATGCCCAACCGCCTGCGTATTCAAACGATCGATGGTTTCTGTCGCTATATTGCCAGTCAATTTGCTCTGGAGACAGAAATTGGAGTGTTGCCTGAGCCCAGTGACAATATCGTCAGTCTCTATCGCATCGCTGCACGCAACCTGTTAGATAAACTGGAAGAAGATTCTGATACCGGTCGTTATGTGGCGGTTTTACTCGCGCACATGGGTAATAATATTGAGCGCTGTGAGCGACTGCTATCAGAGCTTTTAAGCAATCGAGAGCAATGGCTACCACTTATTTTTAATGTCGCCAATAATCATCAGTATTTTCAGCAGGTCGTGGAACAATTAATTGATGAAAGTCTGTTTAGGCTAGAGGCAAGCTTACAACCCATTGCTGGTGAACTGGTTGAATTGGTCGATTATGCCGCCAATCAAGTGCCGGAGGACAAGAACCCACAATTGGTCGAACTAAAAGGTATCGTCGAGTTACCGGATAGCAGCTTCACCGGACTCACACAATGGAAGACCATTGTTGGGCTAATGATGACTAAAGACCTTAAGTTGCGTAAGAGCATAACCAAGACTCAGGGTTTTCCTAAGCAAGATCAACACACTAAATCTAGAATGCTAAGCCTGCTAGATTGGTGTAGAGATAACACCGATGTTCAGGAACAACTTAGCAATACTCTGTTTCTACCCGATGCAGATCTCAGCACTAGCCAACAAACAATTCTCGACGCATTGGGTTATCTACTACCGACACTTGCTGCAGAGCTGACTATGGTCTTTAAGCAGCAAGAGCAATGCGATTATCCAGCGATCACCCTCGCTGCACTCGATGCACTGCAACAGTCTCCCCATGACCAACAGATCACTGATATCACATTACGCCTCGATTACAGCTTAAGGCATATTCTTGTCGATGAGTTTCAAGACACCTCCGGCTCGCAGATGCAGTTACTGGAACATTTATTAGCTGGTTGGGAGCCCGATGATGGCAGAACCTTATTTTTAGTTGGTGATGCCATGCAATCCCTCTATGGCTTTCGCAATGCTAATGTAGGCCTATTTCTACAAGCGCAACAGCACCCTATCGGGCCAGTACAATGCCGCCCGCTTACCCTATCGACTAATTTTCGTTCGCAGCGAGGTATTATTGACTGGGTAAATAATAGTTTTGGTCACGCATTTCCAGATCGTGCCGACAGTGCGCGTGGAGCCATTCCCTATTCGCCATCTACAGCGCACAATGCGCCTGAGGCGGGCAATGCTGTGCAGTTTTTCGGCTTTAGCTGTGAAGATAGTAAGGATTATCCTGAGGCTGAGGCAGCAAGAATCGCAGCCCTTTGCGTCGATATACAGCAACATGATAGTGACCAGAGTATTGCTATCCTGGTGCGCAATCGTGGTCATTTGCAACAGATTATTCCAGCTCTGCGCCACGCGGATCTGAACTGGCAAGCCATCGATATCAGTCCGCTTAAAAGTTTAATGCCGGTAATGGATATGCTGTCGCTGACTCGAGCTCTGCTATCTCCAGCTGATCGTATTGCTTGGCTGTCAGTATTGCGCGCACCTTTCTGTGGACTGGGCTTGGACGATTTAGTCATCATTAGCAGCACTCTTGAAGTCAGCGGCAAAACACCCTTAGCGCTACTCCATCAGTTGCAGGCGGTTGACTACACTGAGAACAACAATCTCTCCCCCTATGCTCGCCACAGACTTAAACACATTATCCCCTGTATCCATTACGCTTGGCAGATGCGTGGCAAAGGGTGCTTGCGCAACGTTATCGAGCATTTATGGATACAACTCGGCGGCCCGTCGACATTGCGAGACTCCGCAGAGCTTGACGATGTTCGTTGCTTTCTTGACTTGCTTGAGCATTGGCAAGTAGCTGGCACACTGCCTGACTGGGAGAGTTTCCAGCAGGCTGCAGACAAACTTTTCGCTACGCCTAATAGGGGCGATATGGATGCCACTACACCAAGCATCCAAATCATGACTATTCACAAAGCCAAGGGCTTAGAATTTGATCATGTGTTGCTACCGGGCCTATCTAGAAGTCCCAAGTCTCCTGATAAACCACTACTACGATGGCAACAGACTATAACTCAACAGGGAGAGTCCTCATTAATTATGGCGCCATTGGGAGCCCATGATGAGGAAGATGACAGTATCTATGGTTATCTCAAGCATGAAGCGGCGATTAAAACGCAATTGGAAAATACTCGAGTGCTCTATGTAGCGGCCACCAGAGCCGTATCTAAACTCTATCTATTTGCCCAAGTCACCGAGAAAGGATCAGACTGGCAAGCGCCGGCAAAAACATCCTTACTCAGCTCACTGTGGCAGACCATTGTGACTGGGCTCGATGATAATAGTCTTTCTGTAATCCAAGTAGAGGCCAATAGTGCGCCTTCGGAAAGACGCTCAGGCTTACACCATAAACGTCGCTTGCCGATTACTTTTTGCCCTCCACAGGCACCGACTCTGACGCTTTTAACTGGCGTAGAAGGTAATCGTAAGCGCGAACAACACAGTCAACAGCTCAGTGATGACAACGCAAGGCTTGCCCACCTTGGTACCGTAATGCATCGCACCATAAAGCAGATCGCTACTGAAGGTCCCTCCTCTTGGCCTGAGCAACGTCTTAACAAAATGCCTGTTAGCTGGCGAGCGCAGCTTAAAGAGTTAGGTGTGCTTGTTTCCGAGCAGGAACTGGCTAGTATGCGCCAAGCCTTGATTAATATGCTTAATGATGATGATGGCCTATGGATTCTGCAGCCTCATACGCAGGCACATTGTGAGCAGGCACTGGGCTATTCTGCAGCAGTTGCCGGCTGTCGCGACGGTGGTGTTTCTGTGATTGATAGGACTTTTGTCACCGACGGGGTACGTTGGATAATTGACTACAAATTTAGTGCGCCAAATGCTGACCAATCAGTTGCCGTATTTAGCACTCGACAAACGACAACTTATCAAGCTCAACTGCAACACTACGCCAATCTTTATCGTCAAATCGATACTACCCCTGTGCGTGGGGCGCTATATTTCCCTCAAATACCCCTGTTTGTCGAGGTAAGCTTGGATTAACCTTCATAACTGTTTATTTTTCAGTACAATAGCGCTTTTTCAAAATACCTTAGCAGGAATACCAATATGGGCCCCCAGGCTGTAGAAAACATAAATATTGAGCTACCGGAAATTCTAATTACTCCGGCACAACTGAAACAGGCGATACCCTTGTCTGATAAAGCCAGAGAAACTATCTCAGTAGGACGTAAAGCGATTGAAGATATTCTCGAGCGCAAAGACCATCGCGTTATTGTTGTGGTCGGTCCTTGCTCAATACATGATCTCAAGGCAGCCAATGAGTACGCGCTTAAATTAAAAACACTTGCCGATAAGGTTAGCGATACCTTACTCGTGGTAATGCGAGTCTATTTTGAGAAACCACGCACCACAGTTGGCTGGAAAGGATTGATTAATGATCCCTATATGAATGACTCGTTCAAAATTACTGACGGGCTACATATTGGTCGACAACTTTTACATGATGTATTAGAAATTGGCCTACCTACTGCAACCGAGGCGCTGGATCCAATATCGCCGCAATATATGCAAGATTTAATTGCTTGGTCTGCCATTGGCGCTCGCACCACTGAATCTCAGACCCATCGTGAGATGGCCTCTGGTTTATCCTCTTCTGTCGGCTTTAAAAATGGCACTGATGGCAGCTTAACCGTCGCTATCAATGCATTGCAGTCAGTGGCTAGCCCGCATCGATTTCTCGGTATCAATTCTGAGGGTAAAGTGTCTATTATCACCACCCGTGGCAACCCCTATGCCCATGTCGTATTGCGCGGCGGTAATGGCAAGCCTAACTATGATTCAGTGAGTGTTTCGATTTGTGAGCAAGAATTAGAAACCGCAGGTATCACCGCGAATATTATGGTCGACTGCAGTCACGCCAACTCCAATAAAGATCATAATCTTCAGCCGCTGGTGCTCGATAATGTTGCCAATCAAATCTTGGAAGGCAATACATCGATTATCGGGGTGATGATTGAGAGTCACCTTGAAGGTGGTAACCAAAAGCTATCCAGTAATGCTGATGAAATGGAATACGGTGTCTCGGTTACTGACGCCTGTGTCGACTGGGAAACCACAGAGGCCTCGTTATTGGCGATGGCGGAAAAATTAAAGGATGTGCTGAAAACACGCTAATAGTAAGGCAGCAACAAAAAGCCCTATCTTTAGGGCTTTTTATACCTGATTGCAAATCACCCGCGTGATAATCTCTAAAAGGCCCTATAAACTAGACTCTCTATTGATGATCATCGGCCATGACTATTAATTTAATAAGTTTAAGCCTGTCTGACTCGCTCTGAGCACGATAACCTAGTATTGTTATAGCATCTCAACAAGTTTATACAATCAACGCTATGCCTAAATTACTTCTTCTTGTGGCGATTGCTATTTCGATCTGGTATTGGTGGTCGGTCATCAAACGCCTAAAACCTGAACAGCGACGATCATTTATCTGGCGCAGTGCCTTTTGGTTGGTGCTGGGACTATCTATAGTGCTGGTAGTGACCGGGCGTATGCATTGGCTGGGAGCAGGACTGGCAGCGCTTATTCCACTATCCAAAGCGCTGTTCGCTTTTGGACTACGCGCACTGCCATTTATTAATATTCTCAGCCGATTTAAAACAAGTCCATCTAAGTTTCGTACCAATGCCCTGCTAATGGAGATCAATTTTGCTAGCCGTCAGGTCGATGGAGAGATTCTTCAGGGGGAGTTTGTTGGTCGACGCCTATCACAGCTGAATAGCGAGGAAATGCAAACACTAGCAGATTGGCTTAAACAAACTGATCGCGAGTCCTATGTTCTGTTACAGGCATTTTTAATGCGTAGCGGCGGGCAGAGCGGCGCAGGCTCGGATCAGCAGCAGGCAACTGATTTTGCCGATTTTTCTGAAGCCGAGGCCTACAATATTCTGGGGTTAGAGCCAGATGCCAGCAAAGAGGATGTTATCAAGGCTCACCGACGCCTTATGCAGCGATTACATCCAGATCGTGGCGGCAGTGACTACCTTGCGGCCAAAATCAATGCGGCTAAGGATAAGTTGGTATAAAAACATCTTTTATAAGCTTATGTAACCAAACCGACTGTTTATCGGGCTTAGAAAATTTACCTGCTTTACCAATCAAAATGCAGGCAGCATAGAGCAAGCCATTTATCTAAGTCGCCCATAGGTTGAACAAAAACGACAGGGTATGCGTATAGCTTGAAATACATTTGCCCACTACAATAACCGCACCTTTTTACAGACCCGCAAAAATACCATGGACTCAGCCACTCTCGCACTTACCAAACAACTTGTTGCACGCCAATCAGTCACACCCGAAGATGATGGCTGTCAAACGTTGATGATCGATCGTCTAGCAAAAATTGGCTTCGAAACCACGCCATTGCGATTTGATGATGTCGATAATTTGTGGGCTATACGAGGTGCTGGCGGTCCTATCCTATGTTTTGCCGGACATACTGATGTTGTGCCTACTGGTCCCGAAGAGCATTGGCGCTATCCACCCTTCCAGCCCACTGAAGCTGATGGACAGCTGTACGGACGTGGTACTGCCGATATGAAAGGCTCTCTGGCCGCTATGGTAGTGGCTGTTGAGCAATTTATCGCCGAGCACCCAGATCATCATGGGCGTATCGCATTTCTTATCACTAGCGATGAAGAGGGTATCGCCGCTAATGGCACGTTGAAAGTTGTTGACTGGTTGCAACAGCAGCTGATTACTCCCGAATACTGTCTTGTCGGTGAACCCTCGAGCAGCAGTCAGTGTGGCGATGTGATTAAAAATGGTCGCCGTGGATCGCTCGGCTGCCAATTGACCATCAAAGGCATACAGGGTCATGTCGCCTATCCGCATCTAGGGCGCAATCCCATCCACTTGGCGATGCCAGCACTTGATGAGCTAGCGCAAGAAGTATGGGATCAAGGCAATGATTTTTTTCCTGCGACCAGTTTTCAGATCTCAAATATTACTGCGGGTACCGGCGCCACTAATGTCATACCCGGCGAGTTGAATGTTACGTTTAACTTTCGTTTTTCTACCGAAGTCAGCGATCAACAACTACGTGATCGAACGGAAGCCATACTGGATAAACATGGTTTAGAGTATGCAATTGACTGGCATCTTAGTGGCCAACCGTTCCTTACCGCGGAGGGCGAATTAGTTGCCGCTGCAATGGCCAGTATCAAGCAGGTCACTGGATTAGACACCGAGTTATCGACAGCTGGAGGAACCTCCGATGGACGCTTTATCGCGCCCATGGGAACTCAGGTTATTGAGCTTGGCCCTACCAACGCGACCATCCATAAAGTGGATGAAAATACCAATATCGCCGACTTGGATATTCTCACCAATATTTATCAGGTACTACTACAGAAGCTTTTACTCTAGCATAAGGTTTCGGTGCCCTATGAACCTGCACAGTATTTTTCTGTATATCGCTACCGTGACCATCTGGGGCTCTACTTGGATAGCCATCACCTTTCAGCTTGGCAGCGTCGATCCTGTAGCCTCTGTTATTTATCGTATGCTTATTGCATCGGCGCTACTGTTTTTGCTGTGTAAACTGAAGGGTATTTCGCTACAACTCAGCATCAAGAACCACCAATTTATTGCACTGCAGGGACTGTGCTTATTTGGCATCAACTATTGGGCCATCTATCATGCTGAGCTGTATTTACCTAGCGGTATTATTGCGGTTATTTTCAGCCTTATTGTATTTTTCAATATTATCAATGCTCGGCTATTTCTGAACTATCCATTCAGTTTTAATATTATTATCGGTGGGATTATTGGTTTGCTGGGTATCAGCTTACTTTTCTATCCGGAGCTAACCAAATTATCCTCGACAACTATGGCCATCAAAGGATTTTTATTCGCCCTCGCTGGTGCCATGTTTGCCTCATTAGGTAATATTGCCGCGACACGCAATGGACTACTGGGAATCTCAGTCTGGTCAATTAATGCCTGGGGAACCTTCTATGGCACATTGGCACTGCTGATTATCGCACTTGTAAGCAATACTCAGTTAAGCTTTGATCAGTCAACTGAGTATATTTTATCCCTGCTCTATTTATCGGTTTTCGGTACCATTATCGCCTTTGGTGCCTATCTCAAGTTATTGGTTGTGATTGGGCCTGAGAAAGCCGGATACACGGGCCTATTGATACCCTTTTTCGCGCTATTAATATCCACCGTTTTTGAGGATTACCAGTGGACAACAATGGCCGTCGTTGGCTTTGCTCTTGTAGCTCTGGGTAATTTTATGGTGATGAAGAGGCGCTAATAGCTAACTGGGCAGTTTGCGTAGCGCGAAAATATCAAACCGCGTCGATTTGCCTTCAAGGCTATAACTTGGCTGTTTGCCAGCAAGAAAGTCAGCACCGGCAGAACGTTTAACAACGACTCTGTAACGTGCCCGCTCAAGAGCCAGCGGCAGTAGGTCTGCAGCATCCTGATCCGCCCCAACAATACGCTGAAACGCCTGCATTTCTTTCTTTACCTTAGCTCGCTTTTTGCGCTCAGGGAACATCGGATCCAAATAAATAACATCCTCACACTGATCCTCTGTTAAAGCGGCCAGAAAATCTTGCGCATCACTCTCAATCAGTGCCATACGCGAGATAACCTCACCTAGCTCCGAATCATCCAAGGCGACATGCTGTGCTCGTCTAAGGCCATCTTGCAGCAAGCTAAAAACAACAGCATTGCGCTCCAACAACTTTACTCGGCAACCCAGCCCTGCCAAAACAAAGCCATCACTACCAAGACCGGCAGTAAGGTCGAGCACATTGGGATAAAATTTGCCAGATAGCCCCACGGCCTTGGCGATTGCTTGGCCATTACCACCACCATACTTACGCCTGTGGCTGTTAGCACCACTGTCGAACTGGCACATGATAGGACCGTGAATAGCCCGTGGTACAGGTAGCAGAGACAGCCCCTCAGGGCCAATATTAAGGTGATAGTCTTGGTCGACAGTGGTATCGGACTGAACTAAGCCTAACATAACAACATCTAAACCCAATTTGGCAGCGAGCTGCGCAGCTTCAGCATGGAACTCAGAATGGGAATAGGAAACTTTAATACTGGTCATAAGCCTATTTAAACACATATACTCTTGGTGGCACTGCGCAAGGAACCCAACCGATGAAACTAATTGTTATTAGCCTTGTATTCATGTCTCTTNTTGCNTGTGATCGTTATCANATAAAATTCAANGAGCAACAGATCTACACACCACAANCGCTGTTTAGTGACTACAAGATGCCTGATACGGCGCTCAGTAACTGTATTAAACAGCTGATTATCGATCAGTCAGTTAANCGCGCGGAAGAGCTANTAANTATCAACTGTGCTTATGCAGGAATTACTGACCTNACTGGACTCAGCCGATTTACCCGACTAGAGNTCATTAATTTAGCCAACAACAATCTTACTGATATAAAAATGTTAATGTTCTTTGGTCAATTGCGTCGCGTTGATATTAGTGGCAACAATGCCTTGCGCTGCGACGATATAAAAACCCTGTCGGAATTGGTCCCAGACCAGCTAGTTGCACCAAAGATATGCCTCTAGCATCGGCAATANNAAAAACGCACAAAAATGTTGCAAAAAGATGTCCACAGAAGCTGTGGATAACTTTGTGGATGAAGCACTGATTAAGTATCTCAAAGGCACAAAAAGCGGGTCTTTTTGTTAGATTGATCAAAAAATAACCAGTTAAAAAATATATTTAAAATCAAGGNCTTAGGGGTTACGAGATAAAAAATCAATGACTTAGCGCGGTTTTTTAAAATACTTTTGAAAAAGTGATGCTATCTGTGGAAAAAAAACCAATTTCAGCACAAATAAATTTAAATTTTATTAAAAAAACTATTGCTACACTGAAAAAAAAATGCTTCACCAAAATCAAACTGTTACCGAAATACTCATACAAGCTGATAATTACTGCAACTGTAGCCAGTCAAACCCGTCCTGCTGACAAGCATAAGTAACTTTGTGTTGCTGTGTAAAAACCGCTTCGATAGCGCGCCTAACTTTATCGACAGAATTATTTTTATCGCTGATATGGCCGATAACAAGATGCTGGATACGCTGCTGCTCTATTAGCGATACTAGCCGCGCTGTTTGATTATTATTCAAGTGACCCCACTGACCCGCTACACGCTCTTTAAGAAAAGCAGGGTAAGGACCGTTGGCCAGCATATCAATGTCATGATTAGCTTCGACNAACAATGCATCACAGCCACTGTATTGCGCTTCGACATGCTCGGTTAAAGAACCTATATCGGTGAGCACGCCCAGACGGTGATCATCGCCATCAAACAAGTATTGCACTGGCTCTCGGGCATCATGAGGAACCGGCACAGGAGTTACCGCTAGATCTCCGACCTGAAANGGTCGATGACTGTCTATGATCTCAAAATCAGCGCTATCAAGTGACACATTTCGGCTTTTCAAGGTACCGGCGGTTACATACACTCTTAGCCCAAATTTTTTTGCTAGTGGTGTAACCCCCTTCCAGTGGTCGCTGTGTTCGTGGGTGACTAAAATAGCACTGAGCTGCTCTGGGGTCTTACCTAAACGCTGCAAACGCGCGGTGGTATCGCGGATCGAAAAGCCGCAATCGACCATAACACAGGTGTCGCGCCACTCGACAAGCGTGGCGTTGCCTTTACTGCCACTACCTAGAGATGCAAATCGCATGACACAGACTTAGGACATATTGCCTCGGAGTATACGGAGCAATCGCAGAGACTCTGTTTTATCGAGGCTATTGCCCTCAAAACCAACAATACGCGCCTCCACACTACTGCCCACTGTTTCCAATAACACCCGATAGTTAGCTTCAAGTAACTCATCGCTATCGCTACTTCCAAACCAACGGCTGAAAAACCCTTCGTCACCCTCAGTTTGCTCAGTGTAATTGACGTACAACAGCCCTTCAGTACGATTTTTATCAATAATTGAGAAGCCACCTCGCGCNACACTGTAACTGACAGAAGCCCANGCGCGATCAAAGCTTAAATTAATCTTGATAAAGGCATCGGCAGCTTCAGGCGTGACCACCTCAACCTTCGCCTCACCACCAATATCCTGGGCCAATAATGAAACAGAGGCATATTCTGAAGCGGCGGCTAGTTCATTGGCGATCATAGACAGCATATCGCGCTCTCGGTCTTCACTATTTGACACTGCGGGCCAAGCAGCGGACTCCTCTTCTTTACCGGTCGCTATTTGCTGGTGCAGAGTGGTAATCTCAGTGCTATCTATTTGAACACCAGGAGAAATATAAAAGCGGAAACGATGGCTATTCTCTTCATCTGACTTAAAGTTTACCCACACTGTTTCAATAATACCGCTAGAACCTTCGGCTCTAGCCGATGGCACACCATTGCGATTAAGTAGACTACGAATTCGAGGCCATACCTCACTGGGAGGAATGTTTATCAACACCCAACGACGCTCATCAATACTCTGAATCTTGACCAACTGCTCGAAGGTATTGACTGAGGCGGGCTGTGGTCGGGGAACCTCAAAGCCCTCTGCATCTATCATTTCTGCCGCAATCTGTGGGATAGGGTAAATTTGCCCAAGGCTAGCACTGTCCATTTCTCCCGGAATTACGGTGGGCTGGGTCTCTTCAGACAGTAAATAATCATTAGAGCGATTTCTAATACCTAGCCAATTACAACCAGACAGGCCTAGCACCAAAAAGATAGTTAACCAAGAGATCGTTTTTTTCATTACAGAGCTAAGCCCCTTTTTTNATGAATGCCAGCACAGCGCTGACANTTNAATTTTAGTTTGCAGTAATACTCTCTAGAGCACTGCGAACCTGAGCATGGTGTTCAGTGGACAACGGCGTCATAGGTAACCGCAGGGCATTAGACATTAAACCTAACTGACTTACCGCCCATTTAACCGGAATCGGGTTGGCTTCGACAAACATAGCATCGTGCAATGCTGCGAGCCGCATATCAATTGCTTGCGCAGTAGTGCTATCACCTGCAATCGCTGCCGCGCACATCTCAGCCATTAACTTCGGAGCTACGTTGGCAGTCACGGAAATGTCACCTTTGCCTCCCATCAACATAAGTTCGCGAGCGCTGTGGT
This sequence comes from Porticoccaceae bacterium, assembly GCA_002685715.1. Taxonomy (GTDB): domain Bacteria; phylum Pseudomonadota; class Gammaproteobacteria; order Pseudomonadales; family Porticoccaceae; genus HTCC2207. The sequence goes on along the minus strand of NYXU01000051.1, from coordinate 8,837 downwards.
CGTCTCCTGAGTAGACAGCAAAGTCTACCGGAGATTGTTCTATCAGGGATTTCGCTCGCGCCAAGTCGCCAGTCGCTTCTTTAATACCGACAATATTTTTAATTGCCGCAAGCCGCAGTACTGTTTCAGGCTGCATATCACAAGCCGTGCGCCCGGGCACATTGTAAAGAATTTGATCGATATCAACCGCATCTGCAATCGCTTGATAATGCAGAAACAACCCTTCCTGAGTGGGTTTGTTGTAATAAGGCGTAACCAGTAAACAGGCATCAGCACCGGCTTCTTTCGCTGCTCGCGTCAGTACTATGGCCTCTGCAGTGCTATTAGCACCGGTGCCGGCAATAATGGGGATCCTATTGGCAGCCTGATCAACGACAAAACGGATTACACTGCTATGTTCCGATACCCCTAGTGTCGCAGATTCACCGGTAGTGCCCACAGCGACAATGCCATCTGTGCCTTGCTCAATATGCCATTCAACGAGTCGTTTAAGCGCATCCCAATCGACATCCAGTGAATCGGGGTGCATAGGTGTAACTAACGCGACAAGACTTCCGCTAATCATCTTTTATCCTTACTGTTTTACGTAGCCTCAGGGGGCGTTTCATGGTACTGATGGCGCTCTCTCGACACAAGGGAAACCTTAGTTTCATAATATCCACCGAAGTTCAATTTTGCTCTTTACGCTGGCTTTTCTTAACCGGTAAGTCATAAACGTCAGACTCACCATCTGGTCGATTTTTAAACCGACGGTGTACCCATAAATATTGCTCTGGCGCCAACAACACAAATTGCTCAACAATTTTATTGATCCGCGTGGCGTCTGCCAGTTCATCACCACATGGAAAATCCTTTAGTGCTGGATGTAGCGTAATTTTATAGCCCTGAGACCCCGGTAGGCGAATATGACTGAAAGGGACAACAGCAGCGCCAGTTTTCTCAGCAAATCGAGCGGTAGCATTAACCGTTGCAGCCTGTATACCAAAAAATGGNGCAAATANGCCCTGGACTAAGCCATAATCTTGATCTGGTCCATACCATAATGTGCGTCCGGCCTTGAGCGCCTTCATAGTGCCTCGTACATCGCGCCGCTCATAGGCGACATCATTGCTACCACTCTTGTGCAATCGCCCCCGCGCTTGAATAAAATCATATACTGGGTTGCTGTGAGCGCGATACATACCATCTCTAGAAGCAACCATACTTATGCCAGCAGTACCAATTTCCAGAGTAGTAAAATGCACGCCCAGTAACAAAACGCCCCTATCGCCAACCGCTGTCAGGTTATCCAAGCCCTCAAACTGCAATAGTTTGGCAAAACGCTTTTTTGACCACCACCAAGCAATACCCACCTCCATAACTGCAATGCCTGTGCTGATAAAGTTGGCCCGCAGCATCTCACGATGCGCCTGATCAGTTAGATCAGGAAAACACAGCTGGATATTGCGATAGGCGATGGTTTTGCGGCGACTGGGAAATCGGTGCAGAATCAATCCGAGCACAGTACCCAACTGCAACAACATAGGGAACGGCAATACGGTGATGGCGCGCCAAAGCCCAAATGCACACCAGGTTAGCCAGTAACGCGGATGCAACAACGACGCTTTAAATACGGTGCCCTTAGAAATCATGATCTGTCGAGCCCATCAATTAACTAGATTGCGAATAGCAACCTCTGGATTGACATCTGCATCGTAATCGACGCCGTCCATCTCGAAACCAAATAGGTTTAAAAATTCTTTTTTATAGCCCGTAAAATCAGTGAGTTCAGCTAAATTTTCTGTACTGATATTGGCCCATGCCTGCGCCACTGAGGCCTGTACCTCAGGTTGCATCTCCAATTCATCAACTCGCAGACGCCCCACCTCGTCAGTTCTTGGGTTTGTGCCGTAGAGACATTCGGTAAACAGTCGATAAAGCTGTTCAATACAGCCTTCATGGGTACCATTGGCTTTCATTTCTTTAAACAGCATGGCCAGATACAGAGGCATAATCGGTATCGCTGAGCTTGCCTGGGTGACCACCGCTTTAAGCACTGACACACGTGCATCACCGCCACTCGATGCCAATTGCTCTCTGATCGATAGTACCTTGCTATCCAAGTCTTTTTTCGCTTGCCCTATGGTCCCATCCCAGTACAGATCCCAAGTGATCTTTTCACCAATATAGGTGAAGGCAGTGGTTTTAGCGCCGTCAGCCAGTACTCCAGCCTGCTCCAGTGCGTCCATCCACATTTGCCAATCTTCACCGCCCATGACGGCAACAGTGTCACTAATCTCCTGATCACTGGCAGCATCAAGGCTAAATTCCTGAATCTCTTCTTTGTCGGTATTAATACCGCGCATGGTGACACTCTTGCCCACTGGTTTAAGTGTTGAATTAAACACTTCACCACTGACCGGATGCTGACGGCGAGGCGCCGCTAGACTGTAAATCACCAGATCAACCTGACCTAGATCTTGCTTAATCGTCGCTATCGCTTTTTCTTTTACCTCAGTCGAAAACGCGTCACCATTAATACTTTTGGCGTAGAGCTCCTCTTGCTCAGCAAATTGATGAAACGCTGCGCTGTTATACCATCCGGCGGTACCAGGTTTACGCTCTGTACCAGGCTTTTCAAAGAATATTCCCAGCGTTGATGCGCCGCCACCAAAGGCTGCGGTAATTCGTGCGGCCAGACCATAGCCTGTAGATGAACCAATCACTAGCACGCGCTTGGGTGCATCAATTGAACCCTGTCTTTTGATATAATCGATCTGATTTTTAACGTTGGCTTCACAGCCGGTCGGGTGCGTGGTAATACACATAAAGCCGCGAACGCGGGGCTTAATAATCATTCAATTATCTCCATACTGTCTCAAGGTTAAATGCTGCTACGATCTGGCCTAGCTTCAGCCGCGCATCATACAGTAATTAACGTTAAATCTCAGGGGTCAGACTAAGATTTTAATTGACAGAACAGCCTTATGACGGCACATTCATCAGCCACGGAGATTGATCAGATAACCGTCCAATCACGTACTAATACGACAGCGTAAATGATAGGGTTAACTGTTTAATGTCATCGTCAAGTCCATTCGCTTTACCCTATCCATTTTTACGCCAAGAATTTTTGCAAGCGCTTGAAGATAGCCACAGTGCCTGCACTAACACAGGGTGGCAACCACGGCATATCAACATAGTCACAGAACAACATGCACAGACTATGCCTCTGTATCTAAAGAATCACAGTATGGGCGAGTATGTATTCGATCACAGCTGGGCCAATGCCTATTATGAACATGATCTCGATTACTATCCGAAGCTACTAACCGCTATTCCATTTACCCCCTCAACGGGGCCAAGAATAGCCGGCTTAGACCAGCTAACCAGCGAGCATGGTCAACACCTGTTTAATCAGGTGTTGGCTGTTGCAGAAGATACCGGCGCTTCCAGCTGGCATTTATTATTCCCCAATGAGCAACAACGACTGCTATTCACCGACAGCAGGCTGCTACATCGGACTGGCGTGCAATATCACTGGCATAACCGCGGTTATACATGCTTTGATGACTATCTCAATGCTTTAAATTCTCGCAAGCGCAAGATGGTGCGTAAAGAGCGAGCCGAAGTAGCAGCTCAAGGTATTGCAGTTGAGGTGTTAGAAGGCAGTCAGATCGACACCAGTATTTGGCAATTGTTTTATCGCCTTTACGAGCGCACCTACGCCAAACGCAATGGCACTAGAGGCTATTTAACAGAGGCATTTTTCAACCAAGTCGCGCACAGTATGCCAGAACAAATTGCTATGGCTGTAGCGCGTCGAAATAATCAGCCTATTGCTTGCGCGCTGTACTTTTTCGATTCCGATACCCTATATGGGCGCTATTGGGGCAGTGCCGGTGAATTTTCCTGCCTACATTTTGAACTCTGCTATTACCGCGGCATCGAATATGCCATTGATAAAGGGCTGCAACGATACGATGCTGGTGCACAGGGCGAGCACAAGCTAATTCGTGGTTTTGAACCTATCGAAACCCATTCTCTGCACTGGATAGAACATCCACAGTTTAGGCAGGCTATCAAGCGATTTTTAGACTCAGAACAGCGCGCCATTGCACAGCATATTCAGCAAGCTAACGAGATATTACCGTTTAAAAAGTCGCATTAATGGGCTGATTAAAAGCGCTTTACCACTCACCTGTATTTGCCATTGAAGCCCATGGCTCCTTAGGATCAAGCCGATCGCCAGCCTGTAGCAACTCTACTGAAATATTATCGGGGGATCGCACAAATGCCATATGACCATCTCTCGGAGGCCTATTGATTGTCACTCCTGCCGCTGCCAAAGTCGCACAAGTGGCATAGATATCTTTAACACGAAAGGCTAAGTGACCAAAATTACGGCCGCCTGAGTAGGATTGTTTATCCCAGTTGTAGGTCAATTCAAGTAACGGTGCCTGTCTGCTAGCTGCAGTGTCCATATCCTCAGGTGCCGCGAGAAACACCAGGGTGAAGCGACCAGCCTCAACCTCTTTGCGCGAAACCTCTTGCAAACCCAATGCGCCGCAATAAAAGGCCAGCGAGGCATCCAGATCCGTCACCCTGATCATGGTGTGAAGATATCGCATAAACAGCCCTCAATAGAAAGACCGCTATTATAGAGCCAAGTAACGCAGATCACTGAGCAATTTCACCAAATAGGTCATAAAGCGACCGGCATCTCCGCCATTAATTACACGATGATCATAGGATAATGCCAACGGTAGCATCATGCGGGGGACAAACTCAGCGCCATCCCACACAGGTTTTATCTGCGATTTCGACACGCCAAGAATACCGACTTCAGGGCTATTGACGATTGGTGTAAAGCCATTGCCACCAATTGCACCTAAGCTGGATAGGGTAAAACAGCCACCTTGCATCTCAGCTGGTTTTAGCTTGCCTTCACGCGCGCTAGCGGCAAGACTGGCAATCTCAGCAGAAATCTCCCAAATACCTTTTTCATTAGCATTTTTGATTACAGGGACAACCAAGCCTCGAGGCGTATCAACAGCCATACCAATATGGCAGTAATGTTTCTGTATATAGTTCTCGCCATCACCAGCCAAAGAGCGATTAAATTCCGGATTAGCCTGCAAAGAAGCAGCTAATGCCTTGATCAAAAACGACACCGGAGTGACGCGTACACCACGTTTCTCCCCTTCGTCTTTTAAACTTTTTCTAAACGCCTCAAGTTCGGTAATATCAGCCTCATCAAATTGCGTGACATGAGGCACATTGAGCCAATTACGTTGCATATTAGCGGCAGTGAGTTTGTGAATCTTACTCATCGCCACTGTCTCAATTTCACCAAATTGACTGAAATCTACTGAGGGCACCTGCGGGATACCAGCGCCAACAGAGCCTTGATCACTGGCCTGAAGTTTAGCTTTAACATGGTTATTAATATCGTCTTTTTGCACGCGACCACGCGGCCCTGTGCCTGACACCTGTGCCAGATCTACACCCAATTCTCGCGCCAACAGGCGCACCGCTGGGCCTGCATAAACACCGCTGGCCGCAGGCTGGGCGTTTTCTGATGCTGCTAGGCGATTGGTGTTTGGCTGCGGCGGTTTTACTGGCTCAGGGCTTTTGGCTGGCTCAGGGCTTTTGACCGATTCCGCGCCATCCATCGCGGCGGCACCAGCAACGGCCTCAAGAATCGCCACCTCAGCACCAGTGCGGAGTTTATCGCCTTCAGCGGCAATAATTTTAACCACTTTACCTGCATGGGATGAAGGGACATCCATGGTCGCTTTGTCAGACTCTAGGACTAATAATGTGTCGCCCTCTTCCACCTGATCACCCACAGCAACGGAGATTTCGATAACATCAACTGCATCGTCACTACCAATATCAGGTACCACAACAAGCTGCTCGCCTAGGGTTTCAGCTGATACCGCGATTGACTCGGCTTGCGGCTCGGCTACTAGTTCGCTAGCCTCTACAGCTTGTTCATCGGCCACTACAGCAGCAGCTGGATCAGCGGGCTTGTGCACAGGCTGATCGGCAACATCAGCGACTTCTACTTCAGCAATTGGGTCACCCACCTTAACAACAGCCCCCTCGGCAACTAAATATTTAACCAAGCTACCCTCATACGGACTGGGGACATCCATAGTTGCCTTGTCGGATTCCAATACTAATAGAGAGTCCTCAAGGGCTACGCTATCTCCCGGTGTAAGGCTCAACTCAATAACATCAACACTCTCTGCGCCACCAAGATCCGGAACTGTTACGATTTCTACTGCCACTTGTTATCCTTCTAATCTTATTTTGCCAATTCACTCACCATACTACAGAGTCAAAACTATAGGTAAAGTGGGTTACTCTTATCGGGGTCTATACCAAATTCAGCAATCGCTTTGGCGACCACCGCTGGCTTAATTTCACCTTTATCAGCCAAGGCTTTCAACGCTGACACTACTACAAAGTACCGATCGACCTCGAAGAAATGGCGCAGTGCGGCTCGACTATCACTACGACCAAAGCCATCGGTGCCCAAAACATGCAACGGCTGTTTGATATAAGCACGCATCTGCTCTGCATAGCTCTTCATATAGTCGGTTGCAACAATAATCGGCGCTTCACTGTCACCTAATTGCTCACTGACATAGGATTGTTTTGGCTTATCAGTCGGGTGCAACAGGTTCCAGCGGTCAACCGCCTGACCCTCGCGAACCAATTCGTTAACACTGGTCAAACTCCAAATGTCCGCTTCAACGTCAAACTTATCCTTGAGGATATCAGCGCCAGCAATAACCTCATTAAGTATTGTGCCCGCACCCATCAAGGTCACATGGTGCTTTGCTTTACCATTACTGGCGATCTTGTACATCCCTTTGATTATGCCCTCTTCTGCCCCTTTAGGCATGGCGGGCTGAACATAATTTTCGTTCATCGTGGTCAGGTAGTAAAAGCAGTTTTGTTTATCTTCAAACATGGTTTTGATGCCATCTTGAATAATCACCGCCAGTTCATAGCTATAGGCCGCATCATAACTCTTACAGTTAGGAATGGTATTGGCCAGAATGAGACTATGACCATCCTGATGCTGTAAACCCTCACCATTTAATGTTGTTCGCCCTGCTGTGGCACCAATCAAGAAACCGCGCGCCTGACTATCACCAGAGGCCCAAGCCAGATCACCGATACGCTGGAAACCAAACATCGAATAGAACACATAAAAAGGGATCATCGGCACAGCATTGGTGCTATAGGAGGTAGCCAGTGCTAACCAGGCCGACATAGCGCCTGCTTCGTTAATCCCTTCTTCAAGAATAACGCCCTGCTTATCTTCCTTGTAATACATAATCTGTTGATGATCATGGGGTACATATTTCTGCCCCGCAGAGGTATAGATACCGAGCTGTCTAAACATTCCTTCCATACCAAAGGTTCGCGCCTCATCGGGCACAATGGGCACCACATATTGACCAATATTTTTATCTTTCACCAACGTCGATAGTACGCGCACAAAGGCCATAGTAGTCGAGATCTCACGCTTACCACTGCTCTCCAACTGCTTATCAAACACCTTGAGCGCCGGAGCTTGCATAGGCTCAAAATGATGCTTACGGGCAGGCAACGGCCCACCGAGTGCTTCGCGACGACGCTTCATATAGGTTATTTCAGGGCTATTTTCGTCGGGTCGGTAGTAAGGAACCGTTTCTAGCTGATCATCAGAGACAGGAATACCAAAGCGATCTCGGAAGTAGCGGAGCCCATCTAAATCTAACTTTTTAACCGAGTGGGTATCATTGGCCGCCTGACCATCACCAAGGCCATAACCTTTCACTGTATGAGCCAAAATAACCGTTGGCTTGCCAGTGCTAGCAGTAGCCTCAGCGTAGGCAGCATAGACCTTGTACGGGTCATGACCGCCTCGATTCAGCGCCATAATCTGGTCATCAGTCATATCCTTGACCAACTCAAGCAACTCTGGATATTTACCAAAGAAATGCTCGCGTGTGTAGGCACCACCATTAAACTTGTAGTTTTGCAGCTCACCATCGCAAACTTCGTTCATGCGCTTAATTAACAGGCCACTTTTATCTTTTTCAAGCAGTGTATCCCAATGCCGACCCCAGACCACTTTGATCACATTCCAACCTGCGCCGCGGAACACGCCCTCAAGCTCCTGCATAATCTTGCCATTTCCACGCACTGGACCGTCCAGTCTCTGCAAATTACAGTTGATGACGAAAATAAGATTTTCTAGATTCTCACGTCCGGCCAGCGCAATAGCCCCTAGGCTTTCCGGCTCATCACACTCACCATCACCAAGGAAGGCCCATACTTTGCGATCACCGCGGGGAGAAAGCCCACGAGCCGATAAATAGCGCATTACATGGGCTTGATAGATGGCCTGTATTGGCCCAAGACCCATGGAGACGGTTGGAAACTGCCAATAATCCGGCATCAACCACGGATGTGGGTACGAAGACAAACCAGAGCCATCGACTTCACGACGGAATTTATCCAGCTGGTCGGCAGACAACCGCCCTTCAAGGAACGACCGAGCGTACATACCTGGAGAGCTATGGCCTTGGAAAAACACCAGATCGCCCATATCGTCGCCATCGGAGCCACGAAAGAAGTAATTAAAGCCAATATCATAGAGTGTTGCGGCAGAGGAAAAACTCGCAATATGCCCGCCTATACCCTCACTTTGCTTGTTGGCACGCATCACCATTGCTAATGCATTCCAGCGCACCAACGAGCGAATCCTGCGCTCCATAAACAAATCGCCAGGCATCGCCTTTTCGCGACTCGGGGGAATAGTATTATTAAACGGCGTAGTCACCGACTGAGGT
>NYXU01000050.1 GCA_002685715.1 Porticoccaceae bacterium | reverse complement strand
CGCGCTTTTGCCAAAATGCACCTAAAAGTGCTTTCGACTATCCATCAGAATTATTTTTTAGAGTTTTATTATGACTCAAAGCTTATGTCGGCTTGACGATTTTAAAGATAACTGCGGTTTTGGACTAATAGCCCAAGTAAAGGGCAAGACTAGCCACAAACTATTGCAGAACGCTATTCAGGCATTGACCTGTATGACACACCGGGGCGGTGTGGCCGCGGACGGTAAGACCGGTGATGGCTGTGGCCTGCTAATGCAAAAACCGGATAGTTTTCTGCGCGCAGTTGTTAAAGAAACTCTGCAATTGGAGTTGCCAGAGTCCTATGCAGTCGGGGCGATTATGCTCAGTACAGATAATACTGAGCGAGAAACAGCGAAGACTATCTTGACAGAGGAACTAGAGGGCCAGGGGCTGGTGGTGCTCGGATGGCGCGAAGTACCTACCGATAACAGCTGTTTGGGGCCTATTGCACTGGAATCTTTGCCCGCTTTTGAGCAAGTATTTATTGCGCCGGGAGAGTTTGCCGATGAGCAAAGGTTCAGCGCGCGCCTGTATATGGGTAGGCGTAAAGCAGAAAAGCGTCTCGAGGCGGATAGTAGCTTTCATGTCGCCAGTCTGGGCACAAATATCCTTAGTTACAAAGGCCTGATGATGCCCGTNGATCTGCCGGGTTTTTATCTTGATTTGGCTGATCAGCGNCTNGAAACCGCTATCTGTGTTTTTCACCANCGNTTTTCNACCAANACCATGCCNCGTTGGCCGCTAGCGCAACCGTTTCGTATGCTCGCGCANAATGGTGAAATTAACACCATTATGGGTAACAGAAATTGGTCCGTTGCGCGTACGTCAAAATATAAGACTGAGCTACTACCTGACCTGCTTGAGGCGGCGCCTCTGGTCAATCGCACTGGCTCTGACTCGTCTAGCTTGGACAATATGCTTGAGATGTTGGTTACTGGCGGTATGGATTTGCATCTTGCGGTTCGAACTCTGGTGCCACCTGCTTGGCAGAATGTTGAGGATCGCAACCCTGATCATCGGGCGCTGTATGATTACTTATCGATGCATCAGGAACCCTGGGATGGACCGGCTGGGCTAGTGATTACCGACGGCCGCTATGCCGTTTGCACATTGGACCGAAATGGTTTGCGTCCATCACGCTGGGTAATGACTGATGACGATGTGATTACTGTTGCCTCCGAAGTAGGCGTCTATGATTATGAGCCAGAAAATGTCGTTGCCAAGGGCCGTCTTGGGCCTGGCGATATCCTTTCAATTGACACTCAAGAGGGGCGCATACTGTTCCGTGACGAAATTGAGGATCAGCTAGCGTCACGCAATCCCTACAAGAAATGGCTCAAAGAGGGGCGCTTTGCCATTGAGTCAAGCTTCGATATGGACAGTATCGAGCTTGAGGGCACATTGAATCGCGAACAAATTAAGACCTACATGAAAATGTTCCAAATTTCTTTTGAGGAGCGAGATCAGGTATTGCGCCCCCTTGCAGAAGGTGGTCAGGAAGCTGTGGGATCAATGGGTGACGATACCCCTATGGCCGTATTATCGCGACGTCAGCGCAACTTGTTTGATTATTTCCGCCAACAGTTTGCGCAAGTGACCAACCCGCCAATCGACCCATTGCGAGAAGCCATGGTGATGTCCCTAGCAGTGGAACTTGGCCGTGAAAGCAGTATCTTTGAAGAAAAGTCCAATCTTGGACAGCGCATTGGTCTATCTAGCCCAGTACTATCACCGCGCAAATACTATGCATTAAAAAATAATGAGTTTGATGAGTTTCCTGTGGACAAATTCAAACTTAACTACGATCCAAAGAACGAAAATTTACAGCGCGCTATCCAGAGGATTTGTGATGAAGTAGAGACGGCCGTTCGCAGTGGCACAGTGATTTGTATTCTCTCAGACCATGATATAGGTGAGGGTCGACAGCCCATTCATTCATTACTCGCAGTNGGTGCAGTACATAATCGTCTTATTGAAAAGGGCCTGCGTTGTGACACTAATATTGTCGCCAGTACTGGCTACGCGCGCGATTCCCACCAAGTCGCTACTCTGATTGGATGTGGCGCATCATTGGTTTACCCTTACCTTAGCTACCANGTTCTATGCGATCTCATCAGTACGGGTGAGCTGTTGGTGGATGTCGATACGGCCTTTAAGCAATACCGTAAAGGTATCAATAAAGGCTTACTTAAAATCTTGTCGAAAATGGGTATTTCGACCATAGCTTCCTATCGCGGTGCTCTTCTCTATGAAGCAATAGGTCTCCACTCAGAGATTATCGATCTCTGTTTCCCCGGTCTGACCAGTCGTCTGCAAGGCGCTACATTTAGTGATCTAGAGCAAGATCAGACCGAATTGGCGAATATGGCCTGGAAATTGCGCAAGCCAATCAATCCAGGTGGTTTGCTTAAATATGTTCATGGTCAGGAATATCATGCTTACAATCCAGATGTCGTTCAGACCATGCACAAAGCAGTTCAAAATAGTGACTACAAGGCTTGGCTTGAGTACGCCAAACTGGTCAATACTCGGCCGGCGGCGGCCCTGCGTGATCTATTAGCTATCAGCGGCAACGTCACGCCCATTGATCTGGCTACGGTAGAACCGATGGAAAATATTGTCCGTCGTTTTGACTCCGCAGGCATGTCGTTGGGTGCGCTGTCACCGGAGGCTCATGAATCGCTTGCAGAGGCGATGAATGGGCTTGGTGGTCGCTCTAACTCTGGCGAGGGGGGTGAAGACCCCGCGCGCTACGGCACGATCAAGACCTCTAAGATAAAACAGGTTGCCTCGGGCCGTTTCGGTGTCACACCAGCCTACCTGTCTAATGCCGAAGTCATCCAGATTAAGGTTGCTCAAGGAGCCAAACCCGGTGAAGGCGGTCAGCTACCTGGAGGTAAAGTCAATTCATTGATTGCTCGACTGCGCTATTCAGTGCCTGGTGTGACGCTGATCTCACCACCGCCACATCATGATATTTATTCGATTGAGGATCTAGCGCAGCTGATTTTTGACCTTAAGCAGGTCAATCCCGACGCCCTTATTTCGGTGAAGTTGGTATCGCGTCCGGGTGTGGGCACGATTGCTGCTGGTGTGGCTAAGGCCTATGCAGACCTAATTACCATCTCCGGCTATGACGGTGGTACAGCGGCTAGCCCAATCAGCTCAATTCGCTACGCCGGCTCGCCTTGGGAATTAGGTCTGACCGAGACCCATCAAACCCTGCGCGCCAATGATTTGCGCGACAAGGTGCGAGTACAAACCGATGGCGGGCTAAAAACCGGTTTGGACGTGGTTAAAGCTGCGATTCTGGGCGCTGAAAGTTTTGGCTTTGGTACTGGCCCCATGGTTGCTTTGGGCTGTAAGTATCTGCGTATTTGTCATCTCAATAATTGCGCTACTGGTGTGGCAACTCAGGATAATCGATTGCGCAATGATCACTACCGCGGCACTGTACTAATGGCTACCAACTTCTTTAAGTTTGTGGCAATGGAAACGCGAGAATGGCTGGCGGCACTGGGGGTGAGTTCGATCGAGCAGCTGATTGGACGTGTTGATTTACTAGAGGTATTGCCGGGTAGCACCAGCAAGCAGAGTCATTTAGATCTCGCGCCACTGATTGAAAATAGAACAGAAATTGTTGATAAACCACAGTTTTGTCTGGAACCAAAGAACGAGCCCTTTGACAAGGGTTTGCTTGCTGAGCGCATGGTAGCAGATGCCCTGCCGGCGATTGAGGCGCAAACAGGGGCGACATTTGATTATCAAGTGGGTAACTGTGACCGCTCCATTGGCGCACGGCTATCGGGTGAAATCGCTAAACGCTATGGTAATGCCGGTATGGTAGAAACCCCGATCCGGTTAAACCTGAAAGGTGTCGCGGGTCAATCGCTGGGTGTCTGGAATGCCGGAGGGTTGGATATCTACCTTGAGGGCGATGCCAACGATTACGTAGGCAAGGGCATGGCCGGTGGTAAACTTGTGCTGATGCCGCCGGCAACCAGTCAATTTAAGTCTAATGAGGCGCCGATTATGGGCAATACCTGCCTCTACGGTGCTACAGGCGGTCGCTTGTATGCCGCGGGTAAAGTAGGTGAGCGTTTCGCNGTGCGNAANTCGGGTACNGTTGCGGTTGTTGAGGGNGCTGGTGATCACTGTTGTGANTATATGACTGGCGGTATCGTAACGGTGCTGGGTGCAACCGGATATAACTTTGGCGCNGGTATGACTGGCGGCTTCGCCTATGTGCTCGATATGCAACGTGAGTTTGTCGATCGCTACAATATGGAATTAGTGGATATTCAGCGGGTAACCTCAGAGGCCACTGAGTCACATCGAGTGTTTCTCAAAAGCATGATTAAANATCATGCTGTTGAGACTGGCAGTGCTTGGGCACATGAACTTGTTGATAATTTTTCTGATTATGCGTCACGGTTCTGGTTAGTGAAGCCAAAAGCGGCAAGCCTCAGTAGTTTGCTCGCGCAGGCTCACGCCAATCCGCAATAACGCCAACAGTAATAGAGATTAAGAATATGGCAACACCTAACAATCAATTCCAGTTTCTTGAGGTTGAGCGCATGGANCCCCCCAAGCGNGATATGCANCGTCGAGTCGGAGAGTTTGTTGAAATTTANGATCCATTTACGGAGCAAAAAGCCGCTAGTCAGTCGCATCGATGCCTGTCCTGCGGTAACCCCTACTGCGAATGGAAATGCCCAGTACACAACTATATTCCCAATTGGCTGCAGTTGGTGGCAGAGGGTAATCTGATCGAAGCGGCAGAACTGAGTCACCAGACTAATTCTTTACCGGAAGTTTGTGGCCGAGTCTGTCCGCAGGATCGTCTCTGTGAGGGCGCTTGTACGCTCAATGATGGTTTTGGCGCAGTAACCATTGGTTCTGTTGAAAAATATATTACCGATACTGCTTTGGCCATGGGCTGGCGCCCAGATATGTCAAAAGTGGTCTGGACCGATAAGAAAGTCGCTGTCATCGGTGCTGGGCCGGCTGGTATTGGCTGTGCCGATATTTTGGTGCGCAATGGTGTTAAGGCGGTAGTATTTGATCGTTATCCTGAAATCGGTGGGCTACTGACGTTTGGTATTCCTGAGTTTAAGTTAGAGAAACACGTTATTCGTACCCGACGTGATGTACTTGAAGGTATGGGTGTGGAATTTCGCCTGAATACCGAAGTTGGTAAAGATATCCTGATTGATGAACTGCTCAATGACTATGATGCAGTCTTTCTTGGTATGGGAACTTATACCACGATGAAGGGTGGGTTCCCTGGTGAGGACTTACCTGGTGTTCATGAAGCACTGAATTTCTTGGTATCCAATGTCAATCGCAATATGGGTTTCGAGAANTCTGCCGATGACTATATTAGTGTTAAAGANAAACGCGTCGTNGTACTTGGCGGTGGTGACACCGCGATGGATTGTAATCGCACGTCAATTCGTCAGGGCGCTNCCAGNGTCACCTGTGCNTACAGGCGCGATGAAGANAATATGCCGGGATCNCGCCGCGAGGTNAAGAACGCCAGAGAAGANGGCGTTGTGTTTAAATTTAATATGCAGCCNGTNGAANTACTGGCAGATGATGCTGGNAATGTNACCGGNGTTAAAGTGGTTACAACTGAACTTGGNGAGGCTGATGAAAATGGCCGTCGCCGTCCTCAAGTNATNCCNGGTAGTGAAGAAGTGNTNCCCGCTGATGCNGTGTTGGTTGCNTTNGGNTTCAANCCNAGNCCNCCNGAGTGGTTGACNGGNATNAANGTTGAGACGGCTGATTGGGGCGCNGTGCTGGCCGCGGAAGAGCAGACNTACGCCTTCCAAACCACCAACCCNAAGATATTTGCCGGNGGTGATATGGTGCGTGGTTCTGACTTGGTTGTGACCGCGGTATTTGAAGGTCGTCAGGCCGCTGAAGGTATTTTGGATTATCTGGATATTTAATGTCTGAATTAAAAAATGATCGCTTTCTAAAAGCGTTGGCGCGGCAACCGGTAGACCGCACGCCGATTTGGATGATGCGTCAGGCTGGCCGATATCTTCCCGAGTATCGTGCTACTCGCTCCCAAGCCGGTGATTTTATGAGTCTGTGTAAAAACACGGAACTGGCCTGTGAAGTCACATTGCAACCGTTAGAGCGTTATGATCTGGATGCGGCGATTCTTTTTTCAGATATTCTTACTATTCCTGATGCCATGGGACTTGGGCTCTATTTTGAAGAGGGAGAGGGTCCCAAGTTTCGCAAGCCAGTGCGCACCGAAGCAGATATTGAACAACTTAATGTGGTCGATACCGCATCCGATCTTGCCTATGTTACCGATGCTGTCGCGATGATTCGCCGAGAACTGCACGGGCGTGTGCCATTGATTGGTTTTTCGGGTAGTCCATGGACTTTGGCCACCTACATGATCGAAGGCCAGAGTAGTCGAGATTTTGCTCGTGCTAAAACAATGCTCTATACACAGCCAGAGTTAATGCATCAGCTGCTGGATAAACTGGCTCTTTCTGTTATTGACTACCTCAATGCGCAGATCAGTGCTGGCGCGCAAGTAGTGCAAATTTTTGATACCTGGGGTGGTGCGCTGAGTCATGCTGCCTATCTGGAGTTTTCGCTGGCTTATATGCAAAAAATTGTCAGCGGTATGATCAAGCATGCTGAGGGTCGCGATGTGCCGGTTATTTTGTTTACCAAAGGTGGCGGCCATTGGTTGGAAGCTATGGCGGAAACGGGTTGCGATGCTCTCGGTTTGGACTGGACCGTCGATATTGGCGCAGCCAGGGCTCGTGTTGGCAATCAGGTCGCATTACAGGGGAATATGGACCCCGCCGTATTAAGGTCCGATCCGGCTCGTATTGAAGCTGAGGTCGCCACTATTTTGCAATCCTTCGGCACCGGTAGCGGTCATATATTTAATCTGGGTCATGGCATTACCCCCGATATCGATCCGGCGCATGCGAAAGTATTTATTGATGCGGTGCATAAATTTTCTGCGCGTTAGAGGCAAGTATTTTGATCACCAGGCGGTCTAGCACGCAACGTCATTAGGTCGCCC
>NYXU01000049.1 GCA_002685715.1 Porticoccaceae bacterium | reverse complement strand
TTTGTCCATCAAACTGGGATCGCCAATCAGTACTTGATCTTTAAGCTCAATATGAAGAGGGTCTATTTCTGGTAATCGTTTTAGTGTTTCTTGCCATTCAGGCATATCGCCCCAACGCTCGGCTCGTAGCTGATGGGTCAGTAGTGCCGGTAGTTCCCGCGCCCAGTCTGCGAGTGGTGATTCCTCTAACCAAGAAAGCAAAAGGTCGTAGTTTAGCGGGGAAGGAATCATAGGGATGCCTGAAATTTGAAGGGGCAATTATAGGGTATTTCCGCTATGGTGGTGAACCTAAANCGNGNTGATAGTGGAGTGATNAACAATGAGTGAAAAGCGGTTGCAGGAATTCGAGGANAANCTGGCTTATCTAGAAATGGCCAATGCGCAACTCGAAGAGGAGATTTTTCGCCAGCAGCAAGAAATAGACGCTTTAACAAAGGCTCATCGTAGTATGCANCAGCGTGTTGAAGTGCTTCAGGACCGCGCTGCTGAGCAGGTGTCGCCGGNACAGAGCAGTGTTACGCAAAATGAGAAGCCACCACATTATTAGGCTTAAAAAATGTGAACGCAGGGGTCGCAACTAAATGATTGTCATGAAGATTAGTTTATTTGATTCTAATGATACAAATTACATTTCTATTAACTCTGGTAGGTGGTCAATAAAGATTAGGTCCAAAGAAGGGGTAAAAAATGACTGTATTAGAAGCTAAGATAAAGAACTGCACTGGCGCTGATTTCACACAATAAAAGTACTACGCCTTTCACAAAGATTTTAGTAGTGAGGGTCCAAATAAAAGCAAATCTTAAATTAATTTTACTTACACGAATCAACGGCCAATCGGGAGACGAAGATAACGATTGTTGCAAAAATAGTAAACCTCACTGGCACGAGGATTGAAGGTATTTATTTAGGTATGGATAGGGTTGTGACTTTTAAGTGGCTATAAATATTTGTTTAGAGCCTAGCACTTCATCGAAATCTTAATTTGTTTTCAGCTCGGCAAAGAATCTATCGATAACAGTATCAACCAATTCGATAGTAACGGGAGAATTGGCAACAAAAATGGTATGAAAGACTGGGCCGTATATCATGGAAGCTGTATGTCTGGTGTCCTCATGATGAGAGATTTCTTTCAAGGAAGTCGCTAGTTTAAATGAATTGGATAATGCTTTCATTCTGGGTATGAACACGAGTTTTTGACAAAGATCGCTGAACTTGGGGTTAACGCTTTTCTCCGCTATGAGACAAATAAAGGCTTGGGTGGCGGCCGGAGCGGACAGATTTTCAGCGAAGATAAATAAATATTTTTTCAGATGTTCCTGTAGTGTACTAGTGCCATCATAGCTTGGTATAGGAGGTAAAAGCTCGCTACTAAAAATATCGAGAATAAGTTCAGGCTTTGTTGGCCACCATCTATATATTGTTTGTTTTCCTACGCCAGCCTTTCTGGCGACCTGCTCTATGGAAAATTTGGTATATCCCTGAGTCTCTAGTATGGATATCGCAGCAGCAACAATTTGATTTTTAGATTCAATGTTTCGTTTTGGACCAGATGACTTTAAGGTGCCGGTTTTTTGCGCCATAAGTTTTCTCCTGCTGCTTATCTCAGGCCGCGTATAGAGCGCGCGACTTATGATTAGATCTAGGCGGAACGTTTCGTGCCGATAATTTTAAAGTTAAGTATAGCAAGAAAGGTATCTCTAAATACTCAATAGTTAGTGTTTTCACGGCAAGATTTATGATTATTTAACTTTATGCGTCGTATTTTTGGTAGTAAAAGCCTGACTAAACGTTATTTATCCAGTTAACAACAGGCAATTAATCTCGATATTAGTAGGTCAAAACCATTTNAAAAAAATAATAGACGAAACGAACCGGTTCGTCTATTATGTAAAGTAAAGGTGAGTAGACCTTTACAAACGTCAAAAATAATTACATGTCTATAGGGGAGAAGAATAATGTTTAATCGAAATCTTTTGGCTCTGAGTAGTTGGTTGGTCGTGTCATCAAGTATGCCCGCTTTGGCTGCGATAGAAGAGGTAGTGGTAACTGCAACAAAACGTGAGGCTAATATTCAGGATATTCCTATTGCTGTGACTGCACTATCAGCTGTGCAATTGGAACGAGCGGGTGTTGATACCCTTCGCGATCTAAACCGTCTATCTACATCATTTACCATGAACACCACTGATACTGAGGCTGGGTCAGGGACTCTGCGTTTACGGGGCGTGGGTACTACGGGAAATAATATTGGACTCGAACAGTCAGTGGGCGTGTTTCTCGATGGTGTTTACTTATCACGAACAGGTATGTCTCTGGGTGATCTTACTGATATCGAGCAGATCGAAATCTTGAGAGGCCCCCAGGGAACTCTGTTTGGCAGAAATACTTCCGCGGGTGCCCTCAGTGTAAAGACCAAAAAAGCAAATGTGTCAGATTCAGAGGGCTATACCACCTTCGGTGTTGAGAACTATAACGGCTATAAGCTCGAAGCAGGTTACTCAGCTCCGATAATCCAAGATGAGCTTGGGTTCCGTTTGAGTGCAAATTATCGTAAGCGAGATGGTTATTTAAAAGCAGTTATGAATGATGGTGAGAGTTATAACGTCGACCGTTATAGCTTACGTGGTCAACTGCAATGGGAGATAGATGATAGTTCTAGTCTGCGAGTTATTGCTGATTATTCGTCAACCGATGAGAATTGTTGTGATCCTATGATAATGGGAGAGTCTCCCTTTGCGGCAAATTTTGAATGGGCCGGTTTGCCAGTGCATGGCGGTAATCCAGCAGGTAATGCTAATCGGGATGATTTGAGATCTCCGGCTGCAGGCTTTGGGAGTAAAGTGGACAAATCGGGTATATCTGTTGAATACAACAAAGAATACACAGACTACAACTTGTTCTATCAGGGTTCTTATCGTCAATTTGATGCAGATCTTATTCGTCAGGATATGGTGGGTATCAATATATATGAAATGTCAGGTGATAATGGCTTTCCTAATAAAGATAGCATTGATTCGGTATCACATGAGTTTCGCATACAGGGTCAGACGGGCAAGCTTGATTGGTTAGTCGGTGCCTATTATTCGAAAGAGGATATTGCGCAAAACTTCACTTTGCGCCTCGGGTCAGACTTTCAGGCGCTGGGGTCAGCTGTATATTACAGATCATTATTTTTACCGACCCTGGCTGACGTGCCAGATAGCCAAGCACTGGCTCTCGGTGGCACTGTAGGGGATTTGAGAGCGACTAATNACCCNGCCAGAGTTATGGCAAATAATATTGATGCTACCGGCAATTTTGCATCAAACTACTATACTCAAAACGGTACCTCTTGGTCTTTGTTTACTCATAATACATTTAGTGTCACGGACAAACTGGATATCGTCCTTGGTATGCGCTGGGTTGACGAATCAAAAGATGGAAGCCATGAGCAATTAGGTGCTAATTCTCCTGCATGTAATGCGGCGATGGTAAATACACAGAGTCTAGCTCTCGCACTCGGTAAACCGGCTACAGCATTTGCTTCTGCCGGTACCTTCAGTGGTTGTTTTGGGTTTGCTGTTGAAGCTGATCAGGTACTTGACGAGGGTATGATTAGCCTTTCTCCACAAACCTGGGATAAGAGCTTTGAAGATGATGAGCTCGTCTACACAACAAAAGTTGTCTATCGTCCAAGTGAATCAATAAGTACCTACGCAAGCTTTAGTCACGGTTATAAGGCAGGTGGCTTTAATCTGGATGCGACGGCTGCCATTTTAGGCGGAGATCCTGTGTTTAGAGCTGAGTTAGTTGATTCGTTTGAATTAGGTATCAAATCGGAATTGCTAGACAACAGCCTTCGAATCAATGCTGCATTCTTCGATATGGAAATGGAGGACTTCCAGGTGCTGGAATTTACGGGTGCTCAGTTCAAGACCTTTAATGTTAATCAGGCGGTAAGTAAAGGCTATGAGCTNGAGGCACTGTGGGTACCAACAGAGACGTTCCAGATGGCTACAGCATGGACCCGTGCAGATGCGCATTATCCGGATGATTGCGATAATGGAAACCCTAATGCTCCTGCCGCAGTGAAGATGTTATGTGGGTATGGCTTAACGAGTGCGCCAAAAAATAGCGCTTCACTCTCATTTACCTATAACTCCACCATTGAGTCGACTAATTTAGCTTATTCCGCCTCAGTTTCCGCTCAGTGGCAGGACGATAAGCGAACTGGCACTCAGGCCGTCGGAGCTGCGGGTCCACTCGCTTATGATATTCAAGAGTCTCACACGAAGGTTGGTGCTCGTTTCACGTTAAGTGATATCGAGGAGTCTTGGATATTAGAGCTTTGGGGAAATAATCTTACCAACGAAATTACCACAGCCTTCGCATTGAATACTCCCCTCAGAATTGGTGCAAGAGGAATATGGGTGGAAGAGCCAAGATCTTATGGCCTCACTCTAAGAACGAACTTCTGATCAAATATCTCAGGGATCTAACATGAAGTTATTTGTCAATGGTACTGAGAGAGTTGTGAATGAAGTATGGGAGGAGGAAGCTCTCCTCCCAGTGCTTCGGGAATATCTGGGGCTAGTAGGTACCCGATTCGGATGTGGTAAAGGGCTTTGCGGCTCCTGTACGGTGCATGTTGACGGCGAGCCAGTGCGTAGCTGTATAACTCCCATAAAAAATATTGCAGGAACATCAGTTCTTACTATCGAGGGCCTCCAACGAAACTCCGATGAATTGCATCCGCTTCAGCAAGCGTGGATTGATGAGCGTGTCCCTCAATGTGGTTATTGTCACTCTGGCCAGATAATGCAGGCTTGGGGGCTTTTATCCAAAAATAGCAATCCGACTGAGGAAGAGGTCGTTGCCTTCATGGATGGGATTCTTTGTCGTTGTGGTACCTATGATCGAGTAAAAAAAGCGATTCACAGGGCGGCGAAAATGATGCAGCGGAGTGACGAAACCTATGGCTAAGTTATCCCGCAGATCATTCCTAAAGGCAACCGGTTGGTTGGCTGGGGGAATGACAATCGTCTTTTCTGTAAAATCTGTTAAAAATGAATCAATCGCCGTTGGACCTACACTGGAGTTTCCAAACACCGAATCAGCAAAGAGTTGGTTGCAGATTCGACCTGATGGTACCGTTCACATGCTTTGTCCACGTATGGAGATGGGGCAAAACGCGAACACGGGGTTAGCACAAATTGTCGCTGAAGAACTCAATATCAACGTTCAGGATGTTGTGTTGCGTTATCCCGCGACAAGCGAAACAGCTCCAATTGGATTCACAGCCGGAAGCCTCTCAATGATGCTTTTTTCTCGGCCGGTTGCTATAGCCGCTGCCAGCTTGCGTGAGCATTTGCGAAGCCGTGCCGCGGCAACCTATAAAATATCTCAAGAAAATGTGGTCGATGCTGACGGCGGCTTCATCATTAATGATGACCTACGGTTGTTATATCATAGTCTAGTCGGTGATGAATTAATTGAACTGGATGACAGAAACTTTGCCATGCCGGCTCTGTATACGTTCGACTCAGGCAGAATTAAGAGGCAAGTTGGCCATGGGGCAGTACCGAAGGGAATACAAGAACTAGTGACTGGTGCGCCCGTCTTCTCTGGGGATATACAGTTGCCTGGCATGCTCTATGGTCGAGCAATTAGGCCTCCTGTGCGTAAAGCTCTTTTAGAAAGCTTAGATTTTGTGGCAGCGAAAAAAATTATAGGTTTTGTAGAAATTGTTAGGATTGATGACTTTGTAGGAGTGGTTTGCAAAACACCAGGTAGTTTAGACAAGGCCGTTCGGGCAATTTCAGCAGAATGGTCAGTCTCAGCACCCATAAGCCAGAAAAATATTGATGGCCTACTAAATATAAATGACGCACTGCAGAACGACGATCTCCCACGTATTCTTGAGGATCAAAATCATAACCCAAATGTTGAGTGGGACGTCGATCTACAATTTACGGTGCAATTACAGACCCATGCAATGCAAGAGCCGCGGGCTGCGGTGGCTCAANTTGAAAGAGTAGCTGGTGCCGAACGAATCAATATTTGGACTGGAACTCAGGACCCATGGGCAATAAAGCGTCACTGTGCCAAGGATATTGGATTTCTCGAAGATCAGGTTGAGGTGTATCCGATGAGAATGGGTGGTGGCTTCGGTGGCCGTGAACATTATGAGGTTGAGCAAGACGCAGTCCGTCTAGCGCTCGCTGTTGGCGCACCGGTAAAAGTACAGTGGACTAGGGAGGACGAATTTAGAGCGGGTCGAAACCGCACGCCATCTAACCACCGTATGCGACTGTCAGCAGATGCGCGAGGGAAAGTTTCTAATTGGTGGCACGCCTACACATCGGGCTATGTATTTTACTCTCGCTCCCGACTGCCGGATTGGTTGTTACCCTACAAAAGGGCTGCGTCAGGGGGAGATTTTGGTGTATCCAGAGGCGCGCATCCTGCCTACCAAACTCCCAGCGTTCGCGTCGAATACTCGGAAGTTGATTTGCCGATGGATTTAGGTGTGTGGCGTTCCCTCAATGGTGCACCCAATACTTTTGTTATTGAATCCACCATGGATGAGCTTGCACGTAAGAAAAATATTGACCCAGTCAAATTCAAACTGGCGAATTTACCTGACAGTATGATTCGGCTCAGTAACTGTCTGAAGAGGGTTGAAACAGTTGCCAATAAGATGCCTCTGCCATCAGAGGTCGGTTATGGAAGGGGTTTCGCTTGCGGTGTCTATGAGAGAAACAGTTTTGTTGCTGTTTCTGTCGATATTCATGTGGATCAAAAGGCTAAGAGGCTACGCATCAAGAGAATGTGTTGCGCTCAGGATGTGGGTATGGCGATAAATCCAGATCAGCTCCGAGCCCAGATTGAGAGTAATCTTGTCTGGAGTATAGGTATGGCACTGATGGAGCGTGTCGAAATAGGAAATGGAGGGATTACTAGTAATAATTTCCATAACTATAGGATTCCCCGTATGAGCGATATCCCTGAGTTTGAGATTGATATTATTGACAATCCAGAGGTGCCGCCTGCTGGTGCAGGAGAGGTGGCACTCATAGCAGGGAGTCCTGCTATTGCCAATGCTATCCGAGACGCAACTGGACTGAGGGTAACTGATTTACCAATCAACTATGTGGATGTCTCAGGTTGAGTTTTAACAAGTTACCTCAGCCTTTATTGTCGGTTGAGTTTTTTAACTTCAAGATAACAAAGAAGGTGTTTCTATTATGAGAATAAAATATTTAATAACTTACATTATGACTCATGCAATATTGGTCTCCCCAGTTTTTTCATCTGAGGTGACAGATGAATCCAGNGCCAAATATAAGAAAGGTATGGCGATGGTGGACAAGCTATTTCCCGGCGCGGATCCCGATGCGCTCTCTCTATCTGACGATTTTACAAAATATACGGTGGAACATCTTTTTGGCGATGTATGGCAGGGAGATCAAATAAGTTTAAAGGAGCGTTCACTTGCGACTTGTACTGTCCTGATAGCGATGAATCGGACCTCTGAGCAAAAAATCCACTTTACTGCTGCACGCAATCTTGGCATTCCGAGAGAGAAACTCGAAGAGATTATTGCCCATGTTGCTCATTATGCTGGATGGCCAGTGGCAATGTCTGCCTTTCATACCCTGAATGAAGTTTGGCCAACTAATAAAGTTGGAAAAGATTAAAATTAATTTGTTTCTGAGGAGAGTAATGTGAAAGACTATATCTATCGGCTTATTGTCACAGCACTATTTATTTTGTCAATGATAGCGGGTGTCACGGTAGCAAAGGAATCTGCACCTGGAGAAATTTCATCAACTAAAAATAATCTACCAGTCGTTCACACTGTATTATTTTGGTTCAAGCCCGATACGACACCAGAGACTGTGGCTCTAATAACAAAGCTAGCAAGCAGTTATGGGTCTCTGCCAATGGTGCGGGCGGCGTATGTAGGAGATCCGCTACCAAGTGAAAGGGAAGTGGTTGATGATAGCTTTGGTATTGCAATAACACTGCTATTTGACAATGAAAAAGATCTTCAAGCGTATAACACCGATCCAGAGCATATTCGTAAAGCAAAGCAAATACTTCCCCATGTCACTCGTGGAGTTATATACGATTTTTATGATCGAGCTCAGACCATCAATTAAATTTTTTTAGCTGAGAGAATAAACTCGTTAAGTCACTCAAAGATGCAAAAGAAGCGCTCAGATTTAATGAAGTTTTTTTATATAAATCAAAAGCGGACAGTTCAGGTGTGGTTCTAGCGGCCACATTATCGGGATTAAAAATTGTGAACACTGGGGTCACAATTAAATGGTTTTCGTCGTCGCTTGATCTATTCGGTGCTATCGATACAAGTTACACTCTCGGCCATTGTAGATGATCATTAAAAAATAATTCCTAAAGGGGGTAGGCCATGGCTGTACTAAAGACTACGATAAAGAAGAGCATTGACACCGTTTTTGCGCGACAGAAACAATATGCCTTGGTGTTACGAAAATCAGATTATAAACAACGTCTGGCTGTTTTAGCGCGATTTGAATCTGTTTTTAAGGCGTCCTATGACAAGATACATACCGCCGCCGCTGCAGACTTTGGCAAGCCTGAGGTGGAAGTGGATGCGGCAGAGATTATGCCGGTGGTCACTGAGCTCAAGCATATCCGTAAACAACTTAAGCACTGGATGAAGCCTGTCAAAGTGAGTGCAACATTGTCGATGATGGGCACACAGTCGCAAATTGTTAAAGAGCCCAAGGGTGTCACATTGGTAGTGTCGCCGTGGAATTATCCTTTTAATCTAACGTTTGGCCCGATGATGTGGTCAATTGCGGCGGGCAATACGGTGATTATTAAGCCCTCTGAAATGACGCCAAATATGTCTAAAGTGATTGCTGAGATTGTCGCTGAGGCGTTTAGGCCTGAAGAGGTAGCCCTGTTTGAGGGCGAGGCAGATGTGGCCAGTTACCTGACCGGTCTGCCGTTTGATCATATCTTTTTTACCGGTAGTCCGGCAGTGGGTAAACATGTGATGGCCGCGGCGGCGAAGAATTTAACCTCGGTAACATTGGAGCTGGGTGGCAAGAGTCCGGTCATTGTTGATAAGTCGGCCAACTTAAAAAAAGCCGCTCGCTCGATTGCCTATGGCAAGTTTTCCAACAATGGTCAGACCTGTATTGCCCCCGATTATATTTATGCTCATGAGTCGATTAAAGATGCCCTTGTCGCCGAGATCACGGCGGCGGCTCAGAAGCAGTATGGATTGGGCAATGATGCGGCTAATAATGATGACTATTGCCGCATTGTCAATGCGGCACATCATGGTCGTATTACTCGTCTATTGGATGATGCTAAGGCCAGTGGAGCGGTGGTATTAACGGGTGGCGAGACCAATAAAAAGACCCAGTTTATCTCGCCCACATTGATTGAGGGTATGAGTGCAGATTCGATGATTATGGATGAAGAAATCTTCGGCCCTGTGCTACCTATTATCACCTTTGCTGAGATTGATGAAGCGATTGATTACGTCAACGACAAGCCAAAGCCCTTGGCCTTGTATATCTATAGCAGCGACAAAAAGTTCACCGATAAAGTGCTACAGGAAACCAGCGCCGGCGATACCTGTGTTAACCAAACAATGATGCATTTTCTGCACCCCAATCTACCCTTTGGCGGTGTCAATAATAGTGGTATTGGTAAGTCGGGTGGCGTCTGGGGTTTTAATGCNTTTACCCATGAACGCAGCGTGCTGGTGGATAAATTTAGCTCCACACATATGCTCCATCCACCTTACACACCTAGGATAAGCAAGATGGTTAAATCAATGATTAAGTTGCTGTCATAGACTGAAATTTATGCGTCGTCTATTTGATGGCGATTAATGAGCAGAAATTAAAGCACTGGAACCATGGGCTTGCGGATTGAAAGCCGCAGCCCAGAAGTCGATTGATATGGGTATCCATGGTTTCCGTAATTAACACATTCTCAATAGCGTCGCGCTTNTGGCTGATTTCTAAATCGCTGTAGCCTTGGGCGCGTTTGAAATCGTGGTANAGGTCCATCAGCAANCGATCTAATTCCGCAGGTTCGAAACTAAGCTTCTCGGAAATAATCAGACAACCACCTGGGTTAAGACCGCGATAGATTTTCTCTAGCAGCGCCAAGCGTTGAGACAGCGGCACAAACTGTAGTGTGAAGTTCATTACCACCAATGAAGCATTGGTAATAGCAATGTCACAGATATCACCATGTACTAATTCAATATCGGTACTACCACCNTGATCGGCGAAAATTCCCTGGCATTTTTCTACCATGGCGCTGGCGTTATCCACAGCGATAATTTTAGCGCCGCGGCCATCAATACGTTGCGCTATAGCCAGTGATGAGGCNCCCAGAGAGCAACCCAAGTCATAGCANTGANTATCGGGTTGCACAAAGCGNTCNGCCAGTTCGCCAGTATGNGTCAAAATGGTTTCATAACCCGGCACCGAGCGGCTAATCATATCGGGAAAAACCTCGACTACTGAATTATCAAAGGCAAAACTGGGGATATTACCGAGTGGGCTGGCAAATAAATTGTCGCGGTTTGAGTTGCTCATTTAAACACTAATAATTTCCAAGTTTGTACCTGTTGCTAAGTCAGCATTGGTAATCACCGCGGTCTGTGCAACCTCTTGACGTAAATAGGTGCTAGCAACACGCTTAAGATCGGCTTCAGTCACCGCCAGCACTTGCTGTCTAAACCGTTCTGTGCAGGCCTTGCCGCGGCCATTCAGTTCAGCGTGAAAGGCTTGGATAGCCTCACCGGCTGGCGTGCCCGGCTTATCGAGGCCACCAATAACGCCTAAAATAGCCTCCTCAATTTTATCGTAGCCGAGACTTTGTGACTGCAACCAATTAATGGCGTTATCGAAATCAGTTAATGTTTCAGCAATTCTGGGGTCGCGATAGGAGAAAAAGCGAAAGGCGCCACTTTGATTATCTTGCGATGCGCCACCACCATAAGCGCCACCTTGTTCGCGTATCGCGCGATGNAAGAAACCATTGCGCAACACGCCACCCAGTACCGTTAANGCGGCNGAATCTGCGTGTCCGGTTGGCACTGTNGGGTAAGCTTTAGAGCAAAAGCTCACCTGCGTATTGGCAGTCCAGCAGTGATTTACCGGTGATAATNTTGGCTGGTAATCAATCANATTGATGGCGGCGGGCGCGACATCACTGGCGTATTGNGCCTGCATTACNGCTTTAAACTCGTCGAGTCGTTGTCCTTCGGCAACCAGTAAATACTGACGCGGCTGAGCCAATACCAATTGGTGAATCGCTTGCAGCTGCGCAGATAAATCCGCTNNGTCGGCATCGCTNTCNAGGCTTTTATCCAANANTTTTAATAANCCCAAGCCAGTCATNCCNCCCCANCGTTGNTTAAGATAACCNTGAGCTGATAAACCGCTAGCNGCNGCGGTCATNGCCAGCACATGNCCATTGCCGGTNATGGANGATTCNCGGTAGGTGCGAATTTGTGCGACNAGCTCTTTTAGTCGGGGTAACTCGTCAAAGCGCGCCTGCANTAGCGATTCTTGCATCAGTTCTGTCATCGCCGATTGGTTGCGTGATAGCCCTTTACTGCTGAAACTGATATTGCCATGCAGTTTATCGAGACTGTCTTTATCTGTGCGCACGGAGGCAGATGCAGAGTAGGCTCCAACCACAGAAGAATGCCACAGTTGGGTCTGTTGGTAGTCGCGTTGACCAACACCCATTTCAGTCACACAAGTGCTGTACAGCGGCAGTAGGTCCATCTGCTGTTCCGTTAACTGCGGCATGGGCATAATAATTTGTTGATAGGCTACGCCATTGGTGCCAGCACTGTAGCAAGTGATTGGCAGTGGGCTACTCTGCTGCGATTGTTTTTCGGCATAGGTTATCTCAGCCGGTATATCTTCAATACCAACCTTGGGTAGCAGGTCTAAACTCTCCTCCATTTCTTGACGCTCTTTTAAGGCGGCAGATTTTTCTATAATGGCTTGTTTTTCACTATCAGAGAGACTGGCTTTAATATCGGCGAGGCGCTGTTTTTCTGCCTGCTCTTTGCGGCGGCCTAGTTGGCTATCGGGTTTTAGTACCAGTCGGGTACGGTGCTGATTATTAAGCAGAAGGTCGCGTGCCAATGATTTAATAAATTCGGGGTCGGTAATCTGCTGTTGGAGTTTTTCCAATACTGGGTCGAGATTAAGCAGAGAGACAGGATCGCCGCGATGGGTGGCACTGGTGAGACTGGTCAGTATAAGGTGCAAACCATAGGGGTAACCGCCACCGGATATTTCCCGCTGCGATAGTTCAAGCTGATGCAGGCTTGCCGCGACCTGTTCAAAGGGTAAGCCCTGTTCAGCGACATCGCGCAATACATCGAGAATAAGTGCCTCGACCTTATCGGCATGTTGTGGGCTGGAGCCTTCAATACCACAGGCAAAAGCCAGTTCCTTTTGTGAGTCTTCAAGGCCACACATGGGTGAGGGTGAGGTGCCGAGATCGGTTGTCTCTAGCGCTTTTTGCAATGGTGAGCCGCTGTTATCGAGTAAAACACTGGCCAGAAGGCGCGCTTGCATAGTGGCTTCAAGATCAGTTGAATCGCCCAATAACCAAGACACAACAATATGCGTGTTATTGTCTGTGCACCCCTGTTCTCCCTCATCGTAGGCGTAACTCTCCTCAAAATACTGGGGCTTGCTGTAACGCTGTTCATTACTGACCGCAATATGGCAGTCAAGCTTATCAAAACGGCACAGTGCTTGCTCTTCAAACTGCTGTTGATGTTCGGCAGCGGCAATATCGCCAAAGGTAATAAAAATGGCATTGCTCGGGTGGTAATGGGTTTGATAGAACGCTTTAAATTGTTCGTAACTGAGGTCCGGAATATCGGCTGGTTCACCGCCACTGTTGTAGTGATAAGTACTTGTGGGGTAGAGGTGCTTGCTCATGGTCTGCCACAGGATTGAGTTAATCGAACTCATAGCACCTTTCATTTCGTTGTATACCACGCCTTTAAAACACAGATCGGAATTGGCATCGTTGGCCTTGGCAAATTCGAGACGATGGCCCTCTTGAGCAAAATCCAGCGGATCCAGGCGGGCAAAGAAGACCGAGTCAAGATAGACCCCAAGCAGGTTGTTAAAGTCTTTTTTGTTTTGACTGGCAAATGGATAGGCCGTCCAGTCACTGCTGGTAAACGCATTCATAAAGGTATTTAGTGAGCGTCGAATCATCATAAAGAAAGGGTCGCGCACGGGATATTTTTCACTGCCGCAGAGCGCGGTATGCTCCAAAATATGGGCGACGCCGGTGGAGTCCATGGGCACGGTGCGCAACGCAACTAAAAACACATTCTCTTTATTATCTGCCGCCAGATGGATATGTTGCGCGCCGGTTTTACGGTGGCGGTATTCCTGATACTGAACTTTTAACGACGGAATGGTTTGTTCGCGCAATAGCTCAAATGCGGCATGAGGTGTGTTGGTCATTAGGGTTAATACTCCGGATTGGACAGTCGGTAGTCCACGAATTGTAAGTTTAATCGCCCATTCTACTAAAAATTAATGCACAGAAGCAGTAGCAGGGTGGTTTTTAATCAGCTTTTCCTGACTGTGCCTTACGATAGTCGATAGGGGTTAGACCTTCCCAGCGTTTGAATGCGCGATAAAAAGTACTGGGTTCGGAAAAGCCGGTGAGATAGACGATTTCACTGATCGCTTCATTGGTCTCAGACAGAAGCCGTTTGGCCAGAGAATGGCGGTATTGATTGAGAAGGCGTTGGAAGCTGGTGCCAGCTTTGTCCAGTTGATGGCGCAAATGTCTAGGGTTGCAGTTAAGTCGTGCCGCGACATTCTCGAGGCTAGTCTCACCACTTTCAAGAAGGCTCGCCAGCTGACTGCGCACATCAAGAATAAGGTCTTGCTGTTGCAGTATCACCATATGTTGATCCGCAGCCTGCATATGTAGGGTTAATAACTCTGGCTCGGCATGAAGTGATCTATGATTAAGCAGGGTAGCGGAGAAATACAGTTGGAACGAGGGCGCATTAAATTCTATCGGACATTGGAATATGCGTTGATATTCTGACTCATCGGTGTTGGGCGCATGGTTAAAAACGATTTTTTCCGGCTGAAAGGCGCCATCGGTGACCGATTGAAAACAGCGTATTAGCCCGAGCACCATGGCCTCGGCAAGATGGGAAGTCGCGTACTGGTAGTCGGAGAAATAGCTGGTTAAACAGGGAGTCGGTTGCTCTTGAAGTTGGCCATGCAATGCATCACTTATAAGACGCTGGTATTTAAGCACACGGCGTAAACCATCGCCGAAGGTGGCGCTACTTAGAAATAGATACTCCAAAATCTGGCCTTTATAAACCGGCATCTTTTCGCCTAAATGGAGACCGATGCAGGAATCGCCACTCAGCTCGACTGCGGCTTGCCAAAATTTAGGTTGGCCACTGAATCGGGTGCGCAAATTAGCTTGATAAAGCTGTGATGGATTTAGGCCAGAACGCCGCAAAACCTCATCTGCGTCGACGCCGAGGTTTAGTAACCCCTGGTAGGCCAAACGCACTAATGTACCGGAATCGGTCAGCGCTATCATAGAAAAGGCTCGATAAAAAAGCGTATCATACACAATTGACCGAAATGACAAAATGATGTTTTTTTATTGCCAATGAATAACAGGGAGAAATTATCCACTATGGTTCGCATGAGTTCATCAAATCAAGCAAAAACAGAGCCACAAGAGACCTCAGCGGTCGCTGCGCCCCAGCGTGCACCGAGTATTCCCGCTCTTATGGGCAAAGCGGTGTTCAAGTCAGGTCAGTACCGCGTTGGCGACAGCCTGCCCGAGTTAAGTGCGCAATCAAGCGGACTCTGTATAAACCAAGAACATTTGCAGGCTTATCGGCAACTCTGTGGCTTTGAGCAAGGACAGGGCATGCCAGGTACCTATCTGCATATGTTGGCGTTTCCGCTTATGCTAAATATTCTCGTCCAGCAACAATTCCCTATGAAAGCGATGGGCCAGGTGCATCTGCGCAATAAAATCTCAGTTTTGCAGTCCTTTGATCCAAGTCAACCGCTGGATATGATCGCCAAAATCAGTCGCAGTACCATCACATCTAAAGGGTTGGAGTGGGATATTGATGTTCAGGTGGAGGTGGATAAACAGTTGGTATGGACCAGTGAATCAACTTTTTTGCATCGCTGTAAAACGGATATTGAGCGCGCCAAATCAACGGTGATCAAAAAATATGGCAAACCTCAGCAGTGGTCAGCCCAGTCGGATATGGGGCGGCGTTATGCACGGGTTTCAGGTGACTATAACCCTATCCACCTAACTGATCTTACGGCCAAGCTATTTGGTTTCAAGCAGGCCATCGCTCATGGCATGTGGAGCAAGGCCAGATGCCTTGCAGCAATGGATAAACATTTACCAGACGACGGCTACTCAGTCGCTGTGAACTTCCATCGTCCGCTATTTTTGCCCTCGCAGGTACAGTTTTATAGCGGCGTTCGGCAGGGTCAGCGACGCTTTTCTCTCTTCAATATAGGTGGCGATCAAGCCCACCTAGATGGTGTTATTACTTAGGAAAATACAATGTCAGATTTTAAAGTGCCACTACAAGACTATCTATTTTTGTTCAACGATGCCTTAGATATGCAAGCTAACTATCAGAATGTTGAAGGGGGTGAAGAGGCTACGCCAGATATGCTGGAGGCGATTTTCACTGAAGCGGCAAAATTCAGTGATATTGAATTGGCGCCGCTATATCAATCTGGCGATATTGGCTGTACTTGGGATGATGGTGTTGTCACTACACCCGCGGGCTTTAAAGAAGCCTACGCCAAATATATTGAGGCAGGTTGGACCTCACTGAGTGGTAGTCCAGAAATGGGTGGTCAGGGTCTGCCCTCATCGATTAGTAGTGCGATAAATGAAATGATTACCTCAGCCAATTGGGCCTGGGCTATGTATCCGGGGCTGAGTGAGGGCGCTATCGCGACGTTGGAAGATCACGGCACGGACGAGCAAAAGCAAACCTATTTAACCAAACTTATTGGTGGTAGTTGGAGCGGCACCATGTGCCTGACCGAACCGCATTGTGGCACCGATCTTGGGCAAATGAAGACCAAAGCGGTGCCCAACAAAGATGGTAGTTATAAGGTCAACGGCACGAAAATTTTCATCAGCGCGGGTGAACATGATCTGACCGATAATATTGTGCATATTGTATTGGCTAAGTTGCCCGACGCACCTGCTGGAACCAAAGGTATTTCGTTATTTATTATTCCTAAATTCCTGCCGGCAGAGGATGGTTCGGTAGGCGAGCGCAATGGCGTTAGATGTGGGTCTATTGAGCACAAGATGGGCATTCACGGTAACGGTACCGCAGTGCTTAATTTCGACGATGCCACCGGATTTCTGATTGGTGAACCCCATGATGGCCTTAGCGCAATGTTTACCTATATGAATGTGGCGCGAATAGGCACTGCCAGTCAAGGCTCAGCTGCAGCCGAGCGGTCTTATCAGGGTGCCTCTAAATATGCTCGTGAGCGGTTGGCCATGCGTTCACTGTCCGGGGTGAAAAATCCAGATGGTCCAGCGGACCCAATTGTGTCGCACCCTGATGTGCGACGTATGTTGTTAACTCAGCGCGCTATTGCCGAAGGTGGCCGCGCTATGGTGACCTATGCCAGCCAATTTGCCGACCTCTATGTTGGTGGCAAAACGCAGCAGAGCCGAGATGAAGCCGAGGAACGTTTAGGCTTCTGTACGCCGATTCTAAAAGGTTTTATCACTGAACTGGGTGTGGTCGCAGCCAATCACGGTGTTCAGGTGTTTGGCGGCCATGGCTATATCAAGGAATGGGGTATGGAGCAAATTTTGCGTGATAGCCGCATCGCCACTTTATATGAGGGCACGACTGGTATTCAGGCGTTGGATCTTGTCGGTCGTAAAGTATTGTTGGACCGATTTAAGCAGTTAAAGATCTTCACCGGTGAGATGCTGTCTTTTGCGGCACAGTCTCTGGTGTGGCGCAAGGGCAGTAAAGCCGATCGCAAGCAAGCTTGGACCCTAACCAAGCTCGCATTGAAATGGCGATTTTTAGGTTATCGACTGGCGATGCAGGGTAAGAAAAATCCTGATGCGGTCGGTGCCGGCTCGGTCGATTTCTTGATGTTTTCTGGCTATGCCTTTATGGCATTTATGTGGGCCAAGATGAGCACTGTTGCGCGCGCTCAAATAAAAGCGGGTGAAGGCGATAAAAAGTTCTTAGAGGAAAAGCTTCATACCGCAGCATTTTTCTTTGAGCGGATGCTACCTCAGGCCGATGTTCATGCCAAAACCATTGGCGCCAATCTAGACTCTGTGATGGCTATGCCAGTAGATTATTTTGATGCTTCGTAAACAACCTGTTTGACCTTGGTAGGGAGCCCCAGATGTTTTGGGGCTCTTTATTTTGTGCAAAGTGTTTTTGGCTTTGCTACAGTTCTGTTCGATAATCTGGCGAAAAAGACCACCTAAGGGGTTGTTATGGAATTTAATCAAGTGGTACGTGCACGACATTCTTTTCGTGGTTTTTTACCCCAACAGGTTGATAAGGAAACCCTTGAAGCTGTATTCGAGACAGCGAATTGGGCTCCCTCCAACTGCAATGTGCAGCCTTGGCACGTGCATGTTTTATCCGGCGCAGCCTGTGATCGTATGCGTGAGAAAATGGTGGCTCGGGCCTCAGTTGATACGGCGGGCAATCCAGATTTCCCCTGGCAGGGTAAGTTTACCGGTGATTATAAGTCTCGCCAAATCTGCTCAGCTGTGGGGCTTTGGGAACATCAGGGCGTGACAAGAGACGACCATAAGAAGCGTGCTTGGTCATGGATGCGCAATTTCCAATTTTTTGATGCGCCACATATCGCCTTTATTTTTGTTACTGACGAATTTCCTGAGCTTGTGCGTCTTGCAGGCGATGTGGGTATGTATTCCCAGACATTGATGTTGGCCATGGCAGATGCCGGCATCGGCTCCTGCCCGCAGACCTCAGTAAGTTGCTTCCCCGATTTAGTGCGCGAGGAACTGGGTATTGAAAGCAATTTTAAATTATTGCTAGGACTTTCCTTTGGCTATGTGGATGAGTCTGATAATGCTAATAACCTTCGCACTGAGCGCGATTCACTAGAAAAAACCACCACATTTTATTCCTAGTTACAGGTCTTATATCGATCGCTCAGTCACCATCGACTGGCTGATTTAGCCAAAGGCCTGAAACATACCGATAAAGCTAGTCGCCAATAAGACCCAACCCAATAGTCGGTAAAAATGGCGGCTGTCGCGCTGCAATAGCTGATCGTGGAATTTGTGGCCGATAAAATGCCCCAAGGCGGCGAACGGTAGAAGCAATAATGAGTTCATCAGCTGTATATCGACATCGGCAATCACAAAGGCCGTCAGTTTGATGCTGACCAGTATCCACCACAGAACAAATAAGGTATTGCGAAACTCATGGGGTTTAATATGTCGCATGGCGACGGCGATCACCAATGGCCCGCCTATTAATGATGTGCCGCTAATATAGGCGGCGACAATAAGCAGCAACACATCTATCTTGCGGCTGTTGCTTTGCATGGGTCTGCCGACAATATAGCTGATCGAGTAACCAGCGATAAGGAGATAAATAATGACATTCATCAATGCTGTGGGCAGCATCAATAGTCCAATAACACCAGCTAATTTAGGCATAAGCATAATTAACAGGGCATAGCGGACAAAGGCCCAATTAACGGTTGGGCTATTCTCGGAGGTGCCTTTTTTGCGCTCGGCTTGCACCACCGTTAAACCAGCAAAAAATAGTAGGTGGAGGGAGATTATTGGTAGAAAAAATAACGGGTCGTCATGGATCAGCAATAGAAACGGTAGTGTAAACAGAGCGCCACCGAAACCGAGGCCAGAGCGCACAAAGCCGCTCCAGACAAAAATAAGTCCGGTAAGGATAATTTGCATCCAGCTAAAATCCATCATCTAATCACAGGCCTACTGATGACAGCCACGCTGGCTATGAACATGGCCATGGGATATTTCCTCGTCGCTGGCTTTGCGAATCGCAATAATCTCGACATCGAAGTGAAGGTTTTTGCCGGCTAATGGGTGGTTCATATCGACATCCACATTGAATTTCCCCACTTTTATAACGGTGCCTGGTTTGACCCCTGTATCGGTATTGACATGTATTTTTTTGCCCGGCGTCAACTTGCCCTCGTGCTTAAGGTATTTGCTGGGAATGCGCTGGGTATTATTCACATTGCGTAATCCGTAGCCGTCGCTGGGCATAACTGAGAAACTCAGTTTGTCGCCAACTCTGGCTTTGGCAATCGCGGATTCAAAACCAGCAATCATTTGACCCCGACCATGAAGGTAAACCAGAGGTTTATTGGCGTCGTAGGTTGTATCGAGAAATGCGTTATTATCGTCTCTCAAGTTATAGTGGACAGTAATAACCTGATTAATCGCTACATGCATTATTGAGATCCGAATCTGTATTGACAGGCGTGAGTAGGGCCACAAAAATAACCCTAAAAAGTAGCGCTAAAAAGTAGCGCTAAAAAACAGCCGCCATAGTACAGTAAATAAATTCCTAGGAACAAGAAATGTCAGCTGACAATGACAGTAATAAAAACTCGGAGCTTAAGGATCAGTTTAGTGCACTGATGGGAGATGATGTTGAGCCGCTGGGTCGCAAAGGGGCGAGNTATCTNGCTAAGCCNNCCNCGGTAACCCCAGGCATATTGCAGCGGCGNAAAGCAGCGCAACAAGAGCAGCAGGTCGANAGCAACTTTCTCGATCCNGCAACAGTNATCCAGCCTGTGGACCCCAATGATTATTTGGCATTCGCGCGNCCGGGGGTGCAGCACGGTGTGTANAAAAATCTGCGNCAGGGCAAGTANGATATNCANTCCCGCCTCGANTTGCATCGCCACACAGTNGAACAGGCNCGCACAGCATTGTATGGGTTTGTGGTTGACTGCCAAACGCACGGGGTGCGGTGTGCACTGGTTACTCATGGTAAAGGCGAGGGTCGAGAGCAGCCAGCTAAATTAAAAAGTTGTGTCAATCACTGGTTGCGTCAATTTGATCAGGTGCTTGCATTTCACAGTGCACAAAAACAGCATGGTGGTGCCGGCTCAACCTATATTCTGATTAAAAAAAATAGCATCGCCCGCCTAAATACCAGTGAAAAACTCGCTCAGGCAAGAAACCCCAAATCCTAACGCCAAAATTGATCTTCTCCGCAGCTCTAGTCGTACAAAGCTCATAATAACTATGGGGTGGCGCTGTTTTGGCCTTACTGTCCGCATTATATGCCGATCTATTTGCACTTTTGCCAGTGATGCTACGAGCTTTGGTGGCCGTGTCTATTGTTGCCTCGGCAACTTGGCTGATAAGCCTGTACCTAGACAGGGTCAGCGTTGCTAATGTTAGCGCGCCGCTGATGATACTCGCCGCCGTATTGGCAGTGGCAAATGCCTCAGGTGTCTCTAGTCCTGTCAGCATGGTGCTAGTAGCCATGGTTGCGATCTGGGCTCTGCGCCTATCGTTATTTTTGATTGCGCGCGATCGCAACCAGCCTGAAGATCGCCGCTATCGCNTGCTGCGACGTCGAGCTAGCCCGCATTTTGCGCTTAAAAGTAGCTTCCTGATATTCCTGCCAATGACTGCTATCACATGGTTTTTAAGTGGGCTGTTTGCCACTGTCTTGACCCTGGACACCGACACCAATGGCCTGACTATGCTGCACTGGAGCNACTATCACACAGGCGCAGTCATATTGTGGACAGTGGGGTTGGTGATTGAAACGGTTGCCGATAAACAGCTGTATGATTTTAATCGNCANGTGGTCCGCCAANAGTACACNNTGGATCAAGGCCTGTGGCGNTANNGTCGGCATCCCAATTATTTTGGNGAGTGGATTATGTGGCTGGCATGGTTTGTTTTCGCCATCCCTTCGGGNAGTGCTCTGATAGTACTNGCACCGATGATGGTAACCTGGCTGTTATTGAAAGGAACCGGTATTGCGCTAATGGAGAAGGGTATCTGCCAACGGCGACCTGATTATGCTGCTTACCAACGTAGCACCAGTGCTTTCTTTCCTGCGCCGCCCTCTGAAGCGGTTAATCGAGGTCTGTATGATTAANCATNTTCTGCTANCAGGATCATTGTTGTGNTTTGGTTCAGTCTATGCCGCTCCACCCATGCCGACAGTGGACTATGTCGATCTGCCGCGTTTTATGGGTGAATGGTATGTGATTGCCAATATACCTACGGCGTTGGAAAAAGGCGCTCATAACCCCCTTGAAACTTATCGCCTAGATGATGATGGCACCATCGCCACCACATTNAGCTNTAATGCNGATTCATTTACTGGGGAAAAGAAGATTTATCACCCCAGAGGTTTTATTAAGGATAAAACCACCAATGCGCGCTGGGGTATGCAGTTTATATGGCCGATTAAAGCCGATTATCGGGTGGTTTATCTCGATGAGGAGTACCTCTATACCATCATCGCGCGCAAGGCCCGCGACTATGTTTGGGTAATGGCTCGAAGTGCGACGATTGATGCTGAGAAATATCAGGAGCTAATCGATTTTGTTGTCTCAATCGGGTACTCGGCTGACAAGATAGAGAGGGCACCCCACCAAGGGGTATCCCAATCGTTGCCCTAATCGACGAGTTTGCTTAGTACCTCGTAGATGCCGGATATTAACCTTGTTAATTCGGCATCTGTACTGATAAAGGGTGGCATAACATACACCAGTTTACCGAAAGGTCTTACCCAGACACCGGCGNCGACAAATTGCTTTTGAATCGCGCCAACATCAACCGGCTCCTTCATCTCAATCACCCCGATAGCGCCAAGGGCGCGCACATCGGCAACCGTCTCTAAGTCGACAAAAGGCTGTAGTTGCGACTGAAGCGTTGTCTCAATGCGCTGAATAGTTTGCTGCCAATCACCGCTGAGCAATAATTCAATACTGGCATTGGCAACCGCACAGGCCAGAGGGTTGCCCATAAAGGTCGGGCCATGCATAAAGCATCCGGCTTCTCCTTCACAGATACCGGTACTTACCGCCTCAGTGCAGAGAGTCGCGGCTAATGTCATATAGCCACCGGTAATCGCTTTGCCTAGACAGAGTATATCGGGGCTAATAGCGGCCCATTCGCAGGCAAATAATTTACCTGTGCGGCCAAAGCCGGTGGCAATTTCATCGGCAATTAGTAGTACGTTGTATTGATCGCAGAGCTCGCGGACGCGTCGCAGATAGTGCGGTGAGTAGAAACGCATACCGCCGGCACCTTGTACAATGGGCTCCAAAATAACCGCGGCAAGCTGATGCTGCTGTTGGCTGATGATATCGGTAAATTCGGCAATATCGCTGTCGTCCCAGTCACCATCAAATGCTGTCTGAGGTGCCGGGGCAAAGAAATGTTGTTGCATAACTTTATCGAATAGATGATGCATACCATTGACCGGATCACAGACCGACATAGCCGCGAAGGTATCGCCATGGTAGCCATTGCGCAGGCTAAGCAATTTGTTTTTCTGGGGCTGGCCTTTGGATAGCCAGTACTGAAACGCCATTTTAATCGCAACTTCTACGCCCACCGAGCCACTATCGGCGAGAAAGACTTTATCCAATCCATCCGGCGTGATTTGCACCAACTTTTCGCATAGATCAACAGCGGGAGCATGAGTGATGCCGCCAAACATCACATGACTGACTTTATCTATTTGCTTTTTTGCCGCTTGATTTAATACAGGATGGTTATAACCATGAATGGTACACCACCAAGATGACATACCATCAATCAATACCGTGCCGTCGGCTAGGTGCAGATAAACCCCTTCAGCTGACACCACTTCGTAAGCCGGAATCGGATCGGTAAGTGATGAGTAGGGGTGCCAGACATATTGCTGATCTTTAGCGAGAATAGAGGATTGGTCGCTCACAGATGCGCTGGTCGAGTTCACTATTTTGGTGCTCCACATAGCTATGCTTGAAGGTCGGTAATGCCAATATTATCGGGCAGCGCAAGGGTACCGAACTCTGCGTCACAACGCTACGATTGCGATAAATTATTGGTAATTTAGTCAGCTGATTTTGTTGTTGCTGGCGTAATACCTCAGCCTCGGCAAATGCATAAATGGTTAAATAGCATAAAACGCCATAAAACATTGTGCTTCCCTTGGTCAAAGCCCCTTTGTGCAATTACAATAGGCGGCTTTTCAGCAGGCGCGCTTTTTATGTCCATTCGCAAAAATCAGCTCGAGGCCAATAAGCTGCAGAAACGCTTGCGGCGCAATGTCGGCAGTGCCATTGCAGATTACAATATGATCGAAGACGGTGATCGCGTGATGGTGTGCCTGTCGGGTGGCAAAGACTCCTACGCCATGCTCGATATTTTGATGAGCTTGCAAAAAAATGCGCCAATCAGTTTTGACTTGGTGGCGGTGAATTTAGATCAGAAACAACCGGGGTTTCCTGAAGCGGTGCTACCTGCCTATCTGGACAGTCTGGATATCGAATACCATATTCTCGAAAAAGATACCTACAGTATTGTCACGAGTAAAATCCCTCAGGGTAAGACCTACTGCAGTCTGTGCTCCAGATTGCGCCGCGGCACATTATATGGCTTTGCTGAGCATATCGGTGCCACCAAAGTGGCCTTGGGCCATCATCGCGATGATATTGTTGAAACATTATTTCTAAATATGTTTCATCAGGGTAAGCTTAAAGCTATGCCGCCCAAGCTGCTATCCGATGATAAAAAAAATATGCTGATTCGGCCTCTGGCTTATTGTCGCGAAGCCGATTTAATTGCACTGGCAGAACTTAAAAAGTTTCCTATAATTCCATGTAATCTCTGTGGCTCTCAAGATGGATTACAACGCAAGGTTGTCAAAGACATGCTACTGCAGTGGGAGCGACAATTCCCCGGCCGCATTGATACCATTTTTGGTGCGATCAAAAATGTGTCGCCATCGCAGTTGGCGGATACCGATTTATTTGATTTTGCCAACTTAACGCTTGATAGACAGGATGTATCAACGGCAAGTGGTGAGGTTGAAAGTCATATACGCGCGATCAA
The DNA here is from genome assembly GCA_002685715.1 of Porticoccaceae bacterium. GTDB lineage: Bacteria > Pseudomonadota > Gammaproteobacteria > Pseudomonadales > Porticoccaceae > HTCC2207. The sequence continues at coordinate 569 of NYXU01000049.1, read as the reverse complement.
TTTGTAAGCGCCAAAATAAGCGCCAAAAATAAGCGTTAGAAAGAGGTGTAACCGATGTCACAGCTGTCACTTCCCACCACCATTGCGTTCCTAATCTATATCAGCATTGTGCTGGGTATTGGGTTCTACGCCTATATTCAAACCAAAAGTGCCAGCGACTATTTTCTCGGCGGTCGTCAATTATCCCCCGCCGTCTCCGCGATTAGTGCAGGGGCATCCGATATGAGTGGTTGGGTACTATTGGGCTTACCCGGTTATGCCTATATTGCTGGTTTGGAGGCGGTATGGATTTCAATTGGCCTTACTATTGGCGTGGCGGCCAACTGGTTGTTGATGGCCAAGCGCCTACGTATCTACAGCGCTCAGTTAGATGATGCGGTTACCTTACCTGCCTATTTGCAGCGTCGTTTTGCTGATACCACGCCCTGGCTTAAATCCATAGCCTCGATCAGTATTTTGCTGTTTTTTCTGTTTTATGTCGGCTCCGGTTTAATCGCGGGGGGCAAGTTATTTAATGAAGTGTTCGGATTTGACTATCAATGGGCTGTGTTAACCAGCGTGGTATTAAT
>NYXU01000048.1 GCA_002685715.1 Porticoccaceae bacterium | reverse complement strand
CGCGCCATTCAGGACCACCGCTATATTCCTACTTATTTTTGCCACTCAGGTCCACAGTCGTCAGTACTTTAAAAGACGATTTTATGACCTTTGATGAACTGGGTTTATCCGCTCCTATTCTTAAAGCAATTGCCACGCAAGGCTATAGCGAGCCATCGCCAATTCAAGCTAAAGCTATTCCCGCGGTATTAGCGGCGCGTGATGTTATGGCTGCAACACAAACCGGAACCGGCAAAACAGCTGGATTTACTTTGCCAATCCTAGAGCGTCTGTCTGCCGGTCGTCGAGCTGGGGCCAATCAGGCTCGCACATTAATATTAACACCTACCCGTGAGTTAGCGGCCCAAGTTGGAGAGAGTGTTGCGCTATATGGCAAGCATTTAAATCTGACCTCTACCGTGGTTTTCGGTGGTGTAAAAATAAATCCGCAAATGATCAAGTTGCGACGCGGTGTCGATATTTTAGTGGCGACGCCGGGCCGGCTGATGGATCTGCACAGCCAGAATGCGGTGCGATTTGACCATCTCGAAGTACTGGTGCTCGATGAAGCGGATCGTATGCTGGATATGGGCTTTATCCATGATATCAAACGCATTATTGGCTTACTGCCAAAGCGCCGTCAGAACTTAATGTTTTCAGCGACATTCTCCGATGAAATTCGTCAATTAGCCAAGGGGCTTGTGCGCGACCCCATTGAAATTTCTGTAAGTCCGCGCAATGCTGCGGCGGCCTCGGTTGAACAGTGGGTCTGCCCAGTGGATAAAAAGCGCAAGGGTCCGCTTTTAATCAAGCTCATCAAAGAGGGCGGTTGGGATCAGGCTTTGGTTTTTACCAAAACTAAGCACGGCGCAAATAAACTGACTAAGCAATTGGATGCCGCAGGTATTACCGCGGCGGCTATTCATGGCAATAAAAGTCAGGGAGCACGCACGCGAGCATTGGCTGAATTTAAAGCCGGTGAGATCCGCATATTAGTGGCCACCGATATTGCTGCACGAGGTCTGGATATTGAGCAACTGCCCCATGTGGTCAATTTTGATTTACCCAATGTGTCAGAGGACTATGTGCATCGAATTGGCCGCACCGGTCGCGCCGGTGCCACAGGTGAGGCTATCTCGTTGGTCAGTGCCGATGAAGTAGATCTGCTATCTGATATTGAGCGGTTAACGCAAAAATTGCTTGATCGTCGCGAAGTCGACGGTTTTGAGCCGGATCATGCTGTACCAGAAACCACATTGAATAAGCCGGTGCGGCGTAAAAAACCGCGCAAACCTCTGAGTAGTGAAACCAGTGCCAGAGATAATAGTCGGCACAACAATAAGTCGACCCGAGCGAAAAAGCGATCAGCCTACGGGCATGGGCCAAAGGCGGGTGGCAAGCTTAAATCGGGAGGCCGTAATCAGAGCGAAAAGACGGGTCGGCGAGCAGATACTGACGCGGAAAAACGCGCTGATAGCAATGGCAATGTGGCAGCGAAAAAAAATTCCGCGCCCTATGGTAATAGCACTCGCCGCAATACCAATGGTCGCAAGCGCCCCTCTGGAGGAAACTCCAATCGCACCTCCGGTCGCAAGTAGTCCTTAGCAAATAATAGGCAATCCGTTGCGTTGCGCACCATATTTATTTTAGTCACTGTAATTACCAAGAGAACCCCTGTTAATGTTTGAGCTTCACTTTAATAAAGTTGCTACCCTAAGAAATGATGTGCTTTCCGGCTTGACGGTTGCTTTGGCGTTAGTCCCAGAAGCCGTGGCCTTTGCTTTTGTCGCTGGCGTTGATCCGTTGGTCGGTCTCTATGCCGCCTTTATGGTGGGCCTCATCACCGCTTGCATTGGTGGCCGGCCGGGCATGATCAGCGGTGCAACAGGTGCGTTGGCTGTAGTGATGGTGTCGCTAGTTGCTGATCATGGGGTTGAATACCTGTTTATTACGGTGGTGCTGATGGGGCTGCTACAGATTACCGCTGGCGTGCTGAAATTAGGCAAGTTTATCCGTATGGTGCCGTATCCGGTGATGCTAGGGTTTGTTAATGGACTGGCGATTGTGATTTTTTTGGCGCAGTTGGGGCAGTTTGGTGAATCCGGTCAGCCCGGTTGGCTGCACGATACCTTTATGCAAGGTAGCATTATTGATGTCGCTTGGTTACAAGGACAAGAGCTATATATGCTCGTCAGTTTGGTGCTAGTGACCATGATTATCATCCACTCGCTGCCGCGCTTTACTAAGGCGCTACCATCATCGCTGGTCGCTATTATGGTGGTCACTGGATTAGTGTTAGGTCTCAACTTAGATACTAAAGTGGTGGGCGATGTAGCCTCGATCAGTGGCGGTTTGCCTCGTTTCCATATCCCTGAGGTGCCGTTTAATTTAACAACCTTATGGATTATTTTGCCCTATGCCATTATTTTGGCCGCCATTGGCTTAATTGAATCACTGTTGACGTTGCGCCTGATTGATGAAATTACGGAAACCCGCGGTCGCGGTAATCGTGAATGCATTGGCCAAGGTGTGGCTAATACTGTAACCGGATTTTTCGGCGGTATGGGTGGTTGTGCCATGATTGGACAGAGCATGATTAATGTAAATTCCGGTGGTCGTGGGCGTATGTCCGGTATCAGTGCGGCACTATTTTTATTACTGTTTATATTGGTGGCGTCGCCCTTAATTGAGCAAATCCCGCTAGCGGCTCTGGTAGGTGTGATGTTTATTGTGGTGATTGGTACCTTTGAATGGTCGAGCTTTCGTATTATTGGCAAGGTGCCGCGCAGTGATGCGTTGATTCTGGTGACGGTCTCAGCGGTTACCGTGGCGACCGATCTGGCGGTTGCGGTAGTGGTTGGTGTCATTATCTCAGCGTTGGTATTTGCTTGGGAGCATGCCAAATATATTCGTATCGAATCCCGCGAAGACCATAAGGGGTCAACCGTCTATGCGGTCACTGGGCCTTTATTCTTTGGTTCAGTTACCTCGTTTCTCGAACGTTTTGATCCCTCACAGGACAATGATGATGTGGTTATTGATTTTGCCCGTTCGCGGGTCGCTGACCATTCTGGTTTGGAAGCCATAGACACATTAGCCGAGCGTTATGAAAATGCCGGTAAAACCTTGCATCTGGTACATTTAAGTGAAGAATGTAGAAAGTTACTTAAGAAAGCGGGTAATCTCGTTGAGGTCAATGTCATTGAAGACCCAAAATATTTTGTTGCAGAGGATAGCCTAGCCTAATGGACTTAAAACTGGCGATTTTTAAACCTATGCTTAAGCTTGCCATGGAGCGTTCCGGCCATGGTGCGGCATTGGGTTTTGAATTGACCAAAATTGGGCGCGGCCAGGAAGAGATGTCATTCCCCTATAAAGAAGAGGTGGTCGGCAATCCAGTGACTGGTGTAGTCCATGGAGGTGTAATTGTAAGCCTACTGGATACCTGCTGTGGCTGTGCAGCAATCACTATGCTGAAAGGTCCTATGGTTACACCGACGATGGATTTACGTCTAGATTATATGCATCCGGCTGAACCCTATCAGCCTATTTATGTGTCTGCCAAAGTGTATCGAAATACCTCTCATGTTATTTTCTGTCGCGGATCGGCTTGGCAGGATGACCCTGACAATCCAATTGCCCACTGTGTTGCGACCTTTATGAAAGTTGAGACGCCCAGTGTCTCACTTGGCAGTATGGTACGCCGTCGATTTAATCGCCTGATTCGTGGTGACAAAGCTTTTGAGCAGGAGGCGGATAAATGAGTGTAACGGAACCATCACTTAAGAAAGATTTACTCCGCGCCAAAGAGCAGGCTAATCCACAGCTAATTCTGGATCTAATTCCTTACAGTAGCTTTATTGGTGCTCAAGCCAGACAGGATAATAATCAGGTACTGTACTGGCTTGATCGACGCCCATCCAATATTGGTAACCCGTCACTACCCGCGATTCACGGTGGTGTGATCGGTGGTTTTCTCGAGCTTTCAGCGGCGATAGAAATTCTCTATACATTGGATGTTAATCTGGTGCCTAAGGTTGTCGATTTTTCGTTAGATTATCTGCGGCCAGAGCGTTATAAAACAATCTATGCTAACTGCACTGTCTTGCGGCAGGGCAAAAAACTGGTCAATGTTACCGCCACCGCATGGCAGGATGATCCGCAGACACCAATCGCTAATGCCCGTTGCCATTTTCTGGTTTCCTGAGCAAAAAAATACTATCAACGCTTGAAATTATCAGGCTAGCCCCCATCTTCTGAAACAACAAAATCTATTGTCTTATTGATCAGGAGAAACAACGGAAATGACAGCCAAAGCTAAATCAGGTGCCGAAACCCTAGGTTTTCAAACCGAGGCAAAACAGTTACTGCATTTAATGATTCACTCTTTGTATTCCAACAAGGAGATCTTTCTTCGCGAACTAATTTCCAATGCGTCAGATGCTACCGATAAATTGCGCTTTGAAGCACTAGAGAATTCAGCTCTCTATGAAGATGATGGTGAGCTACGCATCCGTATCGCCATAGATGAAGAGGCGAAAACAATTCAGATCTCTGATAATGGTATTGGCATGTCGAGAGATGAGGTGATTACCAATCTTGGCACTATCGCTAAATCAGGCACCGCTGAATTCCTTAAAAACCTCACTGGCGATCAGAAACAAGATTCTCAGTTGATTGGTCAATTTGGTGTTGGCTTCTATTCCTCTTTTATCGTCGCTGAGCGGGTAGTCGTGGAGACTCGCAGAGCCGGTGCAACGGCAGATCAAGGTGTGCGTTGGAGTTGTGAGGGGGAAGCGGATTATCAGATTGAGGTGGTTGAGCGAGCTGAGCGAGGAACCTCTATTACTCTTCATCTAAAATCAGAAGAGCAAGAATTCGCCAATGATTGGCGTCTGCGCAGTATTGTTAAGAAATACTCAGACCATATTGCTATCCCCGTGCAGATGCTTAAGCCGGTAACACCACCAATGCCCAATGCCGATGAAGAGGATGCCGACAAAATTGAGGATGCGGAGATTGTTCCGGAATAGGATGCGGTCAACGATGCTCAGGCGCTGTGGACCAAGTCGAGAAATGATGTCTCTGAGGAGGACTATAAAGAGTTTTATCGCCATGTATCCCATGATTTTGCTGAGCCATTAACTTGGAGTCACAACCGTGTTGAGGGTAAGCAAGACTACACCAGTCTGCTCTATATTCCCGGCATGGCACCGATGGATCTCTATCAGCGCGAGGCGGCGCGTGGAATCAAGCTGTATATCAAGCGCACTTTTATTATGGATGATGCAGAGCAGTTTATGCCGATGTATCTGAGATTTGTAAAAGGTGTATTGGATAGTGCCGATTTGCCTCTTAATGTGTCTCGCGAGATTTTACAGAGCACGCCAATGGTAGATAGTATTCGTGCGGCACTGACCAAGCGGGTATTGGATATGCTGGGTAAGTTAGCCAATAACGAACCGGAAAAATACGCCACTTTTTGGACGCAGTTTGGTGCTGTGCTAAAAGAAGGTCCCAGCGAAGACCATAGCAATCGTGAAAAGATTGCCAAGCTGTTTCGTTTTGCCAGTTCCACCTCAGAGGGTGCGGCACCAACCGTTAGCCTAGCTGACTATGTTGCGCGCATGAAAGAAGGGCAGGATAAGATTTATTATGTTACCGGTGATAGCCATTCGGTTATTGCGAATAGCCCTTACCTAGAAGTATTTAGTAAGCACGGTATTGAAGTGCTTCTGATGTCTGATCGCATCGATGAATGGATGATGGGCTATCTAACTGAGTTTGATGGTAAATCTTTCCAAGATGTGGCACGCGGTGAGCTGGATCTGAGTAAGATCACTGGCGAAGACAGCCAGACTGATACCGATGATACAGCGGACAAGGGATCCGATGATGCCGAGCAGGATGAACTATTGAGCCGTATTAAGTCGCTATTGGATAGCAAAGTTGAGGAGGTGCGTAGCACTAGTCGACTAACTAGCTCTCCAGCATGCTTGGTGGTAGGCGACAATGATATGGGCGAGCAAATGCGTAAGATTATGCAGGCGGCGGGGCAAGCAGTGCCGGAGACTAAGCCCATTCTTGAGGTTAATATGCAGCATCCGTTACTCAGCAAGCTCGATGCAGAGGCGGACGAGGACGCTGCTGGGCGCTTAGCCAGGATTCTATTTGATCAGGCAGCGTTGTCGGCGGGACGACCACTGGAAAATCCTGCAGAATTTGTGCAGGAGTTAAATCGTTTGATGTTTAATTAGTGTAGCGATAAGTAATGCGAAAAAGCGTCCTCTAAAGGGGCGCTTTTTTGCTTACTGCGCTTATAATACCTGCTGGCGATGCATCTTGTAGGAGTCATTTTGAGCGATAATAAAAACCATAAAGTAGCAGTACTAGGTGGCGGTAGTTTTGGTACCGCTATCGCCAATATGATTGCTAACAANAATTACACCACGAGTCTTTGGTTGCGCAGTGAGGAGCGTGCGCAACGAATAAGAGAGTCGGGGGAAAATGACGACTATTTACCTGGTTACCCACTCTGCGCCGCGCTTGAGGTTGGGTCTGATCTACAGCAGGTGCTGAATGATGCTGATGCTGTGTTCTTTGCCATTCCCAGTGCGGTTATCCGCCAAGTGGCACGCGAGGCTAGCCAGTATTTATCTGCGGAAACCGTTATTATTAGCACCGCGAAAGGCATAGAGTCTGATAGCTTTATGTTGCCAAGTCAGATTCTCGAGCAGGAAATACCGCAATGTGCAGTTGGTGTAATAAGCGGCCCGAACTTAGCTAAAGAGATTGCTCAGTTTGCCATTACAGCGACGGTAATCGCCAGTGATAATGAACGCCTTTGCATGCAAGTGCAGGATTTATTGGGCTCAGATTATTTTCGTGTTTACACTAATCATGATCGCTATGGTGTTGAGTTGGCAGGTGCGCTGAAAAATATCTATGCCATTGTCGCTGGTATTGCCGAGGCGTTAGATGCNGGGCAAAATACCAAGAGTGTTGTNCTGACGCNNAGTTTGGCCGANATGAGTCGNTTTGCGGTAAAACTNGGNGCTAATCCACTGACATTTTTAGGGTTGAGTGGGGTTGGCGATCTCCATGTAACCTGTTCGTCGCCACTTAGCCGAAACTTTCGTATTGGTGTGGCGCTGGGGCAGGGCAAAACGCTAGAGCAAGCTGTGGCTGAGGTTGGTCAGGTTGCCGAGGGAATTAATACCACCAAACTGGTTAAACAAAAAGCGCAGCAATTAGCTATTTATATGCCTCTCGCTTCAGCTCTCTATGCCACATTATTTGAACAACGGCCTATTAAAGAATCGCTGAAGGCTATGATGCTAGCAGAACAAAATACAGATGTTGAATTTATGGTGAAAACTAATGACTGAAAATAAAGTTCCCTTTGCAAATAGTGATACTTGGGTTCGTTTTGCTTATATGGTGTTGTTTACGGTGCTGTTGTTGGCGGCTCGTTTGGTAATCAGTGTTTTGGTACTAGTGCAATTTATACTGGTGCTGTTTAGCGGCAAAGATAATGAAAATTTGCGCAATCTTGGGCAGGGGTTGGGTAAGTGGGTCTACCAAACCATTATGTTTTTAACCTTTAATACGGAAAATAAACCATTTCCTTTCGATGAGTGGCCGTTGATAGACCCCTCTGAAGGATACCAAGTACGCGCGGCAGAAACCGTTGATGATGCTGAGTTTGTTGAGGTTGATGATGCCATTGACGAGGATGTGCCTTCATTTACTGCTGAGGACGGCACTAACGATAAAAATCCTTAATTGCTGTGCAACTGCTGATCTTACGCCATGGTGATGCTGATCTGGGTGGCCCTGATCAATGTCGACAACTCTCTGCCCTTGGCCGTGAACAGGTGCATCGACAAGCATTGAGGCATTATCAGGAAATAAGTGCAGTGGAGGTTGTGGTAAGCAGTCCCTATGTCAGGGCAGTGCAGACAACGGAGATTGTAACTCAAGCAACAGCAGTAAAATCAATTGAATGGTTAGACGATCTCGCACCGCACGGCAGTCTGCGACGCGTAGAGACATTTTTGCAACAGCATCAAGCGAGCAATGTCCTGTTGGTTAGTCATTTGCCATTGGTTGATATGTTAATTGATTACTTAACCGGAGAGACCGTTAATTCCATGGGCACAGCGAGTCTCGCTTCACTGTCAATGGATTATCCCGCGCAGGGAATGGCAACTTTACACTGGAATCATTATGTCGATTGAGTTTATAAGAGAGCGTAGTTTTGATCATAAGGGGCTTACACTAAAAGCCAAAGAATGGGGTCGTTCAGGTTACCCTCCCGTTATTGCGTTGCATGGCTGGTTGGATAATGCCAATAGCTTTGATCGTATGTTGCCCTATATGAAAGATCTGCATGTGATTGCTCTAGATTTAGCCGGTCATGGCCTTAGTGATTTTCGTTCTCAGGACTCTGGTTATGATATATGGCGCGATATTGCCGATGTGATGGCGGTAGCTGATCAAATGGGCTGGGAAACCTTCAGTTTGATGGGCCACTCTCGTGGCGCGGTTATTTCAGGGCTAGTAGCCGGCACATTTCCAGAGCGGATCGATCGGTTGGCGATGATTGATGGCTTTATGCCGCCACCTACTGAAGCGATTAATATGGCCAAGCATATTGCCAGGGCGATTCATGAAAACAACCGGTTCGGTGTAGCTTCGCCAACCGTATTTGAAGACTATGAGGGGGCGGTTCAGGCGCGAGTCAAAGGCTTTGTACCACTTGAATATGACGCTGCGGCTATCTTAGCCGAACGAGGCGTAGTAGAGTCCGATGGTTTTTTCTACTGGCGCAATGACCAACGTCTTAAGGCTGCATCAATGATTAAGTTATCATCAGACAATATCCAAAGTTTTTTAACAGCGATTCGGGCACCGGTAGTATTAATTCGGGCTGAAAATACTGCGTTTAAACCTGATGACAAGTATACAGCGGCCTTTGAGTGGGTGCCGCAAATGCAGATTGTGCGAATAGTGGGTTCTCATCATCTGCATTTGGAAGGGCAAGCTGAGCAGGTGGCAGAACAATTACAGCCATTGTTTGGATAAGGTTAAGTACAACAGTGAGGTTGCGCGGTTATCTAAGTTACGAGGCACTATCGAGCGACGCAATGGTGTTACTAGAAACCCGATATTGCTGGGCAATATCGGGTGTTTTTGGATAAGTTACTGATTGTTGAGTAGCGCTAAAAATTCAGTGCGAGTTGCCTGTTCAGTGCGGAAACTACCAAGCATGGCAGAGGTTTTCATTGAGGAATTCTGTTTTTCAACACCACGCATCATCATACACATATGTTTAGCTTCTACGATAACAGCGACGCCACGAGCCTCAGTCACTTCTTGAATCGTCGAGGCCACTTGCTGCGCCAGTGCCTCTTGTATTTGCAAGCGGCGAGCAAACATATCGACCACTCTGGCCACCTTAGATAGCCCTAAAACTTTACCATTGGGGATGTAGGCAACGTGACATTTGCCGATAAAGGGAAGTAAATGGTGCTCGCAGAGGGAAAAAAGCTCAATATCTTTTACTATGACCATTTCTTCTGAATCAGAGGGAAATAGTGCATTGTTCACCACCTCATCTAAATCCATTTCATAACCACTGGTGAGGTAAGCAAAAGCCGTGGCCGCTCGCTTAGGTGTATCCAATAAACCTGCGCGGGTAATATCTTCGCCAGTACTCTCGATAATTTTGGCGTAATGCTCTTTCATGGTCATTCCTTTTATAAAACATTATTGTTTTTACCCGTGCATTTTCCAACAAAGTAAAGACCATTACTAGTTTCATAGGTAAAATAATGGACATCCGAAGACGAAGAAATCGCAATGACTAAAGCCCCACAAAAATCACAGCCAATAACGGTTGCAACCATGCTTGAGTCAGGTGAGCGACTATTTGAATCCCAGGGCCTGTTTTACGGTCACGGAACCACCAATGCCTGGGATGAGGCAGTTTATCTGCTAACCTTCGTGCTCGATCTGCCACCAGACGCAGATCGATCAGTATTATCAAAAGTACTTACCGCCCAGCAGCAGTCCGATGTCGAAGCGCTATTTCAGCGTCGGGTGAATGAGCGTATTCCCGCGCCTTATTTGACCGGAACAGCATGGTTTTGTGGGCTTGCATTCAGAGTAGATCAACGTGTCATTATTCCTCGCTCACCGCTAGCAGAGCTTATCTACAATGGTTTTCAGCCTTGGTGCGAGGTCGGACCTGACAGTGTTCTCGATTTATGCACAGGCAGTGGCTGCATTGGTATTGCCTGTGCTTATGCATTTGAACAGGCGCAGGTGGTATTAAGTGATATCTCCGCTGAAGCCTTAACTATAGCGCATATGAATATTGCCCAACATGAGGTGGGCGATCGTGTGGTTGCAGTGCAATCCGACCTCTTTGAAGATCTTAATGGACAGCGCTTTGATCTTATTGTCAGCAACCCTCCCTATGTCGATGCTACGGATCTAGCAACCATGCCTAAGGAGTATCAGCATGAGCCTGAATTAGCGTTGGCCTCTGGTGCTGATGGCCTAGATTTTACCCGACGCCTGTTACGAGAAGCGGCACAGTATCTTACCGACCAGGGTGTGCTGGTGGTAGAAGTGGGTAATTCATCCGTAGCACTGGAGCAGGCTTTTCCCACCGTCCCATTTCTATGGTTGACGTTCACTGAAGGTGATGCCGGTGTTTTTGTGCTTACGCAGCAGCAGCTTGTCGAATGTCGGGAATCTTTTGCCTAATTTACGTATAATCTCGTCTTTGTTTATAGCCACTTAATTCAGTATGAGAACAGTATGTCCGGAAATTCCATAGGAAAATTATTTACCGTAACCAGTTTTGGTGAGAGTCATGGGTTGGCCATTGGTTGTATTGTTGATGGCTGTCCCCCTGGATTAGAAATCAGTACCGCTGATTTACAGCCTGATTTGGATCGCCGTAAACCCGGCCAGTCGCGCTATACCACGCAGAGAAAAGAAGACGATGAAGTTAAAATTCTCTCCGGTGTGTTCGAGGGTAAAACAACGGGTACCGCGATTGGCATGATGATTGAGAACAAAGATCAAAAATCAAAAGACTACAGTAAAATCAAAGACTTATTTAGGCCTTCTCATGCAGATTATACCTACCATCAAAAGTATGGCGAGCGTGACTATCGTGGTGGTGGGCGCAGTTCCGCGCGTGAAACGGCAATGCGCGTTGCTGCCGGAGGCATCGCAAAAAAGTACCTTAAAGAACGCTTGGGTATAGAGATTTTTGGTTATGTCTCTCAGCTTGGCCCGATTGTCGCGGAAAACTTTGATCAAGCCACAATCGAAAATAATCCATTCTTTTTTCCTGATGCCGATAAGATCTCTGAGCTTGAAACTTATATGCAGGCGCTGAGTAAAGAGGGTGATTCGATTGGCGCCAAGGTCACCGTGGTCGCCAAAAATATGCCCGTAGGATTGGGTGAGCCAGTATTTGATCGCCTTGATGCCGAGCTGGCACATAGCCTGATGGGCATCAATGCCGTTAAGGGTGTTGAATTGGGGGCCGGTTTTGATGTGGTTGCACAGAAGGGCACTGAGCATCGTGATGAGCTATCTCCCGATGGCTTTCTGTCTAATAATTCAGGTGGTGTATTGGGCGGTATTTCCTCCGGTCAGGATATTGTTGCCCATCTAGCGCTTAAGCCTACATCGAGTATCCGGATACCAGGGCAGTCGATTGATACCACCGGTCAGTCCGCTGAAGTAATTACCACCGGTCGCCATGACCCCTGCGTTGGCATTCGTGCCGTACCGATCGCTGAGGCAATGCTCGCAATTACCCTAATGGACCATTATCTTCGCCACCGTGGGCAGAATTTGGACGTGGACTCAGGGCTGAAGCCGATATAACTCTCAGGCTAAAAAAATGGCCTCTGAATATTGGCTGGCTGGGTTATTTCTCAAGGGGGCTATTGCGGGGAACTACGATGTAGCATTTATTGCTCATCGCCAATCGCAAATTCTCGGTGGATATTGGAAGGGTAGTGGCGCTGACCGCTCAAGGATAGGACAGCGTTTTTTAAAAATTAGTCCCGATAAGAGGACCAAAAGATGACGGTGTCGGAAAATAATTTATCATCAAAACAGTCTGACCGTTCTGGTCAACAGAGAGAGCTCCTGATCCAAACTGATGCAAATGGCAATCAGTTAAGTTATTGGCAGGCCAATCTCAGATTATTGGCAAAGCTGTTGAGTATATGGTTTGTAGTGTCATTTGGCTTTGGCATTCTATTTGTCGATAACCTTAATCAGTTGAGTTTCTTTGGTTTTAAACTGGGTTTTTGGTGGGCTCAGCAGGGGTCGATCTACGTCTTTGTTATATTGATTTTTTATTATTCTTTTAAAATGAAGCAAATCGATCGTAAGTATGGTGTCGATGACGACAAGCCACAAGGATGACTGCCATGACTACACAAATGCTCAGTTATTTATTTGTAGGGCTGTCTTTTAGTGTCTACATCGGTATTGCGATATGGGCGCGGGCCGGATCGACATCTGAATTTTATGTTGCCGATGGGGGGGTTCACCCGATAGCCAATGGTATGGCGACAGCGGCAGATTGGATGAGTGCCGCTTCATTTATTTCCATGGCTGGCATTATCGCTTTTAGTGGTTACGATGCCTCAGTTTATCTGATGGGTTGGACAGGCGGCTATGTGTTACTGGCATTGTTACTGGCACCCTATTTGCGCAAATTTGGTCAGTTTACGGTGCCCGATTTTGTGGGTGAGCGCTATTACTCTCGCACTGCACGCGTTGTGGCCGTGATCTGCTTGCTGTTTATTTCCTTTACCTATGTGGCGGGACAGATGCGCGGCGTAGGGGTAGTGTTTTCACGTTTTCTTGAAGTGGATATTAATGTCGGTGTGGTTATCGGCATGTGTGTTGTGTTTTTCTATGCTGTTTTGGGAGGTATGAAAGGAATCACCTACACGCAGGTAGCACAGTTTTGTGTGCTGATCTTTGCCTATTTAGTCCCAGCAATTTTTATCTCGATTATGATTACCGGAAACCCTGTTCCACAGCTTGGACTCGGCGCAGATGTGGCTGATGGCTCTGGAATACCCGTATTGCACAAGCTTGATCAAACACTGATCGATTTAGGGTTTAACCCTTATACCGAGAGTAGCAAGAGTAGCGTAGATATTTTCGCCATCACCATGGCATTAATGGTTGGTACTGCGGGTCTACCCCACGTAATTGTCCGCTTCTTTACCGTACCTAAGGTATCTGATGCGCGGCTATCTGCTGGTTACGCGCTGGTATTTATTGCCTTGCTCTACACCACGGCGCCGGCGGTCGCTGCTTTTGCGCGGCTCAATTTTATTGAGACCGTGCAGAACACAGAGTATGCCAGTGCACCTGCCTGGGTTAGAACCTGGGAGGATACAGGTCTAATCGCCTGGCAAGATAAAAACGACGATGGTCGAATTCAGTATGGCTTAGGCGCGCCTTTTAGTGGCAAGCCACAATTTAATGGTGAGCAGGGCAGTTATGGTGAGCGAATGGTGTCCAATGCACCATTGGCCAACACCAATGAGATATATGTCGACCGCGATATTATGGTGCTAGCGAATCCGGAGATTGCCAATCTGCCGAGTTGGGTGATTGCTCTGGTGGCTGCAGGTGGCTTGGCTGCGGCACTCTCCACTGCGGCGGGGCTATTACTGGTGGTTTCTACCTCGATATCACATGATCTTTTGAAGAAAACCTTAATGCCCAATATCAGCGACAAACAAGAACTACGCTATGCGCGACTTGCTGCTGCCATTGCCATTGTTGTAGCCGGTTATCTGGGGATCAACCCCCCAGGGTTTGTGGCAGAGGTGATTGCGTTTGCATTTGGTTTAGCCGCAGCGTCGCTATTCCCATGCATTTTATTGGGGATATTCTATCGGCGGATGAATAAACAAGGTGCGATTGCCGGAATGTTATCAGGCCTGCTATTTACCTTCGGCTATATCGTCTATTTTAAGTTTGTAAACCCCGCGGCCAATATTGCTGATAATTGGTTGTTTGGTATATCACCTGAGGGCATAGGTGCGATTGGCATGTTGATTAATTTCGCTGTCTCTGTAGGCGTATCTAGGTTCACTGCTGAACCGCCAGCAACAGTACAGCAATTAATCGATAATATTCGTATTCCGTCCGGTGCAGGCCGTGCTCAAGATCACTGAGTTGATAATGGCGCGCAGTAGCGCGAATAAGTGATTTTATGGCTTTAATAATAAGTGAGTTTTAAAACACTCCAGAGACAAACGCCGCCAATAAATCTCTATTAGCTCTTTGGTCGCAGTCTTTTCTTGCGCTATCAGTTATGGTCTCTAGCAGCTAGTTTGCAGCGGATATAGTCGCTGTGCAGGATATGCAGTAGATCAGCAACACGACGAATGATGCTCTCCTCATGCTTATCGAGATAACCGTCGGCAAAAGCCACACGCCACATGGCGGTCAGCAGATTCATTTTCTGCTCAGCATTGAAATGGGTATTAATCTCACGGGTAAACTGATACAACGATGTGGCCTCGGCTACCTCATCTCGAGATAAGCGTATTAGTTCATCAACCTGCTCGCCAGAGAGCGCCAAAATTTGACATAGGGTTTGGCTAATGGATGTCAGTTCCTGTTCGTCCAAATTGCCATCAATCACCATAACCTCGACCAGCAGGGCAGCTGCAGCTAATTGTTCCGTTTTAACCGCAGCATCCTCTGCCTCGAGGACATTTTTAGCAAAGAAGCCTTTAATCTTGCTGATCATAACTGAATGTCTCGCAACCATGTTTCCAATTTAACTTGGTCGGCAACAAAGGCTCGAATACCATCTGAAAGTTTTTCTGTCGCCATAGGATCATCATTGAGTTCATAGCGGAAAGCCGCTTCACCACCGAGCCGATAATGAATTTTATCACCCGTCGATTCAGGGTCTAATTTGCGCTCAAGCACGCCATAATCATCATCCAAGGCCTGCAGCAATTGTGGGCTAATAGTTAAACGGTCACAGCCAGCCAGTTCGGTTATTTCCTCGGTATTGCGAAAGCTCGCACCCATTACTACAGTGTCGTATCCGCATTGCTTGTAATAGTTAAAAATTCGCGTAACCGATTGCACGCCGGGATCGTCGGCGGGAGCATAGTCGGTAAGACCGGTATTGGCCTTGTACCAATCGAGGATGCGGCCGACAAACGGAGAGATAAGATAGGCACCGGCATCAGCGGCGGCCACCGCTTGGGTGAAGTTAAATAGCAATGTTAGATTGCAGTTAATGCCTTCTTTCTCCAGCTGTTGTGCGGCTCGGATACCCTCCCAGGTGGAGGCCATTTTAATCAACACCCGCTCCTTGCCAATGCCTGCCTGTTCGTAGAGCGCAATCAGTTGTCGCGCCTTGGCAATGGACCCTGCGCAGTCAAAGGAAAGTCGTGCATCAACTTCAGTGGATACCCGACCCGGGATGGTAGCCAAAATTTTCTCCCCAAAACTCACTGCTAGTTTGTCCATACAGGCGGATAACTGCTCGTCAGAAGATAGTTTGCCACCGGTTACCGACTCAATTACCTCTTCAACTAATCCTCGGTACGCGGGCATCTGCGCCGCCTTTAATAACAGAGAGGGATTGGTTGTCGCATCTTCCGGTGCATACTGAGCAATAGCGTCAAAATCACCAGTATCGGCCACTACAGTAGTCATTTCTTTTAGTTGGGCTAGCTTGCTTTTATTGGTCATGGAGATAGAGTCCTAGATTTAAAATGCTGTTGTTTTTGCCAGAGCGGTGGTCAATACATCAATGGTCGCATCGGGTTTGTACGCGTTTTCACTAATATGCCGCCGGTATTGTCTGGCGCCGGGCATCCCGTGAAAAAGCCCTAAAATATGTCGGGTCATGGCCTGTAATTTTGTACCTTTCGACAGCTCATTATCCACATAATTAACAAAGGCTTCAGCGATTTTTTCGCGGCTGATAACAGGCTCAGTCGAGTCATAGATTTGCTGGTCAACAGTCGCCAGTAAGTAGGGGTTGGTATAGGCCTCACGACCCACCATAACCCCATCGAGATGCTCAAGATGCCCCACAGATTGGGCCAATGTAGTGACGCCGCCATTAATAATAATTTCCAACTGCGGAAAATCCGTCTTTAATTGATAGACCCGTTGGTAATTGAGTTCCGGAATTTCGCGATTTTGTTTCGGGCTAAGGCCTTTTAGCCAAGCTTTACGCGCATGCACTAGAAAGGTTAGACAGCCACTTTGCGCCACCTTATCGACAAACTCACAGAGAAAGTCATAGCTATCGAAATCATCAACCCCAATACGGTGCTTAACGGTAATAGGTAAATCCACCGCATCCTGCATAGCCGCCACACAATCTGCGGTAATCTGCGCATTCTTCATCATAACGGCGCCAAACATTCCATTCTGCACCCGATCACTGGGGCAGCCGCAGTTAAGATTGATCTCAGCATAGTTATAGCGACTGGCCAAGGCACAGGCCTTGGCTAAATCAGCCGGATCACTGCCGCCCAATTGCAGTGCCACGGGATGCTCAAATGCATCCATGTGCAGATGGTGATGGGTATCGCCATGGAGAATGGCACCGGTCGTAATCATCTCTGTATAGAGCACGGCATGCTGGCTGATAAGGCGCATAAAGTAGCGGCAGTGGCGGTCGGTCCAATCCATCATCGGCGCTACGCAAAATTTCCTAGAGATTTCCAATGATTTGGGGTTATCGGGCGACATGTTTAATAACTAGTTAGCTCGTGCATAAAATATTCTTTGGCAATCTTGTCCTGCCTCGTCAACTGGTATTGCATTATGTAAGTTAGTAGGCCGCAGTTACCAGACTGACCGACATTTTATAGTAGTTTGAAGCCTTTGGTTGATTTATCAGCAGATAAACAGCGACTTTCGCAGATATTGGCGGTGACGCCTAGGCCTTGCTGATCGCTTAACTTAAATGAAGCTATTATCTAATCCATTAATTCCTACAAACCGCCATCGCGCAAATTGGTTTACACTGACTGAGATGGATATACGCAGGGTCAACAAGCAATCGTAGTTGTCAGCATAAATGGGATTAGCGAATAAGGCGTGCGAGCATTTTTCCGACTCACCTAATACCTAGCTATATACAAGATTACCTAGTATATAGGACCGTTTAGGTAACATTTTTTCAATCAAAAACATGGAGTGTTTTAGCGATGAAAACCATCGAAAAATTTTTTATTTTTTTTATAGTAACTATTACATTGGTGGGATGTGGATCTGGTGGCAAAGATGCAAAATCGACATCGGATGCTACTGATGCACTCGGTATCACCTACAGTGGTAAAGGCATAACGATTACAGGAAAGGTGATCGATGGTTACCTACAAGATGCCTTAGTCTGTGTCGATGCAAATGAGAATGGTCGTTGCGATAATACTGATCCCCATTCAAGAACTGATTCTGAGGGTGGTTATAGCATTAGTTTGCCAAAGGCAATTGAGGATAAACAGTATAATTTATTGGCCTTTGCTGAGCCCGATAGAACAAAAGATACTGACGCGCGCAATCCAGTAGAAAAAGGCTATGGACTATCCGCCCCTTGGAAAAAATCGATGGCCAATATTACACCCTTTACGTCAATGGTTGTTGGGCTTATGCAAGCTAAGTCACTGTCCAAAAGCGAAGCGGAAGAAATAGTAAATACTGATTTAGATATAGGTAATAAAGATTTCGTTTATGCAGACTACATTGCAATGCAAGACAAGGCGAATGATGAAAATGGCAAGCGTTTGCATGATAAAGCTAAGCAGCTAGTTGGTCTTTTCGCCTCAATAAGGGATGAGTTTAATGATGTTGGTGGGCAAGCTGTGGAGTCAAAACAGGCCGAAGGCGCATATAACCATTTTATGGGAAACGCTAAAGTTGCCGATTGGCTTCTATCAGAAATTAAATCTGCATTATCGTCCGCAGGTGATAGTACAGTTGATTTATCTACAGTGGACGTACAAGGCTATATAGAACGAAATAAAGACGACTTTGATAGAGCGATGGGTTACAGAGATGTTATAGCTCAATATAAAACCAAAGTTCTAAAAAACTACTTGGAGGAAGGTATTGGAATCAGGGAAGGGTTATGTGGAACATGGCTACATAAAAAAGTTTCTGGGTTGAGTAGCTTTAAATTAGAAGATAATAAATTGTCTTATTCAGAGCATGACTTGAAAGATTGGCTTAAGGAATATGCCAATTCTTTCGGGGATAATCCTATGACCTATGTGCGAAAAGATAAAGCTTTTAAGGAGCTTGATCTAGATAATGGAGTTGCATATACATTCGATAAGAAAGGTAATCTCTGGTTAGGCGATGATAAGTCTGTGGTAGTGACAGTTAAGCATAAGCTAGCGTTGGAAAATCAGTCGCTGATTGTGCAAGATTGTGATAACGATTACCTCTTAGAAGGAAATTTTCCAAGTGATTCTCAGGTATTAGTCACCGTCACTAGATATAAGAAAGATACTTATACACTTGATAAAGCGTATAACGGTTACCAAAAAGGTGCATCTTCTAACAACCCTACGAGATCATTAAATGAGTTATTAATATTGAATAAATACGAAGAAAATAAAAATAGTAGTAGTCTCAACAACGTCGGCGACAAGTTCATCAAAGAGGCTGATGTCGCATTTCAGTTTGAATATAATGACAGCGAATCGAAAAAGTCTGGACGTGTTTATTTTTATAAGGTTTCGGATAAGGATTCTTCATATACTCGAGATGGTTCTACTGGTTCGTGGTTTAAGGAGAAACTGCTAAACATTGTTATAGAGATTGTGCGAGTTGAGGTACCTGGAGATATTCAGAGCAAACACCGTGCATACTTCTTTAAAGAGGTGACGGATGATCAAAGCGATAATCTTACGCTGGTTCGTATGGGAGCTATTGACAGAGCTGGAACCAAAAAGTCGCACAGCGTTTTGTACAATGAAACTGCCAAAAACGCTATTAAAGCGGCTAACAAAAGCTCAGAGGAGACTAGTGCACAGTAACAACCATATTCAATGCTATGGTGACTTTAAGCTTCTAAGAAGCCAGCTTGAAGATAGAATGACGAATGTCTGATGCTGTGTTCACCTAGCTAAAAAATATCCGATTAATTCGGTAAGGCCGCCCATCATTGTGGGCGGCCTTTTTTTAGTCTCTGATTTTTAATAAGCTTGCTTTTATAGGTGTTGATTAAGGTTTAGCTGAGCTTGTATTGAGGTTAGGTCAGTCAACTCTGCAAGTTATGATATGCATTGCCAACGCAGTTGGATTGCGGTAGTTTCAATAAGGTTAACAGCAAGTGATTACTCAATGACATTAATTACAGGCCAGCGAATTCTTTGTGCATTAGGCAATCTTGGCCCCGGGTTGTCTCAATTGCCTCTGGCCAAAATGCGATATATTTATGATCGCTATGATCAATGGTTTGGCAGTGGTATAAGATCCGATATCAGTACTGAAGATAGACTGATAAAGGTCGCTAAGCACAGTCTCCCTATCAGACTTTACCGGCCGATCAACACAGTGCCGACGTTAACTATGGTATATTTCCATGGCGGTGGTTACGTGATTGGTAGCCTTGAGAGTCATCATAGCTTCTGTAGCTTGATGGCAGGGGAGGCGGGGATTAATGTAATCGCTGTGGATTATAGGCGTGCCCCAGAGAGTCCATTTCCCGGTCCTATTGCGGATGGTCTCACGGCATGGAACTGGGTTGTAGAGCATCGCGCTGAGCTAGGCATCCAAGACACTCGAATTGGCCTTGGTGGTGATAGCGCCGGCGGTAATTTGTCAGCGGTGGTGGCTATGCAGACTTTTAAAGAAGTAGTCTCAGGGCAATTGGCCGTGTCACCAGACTTCCAGTTTTTGCTCTATCCTTGGGTCGATACAACTTTCGGCTATGAGTCTATTAAACGCTTTGGCAAAGGCCTGTTGTTAACCGAAAAAACCATGCAACTGTTTCGTAATCACTATTTGCCGGAGGGTATTACTGATCTGGTGCTTAGTGCAGATCCGATGGCTTGCAAAGATACCAGCGCCATACCAGATACTTTGATCGTTACCGCAGAATACGATGTGTTAAGAGATGAGGGTCTCGCTTTTGTGGACAAGCTTAAACAGGCCCAAGTCAATGTTATTCATCAGCATTTGCCCGACTGTACTC
>NYXU01000008.1 GCA_002685715.1 Porticoccaceae bacterium | reverse complement strand
GGGTGTGAAGTCTTTTATCGCTGCTGGGTAGCTGACCTGACTTAAAACAGTGCCCCCTTTGCGATGCCAGTATTTATTGAAAAAGGCCGTGGCTCTATTGCCCCAACCATTATCAGGGGCCACGACCAAGACATTGCGTTGATTCTTCAGCCAGGCGCGATCGGCAATGTGGCGTACTTCATCTAATGGAGATAAACCAAATTGATAGAGATTTTGCGGCTGTGATTGATCATCACTGTCGATACGATTGAGACTAATCGTGGGTACAGGCAGGGCTTCAAGAGGTAGCAGACTCTCGACTTCAGAGCGGCGCATGGGCCCAATAATAATATCCGCACCATCCTCTATGGCATCATTATATGCTTTCGCCATAGATTCAGCGCTACTGTCATAGAGGCGTATTTCAGGCATGGTTTCATCAGTTTGCTGATCCTGCGCCAATAAATGATAGTAGGCGCTCATAAAACCATCGAGCAAGGTATAACTGGGCGTCTCATACTGGCCCTGCAGTGGCAGTAGCAGACCTATCTGTTGAGGTGTCGACGCGGATTTGTGATAGTTTATGATCGCCGATGGCGGCACCTTTGCGGCAGGGTGGGTTCTCCAGCGTTGCCGCCAGTCATTGTAAGCCAGTTGATGGGCACTGTGATTGAGCTGATAGCGCCGGTGTAGTTCTGCCAGTTGCAGCCAACCGGCCAGTGCATTGTCACTGTGATTTTGCCCCTGTTGTAAATAGCTAAATGGCTGCATATTCAACTGGAACCATAATTGGTCGTGCACAGCCCGGGTATTTTTTTGCCCTCTGCTAAGCGCGGCCAAGCGAATATACTGTTGCAGCGACTGTTCTACGTTACCCAGAGCTCGATCAATTTCAGCTTGCAGCTGAATGGTTTGTCGTTGCCGTTCTGCATCAAAGGCCGCGCTGATATCAAGAAACCGTTGCTGCTGTAGATAATCGAAGGCGTCAGCGGCATTGTTAAGCGCCAGACTACAGCGGGCCTGTAATATAATGTACCGGCTATAGTCGAGATTACTGAGTTGCTGCGCATCAACGGTTAGTAGAGCTTCTTGGCTGGCTTGGGCATCGCCAGCAGCTAAAAACAGCGTGGCAGCGTCGAGTAATAGGCCATCGGGCTGTTGGTCAGTTTGCGCCTGTTGCAAAAGATTCTGTGCCCGGCTGAGTGTTGAGCTGTCAGTTGATTCAATTTGACTGACCGGCGCAGACACAGTTTCCACTGTTGTGGTTGGCGCACAGCCACTAATAAAGGCTAAGATGCACCCAGCGTAAGCAACTAATAGCAAAAAGCGTTTATTCATGAATTCTCTTCAATCCGGTACGTTGTATATAGTCGCCACACCCATAGGCAATCTGGGTGATATGGTACCCCGAGCCATAGCGACACTCAATGAAGTCAGTGTAATCGCCTGCGAGGATACTCGCCATAGCAAAAAACTACTCGACCACTTTAATATCGATAAACCCTGTGTCGCCTATCATGATCACACGGACAAAAGATCCAGTGGTAACCTGATCAAAAGATTGGCTGCTGGTGACGATGTTGCGTTGATTTCAGATGCCGGCACGCCATTGATTTCCGATCCTGGTTACAGGTTAGTGGCTGAGGCGCGCTCTCAAGGTATTAGCGTGATACCCATTCCTGGTGCCAGTGCGGTTATCGCTGCGCTCAGTGTCGCTGGATTGCCCACCGACAAATTTAAATTTATCGGCTTTTTGCCGGCGAAAAATAGTCAGCGTCTAAGCGCACTGAAAGACTTAAAAACGACCACTGAGACGCTAGTTTGTTATGAGGCACCACATCGTATCACTGATACTCTGGTCGATATGGTGGCGGTATTGGGTCCTGAGCGACCCGCTTTTATGGCGCGTGAAATCACTAAGACATTTGAAACCTATCTGCACGGCACTGTCGCTGAGGTACTCGATCAAGTGCAGGCAGATAGCAATCAGCAGCGTGGCGAGATTGTGTTGGCAATCGGTGGTTATGAAGATGCAATGGATACTGTCTCTGTCGATGCTGAAAAGATACTGAGTTTATTGCTCAAGGAACTGCCATTGGCCAAAGCGGCCTCTGTCACCGCCAAAATAACAGGCGGTGATAAAAAGCAACTGTATCAAATCGGGCTTAGTTTGCAGGACAAATAGATAAATGATCTTGTAATTGTTAGCGTTTCGTACATAAATCGACCAAAATTGCTCATAGGCTGTTGTTTTACCTGTTACTGGAGTATGTCCTTGCCAACCCTTACAAGACAATCTTTGTCGCTCTGCTGTTTTTTTCTATTGCTGTTCAATACCATTACTGCTGCTGCAGATGTGGAAGTCGCTCGTCAATTATTTGCTGAAAACCGCTCCGCCATATTACAGATTCGACTGATTGATCTGACCTCGGGTAGCAAAAGCGCTATAGGTTCGGGGTTTGCCATTGATCATAACGGCCTGATAGCGACCAATTACCATGTTATTGAATTAGCTGCCAGCGAGCCCGATCAGTACCGTATTGAATATCTTACGGAAACTAATCAGGCGGGTGTGCTGACACTGGTTGATGTCGATGTGATTAATGATTTAGCCCTGGTTAAGGCTGAGCAAATGGTCAGTCAGCCGATTGCCCTAGCCAGCATTGAACCTGAAGTTGGTGTACCGGTTTTTGCATTGGGTAACCCATTGGATTTGGGTTTAACTGTAGTTCCGGGCACCTACAATGGCATTAATACCACCTCTTACTACCCTAGAGTGCATTTTACTGGGTCGTTAAACTCCGGTATGAGTGGCGGGCCGACATTGAACCAGCAGGGGCAGGTTATTGGCATTAACGTCGCTACTGCGGGAAATCAAATTAGCTTTCTGGTGCCGACCGCGAGGTTGCAACAACTGGTTGTTGATTATCAGCAACGGGGTAGCGCGGTTACCGAAGTGGCTGACTATATCGGCAGTCAACTGCAGGCTGATCAACAGCAAAAAATGACTCAGTTACTCGCCGCCGACTGGCAGTCTATCGCACTGGGTCAAGCGCAGGTATTGCAGGAACTACCCCCATTTGTAAAGTGTTGGGGAGGCTCTAATAATACCAATAGCAAGGCGCAGTTCCTCAGTGCTGAACGCAGTTGTCGCAGTGAAGACAATATCTATCTCAATGCAGGATTTGAAACCGGAATATTGGAGTATCAGTTTTTCTGGCTCGAGGCCGATAAGCTCAACAGCTGGCAGTTTTACGCTGTCTATGAAAATCTATTTGGTGATTTTGCTCCGGGCAATCGCGCCACTGAGGATGATGTCAGTGAGTTTCACTGTGATCATGATTTTATCTCTAGTGCCAGCCAACGTCAGAGCAAAACCGTGTTGTGCACCCGTGCCTACAAAGACTACCCGGGGCTCTATGACACTGTGTTTTTACAGGGTAGCGTGGATAACAGTGATAAAGCCTTTATAAGCCACTTTACTCTGGCTGGGGTGAGCAGAGAAAACAGCCTCCGATTTGCGCGCAGGTTTATGGAGGTCTCCCAATGGCGGTAGTGATAGAGGTACTGGGTTGGGCGGGGAAAAGCCGCAAGCGATTTCGTGTTGAGTCTGATGAGGTTACTGTAGGTCGTGGTTACACAAACGATATTGTACTGTCCGATCCCCATATTTCGCCACAGCATCTGCGACTGAATGCTACGGACCAGGGTTGGGCCATTGAGGATTTAAACAGCCTTAATGGTGTGCAGGTGGTCTGCAAGCGGGGAGATATTGACGGGGTCTTTGCCTCTGGTTCTGAGATAAAAATTGGCCGCACTCGGTTGCGCATTGTCGCTACTGATCATGCGGTGGAACAGACCAAGCTACTACATCGATTAGAGTTAGAGTCCAGTCGACTCAACCGTCTGGCAATCTGGTTGCCATTATTTATTGCGGTATTTATCACCGAGTTAGTCGCTATTTATGTCACCACCGCGGTGGCATGGGAATGGAAAAATGTTATTCCCATGCTATTGGGTGCCCAGCTGGTTATTTTGGCCGGTGCATTGTTTTGGGCGCTGGTTGGACGGTTGATTCGGCATGAATCGCACCTGCTAGGGCAGTACAGCTTGTTATTGCTGGCGACCCTATTATTCTCGGCAACTGACTGGCTGCTGGTGACGCTCAATTACAATGTTAACCTGCTACTGTTTGGCGAGCATATACAACGGTTGACGTCATTGGCTATCGTCTTTGTGCTGTTCAGTGCTAATTTAGCCTTGGCCACCAATCTCAGTGTGCGCTCCCGCTGGATAACCAGCGCATGCTGTGTCGGCTTGCTGGTGACTATCGGATTGGTGGTAGAAATGAGACGTTGGGGAGAGTTTTCCCCATTCCCAGAGTATTCGAGTACACTACAGCCGCCCGCATTACTTTTTGCCAGCGGCCGCTCTGGTGATGCGTTTTTAAACAGTGCCGATGATCTGTTCGCCAGAGCAGATAAAAGCATAGAATAATGACACAGGGGAATCATCTTGGAAGCGTTGCTAGGTCAACTCAATAGTATTATCTGGAGTTCAGCACTTATCTATTTATGTCTGGGCACGGGACTGTATTTTTCCCTGCGCACCCGATTTCTGCAGGTACGGCACTTCCGCCATATGCTCACATTGATGTTCCAAGGGCGCAGTTCTGACTCCGGTGTCTCCTCTTTTCAAGCACTGGCCATGTCACTGTCCGGTCGCGTGGGCACAGGGAATATTGCCGGTGTCGCCACGGCCATTGCCATGGGTGGCCCCGGTGCTGTGTTCTGGATGTGGATGGTGGCGTTTTTGGGGGCATCGACCGCTTATGTAGAGGCCACNNTGGCNCAGATCTANAAAGAAAAAGACGANAATGGCGAATACCGTGGTGGCCCCGCNTACTATATTGAAAAAGCNATGGGGCAGAACTGGTACGCTTGGCTATTTGCNGCNTCTACCATTATTGCCGTGGGTTTNTGNCTACCGGGTNTTCAGGCNAATAGTATTGTTGCAGCNATGGATAATGCCTGGTCNGTGCCGCCATTAGNCACCGCATCATTTATTGCCCTCGGCGTTGCCTTAATTATCTTTGGTGGTGTGAAGCGAATTGCCCACTTTACCCAAGTGGTGGTGCCATTTATGGCGCTCGGCTATATCGTCATTGCTTTTATGGTAATGGCCGCCAATATAGGGCAGTTCCCAGCAGTGGTGACGCTAATTATTAATAGCGCATTTGGTCTGGATGCAGGCTTCGGTGCCATTATTGGCATGGCGGTGCAATGGGGAGTTAAGCGCGGCGTTTACTCTAATGAAGCAGGTCAGGGTACTGCGCCGCATGCTGCGGCAGCGGCTGAGGTATCGCATCCCGCCAAGCAGGGCTTGGTGCAGTCCTTTTCTGTTTATGTTGATACGCTATTAATCTGTACGGCAACCGCCTTTATGATCTTAATGACTGGTCTGTACAATGTGCAGGGTGCAGAGGGCGCTATGTTGTATGAGGGTCTATCAGGTTATGAAGCGGGTCCCGCCTTTGTACAGAGTGCCTTTGATACGGTGCTACCGGGCTTTGGCAGTGGTATTTTAGCTATTTCATTGTTGTTTTTTGCTTTCACTACAGTGATTGCCTACTACTACATTGCTGAAACCAATGTTATGTTTATTAATCGCAAGGTTCATCGCCCTTGGTTGGTGTTATTTCTNAAGGCTCTGGTACTTACTTCGGTGATGTATGGCGGCTTAAAGAGTGCCAATATTGCTTGGGCATTGGGTGATATTGGTGTCGGTCTTATGGCTTGGTTAAATATTATCGCAATTCTTATTCTGCAGAAGCCGGCGATGTTGGCGTTAAGCGATTATGAACAGCAACTGCAGCAAGGCTTGGATCCAGTGTTTGACCCGCAAAAAGTTGGTATTGAAAAAGCCGATTTCTGGCTAAAAAAATAAGCTGCCTAATTTAGGCGATGGGCCAGCCGCCTAACGCTTTCCAGCGATTAACTATTTTGCAAAATAGTTCGGCTGTTTTTATCGTATCGTAAAGGGCACTGTGGGCATCGCGGTTATTAAATTCAATATCTGCCGCTTGGCAAGCTTTCGCCAGTACTGTCTGACCATAGGCCAATCCAGCCAAACTGGAAGTATCAAAACAAGAAAAGGGGTGGAAAGGGCTGCGTTTAATCTGATTGCGGTTAATTGCTGCATTGACAAAACCTAGATCAAAGTGGGCATTATGGGCCACCATAATAGCTCTGGTGCAGCCGGTATCGCTAACTTCTTTGCGAATCGGCCTAAAAATTTCACGCAGCGCTTCGCTCTCCTCCTCAGGCTCCCGTTCAGGGTCGTAAATATCAATACCAGTAAATTCCAGTGCTGCTTGCTCAACCACCGCGCCGGGGAAGGGCTCTATATTTTTACTGTAACTCTCTTTGATTTGCAGATTACCCTGCTCATCCATCTCTAAAATAACCGCGGCAATCTCCAATAACGCATTGGTGTCAGCATTAAAGCCGCCGGTTTCAACATCCACTACGACAGGCAAAAAACCGCGAAAGCGTTTTGCCATCAGCGAGGGCTGCAGTAGTGCATCAGGCATATCCATTACAGACTCATCTGCCAGTTTAGGTGCGTGCCAGCACCGAGTGGTATTAACTGCGAGCCATCAAAAGGTATAGCCTCGGGCAGTTGCCAAGATTGACGCCGTAAGGTGATTTTACGGCTGTTACGTGGCAGATTATAAAAGTCAGCACCATAGACGCTGGCAAAGCTCTCTAGCTTATCCAGTGCACCGGCTTGGTCGAATACCTCTGCATAGAGTTCAATCGCTGCATGATGACTAAAACAGCCGGCACAACCACAAGCGCTTTCTTTGCGACCCTGAATATGCGGTGCAGAATCGGTACCGAGAAAAAATGACGGATCGCCACTGGTGGCGGCTTCTATCAGTGCCTGCTGATGAATATCACGTTTTAAAATAGGTAAGCAAAACAAGTGCGGGCGAATACCACCGACCAACATATCATTGCGATTAAATAATAAATGCTGCGGCGTGATAGTGGCGGCAACATTATCACCGGCATCGGCGACAAATTGGGCCGCCTGCGCTGTGGTGATATGTTCGAAGATTATTTTTAGATCGGGATACTGCGCCACGAGACCACGCAGGTGACGATCGATAAATTCTGCCTCGCGATCAAATATATCAATTTCATTGGCTGTCACCTCTCCATGCAATTGCAAGATCATACCGACTTCTTGCATGGTCTCTAGTACAGCGCTGATATTNGCNAGATCGGTGACACCGGAATCTGAGTTGGTGGTGGCNCCGGCAGGGTAGTATTTGCACCCCTGAATAAAGCCGCAGTCTTTAGCTGCGCGAATTTCCGCGGGGTCAGTATTGTCGGTCAGGTAGAGCACCATAAGTGGTTCCCAATCCGACCCTTCGGGGCGTTGCGCCAGTATGCGCTCTTTGTATGCCGCCGCTTGGGCAACGGTGGTTACCGGCGGGGTNAGGTTAGGCATAATAATACCGCGCCCAAAACCGCGGGCCGCCGCCGGCACAGAAGTTTCTAGTGCGCGGTCATCACGCAGATGGAGGTGCCAGTCGTCCGGCAAAATAAGGCTGATTTGATCCATGGAAAGAGGGTCCGTTGTTGACAGTTGAATGCTACCGGAAATGCTGGCGTCATACGAGTATTTATGGAAAAGTAAGCCCATGAAAATTACCCTACTGACCAATCGAGATCTTGCCAGCCACCTAGCGTTAAGTCGGCTTATCAGCCAACTCAGTGATCATAAGCTGTCGATCTTTATCTCGGAAAAAGTCGGTAAAGATGAGTATCTTGCGTCACCACTACTGGCACTGGCAAAGTTTGAACAAGATATTATGGCATCTAGTGACCACAGTTTTGATGACTTGGCCGCGCAGGCAGGTTGTTATTTGCAAGGATTTACTGATATCGCTAACCGCGTTAACAGTGTTGAGGGGCTGGCACGTATCAAGGCGACAGAGCCAGAGTTGATTGTATCGATTCGCTTTGGCCTGATTATCGGTGATCAAGTGATTAACCTAGCGAAATACGGTGTCATCAATTTGCACTCTGGTCTGTTACCCGACTACCGCGGTGTTATGGCAACCTTTAGAGCGATGCTTGATCAACGGGCTGAAATTGGTTCGACACTGCATTTTATTCAAAATAGCGGTATCGATAATGGTGATATTATTTCGATTGCCAAACGGCCGCTTAATCTTCAGCAGTCTTATTTACTTAATACATTGCAACTATATTCTGCTGGTTGTCAGCAGATCGTCTCAGCAGTAACGACATTACAGGAGGGTAAAGCGCTAAGTGCCCGTGCGCAGTTAGGTGAGGCGGGTTATTACAGTTTTCCCGACGCGCCTCTGTTGAAAAGCTTTGCCGATCAGGGTTATCAATTATTTGATAATGGCGAACTTGGTATCATCAAGCAGTTACAACGCTAAACGACACACAAGCCGGATAAATTAATGTAAAATTGCCGCCTTAAATTTCCCAGTACAGGATTATGCAACGTGTCATCGGTTAATAAAGTCGTACTCGCCTATTCGGGCGGCCTAGATACCTCAGTGATTGTGAAATGGCTGCAGGAAGAGTATCAATGTGAGGTGGTTACCTTCACCGCCGATATCGGTCAGGGCGAGGAGGTAGAGCCTGCGCGCGCCAAAGCCGAGGCTCTGGGGGTTAAAGAAATTTATATCGATGATCTGCGCGAAGAGTATGCCCGCGACTATGTGTTTCCTATGTTTCGCGCCAATACCATTTATGAGGGTGAGTATTTACTCGGNACTTCCATTGCNCGCCCNTTAATCGCNAANCGACTGATTGAAATTGCCAATNAAACTGGCGCTGATGCTATTTCTCATGGNGCCACCGGTAAAGGTAATGATCAGGTGCGTTTTGAANTGGGCGCCTATGCATTAAAGCCCGGNATNAAAGTGATNGCGCCATGGCGTGANTGGGACTTNAATTCTCGCGATAANCTGATGGANTACTGNGCGCAGCATAAAATTCCTGTGGAAATGAAGCGTGGCAAAAAGTCTCCTTTCTCCATGGACGCCAACTTATTGCATATCTCTTATGAGGGCGGCAATCTCGAAGANCCNTGGTCAGAAGCCGAGGATGAAATGTGGCGCTGGACAGTCTCTCCNGAACAGGCGCCAGATCAGGCGACCTATCTAACGCTGACTTACCACAAGGGAGATATTGTCGCTATTGATGGTGAGGCAATGTCCGCGGCAACGGTGATTGAATATTTAAATAAGGTGGCCGGTGCCAATGGCGTTGGACGTTTGGATATTGTTGAAAATCGTTATGTGGGCATGAAGTCGCGTGGCTGTTATGAAACGCCCGCCGGCACTGTGATGATGAAAGCACACCGCGCTATAGAGTCATTGACGCTGGATCGCGAAGTGGCGCATATGAAGGATGAGCTAATGCCGCGTTATGCCAAGCTTATCTACAACGGCTACTGGTGGGCACCCGAGCGTTTGATGTTGCAAAGCGCTATCGACCAAAGTCAGGANGTGGTCAATGGCGAGGTGCGGATTAAACTGTATAAAGGCAATGTGACTGTTGTCGGGCGCAGATCAGACGATAGTTTGTTCGATGCCAATATCGCTACCTTTGACGATGATGGCGGTGCCTATGATCAGGCAGATGCCGAGGGCTTTATTAAGCTTAATGCCTTGCGCTTAAGGATTGCTGCCAATAGAGGTCGCAAGCTGTAAATCTATCCTCAAACCCATTCTCTCCAACACTTATCTCCGCAGATGCTCGGGTATTTGCGGAGATAAACTACTCAGCCTGTTTTGATCTTACTGGTTAGATCGTTAGGCAATAGTTTTAGTCGCCAGATAGTGCCTGTTTCGACTAAACTGGCGCAATGAACATAACCATTGACGATATTCAACAGGCGCATAAACGCATACAGCCATATATCCACTGCACGCCCGTTCTGCAGAGTCGTGCACTCAATAAAATCATTGGTTGTGAGTTATTTTTTAAAGCCGAAAATTTACAGAAAATTGGTGCCTTTAAAGCCCGTGGTGCCTGTAATGCCGTTGTTTCAATGGATAATGCGATTATGCAGCAAGGCGTCATCACCCATTCGTCGGGTAACCATGGTGCTGCACTGGCGTGGGCCGCGGCACTTAAAAATAGCCCATGCACAGTGGTTATGCCCAGCAATGCCCCTGAGGTTAAAAAAGCCGCGGTGGCCGGCTATGGCGCNACNATTGAANTTTGTCAGCCNANCATGGCGGCGCGGGAAGATACCGTAACTCAACTGATCGCAGAGCACAGCTTAAATCTGGTCCACCCCTATGATAGTGATGTAATTATTGCTGGGCAGGGCACGGCAGCGTTGGAGCTACTTGAACAGATTGAACAGCCGGTGGATATTGTTATGGCACCCATTGGTGGAGGGGGTCTGCTAGGTGGCACAGGTATCTGTGTTAAAGCGCTGTCCAGTGCGCAGGTGATCGGCGCGGAACCAGAGCAAGCCAATGATGCTTGGTTGGGCTTTAATCGCGGTAGTAGGCTAGCTGAGTTTACTCCCAACACCATTGCCGATGGTTTGCGGGCCACTGTGGGGGTGCGTAACTTTGATGTTATCCGTGAGTCGGTAGATGATATTTTGCTCTGCTCTGAAGCGCGGATTATTGAAGCAATGCGGCTGATTTGGACGCGGCTTAAGGTTATCGTAGAGCCATCCTGTGCTGTGCCGTTAGCTGCCATCATGGATCAACCAGAGCAGTTTCAGGGTAAGCGCGTGGCGATAATTCTTACTGGCGGTAATGTTGATTTGGATGCCTTGCCCTGGTGATCTGTCCGCACTCAGATGCTAACTATGGCAATGACGCGCAAAAGCTATGATGGGTTAATGAAGCTATTGATATTGCATGTTAATTAAACCCAATATTCTAGGGTGTTAAGCACAGCAAACTACAGTAAAATGCCGCAACTAAATCCTGCGGCATCGCCTTATTTTATGATCCCTGTTATCGCCCTAGTGGGGCGCCCCAATGTTGGNAAATCGACTTTNTTTAATCGNCTCACACGCAGTCGAGATGCATTGGTGGCCAATTATTCCGGTTTNACCCGCGACCGTAAGTACGGTGATGGAGANATGTATAACCGGCGTTTTATGGTTATCGATACTGGTGGTATTAGTGGCGAGGAGCAGGGTATTGATGCGGGNATGGCCGAACAGTCGNTACTGGCGATGGATGAGGCCGATATTGTCCTGTTTATTGTNGACTGCCGTTCNGGGATTATAGCGGCGGACTATATGATCGCTGAGAAACTGCGGCAGAAAAACCGCAAAGTTTATTTGGTCGCCAATAAAATCGATGGCTTGGATCCGGCGGAAGCACTGGCTGATTTTTATCAGTTNGGCTTCTCCGGCATGTTTCCGACTACNGCNACCCANGGTCGTGGTGTGCGCTCAATGATGGAGGAGCTCCTCGAGCCATTCCCAGAATATGTTGAGCCAGATAATAGCGGTTTAAACAGTATTAAGATCGGTGTAGTGGGTCGCCCCAATGTGGGTAAGTCGACACTGGTTAACCGTCTGCTGGGTGAAGATCGCGTGGTCGTCTATGATGAGGCCGGCACTACAAGGGACAGTGTCTATATTGACTACGAGCGCCATGGTCAAGAGTACACATTAATTGATACCGCCGGCATTCGTAAGCGCAAAAATATTAAATTAGCGGTAGAGAAATTCTCCATTGTTAAAACGCTGCAGGCCATTGATGATGCCAATGTTGTGATATTGCTTGTAGATGCTCAAGAGGGATTGGTAGAGCAGGATTTGCACCTGATGGGNTCGGTTATCGATGCGGGTCGCGGCTTGGTGGTTGGNATNAATAANTGGGATGGANTAGNNNCNGAGNANCGCGAGAAAATTAAAGCAGATATTAAACGCCGCCTACGTTTTGCTGAGTTCGCTGATGTGCACTTTATNTCGGCACTGCATGGCACTGGCGTGGGCAACCTCTATGACTCAATCGGTGCGGCNTATTCGGCGGCAACGGATACATTGAGNGCATCGCGCTTAACNAAGGTATTGGAGGGTGCGGTAGAGGAGCATCAGCCNCCGATGGTGCACGGCCGNCGGATTAAATTGCGTTTNGCCCATGCCGGTGGNCGCAACCCACCGGTGATTATTATTCATGGTAATCAGACNGAATCNGTTCCNGCNCAATACACNCGCTATCTAGAAAAAATATTCCGTCGTGAGTTGGGCTTNCATGGTACGCCAGTTAAGGTGGAATANCGCACCGGNGATAACCCCTATAAAANCAAAGCGATAAAAGCCAAGGATAAGCAGGCGGTGAAGCGNAAAAAAGTGGTGAAGTACAGCAAACGCAATGATCCAGNCAATAANCGNAAATAATCACNTAGCGATTGGCTAGCTGACTAAATATGATNTAGCGGCATCTCTGTTCTCTGTAGTACTCGGCGCAAGACAAAACTAGTCCTAATGCTACTGACTCCTTCAACTTGATTAAGCTTATCGAGTAAAAACCGCTGGTAATAATCCATATCTGGCATAACCACTTTAAGCAGGTAGTCTGTGTCGCTGCCGGTAATCAATGANCATTCAATAACCTCTGGCCAGCCACTGATCTTATTATCAAAATTGCTCAGACGNTCGGGGCTCTGGTGATCTAGGCTTACGGAAATATAGATGCTGATGGGCAACCCTAANTTGTTCTGATCAAGCAGGGTAATTTGGCGACTGATAATNCCGCTCTCTTGGAGTAGTTTAACTCTGCGTGCACAAGGGGAGGGAGATAGGCCAACACGTTCGGCTAATTCTAGATTGCTGATGCTGCCGTCAGCCTGAATCTGCTCAAGTATGCGCCGGTCCATAGCATCAAGTTTTGTAATTGGCATAATTCACCTAAGATTATATTAATTGTGGTGAATATAGCTATTTATTACCCATTCAGCAAACTTAAAAAGGAGATTTAACCTGATCAATAGGGTTACGATAACTTAAAATATTCCGGACAAAATGCTATGTGTGCAGATAAAAATACCAAGCTATCCTTTGCTACCCGCTCTGTTCATTCCGGCTATAACAGTAATGATCATGAGGGTGCGCTCAATCCCCCTATCGTTATGTCCTCGACATTTACTTTTGATACTGTGGCGCAAGGAGCAGGACGTTTTTCAGGGGAGCAGCCGGGACATTTCTACAGT
>NYXU01000047.1 GCA_002685715.1 Porticoccaceae bacterium | reverse complement strand
GTTTAATGGTGGACGTAGCTCAGTTGGTAGAGCCCCGGATTGTGATTCCGGTGGTCGCGGGTTCAATCCCCGTCGTCCACCCCATTTAAACCCTCTTTTTATCTATCACTTATCCTGGCAATCTACAGTCGTTGATAAAGATCTTACTACTTACTGCTGATCTTATTGATCATTGCATCTATTGCCTCTCGCGCGAAGGGCTGGTTAATCGACCATATTTGCTCTGTGGTTTCCCTATCGAGTATTTCCTGATGACTATTGGTGCCACCTGCTTGTCGTAACGTCTCTTTAGTCCTCAACAGCAGCTCTTTAGGTAAGTGACGAATATTGGCGGTAAATGCAAATGCCTCATCAACTAACTTATCCGCTTCAACACATTTCCATGCCAACCCTTTATCCACGGCCTCGCGACCACTGATAGACTGTGAAAAAAGTAACATTCCAGCTGCGGTATTCCAGTTAACTAATTGACGCAACATCCAGGTATTACCACCTCCCGGGTGCAATCCCAAGCCAAAGAAACGCGGTTCAAATCGAGCCCGCTCGGTCACAATGCGCACGTCGCAGCCCACTGCCATATTAAAGCCCGCACCCACAGCGGGTCCGTTAATCGCCGCAATGGTCGGCAAGGTGGAATTTGCGATACTCAGAAAACCACTATAAATAGATTCAAGGGTCTGCTGATCAGGGGTTAGATCGGTGAGTTGGCCACCAGCACAGAAAGCAGGGCCATTACCGGTAACAATAAGGGCTTTAACCTCTGGATGCTGTTCCGCCTGTGAAACAGCATCGACAATAAGCCGACATACCTCTAGGCTTAGCATATTGCGCTTATCTGGATTATTAAGAGTAATCAGTGCGACATTATCGCGCACTTCGAAGAGCACTGGGGACATTGGTTATTCCTTTGATTCGTAGTAACACAAGGATACCATTAGCCCCCTCAGGAATGAATCAGGTGTTTAATTATGATCCACCCCAGTAAGTTAGTAGCCCATCGCGGTTATCAGGGTCAATATCCGGAGAATACCGCTCTTTCTCTTAACCAAGCCATTGCCGCTGGGGCCCTGTTTATTGAGTTAGATGTGCAATTTAGCAGCGATAAGCTACCTATTATTTATCATGATACTGACTTGCAGCGGGTAAGCGGTGCGCCGGTACAGGTTTTCTCTACCACGCGAGAAAAATTATTAACCTACCCCGCCTGTGAACCGAGTAGATTGGGGCGCGCTTTTGAAAACGAGACAATTTCTCCACTAGAGACAATAGTCGATATTCTGCTTGCTAATCCTCAGGTCACGGCCTTTATTGAAATTAAAGAAGAATCAATCGAACACTGTGGCCGTGAACTAATAAGCACAACAGTGCAACAGATTCTGCAACCCGTTGCCGCGCAAACCGTAATTATGAGCTTTGATTATCCATTGGCTATTAACGCCAGACAGGCGGGCTGGCCCTTGGTTGGCGTGGTGCTAAAAAACTGGGTGGATCTATCCATTACTGATGTGGTAGCAGCACAACCTGATTATATTTTTACCGACCACAATATTATTCCCACGGACTGCCGGCTGGAACAGATCGGGATACTATCTAATGCGCGATTAGTTGCTTACGAGGTGGCCACCCCAGCACTAGCCAATGACCTATTACGCAGGGGTGTCGATATGCTGGAGACCTTCGAAATTGAGGCGATGCTCAACGCAGACCTACCGGACTAACTGCGGCGCCAACTGGTTCCCTCTCGGCTGTCCTCAAGCACAACACCTTGCTCAAGTAGCTGCTCACGCACCTGGTCCGCACCGGCGTAGTCCTTATCGGCTTTNGCCTGTTGTCGTTTGGCTATTAACCGCTCGATCTCAGCCTCACTAATTGACTCTGCTTCACCATCTCGAGACTGTTTGAACCACTGCTCTGGATCCTGCTGCAAAAGACCCATCAACTCGGCAAGCCCCATCAACTCACTGTGCAATGCGGCCTTTTCGCTGTCAGAGGCCGTATGCATTTCCTTGGCTAAACGATAGAGCTCACTNATCGCCACTGGCGTATTAAGGTCATCGAGCAATGCCTTAAAACNAATGCTGTCTCGATCGATAACAGCCTCAGTTTCAGGAAGTCCACGCAAATAGCCATACAAACTATCCAGTGAGCGCCATGCGCTATCAAGTAAGTCTTTACCAAAATTCTGCTCTGAACGGTAATGAGAAGACAGAATAACGTAGCGCAGCACCTCACCCGGATACTGCTTAAGCAAATCATTGACCATGCGAAAATTACCCAGAGACTTCGACATCTTTTCGCCATCAATATTGATAAAGCCATTGTGCAACCAGTAATTGGCAAATGGCTGACCATCATGTGCACAGCAACTCTGGGCAATCTCATTCTCATGATGAGGGAAAATCAAATCTTGCCCACCAGCATGGATATCAATGGTCACACCTAGATGCTTTTCAATCATTGCCGAGCATTCCAAATGCCAACCGGGCCGACCTCGGCCCCAAGGACTATCCCAGCCAGGCTCATGATCTGTAGAGGGCTTCCAAAGAACAAAATCGCCGGCATAACGCTTGTAACTGGCAATCTCAACACGAGCACCAGCCATCATATCCTCCAAAGAACGCCCCGATAGCGCGCCATAGTCGGCCATCGACTCGACGGCAAACAGGACATTGCCTTCGGCCACATAGGCATGGCCCTTATCCACTAGACGCTGAACCATACTGATCATTTCGGGAATATGAGCCGTTGCGTAGGGCACGATACTGGGTTCAAGACAGTTGAGAGCACTCATATCATCAAAGTAAGCCTNAGCGAAACGCGTCGATAATTGGCTAATATCCTCGCCTAGCTCTNCAGCGGTATTCATAATTTTATCGTCTATATCAGTGATATTACGTGCGTATACGACTTGTGGATACAGCCTTTGCAGTACGCGGAATAAGGTGTCAAAAACCACCGCCGGTCTGGCATTACCAATATGCACAAAGTTATATACCGTGGGGCCACAGACATACATAGTTACTCGCTCTGGGTCCAGAGGAACAAATGGTTGTTTGGCTTTGGTTAGACTGTTATATAAAACTAAACTCATTTAAATTTTCCAATTGTCCCGCAATCCAATAGTGCAATTAAACACCAATGAGTCACTTTTACTATCGCGGGTGAAATACCCTTCGCGCTCAAACTGATAATGATCACCGGCCGATGCATTAGCCAGACCTAACTCCGCCTTACAGCCTTCAATCAGGGTTAGAGAGTTAGGATTAATATGCTCAAGAAAGCTTTCTTCGTCCGCATCTGGTGCCGCCTTATTGAACAGTCGATCATAGATTTTCACTGTGCAGTCAGCGCAGTCTGTGGCTGAAACCCAATGAATAACACCCCTCGGCCTTATACCCTCTGGTGCATCTTTACCTACAGTATCATCGACAATAGAGCCAATTATCTCAGTAATCTCCCCAGAGTCATCCTTAATCAGGTCGTCGGCACGAATAATATAAGCACTGCGCAAGCGCACATAGTCGCCAATCACCAGGCGTTTAAATTTTTTCCTAGATAGACTGATATCTTCACTAAAGTCATTGCGGTCTATATAGATTTGATGACCAAAGGGTAGATTTCTGTCGGCTAAATCATCTCGATTAGGATGGCCTGCTACTACAAATCGTTCGCTTTTATCTGCCCCATAATTGGTTAATGTCACCAACAATGGATTAATAACGCACATGGCTCTGCTAGCATTGGTGTTTAAATCATCGCGAATAAAATGCTCGAACTGCGCCATATCTACCACGCCATCGGTCTTTGCCACCGCCAGACTGTCGCAGAATGAGCGAATTGCCTGAGGACTGACACCGCGACGACGCAGGCCACTGATCGTTGGCATGCGCGGGTCGTCCCAGCCTTCAACATAGCTTTCATCAACCAACTGTTTCAGTTTGCGCTTACTAGTCACTGTATAGTTAAGGTTGAGCCGTCCAAACTCATATTGACGCGGCTGCGATGGCAATGGCAAATTATCGACAAACCATTCATAGAGCGGACGATTGGCGGCAAACTCCAAAGTACAAATCGAGTGACTTACCCCTTCAATGGCATCTTCCTGACCGTGGGCAAAATCATAGGACGGGTAAATATTCCACAGCTCACCGGTGCGCTGATGAGCCATTTTTTTAATCCGGTACATCACTGGGTCGCGCATATTGATATTGGGCGATGCCATATCAATCTTGGCGCGTAATGTCATACGGCCCTCATCTATCTGCCCTGTTTTCATCTCTTCCAATAAATTGAGACTCTCCAACGCTGGGCGTTCTCTGAAAGGACTGTTCTTACCCGGCTCAGTCAATGTGCCACGAAAGGCACGCATATCCTCACTATTAAGCTCACATATGTAGGCCTTACCCTGGGTAATTAGGTACTTAGCCCAGCTGTATAACTGATCAAAATAATCCGATGCGTAACAGATATCCCCCTGCCACTGAAAGCCTAACCAGCGAACATCGTCGATTATGGCATTGACGTATTCTTCATCTTCTTTTTCAGGATTGGTATCGTCAAAGCGCAGATTACAACCACCGGCATACTGCTCAGCCAAGCCAAAATTAACACAGATAGATTTGGCATGACCTATATGCAAGTAACCGTTGGGCTCGGGCGGAAATCGAGTAATTACTCTATCAACCAAACCCGATTCTAGGTCATGATTAATTACTTGCTGGATAAAGTTGATAGGCTTATCAGGATCAGTCATAGGTTTATTGTCTTACCGAAAATTTCAGCAGGCGATTATAACGTTCAGGCGACAGGCAATAAACAAAAAGCCCATGCAAACGACAAAAATGCTAAACATTTGTTTAAATTCCAGCAGTGACAAACTAAAATGTCGCCCATACAACCACTCATTTCACAGACGGATTCCCTATGATTACTTTTCGTACCACAATGGGCGACTTATCAGTAGAGCTAGATTTCGATAACGCGCCAAAATCTGCGGCTAATTTTTTACAATACGCCAGAGACGACTTTTACACCGGCACTATTTTTCATCGGGTAATTGACGGCTTTATGGTCCAAGGTGGTGGAATGGACAAAGATATGGATGAGAAACATGGTCGTGAACCGATCGAAAATGAGGCCGATAACGGTCTTGCCAATGATATTGGCACGCTGGCAATGGCTCGCACTAACGAACCTCACTCAGCATCATCACAATTCTTTATCAATGTCGCTGACAATGGGTTCTTAAATCACAGCAGTAAAACCATGCAAGGTTGGGGTTACGCTGTATTTGGCAAGGTGGTTGAAGGGATAGATGTTGTCAATCGTATTAAAGCGGTGGACACGGGCAGTGCAGGGCATCATAGCGATGTGCCAATCGAACCAATCGAAATCACTGAAACCATTGTCAGCAACGCCTATAACGATCGATAAAAATCACTATTTGACTATTGCTACATTTGACTATGGCTACGCTGTTTATATCGGACCTCCATCTTTCACCAGAACGCCCGGCAATAACCCGGGCGTTTTTGCTTTTCTTGCAGCAACAGGCTAGTAAAGCGTCTGCGCTCTATATTCTCGGCGATCTATTTGAGGCGTGGATTGGTGATGATGACCCCTCAGAGTTAAGTCACCAAGTGCAAACTGCGCTGCGCAACCTTTGCGATGCTGGCGTTTCAGTGTGGGTGCAAACCGGCAACCGCGACTTTCTTATTGGTTCGCGATTCGCTATCAACACCGGTGCCAGCCTTATCGAAGAGGAACATATTGTTGAGGCCTATGGCCACCGAGCACTGGTAATGCACGGTGACTCGTTATGCACCGATGATCGTGCCTATCAGCGCTTCCGGCGCCATGCGCGCAATCCCCTGTGGCAGTTTTTGTTCAACCGATTACCCCTTAAGCGACGTCAGCGAATCGCCAGTAAATTACGTGTTAAGAGCGCAATGGCCAATAGCAATAAAGCCAGTGCTATTATGGATGTCAATAATCAGGCCGTGGAGCAGGCACTACAACGAC
Organism: Porticoccaceae bacterium; assembly: GCA_002685715.1. Lineage (GTDB taxonomy): Bacteria > Pseudomonadota > Gammaproteobacteria > Pseudomonadales > Porticoccaceae > HTCC2207. The sequence goes on along the minus strand of NYXU01000047.1, from coordinate 17,062 downwards.
ATAATGTCCCAACCCTAATCCATGGCCATACCCACCGGCCTGACCGACACCAGCATAAAGGCGGAGAGCGCATTGTGCTGGGCGATTGGCATGATATTGGCTGGGTGTTGCGTATGGATGCAAGTGGCTACGATCTACAAAGCTTTAAGATAGCTGCAGTGAACCAAAAATAAGCTCAGTAGGTAAAACGAGTATTGGCTATTGTGATTACAATAGGTATTATTGAGCTATCAAATATTTAGTCGAGTTGAATCGATGTTAATCGGGTTTAATCAAAGTTAATCAATTTAGGATTTCGATATGGAAACTGATAAGTACCGCACCAAGGCCATGCCTCAAGGTATTGAAAGCACAGCACTAGACCCCAGCGTTGTTAAAGTACTGCGTAATACTTACCTTCTACTCAGCGTCACCTTGGCGTTTAGCGCAGTCATGGCCGGTGTTGCTATGGCCATTAATGCACCTTTCTTCGGTTTGTGGACCCTTCTCCCCTACTTTGTTTGTTTATGGATGGTTGAGAAAAATAAAAATAACGCCAGCGGTATAGCCTGGGTTTTTGCTCTTACCGGCTGGTTAGGCTTTACTCTGGGCCCTATCCTGAGTATGTTTTTAGCCGTTAAGGGGGCTGAGCCTATTATCTCGGCGCTGGGCTCCACAGCACTAATTTTCTTTGCTGCCTCAGCCTATGTGTTGACCACTAAAAAGAATTTGAACTTTATGACTGGGTTTTTGATGACCGGTATGTTGGTAGCCTTTGTTGCGGCGATCGCCAACTATTTCTTGCAGATTCCTGCATTATCTCTCACCGTGAGTGCCGTATTTGCCCTGTTATCCTCGGCGATCATTATGTGGCAAACCAGTGCGATTATTCATGGCGGAGAGCGTAATTACATCTCCGCCACCGTGACCTTATTTGTCATGATCTACAACCTGTTTCTTAGCTTGTTGCAGATCTTTGGTGTTATGGGCGACGATTAAGCACGCCGCTCAATCTGGCAAGTGCGTTATAATAAAAAGCCCTGCTCTATAGTAGGGCTTTTTTTAATCCCAGAGCTTTTTAATCACAGAGCTTTTATACCATGAGTGATAAGCCAACCTACCTCAGCAACCTCCCAGACTGGACCGTTGAGCAGGCTAATGTCAGAGCCGCCGAGCTGAAAATTAGGCTAACCGAAGAGCATATCCAAGTACTGCTAGTAGCTAGAATGTTTTTTGATGAGTTTGGTTTTTCGCCCTCAATGAGGCCGCTGTGTAAATCAGTGTCTTCTAGCCTAGGGGTAGAAAAAGGTCGAAGCCTGTATCTCAATGAAAAGTTTCCCGGTAGTCCAGCAAAATCGGTTGCTCTACTTGCCGGTTTACCAAAGCCTAAGAACTGCTTATGAAAGCCTTTAGCACTAACGAACTCTGCGCCATGCAAGGTAAAGCGACGCATAAAACCGCGCAGCGCTTAACTGACTCTGAAATAGCACACCTACAACCGCAAGTTGCCAACTGGCAGGTCAGCGATATCAATGGCATTTTGCAGTTACAGCGGCGCTTCCCTATGGCCAATTTCGTTGCCGCCATGGGCTTTGCCAGACTAATAACTGAGATTGCTGAGGCCAATGATCATCACCCCACGTTAGTGTTGGAGTATGGCTCGGTGACGGTAAGCTGGTGGTCTCACAGTATTGGTGGTTTGCACCTGAATGATTTTGCCGCCGCGGCAAAAACCGATAAGGCCTTCGCTAATTTATGAGTATCGATTACCAAGATCTCGATCAGTATCAGTCACAGCTCGATAGAAAACTCGTTAATTTCTATCAAATTATGGCCGAAGCTGGCGTATCGATAGACAGTGCCACGGTTTATCCTTCGCCGTCATCGGGCTTTCGTATGCGTGCTGAATTCCGACTTTGGCATGAACATGGTCGCGTCAACTATGCTATGAATCGACCCGGTGAAAAACGTCCCTATATTATTCAAGATTTCCCCATTGGCGCACCGTTGATTAATCAATTGATGCCACCATTGCTAGCGGCTCTTAATGGCAATGAGACACTTAGTCGTAAATGCTTTTCAGCGGAATTTCTCACCACCAGTTCTGGTGAAGCGTTAATTACCTTGATTTATCATCGCCCGCTCGATGAGCAATGGGAGGTCGAGGCAAGAGCGTTACAAAGCGAACTTAACACCGCTATTATTGGTCGCAGCCGCAAGCAAAAACTCGTTTTAGATCAAGACTATGTTACCGAGGTGCTACAAGTAGGTGATCGGCAGTACAGTTATCAACAAGTAGAATCTGGCTTTACCCAGCCCAATGCTACTATCAATAGCCAGATGCTTAATTGGGCCAGTAACTGTCTTGCTGGCAGTAACAAACGAGACCTTCTAGAGCTCTATTGTGGTAACGGCAACTTCACTGCACCTCTAGCACGCCACTTTAATGCAGTGCTGGCAACGGAAATATCCAAGGTGTCAGTGAATTCGGCGTTGACTAATTTTGCCGCTAATCAAATTGATAATATTGAGGTGGTCCGATTATCTGCCGAAGAGCTCACGCAAGCACTCAATAAACAGCGCCCCTTTCGTCGGCTCGCCCATATTGATATCGATAGTTATGACTTTTCGACTGTGTTTGTCGATCCGCCACGGGCAGGTTTGGATGCCGACACGGAGAAACTGGTGTGTCGGTTTGACCGCATTCTCTATATTTCCTGCAACCCAAACACATTGGCGCAAAATCTTGTCCAAATTAGCAAAACTCATCGCATTGAGGCAGCCGCCGTATTTGACCAATTTCCCTGGACTGCTCATCTAGAATCAGGTGTGCTTCTGAGCCGATTTGCTTAATCAAGCCTGATATTAACTAGTTGCTGCGCACCCGCTTGAATAAACTCAGCATAGTTAGCTTCAAGAGTCTTTCGCTCAGCGTTAAGACGTCGTTTTTCAGATTTCTCCAGCATAGCCCAATCATCTAGAATAGGAATATGGGCCGTGGCCTCAGCTAATTGTTGAAACACCTCAAACTGCTTTGCTTCAGCCTCGGTGGCGATAACTTGCTGTGACAAAAAACCTATGCGCATGGCTGCCTCGGTATCTGAAAGATCCTTTTGCAGTAGCGCCCGCGCGATTATCTGAATTGACTGTCTTGCATTGAGATTTTTAGACTGCAGATCAGCCTTGAGTTGTTCAGTCTCTGCCTGAAATCTGGCCCGCTGGACACGCAGTTTTTGCCATAAATAAGCAGCATAGCTGGCCAACCCCACAACCACTGCTAAAGCCACCCAGAACGAGAGCAAAAGATAATCCATAGAAAATAGCCTCAACGCTTTTAACAACGCCCAATATACGTAATTAAAACTTACCTTGGGTTTGGCTCAGTTACACAACAGTTTAGAGAATTAACTATCCCAATAACCGTCAATATCAGTCAGATTTATTGTTACCATCTTCGAGAGCGGAAATATCTGGCTGTAAGGAAACATCGTCTACCGTTAGATCAGCAGGCATTGTTCTTTTGGTTTTGGCACCAAGTTTTTTAAGCTCTTCACTGCGCCGAATTAAATTACCGCGCCCCGTAGACAATCGTTTACGCGCGGTATCCCAAGCCTCCAGACTTTTGTCTAGGTAACGGCCCACCTCATCCAAAGAGTCAATATACAGCACAAACTGATCATAGAGAGCACCCGCTTTGTCGGCAATAAGTTGCGCATTACGGTTTTGATCTGCATAGCGCCATAGATTCTTAATTGTGCGCAGAGTCACCATCAATGTACTTGGGCTGACCAGGATAATGCCGCGGTCGTAAGCATCTCGCATCATATCTGGGTCATGGTCCAACGCCAACATAAATGCCGCTTCAACTGGCACAAAGATCAACACAAAATCAAGACTATTAACCCCTTCTAAATTCTCGTAGTCTTTACCGCTGAGCCCTTTTATATGCGCGCGCATTGAGGCCAAATGCTGTGCCAAGCAATGGGCTTTGCTATCATCATCTTGGGCATGAAAATAGCCCTCATAATCGACAAGACTAACCTTAGCATCGATAACAATATCGCGACCTTCCGGCAGGTGCACTATAACGTCGGGGTTGCGCCGCTTACCGGATTCGTCTTTGAGTGCAACCTGAGTATCATATTCTCGGCCATTGGTTAAACCTGAGTCTTCAAGAAGCTTTTCCAGTACAAATTCGCCCCAGTTGCCCTGAGCTTTATTATCACCGCGCAGTGCATTGGCCAAACTCACCGCATCGGCAGATACCTGAAGTGTCTGCTTTTGTAACTCACTGATTTGACCAACCAACTTATTACGATCGGCATTTTCTTTGTCGTAAACGGTTTCGACTTGTTTACGAAAATCACCGATATCCCGCCGCAATGGACTAAGGGAGTTTTCAATGGCCTCTTTACTCTGAGCCGAAAATTTAGCCTGTTTATCATCAAAAATACGATTGGCCAAATTTTCAAATTCCTGCCCAAGTGTGACTTTAGCCTCTTGCAGCACTTTCAGCTGAGCGTCAAATTGCTCCTGTTGACTCACCAGTCGCTGTTCCAGCAAAGCGTTGGCAGACTTTACCTCAGCCACCTCAGCAATTTGCTGATTACGCGATAAAAGTCGACTGAGAGCATAACCCAACAGCATACCGACAGCGACGCCGCCAAGGCTCCAAAATACTAAACTGAGATTAATTGAAGTTTGCATTGGATAATTGTATCAGCCCTCTGTCAATTACACCGCTGTTTTGCGATTATAGAATGAAATAAATCAAGGCCTTTTAACTCTGCCATGTTGCCACCGTTAATCGACATTAACCTCATCCGCGAGCCGCTTGAAGCGGGCAACCTGATATTGACACCCAATCACCGTTTGGCGGCACAAATTGCTCAATCATGGGCTATTGAGATGCGCCAGCACAAGGCTGTGTGGAACGCACCCAGAGTCTACTCCATTGATCACTGGTTGCGGCACTGTTGGGATGAACTGCAAGACCAAAACCATGCATTAGTCAGCGGTCTTGCAATTGTCGGACAACAGCAGAGTCGCTACTACTGGGATCGTGCGATCGCCGACTGCGGTGCACAATCGGCTATAGACGCGAGCACCTATGCAGACGGTCGATTCAGTAAATTAGCCAGTGAGACTCATCGCATAGTGCAAAACTGGAATCTATCTGAGCAGCAGATACCCAAGAGCACTCCTAGTAGTCGGCAGTTTATTGAATGGGTAGAGGCCTACAATAAGCTATTATCGCGCAATCAGTTGATTACTATCGCCACAAGTTGGCAATTAGTGGCGCAAGGTTTTGCCCAATCTGCCCTCGCCGGTGAAGACAAAATCGCGCTCTATGGCTTCCAGTCAATGCCTCCCCTACAGCAAGCGGTGATTGCCCAAGCGACTGATTGTCAGCAGCCAATAACACCGCAACCCGTTGACGGAGATGGTTGGTTAGTCGCCTGCGCTGATCCACAACAAGAATTAATTGCCGCAACACAATGGGCCTCGCAACAGTTGGCTGACAACCCCAATCAGCGTATCGGTCTAGTGATACCTGAACTTGATCATTCACTTGCTCAGGTAAGCAGACTAACTGCTGAGAGCCTGACTGAAAAGGGTGTTGACGTAGCGGTAAATATTTCAGCAGGTACCTCACTACTCGAGACCACTCTGGTGCGCAGTGCGGTTGAGTTGTTAGGCATATTTCAGTATCAGCGCCCCTTGAGCCAATGGTTGGAATTACTTTATTCGCCCTATTCTGTCTTTAGTCAGTTACCTGTGCAGGTTTTAGTTGATATTGAGCTAGCCGTCCGAAAGTGTAAAGCCTTTGATTTTACCCTCGAGCGGTTTCTCAATCATGTCAGTGCTGCAGTGCGGTTATCTCCCCATGCAGACAGCATCGCCGTACAGCTTAAGTCGATTTTCGAGTGTCGCTCCAATCATCGTAAAAACAACAAAATACGTCAGAGTTTCAGCCAATGGCGGGCGTTTTTCGAGTGTTCTCTCAGTGATCTAGGCTGGCCCGGCCACCATAAACTCAACACCTTTGAATATCAACAGCGCGAACATTGGCAGCGCTTGCTAGAGCAGTTTTGCCGCCTGGATAACCTTGGTATTGAAGTGGGCTTAACTACCGCTCGCAAGCACCTTGTACAAATGGCTCAGGATGCTGTTTTTCATCCGCAAACAGGCGACGCGCCCCTACAGATTCTTGGCCTCCTTGAGGGCGCTGGTCTAAAATTCGATCAGCTGTGGATTCTTGGTATGCACAGCCAAAACTTCCCTGCTGCTGTGAATATAAACCCATTACTGCCAGCGGATTTTCAGCGTTGCCATGCCATGCCCCACAGTCTACCCGAGCGTGAACTCAATATCGCAAAGGCTCTATGGCGAGATTATCGCAGCAATGCTCGCCGGTTGATTGCCAGTTACCCTCTTCTACGTGGCGAAGAGCAGTTAACGGCAAGCCCTCTAGTACTCGATGTAACGCGGGTAGCACTTGACCAGCTAGTAGGCAACATCAGGCGTCAGCCCCATTGGTTAGAAAGACCTGATGAGACTGAGCTAGTGGCTGAGGCAACCATTGCCTACAATCCCGAACGAGAAAAAATAAAGGGGGGATCGATGCTGCTAAAAAATCAATCCTCTATGCCCTTCAATGCCTTTGCTATCCATCGGCTATGGGCCGAACCACTGCAGCAACCGATCGCGGGACTTACCGCCAAGGATCGTGGCATTCTGCTCCATGATATTTTGTACCGTCTATGGGGTGAATGGCGCAACGCTGCGCACCTGCATAGTTTGAACGAACAGCAAATAAGCGATGCACTAGAACAAGTTATTGAACAAAGCCTGACAGCACTTGGGACTCAGCATCCTGTATTGCTTGGGTCGCGCTTCCGTCAATTGGAACACAGTCGTTTGCAAAAACTGATCATCGCATGGCTGACACATGAGAAGTCTCGGCCAGCCTTTGACGTGATAGGTCGTGAACAGGTAGCCAGTGTCGATTTCGGCGATCTGCAGATTACATTGCGGCTTGATCGTATTGATCAAATAGATGGTCAGAGTTTGGTTATTGATTACAAAAGCGGAGAGGTTACGCCAAGTCATTGGCAGGGTGATAGACCCAAGGATCCCCAGCTACCACTGTATATTATGGCGACTAACCCTCAGGCCAGCGGCTGTGCCTTCGCGCAGATTAAAGGCGGTAATATCAAGTTTATCGGTATTGGAGAGAGTAGTTTTTTTGATCAACAAGCGGTAATTGATAACTGGCCGGAACAACGCGAACAATGGCGAAAATCGCTGTCAAATCTAGCGCGTGAATTTAGCTCTGGATTAGCCACTATTGAGGTTTATGACTCTGCAGCATTGAATTTTCAAGAGTATTTACTACCACTAAATCGTTACTTGGAATTAACGACTATTAATGGTCAGTTATCCATATCAGAGGCTGATTGATGAACGATAATGCAGCACGGATAGAAGCTCTTGATCCGCAACAGAGCTTTATTGTCTCTGCACCGGCAGGCTCTGGCAAGACTGGCCTGATTACGCAACGCGTATTGCGATTACTACGCACAGTTGAAAGCCCTGAGCAGATTTTGTGTATTACGTTTACGCGCAAAGCCGCAGCCGAAATGGCGCTGCGTATCCATAATGCACTGCGTGACGCGCTTATTAATCCTCGGCCTGATGATCCCTATAAGGCGCAGATATGGGATTTAGCGGCAGCCGCGATAGAACACAGTAAGCAAATGGACTGGGATCTGATGGATATGCCCAACCGCCTGCGTATTCAAACGATCGATGGTTTCTGTCGCTATATTGCCAGTCAATTTGCTCTGGAGACAGAAATTGGAGTGTTGCCTGAGCCCAGTGACAATATCGTCAGTCTCTATCGCATCGCTGCACGCAACCTGTTAGATAAACTGGAAGAAGATTCTGATACCGGTCGTTATGTGGCGGTTTTACTCGCGCACATGGGTAATAATATTGAGCGCTGTGAGCGACTGCTATCAGAGCTTTTAAGCAATCGAGAGCAATGGCTACCACTTATTTTTAATGTCGCCAATAATCATCAGTATTTTCAGCAGGTCGTGGAACAATTAATTGATGAAAGTCTGTTTAGGCTAGAGGCAAGCTTACAACCCATTGCTGGTGAACTGGTTGAATTGGTCGATTATGCCGCCAATCAAGTGCCGGAGGACAAGAACCCACAATTGGTCGAACTAAAAGGTATCGTCGAGTTACCGGATAGCAGCTTCACCGGACTCACACAATGGAAGACCATTGTTGGGCTAATGATGACTAAAGACCTTAAGTTGCGTAAGAGCATAACCAAGACTCAGGGCTTTCCTAAGCAAGATCAACACACTAAATCTAGAATGCTAAGCCTGCTAGATTGGTGTAGAGATAACACCGATGTTCAGGAACAACTTAGCAATACTCTGTTTCTACCCGATGCAGATCTCAGCACTAGCCAACAAACAATTCTCGACGCATTGGGTTATCTACTACCGACACTTGCTGCAGAGCTGACTATGGTCTTTAAGCAGCAAGAGCAATGCGATTATCCAGCGATCACCCTCGCTGCACTCGATGCACTGCAACAGTCTCCCCATGACCAACAGATCACTGATATCACATTACGCCTCGATTACAGCTTAAGGCATATTCTTGTCGATGAGTTTCAAGACACCTCCGGCTCGCAGATGCAGTTACTGGAACATTTATTAGCTGGTTGGGAGCCCGATGATGGCAGGACCTTATTTTTAGTTGGTGATGCCATGCAATCCCTCTATGGCTTTCGCAATGCTAATGTAGGCCTATTTCTACAAGCGCAACAGCACCCTATCGGGCCAGTACAATGCCGCCCGCTTACCCTATCGACTAATTTTCGTTCGCAGCGAGGTATTATTGACTGGGTAAATAATAGTTTTGGTCACGCATTTCCAGATCGTGCCGACAGTGCGCGTGGAGCCATTCCCTATTCGCCATCTACAGCGCACAATGCGCCTGAGGCGGGCAATGCTGTGCAGTTTTTCGGCTTTAGCTGTGAAGATAGTAAGGATTATCCTGAGGCTGAGGCAGCAAGGATCGCAGCCATTTGCGTCGATATACAGCGACATCATAGTGACCAGAGTATTGCTATCCTGGTGCGCAATCGTGGTCATTTGCAACAGATTATTCCAGCTCTGCGCCACGCGGATCTGAACTGGCAAGCCATCGATATCAGTCCGCTTAAAAGTTTAATGCCAGTAATGGATATGCTGTCGCTGACTCGAGCTCTGCTATCTCCAGCTGATCGTATTGCTTGGCTGTCAGTATTGCGCGCACCTTTCTGTGGACTGGGCTTGGACGATTTAGTCATCATTAGCAGCACTCTTGAAGTCAGCGGCAAAACACCCTTAGCGCTACTCCATCAGTTGCAGGCGGTTGACTACACTGAGAACAACAATCTCTCCCCCTATGCTCGCCACAGACTTAAACACATTATCCCCTGTATCCATTACGCTTGGCAGATGCGTGGCAAAGGGTGCTTGCGCAACGTTATCGAGCATTTATGGATACAACTCGGCGGCCCGTCGACATTGCGAGACTCCGCAGAGCTTGACGATGTTCGTTGCTTTCTTGACTTGCTTGAGCATTGGCAAGTAGCTGGCACACTGCCTGACTGGGAGAGTTTCCAGCAGGCTGCAGACAAACTTTTCGCTACGCCTAATAGGGGCGATATGGATGCCACTACACCAAGCATCCAAATCATGACTATTCACAAAGCCAAGGGCTTAGAATTTGATCATGTGTTGCTACCGAGCCTATCTAGAAGTCCCAAGTCTCCTGATAAACCACTACTACGATGGCAACAGACTATAACTCAACAGGGAGAGTCCTCATTAATTATGGCGCCATTGGGAGCCCATGATGAGGAAGATGACAGTATCTATGGTTATCTCAAGCATGAAGCGGCGATTAAAACGCAATTGGAAAATACTCGAGTGCTCTATGTAGCGGCCACCAGAGCCGTATCTAAACTCTATCTATTTGCCCAAGTCACCGAGAAAGGATCAGACTGGCAAGCGCCGGCAAAAACATCCTTACTCAGCTCACTGTGGCAGACCATTGTGACTGGGCTCGATGATAATAGTCTTTCTGTAATCCAAGTAGAGGCCAATAGTGCGCCTTCAGAAAGACGCTCAGGCTTACACCATAAACGTCGCTTGCCGATTACTTTTTGCCCTCCACAGGCACCGACTCTGACGCTTTTAACTGGCGTAGAAGGTAATCGTAAGCGCGAACAACACAGTCAACAGCTCAGTGATGACAACGCAAGGCTTGCCCACCTTGGTACCATAATGCATCGCACCATAAAGCAGATCGCTACTGAAGGTCCCTCCTCTTGGCCTGAGCAACGTCTTAACAAAATGCCTGTTAGCTGGCGAGCGCAGCTTAAAGAGTTAGGTGTGCTTGTTTCCGAGCAGGAACTGGCTAGTATGCGCCAAGCCTTGATTAATATGCTTAATGATGATGATGGCCTATGGATTCTGCAGCCTCATACGCAGGCACATTGTGAGCAGGCACTGGGCTATTCTGCAGCAGTTGCCGGCTGTCGCGACGGTGGTGTCTCTGTGATTGATAGGACTTTTGTCACCGACGGGGTACGTTGGATAATTGACTACAAATTTAGTGCGCCAAATGCTGACCAATCAGTTGCCGTATTTAGCGCTCGACAAACGACAACTTATCAAGCTCAACTGCAACACTACGCCAATCTTTATCGTCAAATCGATACTACCCCTGTGCGTGGGGCGCTATATTTCCCTCAAATACCCCTGTTTGTCGAGGTAAGCTTGGATTAACCTTCATAACTGTTTATTTTTCAGTACAATAGCGCTTTTTCAAAATACCTTAGCAGGAATACCAATATGGGCCCCCAGGCTGTAGAAAACATTAATATTGAGCAACCGGAAATTCTCATTACTCCGGCACAACTGAAACAGGCAATACCTTTGTCTGATAAAGCCAGAGAAACTATCTCTGTAGGACGTAAAGCGATTGAAGATATTCTTGAGCGCAAAGACCACCGTGTTATTGTTGTGGTGGGTCCCTGCTCAATCCATGATCTCAAGGCAGCCAATGAGTACGCGCTTAAATTAAAAACACTTGCCGATAAGGTCAGCGATACCTTACTCGTGGTAATGCGAGTCTATTTTGAGAAACCACGCACCACAGTTGGCTGGAAAGGATTGATTAATGATCCCTATATGAATGACTCGTTCAAAATTACTGACGGGCTACATATTGGTCGACAACTTTTACATGATGTATTAGAAATTGGCCTACCTACTGCAACCGAGGCGCTGGATCCAATATCGCCGCAATATATGCAAGATTTAATTGCTTGGTCTGCCATTGGCGCTCGCACCACTGAATCTCAGACCCATCGTGAGATGGCCTCTGGTTTATCCTCTTCTGTCGGCTTTAAAAATGGCACTGATGGCAGCTTAACCGTCGCTATCAATGCATTGCAGTCAGTGGCTAGCCCGCATCGATTTCTCGGTATCAATTCTGAGGGTAAAGTGTCTATTATCACCACCCGTGGCAACCCCTATGCCCATGTCGTATTGCGCGGCGGTAATGGCAAGCCTAACTATGATTCAGTGAGTGTTTCGATTTGTGAGCAAGAATTAGAAACCGCAGGTATCACCGCGAATATTATGGTCGACTGCAGTCACGCCAACTCCAATAAAGATCATAATCTTCAGCCGCTGGTGCTCGATAATGTTGCCAATCAAATCTTGGAAGGCAATACATCGATTATCGGGGTGATGATTGAGAGTCACCTTAAAGGTGGTAACCAAAAGCTATCCAGTAATGCTGATGAAATGGAATACGGTGTCTCGGTTACTGACGCCTGTGTCGACTGGGAAACCACAGAGGCCTCGTTGTTGGCGATGGCGGAAAAATTAAAGGATGTGCTGAAAACACGCTAATAGTAAGGCAGCAACAAAAAGCCCTATCTTTAGGGCTTTTTATACCGGATTGCAAATCACCCGCGTGATAATCTCTAAAAGGCCCTATAAACTAGACTCTCTATTGATGATCATCGGCCATGACTATTAATTTAATAAGTTTAAGCCTGTCTGACTCGCTCTGAGCACGATAACCTAGTATTGTTATAGCATCTCAACAAGTTTATACAATCAACGCTATGCCTAAATTACTTCTTCTTGTGGCGATTGCTATTTCGATCTGGTATTGGTGGTCGGTCATCAAACGCCTAAAACCTGAACAGCGACGATCATTTATCTGGCGCAGTGCCTTTTGGTTGGTGCTGGGACTATCTATAGTGCTGGTAGTGACCGGGCGTATGCATTGGCTGGGAGCAGGACTGGCAGCGCTTATTCCACTATCCAAAGCGCTGTTCGCTTTTGGACTACGCGCACTGCCATTTATTAATATTCTCAGCCGATTTAAAACAAGTCCATCTAAGTTTCGTACCAATGCCCTGCTAATGGAGATCAATTTTGCTAGCCGTCAGGTCGATGGAGAGATTCTTCAGGGGGAGTTTGTTGGTCGACGCCTATCACAGCTGAATAGCGAGGAAATGCAAACACTAGCAGATTGGCTTAAACAAACTGATCGCGAGTCCTATGTTCTGTTACAGGCATTTTTAATGCGTAGCGGCGGGCATAGCGGCGCAGGCTCGGATCAGCAGCAGGCAACTGATTTTGCCGATTTTTCTGAAGCCGAGGCCTACAATATTCTGGGGTTAGAGCCAGGTGCCAGCAAAGAGGATGTTATCAAGGCTCACCGACGCCTTATGCAGCGATTACATCCAGATCGTGGCGGCAGTGACTACCTTGCGGCCAAAATCAATGCGGCTAAGGATAAGTTGGTATAAAAACATCTTTTATAAGCTTATGTAACCAAACCGACTGTTTATCGGGCTTAGAAAATTTACCTGCTTTACCAATCAAAATGCAGGCAGCATAGAGCAAGCCATTTATCTAAGTCGCCCATAGGTTGAACAAAAACGACAGGGTATGCGTATAGCTTGAAATACATTTGCCCACTACAATAACCGCACCTTTTTACAGACCCGCAAAAATACCATGGACTCAGCCACTCTCGCACTTACCAAACAACTTGTTGCACGCCAATCAGTCACACCCGAAGATGATGGCTGTCAAACGTTGATGATCGATCGTCTAGCAAAAATTGGCTTCGAAACCACGCCATTGCGATTTGATGATGTCGATAATTTGTGGGCTATACGAGGTGCTGGCGGTCCTATCCTATGTTTTGCCGGACATACTGATGTTGTGCCTACTGGTCCCGAAGAGCATTGGCGCTATCCACCCTTCCAGCCCACTGAAGCTGATGGACAGCTGTACGGACGTGGTACTGCCGATATGAAAGGCTCTCTGGCCGCTATGGTAGTGGCTGTTGAGCAATTTATCGCCAAGCACCCAGATCATCATGGGCGTATCGCATTTCTTATCACTAGCGATGAAGAGGGTATCGCCGCTAATGGCACGGTGAAAGTTGTTGACTGGTTGCAACAGCAGCTGATTACTCCCGAATACTGTCTTGTCGGTGAACCCTCGAGCAGCAGTCAGTGTGGCGATGTGATTAAAAATGGTCGCCGTGGATCGCTCGGCTGCCAATTGACCATCAAAGGCATACAGGGTCATGTCGCCTATCCGCATCTAGGGCGCAATCCCATCCACTTGGCGATGCCAGCACTTGATGAGCTAGCGCAAGAAGTATGGGATCAAGGCAATGATTTTTTTCCTGCGACCAGTTTTCAGATCTCAAATATTACTGCGGGTACCGGCGCCACTAATGTCATACCCGGCGAGTTGAATGTTACGTTTAACTTTCGTTTTTCTACCGAAGTCAGCGATCAACAACTACGTGATCGAACGGAAGCCATACTGGATAAACATGGTTTAGAGTATGCAATTGACTGGCATCTTAGTGGCCAACCGTTCCTTACCGCGGAGGGCGAATTAGTTGCCGCTGCAATGGCCAGTATCAAGCAGGTCACTGGATTAGACACCGAGTTATCGACAGCTGGAGGAACCTCCGATGGACGCTTTATCGCGCCCATGGGAACTCAGGTTATTGAGCTTGGCCCTACCAACGCGACCATCCATAAAGTGGATGAAAATACCAATATCGCCGACTTGGATATTCTCACCAATATTTATCAGGTACTACTACAGAAGCTTTTACTCTAGCATAAGGTTTCGGTGCCCTATGAACCTGCACAGTATTTTTCTGTATATCGCTACCGTGACCATCTGGGGCTCTACTTGGATAGCCATCACCTTTCAGCTTGGCAGCGTCGATCCTATAGCCTCTGTTATTTATCGTATGCTTATTGCATCGGCGCTACTGTTTTTGCTGTGTAAACTGAAGGGTATTTCGCTACAACTCAGCATCAAGAACCACCAATTTATTGCACTGCAGGGACTGTGCTTATTTGGCATCAACTATTGGGCCATCTATCATGCTGAGCTGTATTTACCTAGCGGTATTATTGCGGTTATTTTCAGCCTTATTGTATTTTTCAATATTATCAATGCTCGGCTATTTCTGAACTATCCATTCAGTTTTAATATTATTATCGGTGGGATTATTGGTTTGCTGGGTATCAGCTTACTTTTCTATCCGGAGCTAACCAAATTATCCTCGACAACTATGGCCATCAAAGGATTTTTATTCGCCCTCGCTGGTGCCATGTTTGCCTCATTAGGTAATATTGCCGCGACACGCAATGGACTACTGGGAATCTCAGTCTGGTCAATTAATGCCTGGGGAACCTTCTATGGCACATTGGCACTGCTGATTATCGCACTTGTAAGCAATACTCAGTTAAGCTTTGATCAGTCAACTGAGTATATTTTATCCCTGCTCTATTTATCGGTTTTCGGTACCATTATCGCCTTTGGTGCCTATCTCAAGTTATTGGTTGTGATTGGGCCTGAGAAAGCCGGATACACGGGCCTATTGATACCCTTTTTCGCGCTATTAATATCCACCGTTTTTGAGGATTACCAGTGGACAACAATGGCCGTCGTTGGCTTTGCTCTTGTAGCTCTGGGTAATTTTATGGTGATGAAGAGGCGCTAATAGCTAACTGGGCAGTTTGCGTAGCGCGAAAATATCAAACCGCGTCGATTTGCCTTCAAGGCTATAACTTGGCTGTTTGCCAGCAAGAAAGTCAGCACCGGCAGAACGTTTAACAACGACTCTGTAACGTGCCCGCTCAAGAGCCAGCGGCAGTAGGTCTGCAGCATCCTGATCCGCCCCAACAATATGCTGAAACGCCTGCATTTCTTTCTTTACCTTAGCTCGCTTTTTGCGCTCAGGGAACATCGGATCCAAATAAATAACATCCTCACACTGATCCTCTGTTAAAGCGGCCAGAAAATCTTGCGCATCACTCTCAATCAGTGTCATACGCGAGATAACCTCACCTAGCTCCGAATCATCCAAGGCGACATGCTGTGCTCGTCTATGGCCATCTTGCAGCAAGCTAAAAACAACAGCATTGCGCTCCAACAACTTTACTCGGCAACCCAGCCCTGCCAAAACAAAGCCATCACTACCAAGACCGGCAGTAAGGTCGAGCACATTGGGATAAAATTTGCCAGATAGCCCCACGGCCTTGGCGATTGCTTGGCCATTACCACCACCATACTTACGCCTGTGGCTGTTAGCACCACTGTCGAACTGGCACATGATAGGACCGTGAATAGCCCGTGGTACAGGTAGCAGAGACAGCCCCTCAGGGCCAATATTAAGGTGATAGTCTTGGTCGACAGTGGTATCGGACTGAACTAAGCCTAACATAACAACATCTAAACCCAATTTGGCAGCGAGCTGCGCAGCTTCAGCATGGAACTCAGAATGGGAATAGGAAACTTTAATACTGGTCATAAGCCTATTTAAACACATATACTCTTGGTGGCACTGCGCAAGGAACCCAACCGATGAAACTAATTGTTATTAGCCTTGTATTCATGTCTCTTCTTGCCTGTGATCGTTATCAGATAAAATTCAACGAGCAACAGATCTACACACCACAAACGCTGTTTAGTGACTACAAGATGCCTGATACGGCGCTCAGTAACTGTATTAAACAGCTGATTATCGATCAGTCAGTTAAGCGCGCGGAAGAGCTAATAAGTATCAACTGTGCTTATGCAGGAATTACTGACCTCACTGGACTCAGCCGATTTACCCGACTAGAGATCATTAATTTAGCCAACAACAATCTAGAACACGGTAGAGCCGGGTTTGGCATTTTTTAGACGAAAGCGGCGCGCTAAACCGTTGATACCATGCGATTCAACCACAGTCAGATACGCTCAGAACACTCAAGATCATCGGCAGACTCTAAAGTACACTCGAGTACTGGCTATTTACCGTACTTTCGCGCGTGCACGCGATAAGCGCATCGCATCGCACGCTCGTCGCGTCCGCGCTCCTCACTTCAGGCTCCGCGCGCCACGAGCCCCACATCGCCGTCACTATCGCGAGCCATGGACCTCGGGAGCGCCCAAGATCATGCCCACACTCGAAGGACATCGCGAGAACGGTCCTGCGACGCGCGGAGCAGCACACGCTCAGCAGCGTGCCGGCAGCGGCAGACTCGGGCGGCGAAAGCGGCGCACCTTCGCAGATGTGCATGCCGCCCCACGTCTCGCGCGCCTCCTTGAGATAATAGTAGAGCTGCGCCGACCAGTCTGCTGCGCTCGCCCGCGCCCTCACTCGGCACTGGCCGCCCGGACAGAATCTGTGCACGTCGGGAGAATGAGAGGGTTTGGCAAGGGAATACCGGAGGTATCAGGGCGGCGGGCTGGCAAATTCGAGCGCCGCTGATGTCACCTGCACCAAAGCCTCCCAACGACGTCAAAGAAGCGAGTCAGAACCACTTGCTGGTGGTGGCCATGCCGCAGAAGCCCTCATGGCTCAAATGCGCATCTGCTCGCCACGCACACACAAGTGTGTATGAGTTGGCAAAAATCGGGCTTCATACTGCTCTGCACACCGCCATTCTGCAGCG
>NYXU01000046.1 GCA_002685715.1 Porticoccaceae bacterium | reverse complement strand
GATAACTATTCTCTGATATTGCAGAGTCAACATATTTTGTGGTCATCCAAAATACCAAAAGAGATTTACCGACTTTCCGAAACGAATGAATCAAGTCTCAACAAAAAATGCCAACCCTTGTTTAAAAGCAGCGCAGATCATTTTCAAAAAATAATCGCAAATCATTAACGCCATAACGCAGCATCGCCAGTCGCTCCACCCCCATACCAAAAGCAAAACCGCTGTACTTATTAGTATCGACCTGACAGCTCTCGAATACATTGGGGTGCACCATGCCGCAACCCATGACTTCCAGCCAACCGGTGTGGCTACAGACGCGGCAACCCTCACCACCACAGTTGGTGCATTGAATATCGACTTCAGCACTGGGCTCGGTAAAGGGGAAATAGGATGGTCTAAAACGCACCGGAAGATCGGCTTCAAAGAACGCTTTCAAAAACTGATCAATCACCCCTTTAAGGTCGGCAAAACTAATATTTTCGTCTACCACTAGTCCTTCAACCTGATGAAACATTGGCGTATGGGTTAAATCAGAATCACAGCGATACACGCGTCCCGGACAAATAATACGAATGGGTGGCTGTTGACTTTCCATAGTGCGTACTTGCACCGGCGAGGTGTGAGTACGTAACACGGTACTTGGATCAATATAAAAAGTGTCGTGCATAGCACGCGCCGGATGATGTCCGGGAATATTTAAGGCCTCAAAGTTATGGTAATCATCTTCAATCTCTGGACCGGTCTCCACATCGTAGCCAATACGGGTGAAAAACGCCTCTATGCGCTCCATGGTGCGGGTGACTGGATGCAACCCTCCCACNTCTTCGCGGCGNCCGGGCAAGCTAANATCAANAGTCTCGCCGGCGAGCTTNGCATCTAACTCNGCAGATTCCAGNGCAGACTTTTTGTCNTTAATCTGCANCTGCAGTGCCTGTTTCACTTCGTTGATTTTGGCACCTGCTGCCGGCCGCTCTTCATTNGAGAGTGCGCCCAAGCCTTTTAACAAGCCNGTGAGCTTNCCTTTTTTGCCNAGNTAATCGACCCGAAGATCGTCCAATACCGANAAATCTNTNGCNGCGGCNATCGCGGCTTCAGCTTCATTGGCAATCTGTTCCAGTTCAATCATTGTGATTCACCACATAACTCAGTTATGTATCTTATTACTGATAAAAAAATAGGGAAAGAGCGATAGCCCCTTCCCTATTCGATAAGCTGATTATAAATCTGCTACAAAGGCAGTTTATTGCAGCTATTAACGTAACCTGTCTGTTAAGCTAGGGCGGCTTTGGCTTGGCTAACTACNGCGCCAAAAGCAGCTTTATCATGCACAGCCAGATCCGCNAGAACACGGCGATCTAGGGCAATACCCGCTTTGTTCAGACCGTTNATTAAACGGCTGTAAGACAAACCTTCAACACGTGATTGCGCGTTGATACGGGCAATCCACAGTCTGCGGAAGGTACGTTTTTTAACTCGACGGTCACGGTATGCATATTGGCCCGCTTTAGTCACTGCCTGAACAGCAACACGATAGACGCGACTGCGCGCTCCGTAATAACCCTTTGCTTGCTTTAAGACTTTCTTGTGTCGACGACCCGCTTCAACACCACGTTTTACTCTAGGCATAGTATTCTCCTACCAAAATTTAGTTAGTGACTTAAACGTTTCGCAACATGCGATCGACGCGCGGCTTGTCAGCAGCATTAAGAATGCTGGTGCCACGNAACTGACGCTTGCGCTTNGTTGTCATTTTGGTGAGGATATGGCTTTTGTGNTGATGCTTGTGCTTGTAGCCCGCAGCCGTCTTTTTGAAGCGTTTTGCCGCTCCACTGTGTACTTTAGCTTTTGGCATTTCTGTTCTCCAATAATAAGAGGTTTATAAAATCAACAAGAGACGCCCGGACAGCCTGCCAAAAACAATGGCTGAGCGCGGGTCGCGCTGATAGGTCTTGTTGCTACTTCTTCTTGCTTCGAGGCGCCAACACCATGGTCATTTGGCGACCTTCCATTTTGGGGAACTGCTCTACTTGAGCCAGTTCTTCCAAATCTGCTTCAACTCGCTTCATCATATCCATACCGAGTTGCTGGTGAGCCATNTCACGCCCGCGAAAACGCAGTGTAATTTTGGTTTTGTCACCATTCTCCAGAAACCGAACTAAATTGCGCAACTTAATCTCGTAGTCGCCCTGATCAGTGCCTGGTCTAAATTTCATTTCTTTTACTTGTGTCTGCTTCTGCTTCTTCTTCTGCAGCGCAATTTTCTTCTTAGCATCAAAGACATGCTTGCCGTAATCCATGATCTTGCACACCGGAGGCTTGGCATCGGGCGATATCTCGACCAAATCCAAAGACTCTTTTTGTGCTGTCTCAATAGCAACCTCAAGGCTAACAACGCCAATCTGGCCACCATCGGAACCAACCAATCTCACTTCAGGGGCATCAATTTCCTCATTGAGGCGTGCCCGCTTGCTGCCTTTTTTAATAAGCTCTACTCCGTTCCGTTAACACAAGTGCGCCCACGTCGATCGACTTCCTCAGAAAACATGGCTATAACCTCCTCTAGGGGTAGGCCGCCAAGGTCGTTTCCATCTCGGGTTCGGACCGCCACAGTACGCGATTCTTTCTCTTTATCCCCTACAACGAGAAGGTAAGGCACCCGTTGCATAGAATGACCGCGGATTTTAAAGCCGATCTTCTCGTTTCTCAAGTCACAAATGGCCCTAAATCCCTTATTTTGCAATGATTTAGCCACTTCTTGAGCATAATCGGCCTGAGAATCGGTAATATTCATCACCGCTGCCTGATCAGGGGCTAACCAAAATGGAAATGCGCCCTCATACTGCTCAATCAAAATACCGATAAAACGCTCAAAAGAGCCCAGAATTGCGCGGTGCAACATCACTGGGATCTTACGCGAGCCATCTTCCGCCACATATTGCGCATCAAGACGCCCTGGCATCGAAAAATCCACCTGAATAGTGCCCAGCTGCCATACCCGCCCAATACAGTCTTTTAGCGAAAATTCAATTTTGGGGCCATAGAAAGCACCCTCCCCCGGCAACTCCTGCCAAGGCAAGTCCTTGGCATCCAGTGCCTGAGCCAGTGCCGCTTCAGCGCGATCCCAATCTTGGTCGGAGCCTACCCGTTTTTCAGGGCGTGTGGACAAACGGTAAATAATTTCATCAAAGCCAAAGTCAGCATAGACCTCATGCAGGAAGTCAATAAAGGTAGCCACCTCTGATTGAATCTGATCTTCAGCACAGAAAATATGACCATCATCCTGAGTAAAAGAGCGCACTCGCATAATGCCATGCAACGAGCCGGAAGGTTCATTTCTATGGCAGGAACCAAACTCGGCTAATCGTAACGGCAAATCGCGGTAACTCTTAAGACCCTGATTAAATACCTGCACATGACAGGGGCAATTCATCGGCTTAATGGCGTAATTGCGATCTTCAGTACTGACGGTAAACATATCGTCACCAAACTTATCCGCATGACCAGACTTCTCCCACAGACTGAAATCCACCACCTGCGGGGTTTTAATCTCTTGGTAGCCCTGCTCGATTTGTTTATCGCGCATAAACCCTTCGATGGTTTTATAGATGCTCCAGCCCTTCTGATGCCAAAAGATAGAACCGGGCGCCTCTTCCTGCATATGGTAGAGGTCGAGCTTTTTACCAATCTTACGGTGATCGCGCTTCTCCGCTTCCGCCAAGCGATTAATATAGGCTTTAAGTTCTTTTTTATTCGTCCAAGCCGTACCGTAGATACGCTGCAACATTTCATTATTGCTATCGCCACGCCAATAGGCACCGGCCACTTTGGTCAGTTTAAAGGCTGATAGCTTACCGGTTGAAGGCACATGAGGGCCGCGACATAAATCGATAAAATCTCCCTGCCGGTAAAGACCAATGGCCTGATCGTCGGGAATACTGGCGATAATCTCAGCCTTATACTCCTCGCCAATTCCTCTAAAAAACTCGACTGCTTCATCCCGCTGCCACTCTTCACGAGTGACAGGAAAATCTTCCTTGGATAGCTCGGCCATACGTGTCTCAATGGCCTCTAGATCCTCTGGTGTAAAGGTGCGCTCAAAGGCAAAGTCATAGTAAAAGCCATCTTCAATCACTGGGCCAATGGTGACCTGTGCCGAGGGGAATAACTGCTTAACCGCCATGGCTAACAAATGGGCGGAAGAGTGGCGGATAATATCCAACGCCTCATCGGAACGATCAGTGACAATGGCTAAAGTGGCATCCTGATCCATCACAAAGCACGCATCAACAACCTCTCCATCAACCACACCGGCAAGCGTAGCTTTGGCTAAACCAGCACCAATATCTGCAGCGACATCGGCAACTGAAACAGGGTTATCAAAATGGCGTTGGGAACCGTCAGGCAGGGTAATAGCNGGCATAGTTGNTTTCCTTTTCAGTGGTGACCCATACCAGAGGCCACNTGAGTTACATTAATAGGCGCGCATTNTACCCTGACTNGCACTAGATACAAGCCTTTAGGTCAATTGAAATGCGATACAATACCATGCATAAAACAGCGAGGAGTTAGAATCACCTGTGAAAATTTATGTCGATGCCGATGCCTGCCCCAGCGTCATCAAAGATATTCTGTACCGAGTTTCCCAGCGCACTGGCATTGAGGTAATCCTAGTAGCCAATCAAGCGCTATCCACACCAAGAATTCCTAGTGTTCGAAGCATTCAAGTCAGTCAGGGCTTTGATGTAGCGGATAACCATATAGTGGAGCTGGCGGANGTNGATGATCTGGTGATTACTGCGGATATTCCTCTGGCCGCTGAAGTAATCGATAAAGGGGCTAAGGCGCTTAACCCTCGAGGTGAGCTATATACTAAGATTAATATTCGGTCGCGACTGAATATGCGCGATTTTATGGACAGCATGCGCAATAGTGGTGTGCAGGTGGGCGGTGGGCCACCACCATTAAGCCAGAGAGACCGTATGGATTTCGCCAATGCGCTGGATAGCTATATCGCTAAATTTAAGCGTTGATTAGTCGAGCATTCTGGCGATTTGTGCGGCAGTAAAAGGCCAGCCTTTTTCTCTACCATCCGCTGTTACGACTACCGGTATGCGTAATCCATACTGTACCTGTAATGCTGAATCGGAGGTAATATCAATCTCGACCAAATGCCAGCCTTTTTCCGCTAACAGCGGGTATAACAAGCCTTTGGCTTGCTCACATAAATGGCATTTAGGGCCAGTGTAAATAATTAATTGCTTAGCCAAAACTGCTACGCCTGGTAATCTTCCAAACATTATGAATACGCGGGTTGCGCTCAAAATCCTTATCCAATGTCTGCGGTGTAATATTCTCGCAATTAAACTGACGCTCGGTCAGTGTGTCCAGTTTAAATTTACGGAAGTTATTGGAGAAAATCAGTACCCCCTGTGGCGCCAGTTTGGCCATGGCGGCGCGAATCATATCGCCATGGTCACGCTGTATATCCAGTACCGAGTCCATTTTTTTAGAGTTGGAAAAGGTTGGTGGATCGAGAAAAATTACATCGAAAACCTCCCCCTCCGTCTCCAGCCACTTGGTGCAATCCGCACGCAATAACTGATGGTTACTGGTATTTAGACTATTGAGGTCAAAATTCCGCCCTGCCCAATCTAAGTAAGTGTTGGACATATCAATACTGAGAGAACTTTTAGCACCGGCCAGTGCCGCTTGCACTGTTGCCGTAGCGGTATAACAGAAAAGATTTAAAAAACGCTTCCCCTTGACCAGCTCAGCCAATAGCGTGCGCACAGGTCGATGATCAAGAAATAGCCCAGTATCCAAGTAGTCAGAGAGGTTAACCTCAAACCGTGCGCTACCCTCATTCACTTGTATTATATCGCTGGCGCCATCACCTACGCGCTCATACTGGTTATCGCCTTTTTGGCGGCGACGCTCCTTGTAGTGGATTTTACCCCGATAATCCGCTGCGAATTGCTTTACCGCCTGCTTTACTTGTGCAAATCGCTCACGGGCAAGCTTATCGGAAATAGTGCTAGGTGGCGCATATTCTTGCACATAGATCGACTGATCATAGATATCCACAGCCACGGCATATTCGGGGATATCGGCATCATAGAGTCGGTAACAACTGATAGCTGACTTTTTGCGCCATCCATCCAATCGACGCTGATTTTTCTTCAGTCGATTAAGCACCATGNGCGCCCCTTCACTGAGTGTCTGTTCCGGTGCCGGCGTGCTAAGCCGTTCGGCAATACGCGCGGACTTTGACGTCATATCGGTAAATACTAGTAACTTACAGGGGATGCTGCCGTTATACAGACTGTACTGCTTGCTGGGNCTGAGGTCGGTCTCGCGGCCCAGATCGACGTTGCCGGTAAAGATCGCGGCCTTCCAGCCAGCAAAGTTCTTTTGCAACACCGTACCTAGCTTTTGGTATAGCGGGATCAGTTCATCGATCTCACCCAAACGTTCGCCATAGGGTGGGTTGGTTAGCAGNAGGCCATGCTCAGCGGTGGGCTTNCCAAACTGGTCTATAGGCTTATGGGCCAAACGAATATGCTCATCCAGACCGGCGTTTTCAATATTCTGATTGGTAAATTCCAATACGCGAGGATTGGCATCATAGCCACGGATATCCAATGTGAGATTTTGCAGACCGCGCTCTTTGCGCTCCTGAGCTTCTGTTATCAGCGAATCCCACAACGTTTGATCATGCTGTAACCAATGATGAAAGCCATAGTGGTTACGCAATAGACCTGGGGCTATATCAGCGGCCATCATTGCGCCTTCGATGATTAATGTGCCACTACCACACATCGGGTCGAGTAAAGCGCCCCCTGCTACGGCAATTTCAGGCCAGCCTGAGCGCAGTAATAAAGCAACCGCTAAATTCTCCTTGATCGGTGCACTGCCCTGCCCTGTTCTATAGCCTCGCCGGTGCAAGCTTTCACCGGAAATATCTAACGACACCGTGACTCGACCTTTGTGCTGGCGCACTTGAATACGAATATCGGGATTCTTGGGGTCTACATCGGGACGTTCACCCTCAATCCGGCGGATACGATCAACTACGGCATCTTTAACCCGCTGGGAGCCAAACATGGTGTTGTCGATCAGACGCGAGGTGCCGATAAAATCGATNGCAATGCTTTGAGCAGCCGTTAGATGGCTTTCCCAAGCTATCTCATTGCACTGTTGATAGAGATCGTCCGCTTGATTNAGCATAAAACTATGCAATGGCATCAGCACTCGATTGGCCAAGCGTGACCATAAACAGGCTCGATAGGCCACATCTAAGGCCCCCTCAAAATGCACAGCGGCCACAGTTTCCTTAACAGCGGTGGCCCCCAAGTCCCGCAACTCGTTAGCTAACAATNGCTCTAGCCCCTTGGGACAAGTNGCCAGCCAAGCCTGACTGTTCAATGTGACACTCACAAATAGGATCCTTTCATTACCTTTAGGAATAAAGCACTCACTGTATAGACAAACAAAATATTCGACAGCGTCGGCAGAATTTGGTCAACTGGAACAAGCGCAAAAAACGCGCGTATTCTATCGCNCTTTGACATATTTTGTTTGATAAAAACTGCTATCGGCAGATTTTATAAGCTAAATAAATAGCTTAATAGCAGTTTCCTAAATCAACCCTTAGGAGATGATGTGAAAAAACATAAGAGAAATCAGGACCAACGTCTATTTGCCAAAGGCTACCAAGCGGCAATTCAACAACGCTCTCTGGCAACATGCCCTTATCAACAACATTCAGTGATGGCATATCACTGGTCACGCGGTTGGCGGGAGGGACGCGAAGATTACTGGAATGGTTTTAATCAAGCGACATGTCAGCAAAAGGCCGCCAACTTGTAATAGCACTAATGCATTAATAACTATTTAATCGCTGGGCATAGGCCCGATGTAACAATCACTAAAACTTAAGCGGGAATTTATCCCGCTTCCGGCTCGCAAATAAAGACGGGCCACCGAAAAGGCCGCAACTCATGCGCAGTTGTGGCCTTTTTTTTAGGACCCGTAAACAACCGCAAGGTAGTCTTTATCATCTATCCAAATAAACTCAGCCCCAATAATGCCAGCAATGCTAAAATACCCTGCTGTTGCATTTCATCTTTTAATTTATCCTCTTCTTCCTGCACCATCACTTCCAAGTCATCTGCACTTACGTCTTCGACCCTATTACCTTCAGCGACAATACGTTTTTCGGCCCGCGAAGTCGCAATTTCACGCAGATGTTTGTTATAGCGCTTAAATGTCGATTCAAAGATATCCATAAAACCTAAAGTTAATGATTAACCTTTCCTATTGATTAAACGTTGCTGGTGCAATTATCCGCTCTTATCTGCAGTTTGAGAAGCCTCTACAGAGGCTTGAACTAAATCCAGCAATTCTCTCAGTGCCACAGAAATCATGGCAAAATCTGGCGTGGTTCCACGACGGAGATCTCTTACCATTGACTGCCAGCGAACGATCAAGGATTGCTGCTGCACCTGCCAATCAGTAAATACCGCTTCGGGCTTACTCGCATTAACAGCTAACAGACTGGCGGTGAGTCTCCTGCGCTGGCTTTCTAAATCATCGACATAGGATTCTCGCGCCAGATCCTGCCAGCGATTATCCGGCTGTAAGCCAACAATCTGCGCCATAAACCAATCCAAGGATAAATATTCACCCAAGGTAAAGTAAAGTGCCGCTGACTTGTCAATCGATACATCTTGCTTAATGGCCGTATCGACAATACCTAAGCTTAGAAAAATGCTATCCGATGCCGCTAATCTAGCCGCTAGTTGTGGCTCGACCTGCTGCGCAACTAACGCCTCTTTTTCAGCCCCCCAAAGTGTTAACCACTCCGCTTCATCCCGTGCCAGTTGCTGCTCAACCAGTCGATTTATAGGTTGTGCAAACTGTT
>NYXU01000045.1 GCA_002685715.1 Porticoccaceae bacterium | reverse complement strand
CCTTGGCAATACCGATATAGTTACCGGCACCAGTAATGGTTATCTTGTTATCGGCATAGGTAAAGGTACCGTCAACAGAGCCATTATGAGGAGCCAATGGTGCACCACAGGCATCGTCAGAACCAGACTGCCAATTCTCAAGCCATGTTTGATCACCCTGCTCATTGGTAAATGAGCCATAATCACCAAATACATAGACATCATCGATAAAGCAAGCACGGGCGGTTAGATCACCGGCCCCTAGCGACCACCATTCCACATTNCCGGCTGCGGGGCCAACACCAGCTGAACCAGCTTCATTAGCAAGCCTCCAACGCCCAGCAATAGGTGAAGGCATTTGCTGCTCTAGCTTATATGTCCAGTAATCGATGTTACCGTCATCTTTAGTTACTTTGACAGCAAGTGTCATAGTACTGTAATCAGCGGCCATGCTCACCACTGAATACTCAATAGATGTTGGAACACCACCACTTTCATAAGCGTAGGTGTTACCTGCCTTGGCGATACCAATATAGGCACCTGAACCATTCACTGTCAGAACATTATCTTCCAGGGTGTAGGTGTAGTCAGTTGCTGTGCCATCATGTGGCGCAATAGGCGTACCACACGCGTCATCAGCACCGGACTGCCAGTTTTCAAGCCACGTTTGNTCACCCAACTCCAAAGCAAATGAGCCGTCTTCACCGAAGATATACACATCATCCATAAAGCAAGCACGTGCGGTTAGATCGCCAGCCCCTAGCGACCACCAACCGACGTTACCGGCTTCGGGGCCAACACCAGCCGAACCAGCTTCATTGGCTAACTTCCAGCGTCCGGCAAATGTCGGAGCAGCTGCATTGGTAATACCGCCGTATTTCACATCGTCCCAGTAAAAATCAACATCTGTACCGGTTCCAGCAGTGCCAAAGTCATAAAAAATTGCAACCTTGGCGTATTCTGTTGCTGGATCAATCGCTCCACCTGCTGGCAGAGAGAAGTCAAAGGTGAGTGTTTCCCAATCACCTGTTGCTGTTGTCACTGCATCAGCTTCAACAAAAACATTGGCATCATCTGCATTTTCAAGCTTTAGACGTACAGTCTTTCCTGGCGCAGGGCTCCAGAACTTAACCGTCATAACGCCATCATCAGCAGTCAGTTTGTAAGCTAAGTCACTGACGCTCANAACAGTACCACCCCAAGTTTCAGCGTTGGCTTTCTTTTGTGAGGCAGCAACAGTATTTGTTGCATCAGTTGGATCCTGAACTGCCGCAGAAGTCGACGAATCTGGTCCGAAATCAACAAATGTGTAGGTCGCGTAAGCCACTTCGAAATCGATAGTGTCCTGAAGCACACCGCCAGGGCCAACACTACAGCCCTCAGCACAGTAGTACATGGTGCTTCCATCAGTGGTCGCTGCTACATCGACACCCTCTTCGCCACTGGCGTCAGAAAAGGCAATCGAAAAGGCAACGTCTCCAGTTAGATCAGAGCTAGTCATCTCACGGGTCGCCTGCCAAGAGCGCACGCTACCATTCACCTCAGCAACTTCACCACCGATTGTCACAGTAGGTTGCATCAGTGCTTCATCAGCTTCGATTTTGATAAGTACAGTACTCGGCTTGCCGCCCTCTGGCGTCACATAAGCAGAGCCATTGTAGTCATTCTCAATAGTCACGCTAGTGAGTGTAGGNNCAACACCATCAGCACCCGGCTCNACNAGATTGTTCTCGGTGACAGAGCTTCCACCACCGCCACAGGCAGCGAGGATTAAAGAAAGGGATAGCGCGAGTACCGCACTAAAATGATTAGATTGGCCCAGTTTGTTAAACCAACTTAGGCGATTAAGTAGCGTTTGATGAAGCATAACTCCCCCTGAATGAGTTTTTTTTATATCCCCACGCCAAACACATAGAGGCGCCAGAATTCTGAGCTAGCTATTCTCTGCGTCCATGGCTACAAGCTCCATAGCTAATCGTTGAACAGGTATTTTTATGCGGTGAATTGGGTGTTTTTACGCCAAAGGGGGCACGAGGCTAAACTGTAGCGGTTTTGGGTCCTGCTACTTTGCTTTACTGCCTCCTAAGCAATCCGGCGATTGTGGCGCATTACCAGCATTTTCAGCCCATTCAGAGGACGTATAGGTGTGCAATGCGAGCGCATGGACAGGACCTTGCAACTCATCGGTCAGTAGGCCATATATGGCTTGATGGCGTGCCACCAAGCGNTTGCCAGCAAACTCATCAGTGACGATAACCACCTTGAAGTGGCTCTCTGATCCCGCTGGCACCGAGTGCATATAGCTTTCGTTCACCACCTGCAATACCTCGGGGCTAAACTGCGCCGCCAGCTTCTCGGTAATCAGCGACTCAACGGGGCCCACCTACATACCGCCGACAAGNTTNATCATCACACCAGCGGCCACAGCAGAGCCAATAACACCGGCCACATTGGGGCCCATGGCGTGCATCAATAGGAAGTTTTGCGGATTGGCCTCAAGGCCGACTTTATTGGCCACACGCGCCGCCATGGGCACAGCAGAAACGCCGGCAGCACCAATCAGCGGATTNACCTTATTGGTGGATAATGCATTCATTAACTTGGCCATCAGTACACCGGAGGCGGTACCAATACAGAAGGCAACCGCGCCGAGACCGAGAATGCCCATNGTTTCAGGATTAAGGAATTTCTCAGCNCTCATTTTTGAGCCGACACCAAGACCAAGGAAAATGGTAACAATATTAATCAGCGCATTTTGNGTGGTATCGCTTAACCGATTGACCACACCNCATTCCTTCATTAGGTTNCCAAAACAGAACATACCCAATAGCGGTGCAGCATCCGGTAATAACATCGCCACCANNACNAGCAGGGTTAATGGAAAGACAATGCGCTCGGCTTTGGATACCGGACGTAACTGCTCCATTTTAATCTGTCGCTCTGCAGGCGTGGTGAGTGCGCGCATAATGGGCGGCTGAATAATCGGCACCAACGCCATATAGGAGTAGGCTGCCACGGCAATCGCGCCAAGCAAATCTGGCGAGAGCTTGCTGGTCACAAAGATCGCGGTTGGCCCATCGGCACCGCCGATAATGCCAATCGATGCAGCATCGCGAATACTAAAATCNANAATACCGTAATGGCTTAGCGTCACCGCACCCAGAACAGTGCTGAAAATACCCACCTGCGCCGCCGCACCAAGTAACAGTGTTTTTGGGTTAGCTAGCAGAGCGCCGAAATCGGTCATCGCGCCAACACCCATAAAAATCACTAGCGGAAATAACCCCGTCTCAATACCGGCATGGTAAATATAGTAGAGCAGGCCACCAGGNGACTCCATTTGCCCCAAGGCATCGTAGACTGGCGCGGCATCNAAACCGGCNCCGGGAATATTGGCCAGAATAGTACCAAAACCGATCGGNACCAGTAGCAATGGCTCAAAGCCTTTACTGATAGCNAGAAATAANAGNCCTAAACCAACNGCCATCATCACCAATTGACCGAGTTGGATTTGCGCCAGACCGGAGCTGGCCCATAAGCTAATTAAATTTTCCATAAGTCGGGGCTCCTTAGGCCAAGGTCACCAGAACATCNCCGACCACACAGCTATCGCCGGACTGNACTCGCACCTCAACAATAGTGCCCGCTGCTGGNGCACTGACCGAGGTCTCCATTTTCATCGCCTCGAGTATAACAATGCTTTCGCCTTCNGCTACCGCTTGCCCAGGTTGCACCAGTACTTTTACGACATTACCGGCCAGAGGCGCATTGACAGGCTCGCCGCCCGTGGCCGCAACCGGTGCAGCCGCACTGGCCGCCGGAGCCGCCTGTCCCACTGGCACGATGGCACTAATATCACCGCCATTGGCCACTGCCACAGTATAAGATTTACCTTCGACACTGACGGTATAAACCTCTTCACCGGCATCATTGGTGACTGCCGCTGGCTTGCCGGTTGGCACCGGCTCAAAGGCATCTGGATTATCTTTATTTTGCAGNAATTTAAGTCCCACCTGCGGGAATAAAGCGTAGGTCAGAACATCATCAATCTGCCCTTCACCCGCGCTTAGCTGAAAACCATGCTCAGCAGATAAGCCCTCAAGTTCGGCCGTGAGTGCCTCGAGCTCTGGCTCGATATTATCCGCGGGACGGCAGGTAATCGCCTCTTCGCCCTCATCCAATACACGGCTTTGCAATTCCGCATTAACTGGTGCCGGTGCCGCGCCGTACTCACCGCGCAATACGCCAGCGGTCTCTTTGGATATCGACTTATAACGCTCGCCGGTCAATACATTAAGCACCGCTTGCGTACCCACAATTTGCGAGGTTGGTGTCACCAACGGGATATAGCCCAAGTCTTCGCGCACTTTGGGGATTTCTGCTAATACATCATCCAAACGGTCTTCTGCACCCTGCTGGCGCAACTGCGACTCCATATTAGTCAGCATGCCGCCCGGTACCTGAGCCACTAGAATACGCGAATCAACACCGCGTAATGAGCCTTCAAACTCAGCATATTTCTTGCGCACCTCACGGAAGTAAGCAGCAATTTCTTCAATTTTCTCAATATCGAGGCCGGTATCGCGCTCCTGCCCTTTAAAGATCGATACCACCGACTCAGTGGCCGAATGACCATAGGTCATCGACATCGACGATATGGCGGTATCGACATTATCAATACCTGCCTCGACGCATTTGGTGATGGTGGTTGTCGACAAACCAGTGGTGGCATGGGCATGCAACTGAATCGGAATGGCCACAGCCTGTTTTAATTTGGTCACTAACTCATAGCCAACGTAGGGCGTTAGCAGTCCAGCCATATCTTTAATACAGATGGAATCGGCTCCTGCATCTTCAATCTTGCGTGCCTGATCAACCCATAGATCAATGGTATGCACTGGGCTTACGGTGTAAGAAATCGTGCCCTGCGCATGTTTACCCACTTGCTTAACCGCGCGCAACGCAGTTTCAAGGTTACGCATATCATTCATCGCGTCAAAAACACGGAATACATCGATGCCATTGATCGCGGCACGCTCAACAAACTTCTCCACCACGTCATCGGCATAGTGGCGATAACCAAGAATATTTTGCCCGCGGAATAACATCTGTTGCGGTGTATTGGGCATGGCCTTTTTAATTTCGCGAATGCGATCCCAAGGGTCTTCGCCTAAAAAACGAATACAGGAGTCAAATGTCGCACCGCCCCAAGACTCCATAGACCAGTAACCAATTTGGTCGAGTTTCTCGGCAATTGGCAACATATCATCGATACGCATACGGGTTGCAAACAGAGACTGGTGGGCATCGCGAAGAACAACTTCAGTTATACCTAACGCAGGGGTTTTAGAGGGCATAATTATGTCCAGTTGAGTAAAGTGTTAAAAAAAATATTAATCGTTCGTTTTAAATCTATGGCTACTTTCTACCACGGTGCTGATCAATCGCTGCCTGGATAACCGTTGCCAACCTTGGCTCGACAGTGTCGTCTGCGGAAGGCGCGGAAGTAGCGACTACGTCTTCAGTCGCAATGCGATTAACTAACGCCGACATAGTGCTAGTTATCACCACGAGTACAGTTAAAAAGGTAAACACCGTTCCCATGCCATACAGCATGAGGTCAAGACCTTGAGCAATCAGTATTGAATCCATCAAAATTCCAAAAATTAGCTGTTAATTTAGCTTTTAACNTAGCNTTTAACGAAAGTCGGGCCACAATTACCGGCCGAGAAAGGCGAAACTATAGCAATAAGCCGACTTTTTGCAAGTTTGGCTTTGCTTTCATCATGGGTAAACCTACAATCCGCAGTCAACATAGCGCCAAATAAAGAGATTACAGCTTACATGAGCATCAAACAGTTACTCAATCAACGCATAACCACCGCTATGCANNCGGCCGGTGTCCCTAACCCCTGCTCCCCTATGCTGGCTCTGAGCGGTAAACCGCAGTTTGGCGACTATCAGGCTAACGGTGCTATGGCGGCGGCTAAGCAATTAAAAACTAACCCCAGAGAGCTAGCGCAGAAAATTCTCGATCATCTCGATCTCGATGGTATTGCGAGCAAAGTGGATATCGCTGGCCCTGGTTTTATTAATATTACCCTTGCNGAACNNTTTTTAGCCCANCAACTNGCTNNNNCCANCGANAANAAAACTGAGCAGCCGCAGACNGTGGTGATTGATTACTCTTCACCCAATCTGGCCAAGGAAATGCATGTTGGCCATTTGCGCTCGACGATAATCGGTGACTGTTTAGCGCGCCTGCTGGAATATCAGGGTCATCAGGTTATCCGTCAAAATCATATGGGTGATTGGGGCACACAGTTCGGTATGTTAATCGCCGAATTGGAATTACATCTTGGCGAGGGTGAGCAGGCTGATCTGGCGCTCAACGACCTCGAGCAATTTTACCAACAAGCAAAGAAGCACTTTGATGCCGACCCTGAATTCGCCGACAAGGCGCGCGCCTATGTGGTCAAACTGCAATCGGGTGATGCTCACTGCCGCACATTATGGCAACAATTTATTGATGTCTCTGTGGCGCACAATATCGAGATCTATAAACAATTAAATGTTGGTTTGCGCCGAGAGCATATCGCCGCCGAGAGTTCCTACAACGATGATCTGCAACATGTTCTGGAGGCCCTAACCGAGCAAGGGCTGGCAGTGGACTCCGATGGCGCTAAGGTGGTTTTTCTTGACGAGCTTGCCGATAAAAATGGCGATCCCTCACCGATGATTGTGCAAAAGTCTGGCGGCGGTTTCCTCTACGCCACCAGTGACCTCGCCTGCCTACGCCATAGAGTAGGCCCATTACAGGCTAACCGTATTTTATATTTTATTGATGCACGCCAGTCGCTGCATATGAAACAGGTGTTCACTACAGGACGCAAAGCCAACTTTGTTCCCACTGACGTCAGTCTTGAACACCATGCCTTTGGCACCATGATGGGGCCGGATGGCAAACCCTTTAAAACCCGCGCCGGTGGCACGGTAAAACTAGCCGATCTGCTAGTCGAAGCAGTAGAGCGTGCCGAACAGCTGGTCAAGCAGAAAAACCCTGATTTACAGGATAAAGATATCGCTGATATCAGTCGCAAGGTCGGTATTGGCGCGATTAAATATGCCGACTTAAGTAAAACGCGCACCAATGACTATATTTTTGACTGGGATGCGATGCTGTCTTTTGAAGGCAATACCTCACCCTATCTACAATATGCCTACACCAGAATTCGTAGCATTTTCCGCAAGGCAAATATTCAGGCTGAAGGATTTTCTGCGGACATTATTGTGCAGCAAGCACAGGAAAAAACCTTGGCGTTTAAATTACTGCAATTTAATGAAGTACTTAATCAGGTAGCCACGGACTGTTACCCTCACAGTCTCTGCACCTATCTCTACGAACTGGCCAGCGCCTTTATGTCTTTCTACGAACAATGTCCGGTACTTAAAGAAGGCGTCGACACTGATACCCAGCACAGCCGCCTGATGCTATGTGCGCTTAGCGCCAATACTTTGGCTAAAGGCTTGGATCTATTGGGTATTGAGGTAATGGAGCAGATGTAATACTGACAGGCGCAGCGATCAGGGTAAAGCTGATAACTGCGCGCCTACGCAGCAATAAGTAAATGGCGGATTTACAACTGACTGCGCATCTGATCAAACTGTTCTGACACCGTCGAGTGCAAACTATGTTTGCTCAGCACAGACACTACGACGATGGCAATAGCGGCCAAAATAAAGCCGGGAACCAGTGCATAGAGATCAAATATCCCGCCCTGCAGTCGAGCCCATAGAATAACGGTCGCGCCACCGACAATAACCCCTGCTAACGCACCGGCAGCTGTCATATTACGCCAGTAAAGGCTAATTAAAATTGCTGGTCCCAGCGAAGCACCTAGGCCTGCCCAAGCGTAGGAAACCACATCTAACACTTTGCTATCAGGGTTCATTGCCAACAATGTCGCCAATAGCGCTAGAATAACCACGGCAATACGGCCAATCTGCAAGCGCTTTTCTACCGATAGCGTCTGTTTGGTCACTAGCGGATAGAGATCCTCAGCCAGCGAGGCCGAGCACACCAATAGCTGTGAATCGATTGTGCTCATAATCGCCGCTAGAATCGCGGCCAGTAAAATGCCCGCCACCAAGGGGTGAAAAATCAACTTAGTTAAGGCGATAAATACCTTTTCAGAATCCACCAGCGACTCCGGTAAAAAGGCCACACCACTGAGGCCCACCGCGATGGCGAGGAAGTAACATAGCAACGCCCAAGTCACGGCTATGGCCGCCGCTTGACCGGTATCTTGCGGTGAGCGAATAGCTTTAAACCGCGCCAATATATGCGGCTGACCAAAATAGCCTAAGCCCCAGCCCATGGTACTTATAATCATCATCCAGCCCAACGATTGCCCATTGGCCGC
>NYXU01000044.1 GCA_002685715.1 Porticoccaceae bacterium | reverse complement strand
AGACATTCACCGGATAACAGTTTTTGTCGAAAATTATTGTGTGGGTTAAAAGCAGCCATAATTATTATTTCTTATTAGATTAAGTTACGAATTGAGCCAATTTTCTAGGGCTTTGTTCACCTGTTCCGGGGCATCGAGAGTACTGAGGTGCCCAGCCTCTTCAATAATCTCCAACTCGGCATGTTTTATTTCTAGAGCCATATCCCGGTGGAGCTTTTCGTTGCACTGTGCATCATGGACTCCACAGAGAATGAGGGCAGGGCAGTGAATATCTTTTAGCGTGCTCCAGCTATCAGTGCGACTCGCTAATGCACGCCATTGGTTGATGAACTCATCGGTACCAACATCCAAGGCCATTTCCATCACCAAAGGTTCGAGCTGTAATAGCTGTTCTGATTTAAACGCATATTTTGGCATCAACTGCTGACTGACTAGAGTCTTCAAGCTCTCAACGCCGCCCTGAGCAATGTTGTTGATTTGCTGATGACGGACAGCTACATGTTCTGGCAATTCACCCCGTGGATTGGTGCCTAGCAAAGCGATTCTCTCAATCCGCTCAGGTGCCTGTCTAAACATTTCAAAGGCCACAATACCGCCCATCGAAAGGCCTGCTAATGCAAACTCTGCTGGTGCTTCCGAGAGTACCTTGGTAGCCATAGCCTCAATTGAATGGCAATTGGAAAAGTCGCCTACTAATACCTCCCTATCGCCTTTAAAAGCCGAGATTTGCGCCTGAAAAAGCATGTCGGTACAAAGTGAACCAGGTACAAGTAATAATGGTAACGGCACTGGTGGTACTCCAATCGAAATTATACTATTTGAATACTAATCAAGCTGCGCTGTAGCGCCGTGCCTGATACTACCAGCAAAAAGACGCTTCTCAGCAGGTAGTTCCGGATTCTTAATACGCTCCAAAAGCATACCCACAGCCGCTTCTACCATGCGCTCTAAAGGCTGCTGCACTGTTGTTAAGTCATAATTGAGCCAGGCAGCGGCATTGACACCGTCAAAGCCAACCACAGATATATCTTCAGGGATATTCGCCCGGTATTCGATACGTAGAGTATCGAGACAGCCGAGAGCCATAATATCGTTAGTGCAAACGAATGCATCGGGCCTAGGGTTAGCTGAGTCCATAACCCTGCGAGTTAAGCTGCAGGCCCGCTCATAGCTATAATCACCTTCAAGTTCGACCATATCGACAGGCAGTCCCTTGAGCTGCGCTACCGCACCCTTAGTTCTTGCCGTACTCACTGACGAATCCACTGGCCCACTCATTACAACAAACGACTTACGCCCATTGTTGAGCAGCCCTTCAACCAGTGACCGCTCGCCCTCGTAATGATCACAGCAAACAGATGAAACAGAATTTTGGGGGTAGAGGCGGTTGTAAAAAACCAAGGGGATATTGCGGTCTTGGCAGGCACTTATCTGAGTATCGGTGAATTGAGCTGCGGCAATAATTCCATCTACTTGATACTGCCAGACTTTATCTAAAACTTGATCAACATTGCTCTCTTTATCGAGCGTAAACAAGAGAATATGAATATCTTTCTCATCAAATTTTCGGTTTAACTCAGACAGAATCTGGGGATAATTCAGGTTGGTAAGCTCAGTAATCAATACGCCAACAATGTTTGACCGGCCGGAGATTAATCCACGTGCAATAGCATTCGGTTGATAACCCAACGCCTTGGCAGCGTGCTCCACTTTTGACCGCGTTTTCGCCGATACACTTGCTCCAGGCTTGAAGCAGCGTGAGACTGCCGATTGAGAAACCCCTGCAACTCGTGCAACATCATAAGAGGTCGATCGTTTGCCATCGGATTTAATATTTTGTGGCGTGATTGCTAGCATTTTTTTGTTCATACCTTATCAATTCCTCCTGTCGGCATACGATCAATATTAGACGCAATGTATTTAATACCCAAAAGAATATTAACATATTACACAGTATTCGGCGGTACGCAGAGCGACGATTAGCGCTTGTATAACACTATTTTCTAACCCTTCTAGGACAGGCTAAACTAGTCTATCCGCGTTAATTATACGGTCTATTTTGCCCCTATTCTCCAAAATACAGACCTTCCAATAGGCCAACTAACAACCAGTAGCGAAGCATTGAACGAGCAATCCTACACGAAGATTTATCGGCGTATAAAATATTTGACTTTAATTTTGCATTCGAAGTACATTGCTATGATAATCATTAAAGTAACTATTGGAAACATTTAAATGAACAGTATCGTATCAAATAATAAACTTGCCATTGCAAGGCTCTTTGAGTCACTCCAGGATCCTCAAANCCAGGCACAGNCTGCANTGGCTCAGCAGGTNGGTAANNATTTTGCTTGGCACGGCCCCAAGCCTTTTANATCTTGCTCAAGCACTGAAGAGTGGTGCTCGACGTTTTGGCTGCCCTTTGTTGATGCATTTGAGGGTGTATC
This sequence comes from Porticoccaceae bacterium, assembly GCA_002685715.1. Lineage (GTDB taxonomy): Bacteria > Pseudomonadota > Gammaproteobacteria > Pseudomonadales > Porticoccaceae > HTCC2207. The sequence continues at coordinate 13,752 of NYXU01000044.1, read as the reverse complement.
TCGAGAAACGCATATGCTTTTTGGTGGCATAAGCCAAGGTAAAGCCGACAATAGTCTGGATAGCCAGTCATGGGTTGGCGCTACTGGTTANTATGAAGGTGTTTTNTCAANATCCTGGCTTGGTTTTGAACCANCGCATCAGGTNATCAAGTTAAGGTGGGGCGAATTCTTCCGCTTTGAGGATGGCAAGATTGTAGAGATGTATACGCTTTTCGATATCATTGACTTTCTACAGCAAATCAACAAAAACCCTCTGCCCCCCAGTCATGGCATAGATTTTGTGTATCCCAGCCCGACAGGTGTTAATGGGGTTTTACTTGACGAGAGTGATGCGTCTGAAACGGCTGAGTCGATGCGATTGATTCGAAAGTTTCTTTTTGAAGGGCTCAATAACTTTGATGAAGAAAATCTCACCAGCATGGGTGTTGCTGATTTTTTTCACGACAATGTAAACTGGTATGGGCCTGGGGGAATAGGCGCGTGCCTTAGTCTCAAGGAGTTTCAAAACTACCATCAGCAGCATTGGCTAGTTGCATTTCCAGACCGCAAAGTACAGGATCTAGACAGTCTGTTCGCCGAAGGTAATTTTGTTGGGTCTTCAGGCTGGGCGGGGGTTACATCGCAGCATACCGGCAATTACCTCAGCGCAGCAGCTACCGGCAACCGGATCAACTTTAACGGAATGGATTTCTGGCTTCGCCGTGGTAATAAGTTTGTCGAAAACTGGGTCTTTGTTGACATGATTGACCTCTTTGAACAATTTGGCATTGATTTACTTCAACAAGCACGAAAAGGGTAACCTTAATGACCGATCTTAACTCTAATAAGCAACTTATCCTCGATTACTTTGCTGCAGTGGAAAAATCCACTTCGCATAATATTACCGAGATTGTTAGTCAATTTATTGCTGATGATTATCATTGGTATGGCGTATACCCCTTTGAAGAGCAAAGCGACGCTCAGGGAGTATCTGAGGCATTCTGGAAGCCATTTTTAGATGCTTGGTCACCGGTCAGCCGCCGCCAGGACGTGTTTATGGGGGGTACTAGCGAGATCGATGGCAGTCAGTGGGTGACCAGTATGGGTCACTTTCAGGGCCTTTTCGACAAAGATTGGCTGGGCATTCCAGCCACTGGCAAGATGGCCTATTTACGCTATGCAGAATTCCATAATGTAAGGGATGGAAAGATCGTTCGCAGTAGTTTTTTCTGTGACATTATTGGCGTTATGCACCAAGCGGGTATAAATCCACTACCAATGCAAACTGGCGCCTCTGTCACCGTTCCCGGGCCTAAAACTCAGGACGGTATTCTGATTGCCGGCCAACCCGAAAGTGAGTCGCAAAAAACAATGGCGGTGCTCAACCAAATGATTGCTGATCTCAATGAGCTAAACCGTTCAGGTGACGACCGCTATCCTCCTGAAGTATTGGAGCGATCATGGCACTCTGATATGAGCTGGTATGGGCCTGCCGGTATTGGATCGACCTATACGATTCGCCGCTATCAGGAACAGCACTCCTACCCCTTTAGAGAAGCCCTTAAAGACAAAGTGTATAACGGCCATATTTGTCGCTATGCCGATGGCGACTACGCTTGCTTTTTTGGTTGGCCCAATTTGACCCATACACCAACCGGTGGATTTCTGGGTCTTCCGGGAAATGACTGCCGAGTCGATATGCGCGTCGTCGATGTCTATCGGCGGGAAGGGGACAAACTCGCAGAGAACTGGGTCATTATTGATTTGCCCTGGTGGCTTAAGCAGCAGGGCATAGACATCCTTGAGCGCTGTAAAAATATAATTTCTTAACCCTTTTCGACGGAGACATACACTATGAAGGGATCTAGACCCTCTCAAGCCCCACTAACGGCCAACAATGACCTCAGTAAAACTGCTGAAACTTTGGCAGTCATTGATTCCATGGTGGACGGTCTCAATGACCACGATATTGACACCATGGATAGATTTTTTAGTCAATCATTTCGCTGGATAGGAAATGCTGGTTGCGGTTTTAAAGTCGGCCTCAATGAATTTCAAGAAAATTGGCAGCGCCCGTTTCAAGCTGCTTTTTCAAATAAAGTCTGTATCGACGAAGCAAGAGTAACCGAGGGTGAATGGTGCTCGGCATTTGGTCGCCAAGAGGCGGTGCATTCCGGTGACTTTATGGGTATCCCAGCAACTCAAAAAAAGATTGAAATCCGCTATATGGATTTTTGGAAAGTCGTTGATGGAAAAATTGTGGATAACTGGGTTATGGTTGATTTTCCGTCAATCTTACAGCAACTTGGTGTCGACCCATTCGGTGGCCATGGGTGGGAAAATAGAGATTCTCAGAGAGCACCTCTCCAAAATGGCGAAGAGTTCTAATTCAATATGGTTAAACATTGATACCCTAACCTGTAAATTGGCAAAAAGGTTTTTTAAGAAAGCCTTTTTGCTTTATTAAATTCTTGCATTCGGCCCAGCACATCTACGCCTAGTTGGTAATACACATCTAACAGGTCAATGAGTACCTAATTTTCGCGAATTAGCCCTTTTTCACAGCGCCAAAAATCAAGATTGCGCATAGTAATTTGTTGTTCCGCTGGCGGAATACCAAGCCAGCCATCTCCACCAACAGGCATGCGCATACCAGGCCATCCAGTGAACCCAACATAGTCGCCATCGGCAAACATATTTTGCTTTTCTGATATACCGCCGGGATCAGGGAGACCATTTAGAAAGGGAATTTGGTGCCAGTTACGAAAGCCTGACAGACCTCTACTGGTGCCAATTCCAGAGGGCCCATACCAATTGCATCGGGGTTGCCAATATTTTTCCAACTCCATAGTCTCAGCGCCACCGGTGGAGAAATTTGACAAGCTAGCACACATATTACGTACCAGCGCCAAACTGTCGTTGGAACGCTTGTCATCTCTGATGCCCGATATGATACCGTCCTGTGTCGCCGGACTTGGCACGTGCCACACTCCCGGCCAAGGCTAGGAACCATAGGCCAGTCCTTGACCTGTATCATTAACTCAGGAATACCCCAGATACCCTGCATCTCAACAATTTGGCCCCGCTCGACTTGGTAAAGTTCATGAAAGCGCAGAGAAATTTGATGATCGGTAGGGTTAATATTAAGCTAGGGCTTCACTCATTTGATTACCTCATTTTGATTGTGCTGACAAATTAATTGACAAAAAAAGAGACCCGAAGGTCTCTTTTTTTCTTACCTGAACAGCTAATTAGAAATCATAAGTAATTCCTACACCCCATGTTCTGGGACGAGACCAGTTCGACTGAACAGAGGCAACAGATTTACCTTCAGCTACGGTTCCAGAAAGACCTGGCCCAAATACCACAGCTCGATTCATTACCGCTTCATCCTCTATATTAAGGATGTAAGCTTCGATACGAAGATCTTTGCCAGAATCCCAAATCAAGCGCACATCCGACTTTGTATGGGCATCTTGTTTCGCCGGTGCTACATTAATATCGAAAGCATAGTAGTCGCTAGTGTACGTACCTTGGAACATAGGTGTTAGTGTACCCATCTCTCCTAGGTCAATATCATAACTTACTTGAAAACCCGCGGTAAATTCGGGAGATAATGCTGGCGCGTAACCCTTAAGGGAAAGACTATCCAAAGAACCATCGCCATCTAAATCTACTTGCCGTCCACCTAGAGCGCCAAGACCTTTTAAAGCAGCCATGTCATAAGTACCGAACTCTGCATCTAAATAAGCAAAGTTGCCAGAAATATACCATTTGTCAGTCGGTGCCCACTGGAACTCAACTTCAAGTCCAGACGCATCAACTTGACCACCATTCATAGTATATTCAGCAGCACCATTATTTAAAACAACGAAAGATTGAGCATGCATGTCGCTGTAATCATTGCTAAATAGCGCAGCATTTAATACTAATCTGCCGTCTTGCATGACTGTTTTGATACCAGCCTCATAAGCGGTGACGAATTCTGGATCATAAAGCTTGGCATCAATTCCTTCTTCAGCTAGCACTGCAACGATTCCAGCCGAATTCGCACCACCAGCTCTAAAGCCAGTTGAGGCAGATGCATAAACCATCATATCGTCACTTATATCTGATTCAATTGCCGCTTTCCAAAGAGTGTCATCCCAGGTATTCCTTGCTCCCACTCTGCCTTTTTTATCTTCATTACTACGCAGACCTGCAGTTACACGAAGAGATTCAGAGATAGAATATGTAGCGTTACCATAAATTGCCGTTGACTCAGAGACATACTCGTTATGCCCCCAAATCCATTCAACAATGGTTCCATTACCACTATAGTCAGACCCTACCCAACCCCAATCAGAATCTTGCTCAAACATATAATATCCGAGAGTCCATTGAAGATCGCCGTCACTATTCGAAACTAACTGTAATTCAGTTGAGGTGTCATCTTGAGTAGATACCCAGCCAATAAACTTACCTGCATCTGACAGAGAGCCAGCATCACTGTAATCAGAATCATAGAATTGAAGGCCATCAAACTCAGTCTCGTTATGAGTAAATCTAACGCTCGCAAAGTCAAGATCATAAGTAATATCAAGCGTTATGGATTTGTCATCGATAACCGCTGCAGAGCTCTCATTTCGAGAGACTTGCCATGGTCCATGATCTTGTGTTGCGCCAGGCTTTTGATACACATGGCCTTCTTGGAGAACTCCATCAACATAACCACCAACTTGTTGGTAACCCCAGATCGCGGTCGAATTAGTGTCTTTGGATGATTCAGAATAACGCAATGTCGCTTCTAATTTGTCACTTGGTCGCCAAGCTGTCGTCAACCGCACATAGGTCGTATCTTGGTTATCTAGATCATCATCTGTACCCTCTTTAAAGGTATTAGTGATGTAGCCGTCATGGGCATCAGTCATAGTGACAAGACGGACTGCCAACTCATCAGAAAGAGGGAAATTAAGAATTCCCTGCATTTTTCTTCGGTCTTTATCCCCAAAAAGCGTTGTGATCGAACCGCTGACACCATTGAAGTCAGGAGCTTTACTTATCACATTAATTGCTCCTCCAAAAGTATTACGCCCATACAAAGTTCCCTGAGGACCACGAAGAACCTCAATCCTTTCTAGATCTACATAGGAACCAAGAGCTTGGGTGGAAGTAGCCACGTAGATTCCGTCCTGGAAAACACCAACCGTAGGTTCTCCCTCTGTGCCCACATTATTAGAACGAGTACCTCGCATCGCTATGCGAGCCTCATTACCAGACATGCCCATTCGCATTCCCGGCACAACATGTTCTAATCTAGTAACATCTTCAATGCCTGCTCGAGCCAACATATCTGAGTTAAGAGCTGTAATGGACGCCGAAACATCTTGCACACTTTCTGATCTTTTATCAGCGGTAACAACAACCTCCTCCATAAGCGCTGATGTTCCATCTGCACTCACGCCGGTTGATATAACTGAGGTAATAGCCACTGCCAAAGCCAATTTATTATTTATTGAAAACATACTTTTCTCCCAAAAAAAGAGTTGTCTACTCATTTACACAACTACACTTAACTACTGGTAAACTTTTTATTTTATTACTACGGATCACCCCAGCTTTTCAAGCTATAACCAAAGCCGCAGCAGCTCAAAATCAGTTCTTAGACCTGACTCCTTTCATTTGTTACTCCAGGCTTGAATCATAAAGAACTAATAGGAACTGTACTTCGAATGCAATAATTGTCAAGTGGTTTATATCAATATTATGGATACAAAACTCTATAAAAATAATAATGATTCTTTAAAAACCATAGTTCTTTAAAAAAGCGTTATAAATCAGTATTTTATGCTCATAATGAAATTGTAAATTATAGATCTAAAATGATTTTTCTTTGACCTTTTTTGACTGCGAAATTACTATAACTGGTCACTTTTGCAAAATAGAGACCTGTCGAATGCTTAAAGTTTTCCCTATTATCTTTGCACTTGCTCTCCTTAGCCGAGATATATCAGCCGTTGGTGTCCCCGATAAGGAATTTATTTCAACTAAGTATCTACAAGACCTCGCAGATAATCATCAATTCACCTTCGATAAATTCCAGGAGAATCCTCAAGCAACTCCGCTGGAAGGATTAACTAGAAAGGTAGCTAGATTTAGTGTTGATGGATTAAATCAATACGCTTTAATATTGCAGCCCAAAAAATCTATGCCTCAGTCTGGCTGGCCAGTAATTATTTTTAACCATGGATTTCATCCAGAACCTTTCCAGTCGGGGCGTCGCAATAATGATGGTATAAATGATCGTCCTGGGGACTATTACCGTCAAATACCACAAGCCTTTGCAAGAGGTGGATTTATAGTGATTACACCAGACTATCGCGGCCATAACGATTCAGAGGGTGGTGAATTTACATTATTATATGAGTCGCCCCGATGGTATGCTAGAGACATAATAGCTACAACAAGCGCTATAAAAAGTCTTGAAAAAGCTGACGTCAAAAATGTATTTGTAGTAGCACATTCGATGGGCGCGGAGGTTTCATTATTTGCATCAGCTGTTCTTACTAAAAAAATAAAGGGAATGAGTATTTGGTCTGCATCAATGCCTCCAATTACGAAAGCTAACAACAGAATCTTCCCGTTTAAAAAAGATATTAATGGCAAGTATCCAAAACCATCCACTGTTATCTATGCTGACCTCGTCCACAGTCCTATTAACCTCCATCATGCTACTGGAGACCCTGTTACTAAATTTGAAGACTCCAGAGATCTTGCGCATAAACTAAATAGTCTTGGTAAAGAATGCTATCTTTATTCCTATGATAGTAATAATCACTTATTCAAAGGGGAAAATTTCTTTACAGCTGTTGAGCGTGATTTAGAGTTTTTCCAGTCTATTCTTAAGTCAGAAAATGTAACAAAATAAACCCTTTGCAGACATTGATGTATCAGTGCTAAAAAATACATGCATATGAACTGATGATGAATGTACTTATTAGAACCCAATATTGAGTGAACAATGAGAAAAGTGTCTAAATTGAACTTGCATTCGAAGTACACTACTATGTTGTTGAGGTATAAGGAGTAATCAATGAGTAAAATTTTAACTAGTCACGTGGGTTCACTTCCAAGGAGCCAAGAGGTCGTTGATTTTATTTTTGCTCGAGAAAACGAGCAGGATTTTGACCAAAAAAGTTTTGATCGATGTATGAAAAATAGTGTTTTAAGCACAGTTGAAAAACAAAAAAATGCTGGCATAGACATAGTCAGTGATGGAGAAACCTCAAAAATATCTTATGCAACTTATGTCAAAGACCGGTATACAGGCTTTTCAGGAGATAGCCCGCGGAATGCCCCACAAGATCTAAAGCTCTTTCCCGGATTCCTTGAGCGTCTAGCCGATGATGGAGGAACTCCTCAATACGCAAGGCCGATGTGTACCAGTGAGGTAAAATCGAAGGGACAAGGTGAGCTGCAAAAAGATATCTCCAATTTAAAAGATGCAATGTCGATGACTGGCATGGAGAGAGGGTTTATGAATGCCGCTTCTCCAGGGGTTATTTCTTTATTTTTGCAAAATGACTATTATCCCTCGAGGGAAGCTTATTTGGAGGCTCTTGCGGATGCTATGCGAGATGAGTATGAAACTATTGTTTCATCGGGACTGGATTTACAGCTAGACTGTCCAGATCTAGCATTATCGCGACATATGCTATTTAGCGATTTGTCGGACTCTGAGTTCGTAAAAATCGCTGAATCACATGTTGAAGCTCTCAATCATGCACTCAAAAATATCCCAGAAGAAAAAGTTAGAATCCATATTTGCTGGGGAAATTACGAGGGTCCACACTGCTGTGATATAGATATGAGTAAGGTCTTTGGGGCGTTAATGAAAGCTAAAGCCAGATATCTGCTTTTTGAAACTTCGAATCCCCGACATGCACACGAATGGACAGTTTTTCGCGATCGTCGTAATGAAATACCCAGTAGTAAAATTCTTGTACCAGGAGTAGTCGACACAACTACAAACTTTATTGAGCATCCTGAGCTAGTAGCAGAGCGGATTGAAAAGTTTGTTAATATAGTTGGCAAAGAGAGAGTAATTGCAGGGTCAGATTGCGGATTTGGTACATTTGCTGGATTTGGTGCAGTAGATCCAGAAATTGCCTTTGCAAAATTACAATCCTTGGCAGAGGGCGCCGCTCTTGCAAGCACTCGAATATAATTCAAGATCAATAAGGCATTAATCTTCATAAGAATAATGTGTAATTAACTATTTAGGATCAGGGCAACAAGTAATGGATAGAATGTTAAATCACTATGATAGTGCACCAGCATCGTCTGGTAGCAGTCATTCTCCTATGAAAGGATTTGATCCTGAATTCATCGATATTGTTGACTACATAACTCGAATTACTTATCGCATCTGGGAGGGCAAGCAAGTCGGTCTTTGCTATGATTATTACTCAGATGATTGCCCAGTTTATACCCTTGCTGGAGTTACTATTGGCGCAGAGGAGGTGACTCAAAACACACTATCAACATTAGCTGCATTTCCTGATAGAACATTGCATGCTGAAAATATTATTTGGGGAGGGAATGATATTGATGGATTCCATTCATCACATCTAATTAAAACTTCAATGACTAATTTAGGCTCCAGTGATATGGGTCCCGCGACCAAAAGATCCGCGACATTCTTTGTAATAGCTCATTGTATTATTAAGGATAATAAAATTATCGAGGAGTGGTTAGTAAGAGATAATTATGCGCTCGCAGAGCAACTTAATTACGATCCTCATGAAGTAGCAAGAAACAAGGCAAAAATAGCTCCTCAGCAACGACTTACAGATTGGCGGAAATCCGAAATAAACCGTGTTGTACAAACTGTTACTCACGAACGTAATTCTTTTTCAGGCATCGGTGACAAAAGCCCTGAGGCTTTTATCTCCGCACTACTTCAAAATATATGGAATGCCCGCTTACTTGGAGATGTCAATCAAGGTTACTCAGAGAGCGCTGTTATCCATAGCTCGGCAAATACTAACCTGGTAGGTCACCAACAAATTAACATGTTCTACTCACAACTTTTAGGCACTGTCACTCAGTTGAAGTATTCATCTGATTACTGTTGCTCTATCCCTAATTCATTTGGTGGGGTAGATGTTGCGGTGCGCTGGACAATAGTGGGAAACCATGGAGGTAGTGCACTATATGGAGATCCTACAGGGATTCCTCTGCTAATTCTGGGAGAGAGTCACTATCGAATCACTGATGGATTAATTTCTGAGGAGTGGACTATTTTTGATGAACTCTCGGTGCTAGTCGAAATCTATCGCGCCAGAATTGCCACTATTGACTAACTTTAGCAGATCAGGAAAACCTTTATGCTAGCAGTTGAATTTGGCTTGGTTAATTGGGTAGTTTTAAGCATCTATCTTTCAGCCACTATTTTCCTTGGATTTGCTCTTAGCCGCAAAGTCTCTTCTGCAGATGACTTTTTTGTAGGTCGAAAGAATATTCCTTGGTGGGCTATTGGAACTTCTGTTGTAGCTACCTATGTGAGCGCACTATCATTTTTGGGAGGACCTGCTTGGGCATACTCAGAGGGCTTGAGTGTTATTGCTATTCATTTGAACTATCCCATTGTAATATTTCTTGTTATCGCATTCTTTTTGCCTTTTTTCTTTAATAGCGGCGTAGCATCTATTTACGAATATTTAGAGAGAAGATTCGGTCCCACATCTCGTAGTGTTATCTCTTTCATTTTCCTAATATCTCAAAGCCTGACTACATCTGCTGTTCTTTATGCGACCGCGCTGGTAATTGAATTTATTACTGGAATTGATGTCGTTTATGCCATAGTGATCATTACCCTTGTAGCTCTTATATATACCGTCATGGGCGGCATTGCTGCGGTAATTTGGACAGATGTGATTCAAGCATTTGTACTCTTTATTGGTGCTGTAATTATTGTCTATGCTCTCATCAATAATCTGTCTCTTCCACTTGGCGAGACCCTAGCTATTTTAAAGTCAGAGGGTAAAACTAACGCCTTGAACTTCAGTTTTGATCCCACTCAAGTAAGTACAGTTTGGTCGGGAGTCATCGCAATGACTTTATTCCATATCACTGTATATGGAGCAAATCAGATGATGGTGCAGAGGACTCTTGCATCAAAGAGTATCGGAGATGCTAAGAAATCTTTTTTGATGATGGCTTATTTAGCGATCTTTATTTATTTTTTGTTTTTTCTACTTGGGATCTTATTTTATAGCTACTACGGTGGAAGAGAGTTTGATAATAGCAATACCATTATTCTAGAGTTTGCCTCATCACTGGCTATCCCTGGCTTAATGGGCATAATAGCCGCTTCTGTGATAGCCGCCTCTATGTCAAGTCTCGACTCCGCTTTAAATTCAATGGCTACTGTGTCCACTATTGATTTTTATCAAAAATACATAAGATCAAATGCAACTTCAACGCATTACCTTAATGTATCAAGGCTATTTACCATTTTTTGGGCCGCTGTAATTATCATTCCTGCCATTATGTATACAAATAGCACAGGCTCAGTTCTCGAAACAATGAGTAAAGTGGGATCCTATTTTGTCGGGGCTAAGTTAGCTATGTTTGGTTTGGGTTTCTTTTCAAAACATACCACAGAGCGCGGGCTGCTGATCGGTGTAGGAGTTGGATTTTTGGTGCTCTGGTGGGTCTCAACAAATACTGATATTGCTTGGCCTTGGTTCTGTGCCATTGGTGGTGGTGTAAATATAACAGTATCAATCTTAGCCAGCCTAATGATTGATGGTCCTCAGCGAGAATATTCAAAGTTCAGTGTAAAAGGACAACAGAAATACTTCTCAGATAATGGTCTTTCATTGACTCAAGATGGGTGGTTTCTTGTTCCTGGGAGGATTGATAAGCAATCTTATGGGTTACCCATTTTCTTTATTTTTTCGATTGCGGCGCTATATCTATTTAACTTAGTAATTTAGCCTGAAGTTAGTATAAATCATCTACTGGCTAACCCAAGCGAGATGTGAAAATTACTACTAGTTGAGCGGACGACCTCCGTCAACTGGGATAACACAGCCAGTGACAAAGTGCATATTTGTGGCCAGAGCAACCGCAGTATTGGCAACATCATTGGCGGTAGCAATGCGCCCCAGAGGTGTTCTATTTATCTGTTCTTGCAAATAATCTGGGTCCGCACGGCTCGCATATTCTCCTTCCACCCAACCTGGAGCAACCGCTACTACACGAATACTAGGCGCTAGCGCGCGACCTAAAGACATCGTCATAGAATTTATAGCAGCCTTAGATGCGCAATAAGCGACACTGCTACCTACAGCAGTTGTCCCAGCAATTGATGAAATATTAATAACTAAACCCTCACCATTTGCCGCAAGTAAAGCCTGGAAAGCTCGGACACATGCAAAAGATCCACGAAAATTTGTTGCAAAAATTCGGTCTATATCGGAATCTTCAAGATCGTTAAGGTTCTTATGTGAGACAACCTTGGTCACACCAGCGTTATTAATAAGGACATCTAAACGCCCGATTTGAGATTCAATTTCAATGGCCAAATCAACAAGTCTTTGACTATCCAAAATTGGGATATGTCTCACAATATGGCCTTCGCCCCTCAACGAGGCGCACAACTCTGTAGCGGCGGTTGGGTTATTATTATAACCAAGAATGACCCTCGCTCCAGCTTCTGCGAAATTAATAGACATCTTTGAACCAATACCACCCGATGCCCCTGTAATTAGGACAACTTTGCCTCTCAACTCTCCCATTAAAATACCTTTTGAGTAATTCTAGTTTTAGGGGCCAAAAAGTATCTTTTTACCCTGACTTATATCTTTTAACTCTTAAGTCTGCCTGAGCTTTATGACCTGCAAAACCCTCCAATTCGCATAACCTAGAGCAGTACTCACCAACTTCAACAGTAGCTTGGGGAGTAACACGCTGATATGTACATGTTTTAATAAACTTGCCCACCCAAAGTCCTCCAGTGTATCTCGCCGCTTTATTTGTAGGCAAAGTATGATTAGTTCCAATCACCTTATCTCCATAAGCAACATTAGTTTCTGGGCCTAAAAAGAGGGCCCCGAAGTTGGTCATATTGTCCAGAAAATAGTTTGGATCTTGCGTCATTACTTGTACATGCTCGAATGCTAAATCATCCGCTACTTGCACCATCTCCTCATAAGAGTCACAAACAATAACTTGTCCATGATCACGCCAAGCTTTTCCAGCAATGTCCGCTGTTTCCAGAGTCTGTAATTGGCGTTCTACTTCAACGATAGTTTCTTTAGCCAAAGTTTCGCTATTGGTTAAAAGGATAGCCGGGGAATCGACGCCATGCTCTGCTTGCCCCAAAAGATCAGTCGCCGCCATCTCAGCATCGCATTTAATTGTATCCGCAATAACAAGAGTTTCAGTTGGACCAGCAAGAAGATCTATTCCTACTCTACCAAAAAGCTGACGTTTCGCCTCAGCAACAAAGGCATTACCCGGACCAACGATCATATCAACTGCCCGTATCGTTTCTGTCCCTAGGGCCATTGCTCCAACTGCCTGAACGCCCCCAAAGCAATATATTTCATCAGCACCAGCTAGAGCCATTGTCGCCACAATAGCCGGCATAGGCTTACCATCAAAGGGAGGTGCGCAAGCTATAACGCGTTTTACTCCTGCTACTTTGGCGGTCGCAACACTCATATGCGCAGATGCTACAAGTGGGTACTTTCCTCCAGGAATATAACAACCAACGCTATTCATTGGGATATTTTTATGCCCCAAAGTGATACCGGGGCGCGTCTCAACCTCAATATCGCTGATAGACTCGAGTTGTAGGCGCGCAAAATTTTTGACCTGCTCTTGAGCAAATTTAATATCATTCAACGTATCCAGCGACAAGCTATCGATACATTCTTGAATTTCATCACTTGTTAGGCGAAAACTTTTCGGTGACCAATTATCAAATTTTTCTGAGAGCTCTCGTATATGTGAATCGCCCTTATCATTAATTCCTTTTAGAATTCCCTCTACTACACCACGAACATGATCACTCTTTTCTCGCGTCTGTTCTTGAGATGCTCCTACTTTTAATATTTTAACCATTTTTTTGTAATCTCCCAACTTAAGGCTTCTTTATTAACCGCGCAGACATATGTCTATAAATACTGACTTCGAATGCAAATACCTTAACATTTTATTCAAAAATATTCTTTCCGTCCGCTAATTTTTACATTACTACCAAAATAGATGCTTCCAGAAGCTGCCCTTAGATTTGGTCACTCTACCTGTGGCAGCTATTAGGACTCACAATAGGACATATTTAAAAATACAAAAAAGCCCCACTTTTATTAGTGGGGCTTTTGTTGATTGGTGGAGGCGGCGGGAATTGAACCCGCGTCCGCTTGTCCGCTACCTGCGGCTCTACATGCTTAGTTCAGTCTTTAAATTTAATCTATTACAACCCGACTGTCAGGGCGCATAACAAACGATTTCGGTAAAGTTTTAATAAATCTGCCCCGAACAAGCTTCATTACGATCTCATGAGATATGACATTTGAGCATTCCTCTCCCCAAAGGGTTTAGAACTCTGGACGCATAAGCACGGCTCCAGTCAAACGGCACTACACTGGGTTTTAAGCAGCTAGTGCGTAGTTGTCGTCGTTGGCAACTATAAGTTTGCGACTTTGGATTAACGAGATTGGTCACCATCTCGGCATGCACCGGAGGTTTTGTAACCCGCGTCGAATCCAGAACGCCCCC
>NYXU01000043.1 GCA_002685715.1 Porticoccaceae bacterium | reverse complement strand
TTGATTCCCGATGTTAATCTGGATTTGTTAATCAAGCGTAACCTCTCAAAGGAATGGAAGGCAGTGGATATCCGATTTCAGGGTATTACCTATGTCATGATTAAGAAACGTGAGTATCGTGCCATCATCGAACAGCAGGGCATTGCCGCGTTAATTGAGCAGCTAGTCCAAGCTAATCAGGCATTTTTTAATAATCTCTAAGCACTGTCAGTTATTGGCTTAATGTGCAGGTATGCTCCTTTGCTAAGTAAGACGAATATAAAACCGATAAGGCCATTTAAAATCNTCAGCGATTATTCGCCTGCTGGCGATCAGCCCAAAGCAATTGNTGAGTTGGTNGCTGGTCTTNATAATGGNCTGGCNGGGCAGACGCTGCTNGGTGTNACAGGTTCAGGNAAGACNTTCACTGTNGCNAAGGTTATTGAAGAGGTNCAGCGGCCGACNATTGTNNTGGCGCATAANAAGACNTTGGCNGCCCAGCTTTATGGTGAGTTCAAGGGGTTTTTCCCCAATAATGCGGTTGAGTACTTTGTCTCTTATTACGACTATTACCAACCCGAGGCCTATGTGCCNTCATCNGATACNTTTATCGAAAAAGATGCGTCGGTAAATGCCCATATTGAGCAGATGCGATTGTCAGCGACCAAGTCATTAATGGAGCGTCAGGATGTTATTGTGGTGGCCACCGTGTCCTCTATCTATGGTTTGGGCGATCCTAGCTCTTATTTAAAGATGGTGTTGCATATTTCTCGCGGTGAACAGATAGATCAGCGTGCTATTTTGCGTCGCTTAGCCGAGTTACAGTACAAGCGCAATGATGTAGATTTCGATCGCTCCTCCTATCGAGTTAGGGGCGATGTGATTGATGTTTATCCTGCTGACTCCGATTATGAGGCGCTGCGGATTGAGCTTTTTGATGAAGAAATTGAAAATCTCACCTTATTTGATCCATTAACTGGTGAGGTGCTGCGCAAGGTGCCCAGATTTACCATTTACCCTAAGTCGCATTATGTCACACCCAGAGACAAAGTCTTGGAGGCAGCCGACAGGATTCAGGAGGAGTTGGTGGTACGCCTTGAGCAGTTGCGCTCGGTAGATAAACTGGTTGAGGCGCAACGCTTGGGTGAGCGCGTTCGCTATGATACTGAAATGATGCGTGAGTTGGGGTACTGCAATGGTATCGAAAACTACTCGCGTTACCTGTCTGGGCGCGCCCCAGGTGAGCCGCCACCAACGCTATTTGATTATTTACCCGATAATGCCCTGATGGTGATCGACGAATCCCATGTGTCAGTTCCGCAGTTGGGCGCTATGTATAAGGGCGACCGTTCACGGAAGGAAACCTTGGTGGAGTATGGGTTTCGCCTGCCCTCTGCGTTGGACAATCGGCCACTGCGCTTTGATGAGTGGGAAGGTGTCGCTCCGCAAATGATCTTTGTATCGGCTACCCCAAGTCGCTATGAGGCCGCTAATGCGGGGCAGGTTGTGGAGCAGGTGGTGCGGCCTACCGGTCTGCTTGACCCGGTTATTGAAATCCGGCCAGCGATGACGCAAGTGGACGATGTTTTGTCTGAGATTCGCACTCGAGCAGCGAAAAATGAACGCATACTGATTACCGTGCTGACCAAGCGTATGGCCGAGGATCTTACCGAGTATTTAGATGAGCACAGTGTTCGTGTGCGCTATTTGCATTCTGATATCGACACGGTAGAACGTGTGGAAATTATTCGCGATCTACGTTTGGGCGAGTTTGATGTCTTGGTCGGTATCAATTTGCTCCGTGAGGGATTAGATATGCCAGAGGTGTCGCTGGTGGCTATTTTTGATGCCGATAAAGAGGGCTTTTTGCGTTCAGAGCAATCCTTAATTCAAACCATTGGCCGCGCTGCTCGTAACTTAGAGGGTAAAGCGGTGCTCTATGCCGATAAAATCACTGGATCGATGCAGCGCGCCATGGATGAAACAGAGCGTCGCCGAGCAGTGCAAATCAGCTTTAATGAACAGCATGACATTGTGCCGAAGAGTATTGTTAAAGGAATTGCCGACATTATGGAGGGTGCTTATGCAGCTACGGGCAAAAACAAGAAGGGTCGGAAAATTGCCGATTCTGAGGCTGATTATCGCGCCAATGAGGCGCAACCGATTGAAAATATCGCCAGAGAAATTAAGCGTCTAGAAGAAAAAATGTACCAGCATGCGCGCAATTTAGAATTCGAACAGGCTGCGCAAACACGTGATCAACTCAGCCAGTTACGTGAAAAAAGCCTCGCTTCCTAGAGCTCTAGTTCTTTCGTACTAGCCGTTCAGGGCTATTTGAAAACAAATTTAACTTGCCTACTATTAGCATACTTTCAGGATGAAAGTTTATTTTTATAGGAAGGTAACATCAAGGACGATGTCGTTAGAATGGACTTTAATGATCAGCGGTTCGCTGAGCCTTCCTTGTATTTTAACCTTATAAAGCATTACTGATATCCACTTTCTATTGTACTTCTATTCTACTTCTATTCTTCCTGATATGCGTTAGCTACAGTTATTCAAGCCTCAAAGAATATCATTTCACCTGTTATAAAGAAGTCGCCTACTGACAGGAACACAGGCAACAATATTGTAGTGGTGAAGTTTATTGTTTGGCTAAATCTTACATACTAGGATCGGTAGACCATTCCATCTGAATGATTTAGTATCTATTCGATATCTAATAATAAAGGGAGCTACTTAAGGATGATGTCGGTTCGTCAAGATGTTAATCGCATAGCTGTATTGTTTATAAGTTTTATATTTTCCAGTTGGTTTAGCGTATTAATTTACGCGACTGAAACCTCCGTAGACGACGATAAAACTGAACCACATAGCATAGAGCTAGCTCAAATAGATCCATCGAAAGCAGAGCCATCTAAGGTAGAAACACCTAAGATAGAGCATTATGGCCTTTTACCTAAGTACCGAGCAGTATCCATATCGCCAGATGGTAAACATATTGCTCTGATTGAACGTGAGGGCACACAAGATTTTTTTGTGCTCCGCAATGCAAAAACTCTTGAGATGGTAGGTGGTTTTAATGCTGATAAATACAATGCTAGAGATATCTTCTTCGCGTCCAACAATCATGTGGTTATTCTAAATTCAAAGCACAAAAGAATGGCGCATCTAAGAGGCTCATTCGAGCAGGGTTATGCTTTTGTATATGACTTATCATCTCAAAAAATAAAAGTTCTTTTAGCTCGATCTAAGGGCCTTTACCCTGCTCAGAGTTTTACCAATATCGTAGGTTTGAATCCCGCTACCAATGAACTGTATATGCCTGCATACACCGGCAATGCTTATAATCCGCCTCGATTAGACCTTTATCGGGTCAGTCTTAAGACGGGAAAAGGTAGGATATATGCCAGAGGTAATCAAGACACTATAGCTTGGTTTGTAGATCATCAGGGAAAGGTAGTGGCTAGAGAGGACTTTGATAACGGCAAAAATAAGCACCAGGTTTTTTCAAAAGTCTCCGGACAGTGGCAGTCTATTTATGAGAACGACACCAATATTCCCGATATCTATTTTCCAGCCGTCTCACATGATGGTGCTCGACTATTGTTTACCGATGGTTTAGACAATAATACCGCGATCTTCTCAATTGATCTGTCCGATGGTGATATTCAGGGACCCCATTATCGACGTGATGAGTCGGATGTGGATTATGTTATAACCGATATTAATCGACAGTTGATCGCGGTTAAATACAGTGGATTTGTTCCCGATTATGATTTTGTAGAGGCTGAAGATAATGAGATTTTTCAATTACTGACATCCTCTTTCTCAGGTAGCAGTGTTCACTATGCGGGACACACATCTGATAAAGCTCAATGGTTAATTGATATCAGTGGTAATGATGGTGCCGGCGCCTACAAAATTTACGACCACAATCAAAGAGCATTAGAAAATTTAATGACTCAATACCCTGAAATAGAGTCTATTGGTGAAATCAAGGCTGTCAATATAAAAGCTCGGGACGGAATAAAGATTCCATCAATTATTACAATGCCAACCAATTCCAGTGAAACAAAAAACCTTCCGCTGATTGCCCTCCCGCATGGTGGCCCAGAATCTCACGATAGCCTGCAATTTTATTGGCTTTCACAGTATCTGGCGGCCAAGGGCTATATGGTATTGCAGCCCAATTTTCGAGGCTCCAATGGTTTTGGTTTAGCGCTGCGCGACAGTGGTTATGGTGAGTGGGGCGGAAAAATGCAGGACGATGTATCAGATGGGGTCACAGCCTTGATAAAAGCAGGCTATGTCGATCCCGATCGTGTTTGTATTATGGGCGCGTCCTATGGTGGCTATTCAGCGTTGGCGGGGGGTGCTTTTTCACCCGAATTGTACCGCTGTGTGATTGCTATTGCCGGGGTATCCGATTTACCACTTATGCTGAAAAGAGAGCAATTTCTCAANGGAGGTGATCACTGGGTGATCAGCTATTGGCAAAACAACATGGGTGCATCAGATAAAAATAAATTAAAGTCAATATCGCCAGTTAATGCCGCTGAAAAATTCCAAGCTCCAGTACTGCTAATTCATGGAAAGCACGACACTGTAGTGCCGATAAAGCAAAGTAGTACAATGCACAAGGCATTAAAGAGGGCCAAAAAAGAGGTCGTATTTGTCAAGTTGGAAGGCGAAGATCATTGGCTGTCGGACAGTACAACTCGCGTTGAGCTGTTAAACGCTGTGGATAGCTTTCTCGACAAACATAACCCTGCCATCTTGCCTTAGGTTCTTGTAATCAAAAGGCTAACCATATCTAGAGAGATTGTCGCAGCGTAACGTTGCTCTATTTGAATACAGGCAATGATTGGGTGATACTCTTTTGGTGCTGGAAACGTTGCTATTGGAAACGTTGGTAATGGCAACGCTCGAACATTACATTTTGCTTATATGAGGGTATTTAGTTGGCCTTATTAGCGACATATATTTTTTTGGCCCTAGGATTTTCTTTCCTATGTTCTATCTTAGAGGCAACTTTACTGTCACTTACCCCCACCTACTTGGCAAGTCTCGAAGAGAATCGCCCTAAAGTCGGTGCATTGTGGCGTAATTTTAAGCAGGATGTGGATAAACCTCTGGCCGCGATTTTATCGCTTAATACCATTGCTCACACAGTGGGTGCTGCTGGCGCTGGTGCTCAGGCTACCCTGCTATTTGGCGAGGTTTACTTTGGGGTTATCTCCGCTATTCTCACCTTATTGATCTTGGTCTTTTCGGAAATTATCCCTAAAACCCTCGGTGCCCGTTACTGGCAACAGTTGGCACCTGCTTGCGCCTATATTCTGTATTGGGTGCAATGGGCTATGTACCCTTTGGTATTGGGTGCCAAAAGCCTAACTGGATGGATCGCATCTGACAGCGAGGCTACGACTCTATCTAGAGAGGACTTTTACACCTTGGCCAAGGTCGGTCGTCAAGAGGGAGTTATTGACGCAGATGAAGCGAATGCTATCAGCGCTACGCTAGCCTTTCGGGGTTTGGTGGCTAGAGATGTGATGACACCACGTACGGTGGTTGCATTATTGCCGGCGGATATGCGCGTCGGTGATATTTCTCCGACTGACCCATCAATGCGCTTCTCTCGCATTCCAATTTTTGCAGACCATGGTGATGACTTTATCGGTTTTGTACGCAAAGATGAGATTTATAGGGAGGTAGCACAAGGTCGCCCAGAGACTGTGCTTGCTGATCTACAGCATAATTTTATCAGCGTGTTAGAGAGCCAGACCCTGCCAGATTTGATGCAAAAAATGGTCAGTGAGCGGGTTCCTGTCAGTTTGATAATTAATGAGTATGGAGATCCGCTGGGTATTGCCACGATGGAGGATTTAGTGGAAACCATGCTCGGCATTGAAATTGTCGACGAGTCGGATAGCCATATTGATATGCAGGAGCGGGCCCGAGAATTGTGGCGGTTGCGGGCTAGGGCTGCTGGACTTGATCTAGAGGCAGCAACCGAATCTCAGAAACAAGAGCCATAACCGAAATTATGCTGTTCTCGCCCGGCT
Source organism: Porticoccaceae bacterium (assembly GCA_002685715.1). Lineage (GTDB taxonomy): Bacteria > Pseudomonadota > Gammaproteobacteria > Pseudomonadales > Porticoccaceae > HTCC2207. Next base: position 10,819 of record NYXU01000043.1, on the reverse strand, counting down.
GACGCCTGATTGAGAGCGATAGGTCGGTTTTAGTCCTGACTATCTGTGGGCTGTGATGATCCTGAGTGGCTAATGAAATACATCAAGCGCTCAACCCAAGTCGACAAATATCTTAAAGTCTTTGCACTCCTTATAATCCATGGTTAAAATGGCCGCCCGAAATCGCATAGAGGTTCTGTGCGTTTCAATACAGTACGACCGTAGCTCAGTTGGTTAGAGCACCACCTTGACATGGTGGGGGTCGGTGGTTCGAATCCACTCGGTCGTACCAATTTCAATGCTCTTGCCTAGCTATCTCTTATCTTCTCCTTTTTCCCAGCTTCACTATTGATAATAATATCATTTAAGCTCTGGCTTAGATTAAAGTGATAGTTGGCTACCGATAATTCAAGCAGAGTATTCATCGATATTATCGAACTAATGTCTAGTATTTTACTCTGCAGGCATCGCACTCACTGAATAGCAACTGTGACCAGCCTGCGCTTAAAAGTGACTTTATGATCTAAATTACGTACTCTTGAGCAGGCTACTAAGGTAATTTAGAGGCATTTGCCTAGCTAAAAAATAACCGTTGCTGTCTTTCAGAGCCCGTTGCGACATCATCATGCGGTAATAGTCATTTAAAATACGCTGTAATTGAGAAAAATAATGAAACTCCCGTTTATTCCATTCAGTTGCCTAACCACAATCTTGCTCTTAGCTTGGCTGGCAATTACCTCGCTGAGTTATTACGCAATGACCTCAATGGGTCTAGATATGGTAGAGAGCGAATTCGGTGCCATTGAAAATATTTTATATACCGAGCATGGTTTAATTGAAAATATACAGGTCGCATTGTTAGCATTCGCCTGTCTGGGGTTTGCCATTTCAGCCAGAAAGCTTCAACAACATGGTAAAGATATCGCACAGTTTTTCGCGCTGTTAATGGTTGCCTTTATTGTTCGAGAGTTAGGCTTAGACGCAATATCAGAGACAACGGTAGTGCTATTTCCCGGTGATGGCCGCTTGATCTATGTTATTCCACTGGTCGCTCTTGTTGTTAAGATGCTCCTTGATTATCAGTTTTACTTAAAGCATCTTGCCATTTTCTTTAGTACACGCTCATTTCAATATGTAGCTATTTCCGCTATTTGCTATGGTATATTAAGTCGGGTTTTTGAAAAATCTTATCTTGAAGTAGCTTATTCAGGTTTTTGGGAGGAGTCGGTTGAAGTGGCCGCCTGTCTCTTGTTATTTGCTGTTGGTTGTCGAACCATCAAGCCCGATTTACAGGATATTCAGGTCAAGATTTCGAAGATTAAGTAACCCTGCTCATGCTGTAAATATCCCGAAAGAAGCTTGAATCTACAGGATGCAAAATTTTGCGGTATAACACGTAATGTTAGCTTTTCTAAAGCTTGTATCTTGGTTATTTTAATGAAAAATCCAGAAGCTCAATATACCCTTTCTATGTGACTGAAGATCACCGGAGAAGTCCGTATTATCGTGCTATTAGGGGTGCTGGAATATTGCCTTCACCAGTACCCTTTGCAATAGAAAGTCCGCTGTGTGTTGAGGGTAAATGTCCGCAGGCACAGCCGCCTATAAGTGGCGTGATATTTGGTCCACATATTCAAGCGACCGAGAGTAGCCCGTTGCATGGCCCCGTCAAGCTTTGGTGGCACCGTCAATAATTATCAGATAGGGCTTTGGATATTGGATAGCGCTTTAGATATTAGATGCCTTGCTGCAACCGACTTATAGTCTCTTGCTAACCTAGTCGTAAATAGTCGCAATGGGCAGTCGTTTGTGTTGAGTTTTATTATAAATAGCAATCAAACGTTCTGCGTCTCCGGCTTCGACCGCTTTGCCCTCGAGAAAGTTATCAATAGCCTCATAGGATATGCCGAGTACCTGCTCATCTTGTTTTTGTGGGCTCAGACATTCTAAGTCAGCCGTTGGTGTTTTATGGACTAAGGACTGCGGCGCACCCATGGTCTGTGCCAGCAACCGTACTTGGCGTTTACTTAGGCCAAAAAGTGGTGCCAGATCACAGGCGCCATCACCAAATTTAGTGTAGAAGCCGGTGATATTTTCCGCGGAATGATCGGTGCCCAGCACCAGTCCACCCAACATACCGGCAATTTCATACTGAGATGCCATACGTGCGCGGGCTTTAAGATTGCCTTTAACAAAATCTACCGTCTCTTCATTGGGGAGTAAGTCATTGTCTTTAAGCGTTGCACAAACAGCGTTATTGATACCATCAGTGCCGTCCTTAATATTGACCCGCAAGCTGTGACTGGGCTGAATAAAGTCCAATGCGATTTGCGCATCGTCCTCATCCTTTTGCGTACCGTAGGGCAGGCGCACAGCGACAAACTGGTAATCAGTACAATTGTGTTGATGATTTAGGCCTGCAACGGCCAGTTGGGCTAGGCGGCCGCAGGTTGATGAGTCGACACCGCCACTGATGCCAAGAACCAGTGTTTTGCAACCAGACTGCTGTAGCTGGTGTTGAATAAAAGATACGCGGCGTTGGATTTCAAATTGTGCATCAATCTCGGGTAGCACCCGCATTTCATCGATAATCGCTTGTCTGTTCATTGTTACCTGTTAGCGCAAAATAATGTTGAGTGGTTAGTCCATCAAACCAAAGGTCAGCCAACTCCATACCGATCTGCTTTCTTGCGACTCTTTGCCGTCACTAAGAGACTCTGCGTCCCGAGTTGCTCGATCATAGAGATAGCGGGTATCAAATGCAGGTGGCTCAGCCCTATCGATAAGACCGAAAGTAATTTTTGTCAGAAACGAATCACCGGCATCAAGTAACCTTCGGTCGTAATCAAAGGAGCCATCGGCCATCAGAGACGGGTGTTCGGGGTAGTTCGCCGCCATAACCGCCACTGCATTATCTGAAAGCTCCTGCATTTCTAACATATAGTACGCTTGAGCCATCACTGCTAGACCATCGGGAACGGCAGGAGATTGTTGAAAATTTTCTACCACATAGCGGCCGCGGTTAGCCGCAGCCACATAGGCGCCACGACTAAAGTAGTAGTTGGCGGCATGAATCTCCGCTCGCGCCAGTTGGTTGCGTAAATTGATTAGGCGCTTGCGTGCGTCAGCGGCGTAGGGGCTTTTGGGAAATCTGGACAATAACTCAGTGAAAGTGGCAAAGGAGTCACGTGCGGTGCCGATATCACGTTTGCTGGTATCGGTAGGCAAAAAGTTATCAAAAAAACCTGAGGTCTGTGAGATTTCCGACAGCCCTTTAACATAGAAGGCATAGTCAACATTGGGGTGCTGGGGGTGCAGGCGGATAAATCGGTCGGCTGATGAAATGGCATCCTCGTAGGCTGCCGACTTGAATTGCGCATACATCAGCTCCAACTGACCCTGCTCTGCATATTTGCCAAATGGAAACTGTGACTCGAGGAGCTGTAGATTACTGATCGCAGTCGACCAGTTCTTAGCGTTTAGGCTACTCTGGATCTTTTCATAAAAATCGCGTTCGGTATAACCGGCAGTATCGTCCTCTGTGGTCTCATCGTCACCCCATCCCAACCAGGAGCAACCGGAGGTAACAGATAAACTTAAAATCAACAAAATATAAGCGATATTTTTCATGTAAAATTCCCAGACTGAAACGGAGTCGATTCACAAGTCGACGAAGCAGGGTATTTAACCACAGAGCGACCTAAGTGAACCAGTCTAACGGTGAAAATAACAGCAGCGAGCAAATCCAGCTTACGGCCAGAGTAACTGCCACCGATTGCGGTAGGCGATTGGACCAAATAGCTGCTGATTTGTTCACCGACTTTTCCAGAGCCAGATTACAGCAATGGATCAAAGAGGGCGCTCTGCGCGTTGACGGTGAACAGCGAGCACCAAAGCAAAAACTGCTCGGTGGTGAGATACTCAGTATCGATGTGCAATTGCAACCGGAAGGCGATTGGCAGGCAGAAAATATTCCTCTCAATATAGTCTGCGAAGACGATGATATTATTGTTATCAACAAACCCGCTGACTTGGTTGTGCATCCAGCGGCCGGTAATCGTTCCGGCACCTTATTAAACGGACTGCTCTACCATTGTCCACAACTGGAATCAGTGCCTCGTGCCGGTATTGTCCACCGTCTCGATAAGGATACTACCGGCCTTATGGTGGTAGCCAAGACCTTGCAGGCTCACACCGATTTAGTTGCGCAGTTACAGGCGAGAACAGTTAAGCGCGAGTACGAAGCCATCGTCAGTGGCGTTATCACTGGTGGCGGGACTATTGATCAGCCTATCGGCCGTCACCCAGTGCAGCGAACCAAGATGGCAGTTGTGTCCGATGGCAAAGAAGCGCGCACCCATTACTCTGTATTACAACGTTTTCACGGGCACAGTCATGTGCGGCTTAATTTAGAAACCGGTCGTACCCACCAGATTCGCGTGCATATGGCGCATCTGCGTTTTCCAATTGTTGGTGATGATGCCTATGCCGGTCGCTTCCGTATGCATAAAGGTGCATCCCAGCACCTCCGAGAGTTTATTCAGGGGTTTGGCCGGCAGGCATTGCATGCTAGAGCGCTTGGCTTGATTCACCCAGCAAGCGGAGAGCAGCAGAGCTGGTCTATTGATCTGCCCGATGATATGCAGGCGTTACTAGAGGTATTAGCTGATGGATAGCTGGTTTAGTGCTGACTGGCCGGCGTCTGATGCCGTTAGAACGGCTATTACGACCCGTTACGGCGGCTGTAGTCAGCCACCCTATGACAGTAATAATCTCGGTCTACATGTGGGCGATAACGCGTCTGATGTGTTGTCCAATCGCCAGTGTTTAGCCGATAGTCTGCATTTGCACGAGCAGCCNCTTATGGTTGNANCAAGTGCATGGCACNGNTGTNGAGTATGCNCCNACNGCCNCCGGNACNCCNNCNGCAGATGCCAGTTACAGNGACCAAGTNGGNNGAGCCTGNGTGGTNATGACNGCAGACTGCCTNCCNGTNTTNNTGTGCAATCANCANGGNACNCAGGTAGCAGCNGCTCANGCNGGNTGGCGCGGGCTNTGNAATGGCGTNTTNCGCAATACAGTNGCGACATTTTCATCCTCAGATCAGGTNATGGCTTATCTTGGCCCNGCTATTGGTCCAGAGGCTTTTGAAGTGGGNNCTGAGGTNTTGCAGGCTTTTANACAGAANTCGCTAAATGAACAGCATAGNCAGCAGATTGAGTNGGCTTTTATGCCATCGCCGGCCAATAAGTATCGAGCCGATCTCTATGCNTTGGCTCGCGCAGAATTGGTCAATTGTGGTGTNNAGCATATTTNTGGNGGNGACTACTGTGTCTACTCNTCGCCAGAGCAGTTTTACTCCTATCGNCGCGAGTCGGTAACNGGNCGTTTTGCCTCGCTNATNTGGTTGGTGAGNAACGATTAAATTANCCACNGCTGANGGNGGNNANNGCATTTGCCAANAGGCTGTTNCAGACTCAATTATTTGCCGTTTAAACACTTGATAACAGTAGGGTGTTCCATTAGAATTGCCGCCCTCTCGCAGAGGCTAAACACCTCAGAATAGTAAGCGACGGAATTTGGCCTCTATAGCTTGTTTTAGAACTCGTGTTGGCCACCCTAAATTTGGAGCAGAACATGTACGCAGTGATCAAAAGTGGCGGTAAACAGCATCGAGTCGTTGAGGGTGAAACCCTGCGTCTTGAGAAATTGGATGTGGCCACTGGTGACAATATCGATTTTGAAGAAGTCTTGATGGTTGGCGAAGGTGCTGAAGTCAAGATTGGCGCGCCTTTAGTGAAAGGTGGCAAGGTGACTGCTGAGGTAGTTTCTCATGGCCGCGGTGACAAGGTGAATATTATTAAGTTTCGCCGTCGCAAGCATTCACGCACGCAACAGGGCCACAGACAGTGGTATACAGAAGTTAAAATTACTGGCATCAACGCCGGATAATTCGCAGAGGATATAGCAATGGCTCATAAAAAAGCTGGTGGTAGTACTAGAAACGGTCGCGATTCAGAAAGCAAACGCCTCGGCGTTAAAGTCTACGGTGGCCAATCAATCAATGCCGGTGGCATTATCGTTCGTCAGCGTGGAACCAAGTTTCACCCTGGAGACAATGTCGGTATTGGTAAAGATCACACCTTGTTTGCCACTGCGACTGGCACTGTGCAGTTTGTGCAGAAAGGCCCGCAAAACCGTAAATATGCAGAAGTGGTATCCGCGTAAACACTACCCTTCGTTAAAAAAGCCCCTTCGCGGGGCTTTTTTTATGCGCGGCTATTTTATNCTTGGGTATTTTATGCNCAGCTATTTTAAACCTCAAATGACAGAGACCAGTGGCAACGGTAAACTAAGCCTATGAAATTCGTTGATGAAGCATCAATCAAAGTTCACGCAGGTAAAGGTGGTAATGGCTGCCTAAGTTTTCGGCGCGAGAAATATATACCTAAAGGTGGCCCTGACGGCGGTGATGGCGGTGATGGCGGCAGTGTTATTCTGGTAGCAACGGATGGCTTAAATACGCTGATCGATTTTCGTTATACCCGACACTTTAAAGCGGAAAATGGCCAACAGGGCAGTAGCGCTGAGTGCACCGGCCGTGGCGGTGATGACTTAGTTTTACCCGTGCCTATTGGCACCACCGTTATCGATGAAGAGGCTGGAGATGTTCTCGGCGATCTCACCGAGCTGGGCCAACGGCTTAAAGTGGCTCAGGGTGGTTATCATGGTTTGGGTAATACGCGCTATAAATCGAGTACTAACAGAGCACCGCGACAGACCTCGCCAGGTAAAGAGGGCGAAGTTCGAGAGCTCAAACTGGAGCTGAAGGTGCTGGCAGATGTTGGTCTATTGGGGTTGCCCAATGCAGGCAAATCGACGTTTATTCGATCGGTATCAGCAGCGCGGCCAAAAGTGGCTGATTATCCTTTTACCACGCTAGTGCCCAATCTGGGTGTGGTGGGTATGAGCGGTGACAAGAGTTTTGTTGTGGCGGATATTCCCGGTCTCATCGANGGTGCATCGGAGGGAGCGGGTCTGGGTATTCGTTTCCTTAAACATTTAACTCGTACCCGCCTGCTATTACATCTGGTGGATATGATGCCCTACGATGGTTCGACTGCGGCTGANAATGCTCAGGTTATTGAACAAGAGCTAGAAAAATTTAGTGCCACTATGGCTACCGGAGACCGTTGGTTAGTGCTGAATAAAGTCGACTTGCTACCGGAAGACGAAATTGACGATCACTGCAAAGCGGTGGTTGATCATTTAAATTGGCAGGGGCCTGTGTTCACCATGTCAGGTTTGGCCTCTCAGGGCACCAAAGATCTCTGCGCCGCGATTATGGATCATATCGATGAGCAGCGACAGCAAGAGCTGGCTGATGCGGATTTGGCCGAGCAGGCTGAAGCTCGTCGTGCTGATATGCAGGCAGAAGCGCGTCAGCGTATTGAGGAGCTTGCCGAGGCACGCAAGCGAGCGCGTGTGGAAGCCAAACAAGAGAAGACTGATGACCATGATGATGATGACGATTATGACGTCGAGGTTGTCTACGCAGAATAAGTGGTTAATAGCTAGTGATTAGTGAGATTAAAAGGTCATGAATANAACAATTGCCAAACAAGCCAAGCGCTGGGTAATTAAAATTGGTAGTGCCCTGTTGACCAATGATGGTGCTGGTCTAGATCGNACTGCCATCGATAGCTGGGTTGAGCAGATTGCCGATTTAATGGCACAGGGCAATGAGGTGATTTTGGTTTCCTCTGGAGCCATTGCTGAGGGCATTGCGCGTTTGGGGTTGAAAACGCGTCCTGAAAGCATTCATGAGCTTCAAGCCGCGGCTGCAGTCGGTCAGATGGGCTTAATTCAAGCCTATGAAAGTAGCTTTATGCGCTTTGAGCGACATACCGCGCAAATCCTGCTTGATCATGATGATATGGCGAATCGCCAACGCTATCTCAATGCCCGAGGTGTGTTAAAGACCTTGTTAGCTCTGGGTGTGGTGCCCGTGGTTAATGAGAATGACACTGTGGTTACCGATGAAATTCGTTTTGGTGATAATGATAGCTTAGCGGCTCTTGTTGCCAATTTAATCGATGCGGATATGTTGGTGATTCTTACCGACAAAGACGGCCTTTTTAATGCTAATCCCGATACCCATGCGAATGCCCAGCTTATTTCTGAGGCCATGGCTACTGACACTGATCTAGATGCGCTGGCTGGTGGCAGTTCTGGTACCTTGGGTCGTGGAGGTATGGTTACCAAGTTACAGGCTGCAAGACTGGCAGCTCGATCGGGTTGCAATACCGTGATTGCGGGTGGCCGCAATCAGCATATTCTTCGACAGGTGGCAGCGGGCGAAACAGTGGGCACATTGTTGCGCGCCTCACAAAAGCCACTAGCGGCGCGCAAGCAGTGGCTAGCAGGTCAGTTACAGATAAAAGGAAAGCTGATATTAGATAAAGGAGCCATCAAGGTACTGACCGAACAGGGCCGCAGTTTGCTGGCCGTGGGTGTCAGTGCAGTGGAAGGCACCTTTACCCGCGGTGAGTTGGTAAGCTGTGTCGATGCTGAGGGCAATGAGGTAGCTCGTGGGCTGGTAAATTACAGCTCAGATGAAGCTAAGCTGATACAGGGCCAGAGCACCGAATCAATCGCAAAAATTCTTGGCTACCGCGAAGATGATGAATTGATTCACCGCGATAATTTGGTGGTCAGTTCATAGGGTTTACAGTACCCACTAGCCACAAAATATGGCAGCTAATCTAGCGTCAATTCAGTTACTATCAAAGTAGCAACTAAATACCGGAGAGTAGAAGATGCCCGCTGATATCAAAACTCATTACCGTGCCTGTAATCTCTGCGAAGCTATCTGTGGTCTTGAAATCAAGACTCAGGGAGATCAAGTGCTGTCGATTAAAGGTGATAAGAATGACCCTTTGAGTCGCGGTTATATCTGTCCCAAGGGCACGGCGATGGAGGATATTTACACAGATCCGGATCGTTTGCGCTTGCCAGTCAAAAAGCAGGGCGATAGCTGGGTCGAGATCAGCTGGGAAGAGGCCTTTGATACCATTGCCGAAAAACTGGTTGCGGTGCAAGAGCAGCATGGGCCAAATGCTGTTGCCTTTTATGCAGGCAATCCCAGTGTGCACAATTACGGCAGCATGACCCATGCCAACGTACTGCGCAAAGCAGTACAAACTAGAATACACTTTTCAGCCACCAGCCTTGACCAGTTACCTCATCAACTCACGTCTTATAGTCTCTATGGTCACCAGTCACTAATACCGGTTCCCGATATAGATCACTGCAACTATATGCTGATTATTGGCGGTAATCCGCTGGCATCCAATGGCAGTATTATGACATCGCCGGATATTCCCAAACGGCTAAAGGCTATCCAGCAGCGCGGTGGTCGGTTTGTGGTGATTGACCCAAGACGCACAGAGACCGCGACTATTGCTGATCAGCATCTTTTTATTCGACCCGGCACAGATGCTTATTTGTTAATGGCCATGCTCAATACTCTTTTTGTCGAAGGTTTAGTCAATACCGGTCACCTCAGTGACTTGTTAATTGGCCTAGAGGATGTTCGCCAGGCCTGCCAGCCTTTTACTCCAGAGTTAGGTGAGCAGAGAACGGGTATTGCTGCCGAACAGATTCGCCAGCTAGCCAGAGATATGGCTAATACCGAGGGTGCGGTTTGCTATGGGCGTATGGGTGTTTCGGTGCAGATCCACGGAACACTGTGCCAATGGGCCATTCAGATGATCAATATTCTCACCCATTCCCTAGATGTGCGCGGGGGTATGATGCCGCCATCGCCTGCCTTTGGCTATGTTCAACCTGGCGAATCAGGTGCGGGTCATTTCGCTGCGTTTCACAGTCGCGTTAGCGGACTACCAGAATTTGCCGGTGAGTTGCCGGCTGCTGTTATGGCCGAGGAAATACTCACCGAGGGTCAAGGACAGATTCGTGCTTTGCTGACTCTTGCTGGTAACCCAGTGCTGTCTTCCCCTAACGGTGTGCAACTCGATAGAGCACTGGATAGCTTGGATTTTATGGTATCCATTGATTTCTATATCAATGAAACCACTCAGCATGCAGATATTATTCTGCCTCCCACCAGTGCGCTCGAGCACGACCATTACGATCTAGCTTTTTTGCGTTTGGCGGTGCATAACACCACGCGTTTTAATGAAGCAGTGTTTGAGCCTGCGCCCGGAGCCAAGCATGATTGGGAGATTTTTAATGGCCTAGGGTTGGCTATTGCGGCCCGTAAAGGTATTGAGATAAAACCCTTACCCGCGCCAGATCAGCTGATTGATCTTGGTATACAGCGAGGGCCCTACAGCGAAGCCGCAGGTCATCCATTGGCGCTGACCTTAGATAAAATAAGACAGCATCCTCATGGCTTGGATATTGGCCCATTGCAACCGAGTTTAGTCGATAGACTGTGCACCGATGATGGTGCGATCAGATTAATACCTGACTATATCACTGCGGATATTGCGCGACTCGCTGCCGCGGAACAGCTGACACAGCCCGATGAAATGTTATTGATCGGTCGCCGTCATATCCGCTGCAACAACTCATGGATGCATAACTCACATCGCTTGGTTAAGGGTAAGCCCAGATGGCAGTTATTGATGCATCCCGAGGATCTGGCCAAGCACGGCTTGGAAAATAATGCTCAGGTGAAAATTCAGTCTCGGGTCGGTGCCGTGCAGACTCAGGTACTTGCCAGTGATGAGGTAATGCCTGGGGTGGTGAGTTTACCTCATGGGTGGGGGCATAAGCGCGGGGGCGTTAATCTCAGTATTGCCGCCGAGCAAGA
>NYXU01000001.1:6065-33078 GCA_002685715.1 Porticoccaceae bacterium | reverse complement strand
GCCCGATGACTCCTTTGTTTTAAAACAACAATTCATCTTTGATATCAGCTATTTTCTAGTGACGCGCTGAGTTGTGAGAAAAGCCTTAACAATATGGCAAAAGATTGATCTGCAAGCCATGGATTTTACGGATATCCAGCGATTGTGGTTGGCCGTTAGCGCAAGCAATATCCACTTGCATAACATACGGCATACTGGGCTCTGTAAAACCGAGGTTAACATTACCCAGCCCAATTAGCGGCTGTCCCTGCTCATCTGTTGTGCACTCTGCGCTAAGGTATTGTGACAGGCTATGGGTGGCTTGATCGGTATTTTGTTTATTAATCTGCACCCTTAGCAAGGCCATGGCCTGATTGGGGTGGCTTTGGGTTACTGCCGGCACTCGCTGAGCATAGGGCGTGATATCTTCGAGTAAAATGGGTAGGTCGCGGTAATTACTGCCGCCCAAATACCAGCACAGCTTATCGCCAGATTCGGTTTTGCGGGAAAACGTTTCAGATTTTAATACAGTGAGTCCTGCATTACGCCAAGCCTTTTCAATCTGTGTCAGATTATCTGTTCGCACAACCCAATCTACCGGTCCCCGACCGCCGGTAACCCAGGTTAATAATCTGCTGGAAATCGTGCCTTTTTTATTTAGCAGCCATTGCAAAATACCCAGCTTCTGGANTGTGCGAATGATCGGGTTATGCCAAAACGGTTTTAAAGCCAGCAGTTCAATATAGGTATTGTTGGAAAAAGTAATAAGCGCATTGTCGGTTAGACCATGCGAGCCACCGCGGGTGACATAAAAACCAAGGGCGTTAAAATCCTTAATCGCTTGATTTAGATCGGCGACAAAAATAACGATATGATCAAAGTGTACGGCTTGTGCTGTTGTCATCTATATATCTTTTTTTAACCACGCATAAACCACCAATACAATGGTTTTTCTCCTTTGCCTCTGCTCTAGTCTCTGGCACTTATACCCGTATCGACGGGCGTCTGAGAAGTCCAATAATATACAGTGATGACTGTTTGATAGCGATAAAAATGCGGTTTATTTTAGTCATCGTCAGTGGTTCATATAGTGAGCGTTAATGCTAGCTATTAAGGCTAAATACCATAAAATGGCCTTATCAATAACGACTCAATATGTAGTGCACAGGTTATGCGTAAACTAAGATCCCACGCTCTCGCAGTCATTGTTTGTTACGCCGTAATTAGCCTCTCTGCGGCCCATGGCGCTATTGTTATAGACGGCGTGCTCGATGAGCCGGAATGGGCCACAGCGAGAGTATTTAAGGATTTTGTGACGGTGGAGCCATTAACGGTTGAACCGGCCAAATACCGTACAGAAGTACGCGTTATAGCCAATGCTGAGGGCATTTTTGTTGGCTTTAGCAATTACCAACCCGCGGCGGTAAAGCGTGTTAATCGCTATTTTTCTCGCGATACGCAAATCGATGCTGATCGCAATGTGGTAAGCATCGACTTTGATAACACCGCCTTAGCTGGCTACGACTTTACCGTTGGCTCAGCTAATTCGCAGCAGGATGGCATTGTTACCAAAGGTAATTACTCGGCGGACTGGGATGGCACCTGGTATTCGCAAACCTCATCAAACGCCGATTATTGGTATAGCGAGATGCATATTCCCTGGTCAGTGGCACCGATGACTGCAGCCAAAGACGGCCGCAAAACCATTGCGCTATGGTTCTCTCGCGTTGTATTTGATGAATCTCTGCGCTTTGCTTTTCCCGACGCCTACTACTCAAGAACCACCTTTATGGAGGACTGGCATCAGATCGAGGTAGCGCAGGGCGCGACGTCGAGCTTGGAGTGGTTCCCCTATATTAGTTACAGCCATGATTTGTTGGATAATCCACAAACCAGTGGCGACGCTGGGTTTAAGTCGGGATTGGACTTTATTTGGCGGCCCAATAGTAATACCCAATTAACCGGTGCAATTAACCCAGACTTTGGTCAGGTAGAAAGTGATGATCTGGTCGTAGATTTTTCCGCCTTTGAAACCTTTGTAAGCGAGAAACGACCATTTTTTACCGAAAACCAAGCGCTATTTAGTAGCAGCATTCCCGGTGGTGATTTGGCTTTATACACGCGACGTATCGGTGCCGGGGCCACAGGGCAGGATGCTGGGGTTGTTGATATTGATATCGCCGCCAAGCTTACGCACTTTGGTAATAATACCGATATGGGTGTATTTATTGTTAGCGAGGATGATAGCGGCGACAGCTTTGGTGGTGATTTTTTATCCACTCGTGTGCAGAGAAAAGTCGATGGCTTAATGTTGGGTCACCGGCTTACTCAGGTGGATAGAGCCAGACTGGATCGTGAAGCGCGCCTGCACGCCATTGATATGATCTGGCAGCGAGATAAGCGCACCGAAATCCGTGGCCAGCTATTACAGTCATCGGTACAGCAAACTGCCAATAAGCATAATCAGCAGCAACAGATCGATCAACGCGATAGCGCGGGCTGGGCATCTTGGTCTTATGCCCCTAGCGACCGGCGGAATCACAAGATTACTGTGAAACATTATGGCGATCAGTTTGATATGAATGATATGGGCTATATGCGCCGTAATGATTTTAATTCGCTGTCTGTTCGCTCTCGTTTTGACCGTTTGCAGTATGGCTCAGACTCTAAACTGCTCTCCGCCACGACGCTATTAGAATTCTTTTACAAAGAAAATACTGATGGTGACCGACTCAGGCTAAAAGCCGAATTGGATCAGACATGGAATTATATCTCAACGCGAAAAATTGCAGTGCAAGCGGGCTTATCAGCAGCGGCAGTTGATGATCGAATCACACGTGGCAATGGCCTGCTGGAAAGACCGTCTCAAACTTGGCTACAGACAGGCTACAGTAGCCCAAGAGGTGATAATTATACCTATGAGGTAGTAGTCAAAGCCGACTATGATAAAACCGAAAAACTCGCCTTAAACGTCGATTACAGCCCCCAATTGTATATTAATGAAGCAGTGACAGTAGGCGGTAATATCAATTACAAACGTTTACAGCAGTGGTTGATTTGGGATGCTGATATTGGCCAGTTAGCCAGCTTTGATGCCGACCATTATGGTGTTGATATTCGCCTCGATTGGTACCCCTCAAGTCGTCAAGAGGTGCGCTTAAAATTTCAGTGGATAGGGATTGATGCCAGCGTTATTNATAGCTTCGACCTNGATGACCGCGGNAAACTNTTCTCCTCAGCCATAGAGTCATCCAGCTTCAGTCTTAGCGATACCGCGTTACAGATTCGCTATCGCTATGAAATTGCGCCATTGTCCAATATCTTCCTCGTCTACAGTCGTGGCGGTTATTACGGCAGTAATCATGGCGACGAGGGCATAAGCTCGCTATTGGATGCCGGCTGGAATGACCGTACAGTTGAGTCGGTGATGGCCAAGATTCGTTATCGTTTCTAGAGTGAATCCGCTTTAGTCTAGGGATAACCGTAAAGCAGGTAGCTCCCATTAGTTCGCGCATATTTTATTGGATTATTTGCGATTCGATCTGTTGAAGGCTTTTATTATTGTGTAATCAGATAAGCCATCATCGACCCCAAGGTGAAACCAAGGCTACGATAACTGCGTACTCTAACCATGATGTAAGTATCGCTGTATTAATTTGCAGATATGTTGTGATTAGAGAGCTGATGAGTTTTCCGTGATTAATTTTATACATAATGAAAAGCGGGCGCTGTCTTACTGCGCTGTGTTATTTGTATCTGTATTGCTTTCATCTTGTGGTGGTGGGGGATCTACTGCTCCTGCGATTGACAGCCAAGTTCAGACTTCAACATCGGTATCTACTGAGGAGCTGAGGCCAGGGATAAATACGCTATCTCAGGTTATCGATGGCGAGATGGTTGAGCGCACCTACTCGATTAGGTACCCAGCTGTTACATCACAAGATAGTTATCCTGTTGTGTTTTTTTTCCATGGTGCTGGCCGTGATGGTGCGAGCTGGCTGGATGCAAACGCCCAAATCGCTGAACTCATCGAAGCCGGTGAGTTTATTGGTATCTTTCCCGATGGCTATGATTCAGCGTGGAACGTAAGTGGTGAAACGCTCGCGGATGATGTCGAGTTTATCTCCATGATTGTCAACGCTATGGATCCTAATGGTCTTTTCGATTTGGATAGAGTCTATGGTGTCGGCACCTCTAATGGTGCGGGTCTGGTGAATAAATTGGCCAAAGAAACCACCCTGTTTACAGCAATTGCCCCCATACTTAGTCAGCAAACAGAAGCAGTAGCTGAGATTGTCGCGTCAACGGCGGTGTCAGTTTTTCAAGTCAATGGTGCTGACGATGATTTGGTGCCAATAGAGGGTGGCAATGGCGTTGCCGATACCCTGTTTATGTCGGCGCAGGGTAGTGCAGAAAATTGGGCGTTGGGTTTTAGTTGCAATATGACGCCGAATCAAAAAACTCGGCAATGGGGTGATTTCAGTGTTTTAGAATATACCTTCAGCGGCTGTATTGATAATCAAATAATCCGCTATGCCGTTGTAGAGGGGCTGGGGCACTCCACTTCACTTGGCGAGGCTGTTGATCTATATCAAATTGTCTGGGCATTTTTTAACGCCATCGGGGTTGAATCGGCATTAGATGTTAAACTTTTAGCACTGGGTGATAGCTACACGATTGGGCAGGGCGTCTGTGGCAGTTGTAGCTTTCCTCAGCAGCTTAAAAGCAGTCTAGCATCGGACTTACTGGTTCGGGATATTCGCAGTTTGCAGGTTATTGCTCAAACTGGTTGGACCACAACTGATCTAAAAGCCGCCATTGTATCGGAAAATCCGGCCTCCGATTTTGACTTGGTGACCTTATTGATTGGGGTTAATAATGAGGTGCAAGGAGTGCCCATGAATGTTTACGAGCGCGAGTTTGATGAACTTGTGCAGTCGGCCATCAGTTTTGCCGATGGTGACGCTAATAGGGTGATTGTTGTTTCAATTCCTGACTATACCTTTACTTCCTTTGGCAGTAGTTTTAGCTCCAGTAATACCAGCAGAGAACTACAGGAATATAATAATTTTGCTCAAGAGTATTGTGAGGCACGTGATATTGCCTATGTGTATATCACAGATATCACTCAACAGGGGTTGCAGAAGCCTGAGCTAGTATCTGCGGACAGGCTTCACCCATCAGAACTTGCTTATGGCTTGTTCGTCGAGCGTATTTTGCCGATTGCTCTGGAGGTGCTAGAGTAATGAGTTTTAGTATCTCACCTTATACTGATAGGTAAAACAATATACTAATAAGTAGGTTCTCCTCAAAAATCCACCAAAGGTCAGATACCTAATAATGAAACCTACCAACACTTGGCGAGGCTTGCCGAGACCGTCAGAGGGCTTACCTATTAAGAGATCCCCCTTCAAAAAACTAGTAAGCGTGCTCATCAGGTTTGGATTCAGCGATGGTTGAATTTACAAATAATACATCTTCGTTGAGAGCCGTAGCCCCTCCATATCGACGTCCCAAAAGATGCAAATTGTCACAATTTCAATCTTTGACTCATCATTTTGGTTTCGTAACGAGCTTTATGGGGTTGAAATTTTTGACAATATCTATGTATCATCGAATAGACATTTTTTTTAAAAATGAAATGCTACTCAAGGAAGTTTCATGGTCCTTAATAACTTAAGCCCTCTAAACATTGTGACTCTATTCGCCTGCCTGATAGTTGGGTCATGCGGTGGTGGCGGTGGTGGGAGTGGATCAACGCCTAGCTTAGCGCCGGTCGTTAATTTTTCCGGATCAACTACTGAGGTACTTGTCGGTAATACGGCAACGTTAACGTGGGCATCTACAGGGTCATCATTCTGCACAGCATCTGGTGGCTGGACCGGCTCAAAGGAAACGAGTGGTTCCGCGACAGTGACTGTCTCGAGCGCCGGTGAGGTGGCTTATAACCTGGCCTGTGTTGGTGATGGCGGAACTACCTCGCGTGGGATAACGATTTCAGGATACCAAGAAGTTTCCGGCGTAACCGTTGATGGCTATATTCGGAGTGCCGATGTATTTATCGATACCAATAACAACCTCATATTAGATGGTGATGAGATTTCAACTGTCTCAAGTGATGACGGTACTTTTCAACTAAGGTATTCAGTTGGCAATTTGATTAGTCTCGGGGGCTTTGACTTAGATTCAGGTAATTCGCTCGCTAATCTACTAATTATGAATAAGCTAACTGATTACACCGAATTTGCAGCAATAACACCGATTACGACTATTGCCGCATTTATGGAAAACCCAGAGGACATTTATGCTGTGCTAGGGATCGATCCGAGCATTGATATAAGTAGTACTGATCCAGTACTAAATCTTGGCGATGGTGGGGTTTATGACCATCTTTATGAAAAAGGAAACCAAATTACTATTCTTGCCATGTCTCTGCAAAATGTGGCGAATGATCTAAATTCAACTCAAGACACCTCAGGAGATTATTTCAAATCGTTGACTGATGTGTTGCAAGACGAATTCGCCGATACGGGTAATGCTGTAGATATTGAGTCGGATGCCTTCATTAAGCAGGTGGTCGATAATGTCGTTGCAGACAAGCAGCTTACGTTAGCTCAAGATGATTTGGATAATATGGTTGAAGTGCTGGGTGCGGTAATGCCAGTGATTCAAGTTAAACAGGATGCATCTAGCAATAATGCGCTCTTTGGTTTTGCTACAAGTACGTTGCAGACTGATATGCGATCGGTAGCCAACGGGACTTTAAGTGATGCGAAACTTACGAGTTATGCGTCTGAGATTACCTCTTACATCGCTGTCGATCAGAATGTTTCTGCAGGTGATTTAACACCTATCGATACTACAGATACAGGAACTGGTACAGATACAGGAACTGGTACAGATACAGGAACTGGTACAGATACAGGCAGTTCGGTAAATAACTTGCCAATATTTATTGGCCTGGAGTCGACTTTAACCCCCGAAGAAAATCAAACGGCCGTAGTAACAGTTAACGCAACGGATGAAGAAACATCAACACTAATTTATTCTATTTCAGGCACTGACGCATCGCTGTTTAGTATTTCGAGCTCTGGTGTCCTTACCTTTAACTCTGCACCGGATTATGAAGCGCCAGCAGATTCAAATAGTGACAACAGTTATTCCATCACAATATCTGTATATGACGGCACGGCTACCACCTCTCAAACGGTAACCGTAGACGTCCAAAATGTTGCAGATTTGGTGTCGGGTGTTGCCGTTGATGGTTACGTGGCGGGAGCAACAGTATTCCAAGACTTAGATAATGATGGCGCACTAGATACGGGCGAGCCCAATGCCTCTACTAATGCCCTGGGAGCTTTCACGCTAACATTGTCAAGTGTCAACAGGTCCGCGCCCGTGAGAATTATTAATGGTTATGACTTGGCGACCAATGAGATACACCCAAGCATTATGGATATTAGTTCGACTGAAACGGGCAGCTATGTTATTACGCCAATATCCACTCTGGTAGGGCGCTTAAAGATTGAAGATGCAACGCTTAGCGGCACAGTATCTCAGTCGATGGTAGCCGCAGCAATGGGTATCGCGCTCTCAGATTCTCCCAATGACTCAATCCTCGGATTTGATCCCATCGCTTACTTTAATGGCTCAGATAGCACGTTGGCTACTGAGGCGCGACCTGTATTTGCCGCGAGTCAGTTACTTATGGCACAGGGCGGCGGCAACTACGGGGTAAACAAATATGTTACCGATGAGGTTCTCTCTGCGCTCTCTACCACCTTAACAACACTGAGTGGTTCAAGTATCAGCATGAGCTCATCCGCAGACATTATTGCCATTAAGCAAGACGCTTATGATGCGGTTTTCAATGGTATTGTCGATACCATATTGGCTAATAGTCCCCCCATTAATAACGTACAGTTTAAGAACAACAAAGCGATAATAACTGACTATCTAAATGGATCTTCATCGAACCAAGTTCAGCACTCGCTTTATGGTGTCCATGACGGTAGTAACACACTTATTGCTGACCTTATCGGTGCCAGTCTGGACTATGAAAATCTCAAGAGGATCATAGAGGATGACGGAACGGGAACGTCGTTGGACTTGAATTTTGAGTTGTCGAGTCTTCCGGTAGGTAGCGGAGTAACGCCAGTTTATTTGAGACTATTTTACGGTTCAGATGCAGAGCACAACGATGGAGAAGATTATCTTCAGGTCGCATTCACCGTGAACTGGGAATCGGATGGTAGCTCACTGCAGGTAAAATTGCCGGCTAACAGTAGCGTTGTCGCGACCTTCTTTGATCGCGGAGGTAGTTTATTAAGCCGTACGGTAGTAAATGTGGACGAAGATATTATCACCGTAGATAAAGATGGCACCAATACACCTCAAACACTCAGTATTAGGTTGTCATCCCTATTTAATGCCTTCCCTGCAGGGGTGGGCTTATCCTCATTCCTTGATGGTGCCGCTACTTTCACTTATCAGGTCGAGTTTGGTGATTTCACGATATACGATCATTTGGAAAATCCATTTACTAAAATTCAGGGTACATTTGCCGTTAATTCCTCACCTGCCATTACAGTATTTGCGGATGATTTATATATCCATGAAAATTCCACAAGCAAGGACATCACCTTCAGGCTTTCGCAGGTATCTAGTTTGGATGTCACTGTTGACTATGCCATTGCAGGTGAGAGTTCAGCGTCATTAGCTGATTACGCCATGCCGATGGGCGCCGTAACCATCCCAGCGGGTTCTATGTCAGCGTCGCTAGCCGTTGCTGTAACTAACGACACGTTGGTTGAGTCACAAGAAGAAATTAGATTAAGTTTATCCAATGCTCAAAATGCAGTGCTGGGACGAACTAGTGTTAGCGTCTACATAACAGATGGTGAAAAGATACTGGACAACGCCACTCAAAAAGATATTTTGGTCAATAACATTTTTAAAGATTCAAAAATGTCAATCACCGAATACGTCAAAAGCAAGCTGGATAAATCTAGTGTGACTGTCTCCGGTATCAGTTACACCTATAGTCAAGTGCTAATCAATAACAACGTAACCACCGATATCTATGCCTATGTTGACGGCATCGTTGATAACTATGAAGTTATGGCCGAAGCTATTATTAGCGCCGTTATGACTAAGTCAAATGCCTATGTTGACAGCCAGCTATCAGGTTTTGCCACTTATTCCGGTTTTGCTCAAGCATTAACCCAGCTGAACTCAGGATTAAAAGGCTTAGATGTGTCTCAGATTGCTGGGACTAACATCAATAGTGACGGTTCGTACTCCTCTGGCCAAAGTAGTACTACCTTGCAAACAGCAATTGAGGGGAAAGTGAATACATTAGTGAGCCTAGCCGCTGACACAGTGGCGGATATTTTGGGTACAGATACCAACGCCAACTTCCCCAATGCAAATGTAGTCATAGGCACTGATGGCGACGACAACATTAACGGCACCTCGGGCTCAGATCTGATTGCGAGCTTTAATGGCGCAGACACTGTGAATGGCTTAGCTGGCAATGACAAAATATTGGGTGGTTCTGGTGTGGATACCATTAATGGCGGCGACAACGATGACCATATCTATGGTTATGCAGGCGCCGACATTCTGTCCGGCGACGCAGACGCCGATAAAATTTTAGGTGGTTTAGATAACGATATGATTAAGGGTGGGGCCGGAGATGATGATCTTCGCGGCGAGGCTGGTGACGATACGATCTACACCGGTTCAGGTTCAGATACCGTCACCGGTGGTTTGGGTGACGATACAATTATTATTGATGGGCTATAGTCATGAGGATTATATTAGCAATTGAAATGTTATTGGTCTCTGGCTTGTGCCTTATCTCCCACAATAGTATTTCTGGCAGTAAAACTATTGACTCTGGTCCGGGGTCGGATGCACTAACGATAAGCTATGGCTCAATTTCAAGCCTTAATGACTTTAGTATAGACCGTTCTGGTGATTACACATCGTTCACGGATGATGTTGGTAATATAGTCCTCTTTAAAAACATAGCGACATTGACGGTTGGTGGCAGAGATTATGTCGGTATCTATGACGGTGTCGCATCTAGTGGCAGTGCGGCGCTTAATACATCTGGCAACTATTCTGATCCTGAGTCTTGGATTTCTAGAGGGCAGCTAAGGATATGAAAAAAACAAAAATTCACCATATGTGGTCAATCGTTATTTTCAGTCTGAGCTTTCAGGTCCTAGCTGCAGAGACTAAAAACATTAATGGTGGTTCTGGCACTAACGTATTAAATATTTCCTATGTCTCAAATGGGCTGAGTGATTTTTCGAGTATATCTATCCCTAGCTCTGAGGGATCAACGATGTCACTTGTCGATTCAAATGGCGGGACTATTAATTTCACTAACATTCTATCTTGGACTGGCGAGATGAAGTGGGACGGTTACGTAACTGCCAACAGCAAAGAATATCGTTTCGTCTCAGATTACAGAAGTGATTTGTCGCCATTTTCTGGAGCTTACGGATCTGTCTACGCCTTCGTTTATGAGTATCCTGCAAATACTGTTGAGGTGGTATTGCCTGATTCGGGTAAGTGGTTGCCACAATATCGAATGAGTGGATACAAAGATTTTAACTTTAATGGCCAAGAGACTTTTACCATTTATGGTGGCTCGGGTAACGAGGCAATCTTTGGAGGCTATCAGGCCGATACTATTACAGGTGGAGCAGGGAATGATTATATTTGCGCTGGTGATGGAACTGATACAGTTAATGCTGGCGATGGCGACGATGTCGTTTACACCTCAATAGCCAGTCTAACGGAAGATAGCTCAGTTGATGGTGGTGCAGGCTCAAATACACTAGTATTTGGCACTCCAGGAGAATCTGGTTGCTGGACAAATGAAGCTATTTCTAGCGCAGCCACATTTAATCTTACATCCGACTTAGGTAACGCATCCAATTTCTCTAATATTGGTGGTGGTGCAAATAGCGATACTCTCACAGGTGATAGTAATGCGAATGTCATTATTGGCGCTGGCGGTAATGATACGTTAGCTGGCGGTGCGGGTAATGATATTATTTATGGTGATTCACATCTTGGTGATTCATCAGGAACTGTCTATGGGATAAGGTCATACAATCTCACTGAGGGTAATGACATGCTGTCCGGCGGTGATGGTGATGACGTACTCTACGGTGATGACGGAGATGATACTTTAGATGGTGGCGCTGGGGCTGATATATTGACTGGCGGTAGTGGTAATGATGTATTTATAGTTACGTCTACGTCAGGCGGTTCGACGATTAGTGCTGGCGATGTTATTACAGATTTCAGTGACGGTATAGATTCCATAGGATTTGATACATCGCTTGCTTTTGGTAATTTAACTATAGAAAAAAATGGTTCGAATGTTGTTATCCGGAATGGTGCTAATTATTTGGCGACGCTGTCAGGATTGTCCCAAACTGACTTAACTGCTGTAGATTTTCAGTCGACGTCAACTTCAGCCTTGACGATTAATGGGACGTCGGGGAATGATTCTTTAGTGGGTGGTGCAGGAAATGATGTTTTTAATGGCGGAGCAGATAGCGATACCTTAATTGGCTGGGGTGGTAACGATACTTTTAATATCACAAGTAAATCTGGTAGCTGGACTGACACCATTAACGGTGGTTCTGGCACTAACGTATTAAATATTTCCTATGTCTCAAATGGGCTGAGTGATTTTTCGAGTATATCTATCCCTAGCTCTGAGGGATCAACGATGTCACTTGTCGATTCAAATGGCGGGACTATTAATTTCACTAACATTCTATCTTGGACTGGCGAGATGAAGTGGGACGGTTACGTAACTGCCAACAGCAAAGAATATCGTTTCGTCTCAGATTACAGAAGTGATTTGTCGCCATTTTCTGGAGCTTACGGATCTGTCTACGCCTTCGTTTATGAGTATCCTGCAAATACTGTTGAGGTGGTATTGCCTGATTCGGGTAAGTGGTTGCCACAATATCGAATGAGTGGATACAAAGATTTTAACTTTAATGGCCAAGAGACTTTTACCATTTATGGTGGCTCGGGTAACGAGGCAATCTTTGGAGGCTATCAGGCCGATACTATTACAGGTGGAGCAGGGAATGATTATATTTGCGCTGGTGATGGAACTGATACAGTTAATGCTGGCGATGGCGACGATGTCGTTTACACCTCAATAGCCAGTCTAACGGAAGATAGCTCAGTTGATGGTGGTGCAGGCTCAAATACACTAGTATTTGGCACTCCAGGAGAATCTGGTTGCTGGACAAATGAAGCTATTTCTAGCGCAGCCACATTTAATCTTACATCCGACTTAGGTAACGCATCCAATTTCTCTAATATTGGTGGTGGTGCAAATAGCGATACTCTCACAGGTGATAGTAATGCGAATGTCATTATTGGCGCTGGCGGTAATGATACGTTAGCTGGCGGTGCGGGTAATGATATTATTTATGGTGATTCACATCTTGGTGATTCATCAGGAACTGTCTATGGGATAAGGTCATACAATCTCACTGAGGGTAATGACATGCTGTCCGGCGGTGATGGTGATGACGTACTCTACGGTGATGACGGAGATGATACTTTAGATGGTGGCGCTGGGGCTGATATATTGACTGGCGGTAGTGGTATTGATATTTTTGTTATCAAAGGAAATTATGGCGGAGACTCATTAAATGGCTCTGATGTAGTGACTGATTTTGTTAATGGGACTGATGTTATTGGAATGGACGGTTTGAATTTCAGCGAGCTATCTGTAGCACAGGGCACAGGGGATTATTTTAATCACGTGATTGTTAAGAAAACCGATACTGGAGAGTTTTTAATCATTATCCAAAATATGAATATCAGTACTATCGATGATAATGATTTCTCTGCGATTTAAACTACTGCTGTTGGTACTGGGCTCATTCAGTGCCAACAGCCAAAGTTATACCGAGCCATTAGAGTCTTCTTTTGAATACACCCATAAGGCGATGGATAGATCCTGGAGTTTTCTTCCAGAGGTTCCCGCAGCTTTCGAATCAAGTGATTCGACTTCCTACAAGCTAGCCTCTCAGTACAATAAATTTGGGTTTAGTATTGAGAGTTCAGATTTAGTTTTAAATCTCAGCAGGTTATCAGAACCTAAAGATGTCTCTCTCAAAGCTAAAACATTAGGGGTATCGGCCTCCTTCAGTATTAGCGATACGCAAAAATTGAATGTGCATATAAAAGAGCAAAAGGCTGATCAGCAGCGCTTTAACTGCTACAGCGCAATGAATATTGTTTTAGGTGACTGCGCGTCTGCCGATATAGAGATCGCTTCAAATAAGCCTAAATATGACCATTTGGACGGTGCATTGATTGAAGTTAGTGCCGCGACCTCAACGATTGGCATTGAGTATAGTCAGTTCGTCGATTGGCGGTGGNTAGATGAAGTCAGTGTTGGTGCGTATTCTACACGCCATGACTACGATTGGTTAAGTCCGATGGAGGACTTCCAGTCACCGTTTCTTTTGGGTTTGACGATTAATGGTGTAGTGTTGGGTGATGCTTTATCGGAGACGATTAGTCGATTACCTCAAAGAGATACTTGGCGAATTAATCAGTTTAATCTCCATATAGAGAAAGCGATTCATCTAAGCGCTGCAGTTCTAGTCTTTGCTAGGACTGATGTAGTTTATTTATCATACGACAACTACAAGGCATTGAAGTCGGCGCCTAATTACAACGCTAAGATCAAAGTAGGATTGCGGATTAGCCGAGGCAAGCTGAGTATGGAAGTTTTTGCTGATGCCTATAAAAACAATTTGCTAGGTTTTGAGGCGATCACCTTTAATCAGCGCACTGAACACTATTTCAACAAGGTGTATGCTGAAATCGGGTTGCGCTTGGTTGCTCGTATATAGCAGAAATGAAATAGTTTTCATGTCACGGCTTCTTTGGCGCAATCTAATTAAATAGTCTAACGCACTGCTTTGCTATGAATACTTATAGTTAGAGGCGGTATTTCTTTGATCTCTGGCTCTTCTTCTCTCCAGCCAGCTCTGCACTTTAGGTAAAAGATAATCGCTCTTAGAGAGCCTTTCTCGACCTCAGTCATCAATGCGCTGGTTACTTTGACAGTAGCCTGAGCTTTTCCTTTCCGTAAGGCTGTATCAAATGTTTCATCATCCGTTTTTCGGCGGCTTAGGGTAGATCGAGATATTCCAAGAGAATCAGCAATCTGCTGTTCTGTAAGACCCAGAGACGCTAGTTCTTCGACAGATTTAAGATCAAATTGTTTAGTATTTGCCACCTCCCTATTTTAACCTATCTCCACATCTATGCGGTATATAATGTGGTATATAAATTATATTTCACAGCCCCAGAAACGAAAAAGCCCCAGCATTTGCAGGAGCTTCAACGATTCTATATGGCGGTGGGATAGGGATTCGAACCCTAGATACGCTATTAACGTATGCCAGTTTTCAAGACTGGTGCATTCAACCGCTCTGCCATCCCACCAAACTCTTTTACCAAGGCCATTCAGATTCTACCTTGGCTTCGAAGGCGCTGATTATACAGTGCCTTTTTGCACTGACAAGTAGCAATTACTCTTTTACTGCCTTTTCATCAGATTCAGTCGCAGCAGGTATTTGAGAACTATCAACTGAGGCTGACTTCGCTGTCGCTCTTCTCTTGCGCGGGTCATTTGACGCTCTGGCAGTGACCTTTTTTGCGGCCGGCACAGGGGTGCTGGCTTCAACCGGTTTGGCGTCTGTCACAACGGGGCGCTCAGTACTGACTTCTACCTTGCTTATGGGCTTTGGCTTGTGTCTCGGATCGTTGCTGGCCCGCACTGGTGCGCTATCTGAAGATTGTTCTTGATCGGACTTAGCTTTCGGTTTGGCTTTGGCCTTAGGTTTGGCTTTAGCCTTAGGTTTTGCCTTTGCTTTTGCTTTGGCCGGCGGTTTTTGCTCGTCAGTGCCAGCAGTATCGATTGATACTGCGGGCTCGGCACTGGTTTCTGCCGATGCGGCCTGATCAGCGCTGGTATTGTCTTTTTTGACCGCTTTAGGTTTTGCTGTGGCTTTACGCTTGGGTTTTACAGCTGATTTTTCAGCTGGTTTTTCAACTGGCTTTTCAACTACTACCTCTGGTGCCGGTGAGTTATCTACCGGCATTTCTGCTACTGCTGGGGCTGTCGCATCAACAGTATTGTCAGCGCTAGTGGTTTGCGTTTGATTCAACATTTCCTGCGGCACATCTTGTCGCTGACGACGACGGCGAGGACCGCGACGCTTGTCATCTGGCCGACGTTTTAGCTGATCTCCCTGTTCATTTTTGCTGCTAGCATTGTTATCAACGCTGTTATTGGTCTGGTTAACATTGTCAGTTTTCTTGTTTTGGTCGCGATCACGTCGGTTATTGCGCCGATTATCATTATTGCGTGTTTCATTATTTTTATTATTGGCATTTTTGTTGCCACCGTCGCTCTGCTTGCTTGTTGACTGCTCGTTTTTACGATTGTCATTATTGCGATTATCATTGTTACGGTTGCCTGAGCGGCGGTTGTTGCGGTTGCGATTATTCTGTCCGCCACGCCCTCGGTTATTGCGCGGTCTTGCTTTCGGCTTGTCTTCCTCCTGTTCTTTGCTGGCACCACCAAACATGCTCTCCCATAGACGTTTGACCAGCCCAGGCGACTTAGTCTGTTCTGTCGAAGGAGCCGCAATGGTTGGTGCTGGCGTAGAGGGGACAATAGTTTTTACTGCTGGTTGAGCCAGTGCTTTGATGCTTTCGGCATTGTCGGTAACGATTTCAAGTTCCGGCTTACTCAGTTCATGCGCCATCTTGTAGCTAAAGTCAGAGTTGTCTTCATCCTGAGTGCGGATGCGAACCACTTCAAAATGCGGTGTTTCCATCTCGGTGTTGGGTAGTACTGTGACTTGAATTTTATTGCGTGCTTCGATATCACAAATTTCTTTGCGCTTTTCATTAAGCAAAAAAGTGGCTACGGCCACAGGCACGATGGCGCGTATCTCACGGCTAAATTCTTTTTGCGCTTCCTCTTCAACCAGACGTAGGATTGATAGCGCCAGCGATCGAGTGCCACGAATAGTGCCCTGACCTTGGCAGCGTGGACATATTTTTGACATAGTTTCTTCAAGAGAGGGGCGTAGACGCTGACGAGACATTTCCAGCAGTCCGAAACGAGATATACGTCCAACCTGAACTCTGGCGCGATCAACCACCAGCGCTTCACGCATTTTGNTTTCCACTTCTTTTTGATGCTTGCTGTTAAGCATATCGATGAAATCAATAACGATCAGGCCACCAACATCGCGCAGTCGTAATTGACGGGCGATTTCCTCAGCGGCTTCCTTATTGGTATTAAAGGCCGTTTCTTCAATATCACCGCCTTTAGTCGCGCGCGCCGAGTTGATATCGATCGACACCATAGCTTCGGTAACATCAATCACAATGGAACCGCCAGAGGGCAGGGACACTTCACGACAAAATGCTGTCTCTATCTGATTCTCAATTTGGTAGCGATTAAATAGTGGGATTTCATCTTGATAAAACTTTACCTTACTAGTGAAATCTGGCATGACTGTGCCAATAAAGGCTGCGGCTAGTGCGTAGGATTCTTCGCTGTCGACAATTACTTCGCCTACATCTTGGCGCAGATAGTCACGAATGGCNCGAACAATAACATTGCTCTCTTGGAACAGAAAATGTGGAGCCTTGGCGCCATTGGCTTCGTCAGTGATGGTGGTCCATAGCTGTAGCAGATAGTCTAGATCCCATTGCAGTTCCTCTGTGGCACGACCAATACCGGCAGTGCGCACGATAGCGCCCATACCATCGGGAATATTGAGGCCGCGCATAGCTTCACGTAGTTCGGCGCGTTCATCGCCCTCGATACGGCGGGAAATTCCGCCAGCTCTAGGATTATTGGGCATCAGCACTAAATAACGCCCGGCCAAACTCATAAAGGTGGTCAGTGCCGCGCCTTTTGAACCGCGCTCTTCTTTTTCCACCTGAACCAGAACTTCTTGGCCTTCTTTAACAGCGTCTTGGATGCGTACACGACCACCATCGGAAGNGTTCTTTTTAAAGTATTCGCGGGAGATTTCTTTTAATGGTAGAAAGCCGTGACGCTCGGCACCATAGTCGACAAAAGCAGCTTCTAAGCTGGGTTCTACTCGGGTTATTTTGCCTTTATAAATATTGGATTTTTTTTGCTCTCTGGTTCTGTTTTCTATATCCAGATCATAGAGTCTTTGGCCATCGACCATCGCTACCCGCATTTCTTCTGTGTGCGAGGCATTAATTAACATTCTTTTCATGATTCACCTTTACTCGTTATTTTGAGCGAGTAGCAGTGAAGGAGGGAGGGNGGTCAGTAGAGGAGNAACAAAACGCGTGCCGGCATTGTATTGTTGCNGCCCGCNCACATTAGTTTCGCTAGTAACCCCATAATAANAAGGGTTAATGCGTCATAGCATANCAACCTTTATACAAGNTTATNCCGCTCAACTGCGTTATATATTTAGCGGNTTATGGCTATCGGCCAATAAGCACCTGCTAATCATACAGCAGCAAAAAGCTACTATGTTTCTCTGTTGCCTAATCGCTGCACTGTTNTGTNAACCCNACGCCTGCTTGATTATTAATGGCAGTCTCGGTTGCTCCAGCGATCAGGTAATAAACCTGTATCTAAACCTGTCTTTCACTGCTGAGCNCACTCAGCTATTGGTGGTTAATGGCTTCTTTTGTGGAGCAATTAACCCTAAATTCTTACTCTATAAAATCTATAGAGCTGAGTCTTTTGTTGGGAAACGCTAGTTGATTAGGGTCTCTACCTCAAAGACAACNGNCGGCAATATAACAACAATCGCCTCGCGCTACAATTGAAAGCGAGAAATAAGTTGGGTCAATGCTGCTTCGGTAGGTACAATGGCGCGGTTTTTAATCGCCTACAGTTGTTTTGTTTTGTCTGAGTCTACGTTCAATAAAGTGTCTTTCGTCGAGGTCGGTCCAGAGCATGATGGCCAGCGCTTGGATAATTTCCTTATCCGCCACCTTAAAGGCGTGCCTAAGTCACGTATTTATAATCTATTGCGCAAAGGCGAGGTTCGGGTTAATAAGGGGCGCGTGAAGCCAGAGACTCGTTTGAAAATTGCTGATGTGGTTCGCATCGCTCCGATTAGAGTGGCTAAACCTGGCGCAGCGCCACAACCAGGCAAGCAGTTAAAACGTTATTTGGTCGATAACGTTTTATTCGAGGATGATGGCTTACTGATTATTAACAAACCAAGNGGTCTGGCCGTCCATGGTGGCAGTGGTATTAGTCTCGGGGTTATTGAGGCACTGCGCGCTCTGCGTCCTGAGCTACGATTTCTTGAGTTAGTCCACAGACTCGATCGTGAAACCAGTGGTTGCCTGATGCTGGCAAAAAAACGCACTGTNTTATTGGAATTACAGGCAGCAATGCANCGCAACCAANTNGATAAACGCTATCAAGCNNTAGTCAAAGGGCAGTGGCCCAAGGGAAAAACGACGATCAATGCCCCTCTGCGCAAAAATACATTGTCTGGTGGTGAGCGTGTTGTCAAAGTGGAGGCAAGCGGTAAGCCGTCGGTCACGCACTTTAAAATTGCCCAGCGATACAAGCAGGCAACATTATTAGAGGTTCGATTAGAGACCGGTCGCACCCACCAAATACGGGTGCACTGCCAATTTTCAGGCCAGCCTATTGCTGGTGACTCGAAATATGGCGATGGGCAGTTTAACGAGAGTTTGCGTGACTCTGGGTTAAAACGATTATTTTTACATGCCAGTCATCTGCGTTTTAGGCATCCATTATCGGGAGATTGGGTGGATGTAGAGGCTCAGTTGCCGCAAGAGCTTGAGTCGGTACTGGAGCAACTGTAATGACAATGCCGGCATCGTCGAAAAAACTGATTATCTTTGATTGGGATGGCACGTTGTCTGATTCTGTATCTCGTATCGCCCGCTGCATTCAGCTATCTGCCGGCGATCATCTGCTACCAGCGCCGAGCTTTGATCAAGCTAAAGACATTATAGGGCTGGGCTTGCGGGAGGCGATCTTGCAACTGTTTCCCCATGCTACTGATGATTTGGTGTCAGCATTTGCGACGACGTATTCTGCACATTACAGGCGGCAAGACAGCAGCCCCTGTGAGTTTTTCCCTCAAGTACTGGACACCTTGACGCTGTTACACCAGCGTAATTATCTGTTGGCTGTTGCTACTGGTAAAAGTCGTGCTGGTTTGGATCGAGTGCTCACAGCCACCAATCTGACCACTATGTTTCATGGCTCTCGCTGCGCCGATGAGACGGCGTCTAAGCCTCAGCCATTAATGCTGCAAGAGCTATTAGCGCAGTTTGATCTAAGCCCTGATCAAGCTGTGATGGTAGGCGATACTGAGTTTGATATGGAAATGGCCGTTAACACTGATATGCCTCGATTGGCGGTATCCTATGGCGCACATAGTGTTGATCGCTTGTTGAAATATCATCCGCTGGCGTGCGTCGATCAGTTTTCAGAAATAATTAATTATTTATAATCAATAGCTTATAAATATATAATCAAGCTATTTATTAAGTATATCTATATCCCACTCCACTAACATTGAGCATAGGTCGATCAATGGTAGGCCAATAAGGGCACTTGGATCGTTACTATTAATGGCGGAAAAGAGGCTGATTCCCATTGCCTCGGATTTAAAGCTCCCTGCGCAGTCATAAGGTTGCTCAATCTCGAGATAATGGTTTATTTGCTGTTGGCTCAACTCCCTGAAGATCACTTCTGTACGATTAACATGCGATTGATACTCAAGCTTTCCCTGTGTAAAACGTGCCGTGCTAATAGCTGTATGAAATAGTACGGTGCGTCCCGATTGCGCACTGAGTTGAGCCACAGCGCGCTGATGATTACCTGGCTTGCCCAAGATTTGGCCGTCTAAGACCGCAACTTGNTCTGCACCAATAACAAGGGCTTTTGGAAATTGTTGCACAATATGCTGCGCTTTTTCTTCAGCAAGCCGCTGTGCTAATGCTGCGCCGTTCTCTGCAGATTTTGGGCTTTCATCGATATCAGGAGCGCAACAGGTGAACGGTATACCCAGACGGTCGAGTAGCATTTTTTTATAGGCGGAGGCGGAGGCGAGGATTATGGACTGCATAAAGCCATTGTACGCTAATATAGTTAGGCTTTAGTAGGTTATCTACACTTGATGCTCTCTACTGTAAGCTCAGTGCTGATGGGTATTGGTGCATACTTTGCGTATCTGTCGCTGAGTGCCTTATTTTACGCAATATTCTTTGACAGATCATAGTCTTGACCCTATCATGCGCGCCTAACTTGGTATCACCGTAATTATGGCACTGCCGACTCATATCGATCCGCGAAAACTCGCTCTTCAAGGTAGCCACCTTGAAGGATCAGTAAATGTGACGGATCTGCCTAGATTAGCCTCTGCGGTAACCGCTGTATGTGGTCCTCTACAGGCTTCGGTGCAGTTTGAGTTAGACGAGTCTCGAGCTAAAATTGCGCGTGGTCGTGCGCAGGTAACGGTGGAGACTGTTTGTCAGCGTTGCCTNGACCCAATGTGGGTCGATTTGCAGGCTGAGTTTGCGGTACAGGTGATATGGTCTGAAGAGCATATTAATCGTGTTGCGGCCAATTACGAGCCATGGCTAGTGCTCGATAAGATGGCTAACCTCTATGAATTGCTTGAGGATGAGATTTTATTGGCTTTGCCACTGGTCAATTACCATGAGGTAGGTAAGTGCACAGGGGACACCTTTATAGCAGAGGGCGAAGTCGTGGAGGAAGAGGTTGTTTGTGACAGCCCCTTTAGTATTTTGCAGCAACTGAAGCGCTANTTCAGTCGCTATTTATTTTTGCACAGGAGTAAACTATGGCCGTTCAAAAGAGTCGTAAAACCCGATCTAAACGTGGTATGCGCCGTTCACATGATGCACTGACTGCAGCAACTGTTTCCGTTGACTCTGTAAGTGGTGAGAAGCACCTTCGTCACAATATCACGGCAGATGGTTTCTACCGCGGTCGCAAGGTCATCGAGACTAACGCCGACTAACTGACTTACTTTCTTGGCAAATTCTATCAGAATTGCCGTTGACGCTATGGGCGGGGATCNAGGTCCCCGTGTCGTAGTGGCCGCGCTACTCAACTCGCTCCGCAAACATACCAACGTCTCTGCGCTGTTATTTGGTGACCAACANAGATTGCAGGCCGAGCTTAATCATTGCCCAAATAAATCCCTGCTCGCGAGAATTGAGCTTTGTCACTCGGAAAAGGTCATTGCAACCACCGATCAGCCCTCTATATCGATGCGACGGCAGCGAGATACNTCGATGGGTATGGCGTTAGCATCGGTTTCTGCGNGACNGGCCGATGCCTGTATTAGTGCGGGTAATACTGCCATGCTAATGGCTCTGGGACTACTAGAGTTAAAGATGTTGCCGGGTATTTCACGCCCTGCAATATGCACTGCATTGCCGACCAGTAGGACACCCACCTATATTCTTGATCTCGGGGCCAATGTGCAATGTTCAGCACAGCAATTGGCTGAGTTTGCATTGCTCGGTTCGCTCGCAGTGAAGGTATTGGATGACACTGATACACCGACTGTTCGGCTTCTAAATGTGGGTGAAGAGAGCAGTAAAGGCAACGATATTGTTCAACAAGCGGCGGCATTACTTATCACTGATTCGCGGGTTAATTATTGCGGCTTCATTGAGGGTGATAGTATTTTTCAAGGGCAAGTCGATGTGATTGTGTGCGACGGCTTTAGCGGCAATGTGGCGCTTAAATCCAGTGAGGGAGCTGCCAGNTTTATNAGCCAAATACTGGCGGAATTATTCCGTAGTAATTGGCTTGCTCGCCTCGCGGCTTTGTTACTTGCTAGGCCATTGCGTGGGCTCAGGGGTCGGTTAGATCCGGCACGCTACAACGGCGCTTATTTACTAGGGCTTAATGGCGTTGTGGTAAAAAGCCATGGCGCTGCTGATAGCGTGGCCTTTGGCTATGCATTAGACGTGGCGATTGATGCGGCAACAAGAAATCTTCCAGCCGCTTTGCTCCCTGAACTTCAGGTGTGATTACAGTAAGAAAATCTTTCAGCGACATTAATAGAGGAACTATGGACAACAATAATCTGGCATTTGTATTCCCCGGNCAGGGCTCACAGAAGATAGGTATGCTAGCGCAATTGGCCGCACAGAGCCCAANCGTAGAGACCACATTTGCTGAGGCGTCTGCAGCACTTGGTTACGACCTATGGGATATGATTCAACACGGAGAGCAGGAGCAAATTAATCTTACCGAGCGCACTCAGCCGATGTTGTTGACCAGCAGTGTTGCTATTTGGCGCCTGTGGAGTGATAGAAATGGGCCTGCGCCAGGTCAAATGGCCGGCCATAGTCTTGGTGAGTGGTCCGCATTGGTATGTGCTGGCGCGGTCGACTTTGTTGATGCAGTAAAAATAGTTCAGTCTCGAGGTGCTTTTATGCAGCAAGCAGTGCCAGTGGGTGTTGGTGCTATGGCTGCGATATTGGGCTTAGAAGATCAGGTTATTTTTGATGCCTGTGACTCTGCTCGTCAAGGAGAGGTCGTTGATGCGGTTAATTTTAATGCACCGGGTCAGGTGGTTATTGCNGGTTCAGCGGCCGCGGTAGATCGGGCGATAGATCTGTGCAAAAAGGCCGGTGCNAAGCGCGCGATGGCGTTACCGGTCAGTGCGCCTTTTCATACCTCACTGATGAAGCCGGCTGCCGAGCAACTTGCGGAGCTGGTAAGCAGTACCGCTTTTGCCACACCGACTATCCCAGTGATTCACAANGTCCANGCCCAGACGGAAACTGACNNTGAGCGAATTAAGGCATTAATGCTTGAGCAAATTTATANGCCAGTAATGTGGGTTGACTGTATTACTGCGCTAAAGCAGGGCGGTGCAAGTGTATTTGCTGAATGTGGGCCCGGTCGAGTGCTTAATGGCTTAACCAAACGAATCGACCGTGAGATTACATCATTCGCAATGGATGATCCGGCTAGTCTCGACAATGCGCTAACGACGATTTAAATAATAATTTTAGGAGTACAGCATGAGCGGAGAAAATAAGGTTGCATTAGTCACTGGTGCCAGTCGCGGTATCGGTGCCGCTATCGCCGATAGTCTGGGTAGCGCTGGTATTGTTGTTGTCGGAACAGCGACATCGCAAGCTGGAGCTGACAGCATTAGCCAGCGTTTTGCCGAGCAAAATATTAATGGCCGAGGCATGGTGCTTAATGTTAACGATCCCGCCTCTATTGATGGCTTGCTGGCAGCTATAGCGGATGAGTTTGGTGCGCCAACAATACTGGTGAATAATGCCGGTATCACCAAAGACAATATTCTAATGCGCATGAAAGAGGACGAGTGGCTAGATGTGGTCGACACTAATCTAACTGCTGTTTTCCGCTTGGCTAAGGCCTGTGTACGCCCCATGACCAAGGCACGTTGGGGCCGTATTATTAATATCAGTTCAGTAGTCGGCTCCATGGGCAATGGAGGGCAGAGCAATTATTCCGCGACCAAGGCTGGTGTCGAGGGTTTTTCCCGTGCGTTAGCGAAAGAGCTGGGATCGCGAAGCATTACGGTGAATGCGGTGGCACCTGGGTTTATTGCTACTGATATGACGAAAGACCTCCCTGATGCTAATAAAGAGGCGATGCTCAGCCAAATTCCTCTTGCCCGTTTGGGACAGCCAGATGAGATCGCTGCAGTGGTCAATTTTTTGATTTCTGATGCTGCTAGCTATATTACTGGTGAGACCATTCATGTAAACGGTGGCATGTATATGGCCTAAATGATTGATTTATCACGTAATTCAGGATTTTTTTCACAGGGCACTAGCATTTTAGTATTTGTAAGGTAAAATGCCCGCCACTTAAACAGAGATATCAGTTATCTGAGCTCGCATAGCTTGGATACAACACAGACATCAGATCCCTTATAGGAGTGGAAACAGGATGAGCAATATTCAAGAACGCGTTATCAAAATGGTTGCAGAGCAGCTAGGTGTTAAGGAAGACGAAGTGCAGACCACATCTAGTTTTGTAGAAGATCTGGGCGCTGACTCACTCGACACAGTTGAGTTGATTATGGCGCTTGAAGAGGAGTTCGATGCTGAAATTCCTGATGAAGAGGCTGAAAAGATCGCTACTGTTCAAGACGCGATTACTTACATTACTGCCAACGGCTAACCCCGAACCGCAACATAAAGCCGCTCCTTTTGGGGCGGTTTTTTTATGGGCGATACTTTTTTATGGGTGATACATTTTTATAGGTGATACTTTTTATGGGCGATACTTTTGTCAAGGTTTGCCATAATGCACCCACAAATAATGGGAATAATCGTATTAAGCCACTATGTCGATGATGACATTTTTTTCGAGTGTTGATGGGGAGTTTGTTAGCTCTGGAACGCGAGCGGAGCATTTGCTTGAGGATCGCGGCCTAGCTTATGGCCACGGATTATTTGAGACTATGGCCTTACACCAAACCCAGCTGCCGCTATTACAGCAGCATCTACAGCGCCTTGTCACCGATGCGCGCAAGCTTGGTATCGACCTGTCCTTTGAGGCTGTTGAAACCTGCGTT
The DNA here is from genome assembly GCA_002685715.1 of Porticoccaceae bacterium. GTDB lineage: Bacteria > Pseudomonadota > Gammaproteobacteria > Pseudomonadales > Porticoccaceae > HTCC2207. The sequence goes on along the minus strand of NYXU01000001.1, from coordinate 8,410 downwards.
AATGCGTTTATTGCGGCTTTGGTAGCAGAAGATGTTGAGAATGCGGTGGTCAAGGTAATACTGACAGCAGGAGCAGGTGGGCGCGGATATCAGACCCCAGCTGAGCTACAGCCGCATATTGTTTGTATTAGTAGCCCTCTACCCGTTGACCTTGAACACCGGCGGCGCAATGGTATCAATCTATGGTGCTGTCAGTACCAATTACCCCTTAATCCTCAATTGGCGGGCATTAAGCATCTCAACCGCTTGGATCAAATCTTTGCGCGCAATGAGTGTGATTCAGTAGGATATGAGGATGGCGTCATGTTTGCTACTGATGGCAGTTTGATAGAAACTACCTCAGCCAATATCTTTATTAAAACTGCCACTGGGTGGGTGACCCCAGCCCTTGATAGTGCCGGTGTTAATGGCGTGATGCGTACATTGCTATTACAAGAGATATTTCCGGCTATGGAGTTGCCAGTGTGCAGTAGGTCGATTACTGCAGATGAGCTCTGGTGCTGTAATGAGAGTTTTATTTGTAATGCCATTAGGGGCATAGTGCCGGTACTGTCGATCACTGACTCCTGCGGGCAAACCAAACTCAATTTGGCGTTCGGAGTGGAGACAAAACGGCTACAATCTCGTCTTGATAATGACTATGTTGGCTTTAAATGATTAGATCTGTAATGCGTGTCGCTATCGTTCTTGCTCTAGTGTTAGCGGTCGCTGGTATCTGGGTGTATAGCTCGATCCAGCAACATTTAGACGCGCCTGTCAATCTACAGTCGCAGACCTTAGACGATAAAGGCCGTTTCCTGTGGCTCGTGGCCCGCGGAAGTAATCTTAATCAAATTAACCGACAACTATATCAGCAGCAAATACTGTCTCATTCCCGCGTTATGTCAGCCTACGCGACTTTCACTGGTCGAACCGAGATTCAGGCCGGCAGTTATTTAGTCGCACCCACTGATAGTGCTCGCTCTTTACTGAGAAAGTTTAACCGTGGTGATGTGGTCCGAGAGCAAATTACTTTTCCTGAGGGCTGGTCCTTTAAACAGTGGCTTAGCCATATTGCGGCACAGCCTCAGTTCTCATCTATTGCAACAATATCGGTTGATCAGTTATTGCTTGAGGCTGGGATTGATGTCGCTCATCCTGAGGGGNGGTTTTTCCCTGATACCTATAGTTACAGTGCGACAGATACTGTCTCTGATATTCTCAATCAAGCCCATAATAAGATGCAGGAGTTATTGGCAGAGGCGTGGCAAGATCGCGATCCAGATTTGCCCTATAAGTCTGCCTATGAAGTACTGATCATGGCCTCGATTATAGAAAAAGAAACTGGCTTAGCGGAGGAGCGTGATGCCATTGCAGGTGTGTTTGTCCGGCGCCTTAACCGTGGCATGCGTTTACAGACTGATCCTACGGTTATCTATGGCATGGGTGATAGTTATCGAGGCAATATTCGGCGTGCTGATTTAAAGCGACGAACACCCTATAATACCTACCGAATAAAAGGGTTGCCGCCAACACCCATTGCTATGCCAAGTGCCGCCGCGCTTGATGCTGCTGTCCATCCATTGCCTGGTTCTAGTCTCTATTTTGTCGCGCGTGGCGATGGAGGCCATTATTTTTCTGACAGCCTTGAAGAACATTTGCGTGCAGTTAAGCAGTATCAGATAAACAATAGGGCACGAAATTATCAGTCGGCACCTCCCATTAAAGATAATAAGTAGGGTTTAGATGCGCGGTAAATTTATCACTATCGAAGGGACTGAAGGCGTGGGTAAAACCACCAATATTCAGTATATACAAGATTGGTTGTTAGCCAAGAATCTCACCTTTGTCGCCACCCGCGAACCTGGAGGCACGCCTCTCGCCGAACAAATCCGTGAGTTGCTATTAGCGCCTAGAGATGAGTTAGTCTGTGATACTGCGGAATTATTATTGATGTTTGCTGGCCGTGCTCAGCATCTCAATCAGGTCATTGAACCGAATCTTAACCAAGGAGCTTGGGTTCTTTGTGACCGCTTTACCGATGCCACCTATGCTTACCAAGGTGCTGGCCGCAATATGAGTGACAGCTTGATTGCTGAACTGGAGACTATTGTTCAGGGTACTCTGCGACCGGATCTAACACTTATTCTTGATATTCCGGTGGAGTTGGGTCTGAAACGAGCCAGTGATCGCAGTGAGCCCGACCGTTTTGAACAGGAAAAAATGGCGTTTTTCCAAGCGGTACGCAATGGCTATTTGAANATTGCTCAGCNGGANCCNNAGCGCTGTGTGGTGATTGATGCATCACAGCCACTGNNTNNGGTNCAGGAAAGTATTCAGTNNGCNCTCGATNNATTTTGGTCGAC
>NYXU01000001.1:0-6059 GCA_002685715.1 Porticoccaceae bacterium | reverse complement strand
GGACGNNCAATAGTGACTGCGGCAGAGNCNNCTNANAAAGTTGCTCTGCAACTGCCTTTGCCTTGGCAGGAGTCANTATGGCAACGCNTTAATCAGCGTCTAGAACAGGGTCGNTTNCCTCATGGGTTGATGCTCTGCGGACCTAAAGGGATCGGTGTTGAGCGCCTAGCCACGGCACTTGCTCAGCGTCTTATGTGCGATGCTGAGATGAGTAAATATGCTTGCGGTACCTGTAAAGCTTGCCAGTTGATGATAGCGGGCAATCATCCAGATATTTCGTTTCTTGAACCAGAGGAGGAGGGCAAGAGAATACTTATTGATGAGGTGCGCAATCTGATTGGTCGATTGAGTAAAACTGCTCAGCAGGGTGGTTGGAAAGTTGTCCTGATTAGCCCCGCTGAGGCAATGAATAACAATGCCAGTAATGCGCTACTTAAAAGTCTTGAGGAGCCGCAAGATAAAACACTATTGATTTTGGTGGCGCATCGCCCCAGCTTAGTGCCGGCGACCATTCGCAGTCGCTGTCAAATTGAGCATTTGCCTGTGCCAGACCAGCAACTTGCTGAACAGTGGTTACACGAGGTTACTGGGGAGCAGGAGGCGATCGCACAACCACTGCAGTTAGCCGGGGGAAAACCGCTGTTGGCACTGGAGTATATGCAGGGTGATAGTTATGANGCTCGACAGCTTTTTGAACAGTTAATCAACAATGTCCGCCTCGGTGATCTATCGCCGATGAGTGCTGCCCACCAGTGTCAAAAGCTCAACAGTGATGATATGTTAGATTGGTTTATGCACTACTTGCATCGTCTGGTAACGGGCGAATTACGCAATCGCCCGAACCCAGCGCTGTTTACCTTTTCCGATAAATTGCGCGATGCCCGTGGCTGGGTGCTATCTAATTCTAATATTAATCCGCAGCTTCTCTGGGAAGGGCTATTTATGGATTGGTCAAAGGTATTTCGCTAGGCTTAATCGCCCGAATTGAGCAGTTTGTGCGAAGCTTAGGCCTGAATATTTGCTTCACTGTAGGTTGTACAAGAAAAGGTATTACTTATGGGTAGCAACTATGAATGCAGGTCTGGGGATCTGTCACTAAAGATTAGTGATCGAGTGGAGCTCTATCGTCACTATATGCCATTTATTGATCAGGGAGGCCTGTTTGTTCCTACTGCAAACACCTATCAATTGGGAGACAATGTGCGTGTTGTGCTGTCGGCCTACCTGCTCACAGAGCCAGAGCTAATAACCGGTGGTGTAGTTTGGGTAGCCTGTTGCGGTTTTGGAAGTACCAGACGACCGGGTGTGGGCGTGCGGCTGTCTCGACAGCAGGCCAGTCTGAAGCGGCAAATAGAGCAGTTGTTAATCGATATGCTGTGGTCGGATTATCCGACTTTAACCATGTAACAACCAAGTTGAGACACAGTATTGTCTCAATCAGTTAACTAAGCAAATAGGAATTGGTCAACGATGTTAGTAGATTCACATTGTCATCTGGATCATTTGGATATTGCAGATCGTGAGGGTGGACTCGAGGCGGTGCTAGCGGATGCCCATGCCCGTGGTATTACAAAATTTCTCAGTGTCGCCGTAGACTTGGCGAGCTCGGCATCTCTTGTGGATTTAACTGCTTTACATACTAATATTTTCTCGTCCGTAGGCGTGCATCCATTGCAAAAGGTTGAGCAGCCTGTGCCTACGGTAAGTCAATTGTTGGCTTTGGCGGAAGCGCCCAATGTTGTGGCAATTGGTGAAACTGGATTAGATAANTTTTANAGNGCCGATACTTATCAATGGCAACGCGANAGNTTTATCAATCATCTCAANGCCAGCCAACAATGTAACAAACCGATNATTATCCACACCAGAGAGGCGCGGGATGAAACTATTGCGCTGTTACGCCAATATCCGCTGCAAGCAGGCGGTGTAATGCATTGCTTTACTGAGACATGGGAAATGGCTGAGGCGGCGCTCGAGCTGGGCTTCTATATTTCTTTTTCCGGTATTGTTACGTTTAACAGTGCCAGTGATTTGCGCGAGGTAGTCCGTCAAGTGCCTCTAGAAAGGCTATTAGTTGAAACAGACTCTCCCTGGTTGGCACCAGTACCCCATCGTGGCAAGCAAAATGAACCGCAATATGTGCTAGAAGTAGCGCAATGTGTGGCAGATCTAAAAGGCGTTAGCCTGGAACAATTAGCTGAAATAACTACGCAAAATTTCCATCGTTTGTTTAAAATAGCGACCTGATAAAATAGCGACCTGATAAAATAGCGGCCTGATAAAATAACGATTTGAGTCAACAGAGAACACCATATGTCTGATACTGCTAATGCCAATACTAATGCTGAGTCACAATTTATTATCCGCACCTTCCCGGTTGGGCCTTTAGGTTGCAACTGTTCGGTGATTGGTGACCGTTTATCCGGCCGTGCGCTAGTCATTGATCCCGGTGGTAATGCCGAGCAGATACTGGCTCTGCTTAAAGAGTTAAATCTGCAAGTGGTGGCGATTATCCATACTCATGCNCATCTCGATCATATTCTCGCTGCGGGAGAGATTAAAAAAGCCACCGGTGCGCCGATTTATTTGCATGAGGGTGATCAGTTTCTCTGGGATATTGTTGAAGAGCAATGCGCCCGCTTTGGTGTTCCTCCGGTNAAATTGCCGGATCCCGACCATTATTTGCACGATGATCATGATTTGGGCTGTTGCGGCGGCGTCGCCATTCATACGCCGGGACACACACCAGGCTCAATCAGCTTTTGGTTTGAGGAGTATAAAACCTTGATTGCTGGAGATACCTTATTTCAGGGCAGCATAGGGCGAACTGATTTGCCTGGTGGTAATTTCGATCAAATTATTACCTCAATCAAGGAGCGTATTTATAGTCTCGATGACGAGGCTGTTGTGGTCACTGGGCATGGTCCCAATACCAGTATAGGCGCTGAAAAAATATCTAATGGATTTGTCCGAGCATAGGAAATTAACATGAAACAACAACTAGCGACCATGCTGAAACTGCAAGATGATATGAACAGTAAGGTGCACGCTGACTGGCGTCAGCAGAACTTTGAATGGTATCGCGCCATTTGGGTGGAATGTGCGGAATTGCTGGATCACTACGGTTGGAAGTGGTGGAAGAAGCAGAACCCAGATGTCGATCAAATTGCTCTTGAGCTAGTTGATATTTGGCATTTTGGGCTGAGTATTTTGTTGCTATCAGATAATTCTGTTGACGCCATTAGTGAGCGGGTGATTGCAACCTTTGAGGGTCAGCAGAGCAGCGACAACTTCGCGTTAGACCTGGAAGCTTTCACGGCTGCNACCTTAGTCACTANAGATTTTGATNTTGCCGGTTTTGCNCGCTTGATGGAGGGCATCAATATGGATTTTGAGACTCTCTACGTAGGCTATGTGGGTAAGAATGTGTTGAATTTCTTTCGTCAAGATAACGGCTATAAAGATGGCAGTTACCATAAGCAGTGGGGTGGCAAGGAAGATAATGAGCACTTAGTTGATATTGTTGCCCAGCTTGATACTGCATCTCCTGATTTTTCTGACGATCTATACCGCAGAATGGATGTCGTCTATAACCAATTAACCGGTTAACTATTTGTCTCATCGATGCGCTGTATAGGGCTATAGCAGAGATGCAATTTTCTGCTATGGCTCTATAATGGCGGCCCACCACGTGGTTTAGTGGTCAGCCTATATTAATCACCCACCAGATTTACGGAGATACATTGTGACTTCACCCGTTCGCGTTACCGTTACCGGAGCAGCAGGCCAAATCAGTTATTCCCTATTATTCCGCATCGCTGCCGGCGAAATGCTTGGCCCCAACCAACCTGTTATTTTGCAAATGCTGGAAATCACCCCTGCGCTAGAAGCATTAAAGGGTGTTGCCATGGAATTAGAAGACTGTGCATTCCCATTACTTGCTGGCATGGTGTGTACCGATGATGCNGCAGTGGCCTTTAAAGATTCTGACTATGCATTGTTGGTCGGCGCACGTCCCCGCGGACCGGGCATGGAGCGTAAAGATCTGTTGGAAGCTAATGCGGCTATTTTCTCGGCACAGGGTAAAGCAATTAACGACAACGCGTGCCAAGATATCAAAGTACTTGTGGTCGGTAACCCAGCCAATACTAATGCCCTAATTGCCCAGCGNAATGCGCCCGATATCGATCCTCGTCAATTTACCGCTATGACGCGTCTGGACCACAATCGAGCGATGAGTCAGATTGCCAATAAAACCGGCTCTACCATCAACGATGTGACGCATATGACTATTTGGGGTAATCATTCAGCCACTCAGTATCCCGATCTTCACGCGACAAAGGTAANCGGTAAGCCGGCGATCGATATGATTGAGCAGAGCTGGTACGAAGACGACTTTATTCCTACTGTGCAGCAACGTGGTGCAGCTATCATCAATGCGCGCGGAGCCTCTAGCGCAGCGTCTGCAGCCAACGCTGCTATTGCGCATATGCGTAGCTGGGCTCTGGGTACTGCCGAGGGTGACTGGGTAAGCATGGGTGTATACAGCGATGGCAGCTATGGTATTGCGGAAGGGCTTATTTACTCCTTCCCTTGTGTATGCAAAGACGGTGACTGGGACATTGTTCAGGGGTTAGAGATCAATGCATTCTCTGAGGGTAAGATGCGTGCTACTGAGACGGAATTAGCTGAAGAGCGCGATGCGGTACAACATTTATTGCCGTAAATCTTAGTCAGGCAATCGACCAGGCAACCGATCAAACCATAGATCTGACAATAGAAAAGACCACTGAGCTAGATTAAGTGGTCTTTTTTATGCCTAGTGCAAAATAAACTACGGTTTCATTGGCGATGCTCTGGAAAAGTTTGCTAAAGTGGTCGGCCATTTAATCTAACTGTATTGAGGAGATCTTAGTGGCATTTGCGCAAGTTGGGAAAGTCGCTCCAGCGTTTTCACTCTTAGATCAAAGAGGTAGTAAAGTCAGTCTTAAACAGTTTCGTGACATTAAAAACGTTGTTTTATATTTTTATCCTAAGGCGATGACGCCAGGCTGTACAGTTCAGGCCTGCGGTATTCGCGATAGTCAGTCTGATTTTGCTTCACTNGATACCGTGGTTTTGGGCGTAAGTCCAGATTCTGTCGATCGGCTNGTAAAATTTGAAGATAAGCAAGAGCTTAACTTTACNNTNTTATCNGATGANGACCACGCNANNACTGAAAAGTATGGTGCTTGGGGTCTAAAGAAGTTCATGGGACGCGAGTTTATGGGTGTGTTGCGATCGACTTTTATTATTGGTAAGGATGGCCGCATTGCCCATGTGATGGAAAAGGTAAAAACCAAAACCCATCATGAAGATGTGCTTAATTGGGTCAAAGAAAATCTTAGTTAAAATTAATTAGTTTAAGGAAGTTTTAGATGTTATTTATTTCAAGTGCTTATGCTCAATCTGGTGGTGCTCAGGAAGCAAACCCTATGATCAGCTTGGTAATGTTCGGCGGCTTATTTCTGTTTATGTACTTTTTGATCATTCGCCCACAGCGCAAACGTCAAAAAGAACATGCAGATTTAGTCAGCGCACTGGCAAAGGGCGATGAGGTAGTTATGACCAGCGGTTTGCTGGGCAAAATTACCAAATTAGAGGGAGATTATGTCGTCATTGAGGTGAATAACAATCTTGAGCTCAAATTTCAAAAGGCGGCTGTGCATGCAGTTCTGCCCAAAGGTACTATCAAGGCTATCTAATTTAGCCTGAGTACTATTTTATCCTAAGTTCTATTTTATCCTGAGTACTATGCATTGGTAAGCTATCCAAAGAGACTCAAGCTAGCGCAGACGCCGACTCCTCTACTGCCTCTTTCACGTCTATCCGAGACTCTCGGTGGTCCTAGGTTATGGGTTAAGCGCGATGATCTTACTGGAGCAGCGAGTTCTGGTAACAAAGTCAGAAAGCTTGAGTTTCTGTTGGCCGAAGCCAAAGCCCAAGGTTGTGACACGCTCATTACCTCTGGTGGCGTGCAGTCTAACCACTGTCGCGCCGTCGCCGTTTTGGGAGCACAA
>NYXU01000042.1 GCA_002685715.1 Porticoccaceae bacterium | reverse complement strand
CCTGCCAGAGGCACAAGAGCCCAGATAGCCAAGGTGGATTTCTGTACCGACAAAATCGGCCAAATCGCGCGTGTTGGATGGGTTTGGGGGGATCACGACAACGGGGTCAAGTGTTGACACATCAATGTCGTGTACCGCGGTATAGGAGGCATCATCGTCCGAGTATTGGACGTCCAGTTCCTTGCGGGCCCTTGGCAAGGCGTAGTCCAGTGCCTTCTTGTCGGGATTGATAACGGCGGTAATAGCACCAGTGAACATGGCAAGACATGTGATGGTCTGGCGGCCTTCTAGAGTCATGTCTGCAATGGTTGTTCCGCCGAGTTCAAGAACATTGAAGCGACACCCGGATGGGCCGATGACCCGTACGATATGATGAAAGACATCGCGGGCCGTGACGCCAGGTCTCAGTGCCCCGTCTAGATTAACCCTTGTTGTGTGTGGCACCTTCAGCTTGATGTGTTCTTTTACAAACGCTTCCAGCAAATGCCGTCTAACACCGATTGCAAGCGTCCCGTATGTGCCAAGCTGTGAAATATGACCATCGAAGTGAACGGCAAACGCACCTGGAGTAGCATAGCCAAGTTCGGCCGCCACTTGATGCCCAATACCCATGCGTTCATAGACGGGCACATTGTTTTTGGCCCCCCAGTCGCGGGTGTTCTGATGCAGTTCTTCCTCATGNGGCGCGACGGCAGGCACCATATGATCAATGAAAAGGGCAAATCGCTCGGGCTCGGCAACCTTCGTGATGCCGAATTCCTCTTCCATCTGCTTGAAGATGACATCGGTGTAGCCTGGAAAATCATACGCAATTACATAGTCAGGCTTGACNTCGATCTCCTGTCCTGCNTGCACCGTCCCAAGGCCAGCCGCACGCGCAAGAATTTTTTCAGCAATTGTATGTCCCAAAGTACCACCCTCCTCTGAAACCGTAAGAAACTAGGAAAAAGNAGGTCAATATCAAAAATTAATTTCACCAGGTGAAATGGGTGTTTTGATTTTGCAAACATGTTCTGCCATGTGGTCAATCGCCTGCTTCAGAATAGCATGAAGGCGTNTGCGCTCATCATCTTTGAATGACGGACTCAGCCCGGCTATCGAGACGGCTGCGAGCACGTCACCATTTTCGTTGCACAACGGCATACCTAGTGCNGAAAGGCCAAGTGCAACATCATCCATGCCAATGGCATAACCNGCCTTGCGGATGATTTTAACTTCGTGTTTCAGGCGCACAGGATCAACAATGCTTTTGGGTGTCATCGGGACTAGCTCAGACGCGTAATAGTTCTGACGTTGCTCCTCGTCAAAATGTGCAAGTAGTATTTTGGGGCCTGCGCCGCAGTGGAATGGCATGCCGCGCCCCTCTGACCACCAGCGGATATCAATNGCGTGCTCGCTCAGATACCGGGCAAGGCAGATTGCTTCGGACTCNCCGGCAATAGACAGATATACNGTCATACCACTGTCNTTGGACAATTGCAGAAGACTAGCGCCAATCAGATCCTGCAACGCAATGCGCCCNGGGATGGACTGGGTCAGTTCCAGCATCCGGTAGGANANGCAATAGAGNCCTTTGTGATATTTCTGCCAGATAAGGCCCTCGTCACGCAGTGTGATCAGCAGACGCCTTGTCGTTCCAGCATCGAGTTCTGCCTTTTTCGCGATTTCACCAAGTGTTAGAAAGGGCTGGTCTGGTGAAAAGCAGCGCAGGATNGCAATAGCGCGTGATACTGCTCTTACGCGCGTAAGGCTGCGTCCGTCGCGTGGCGGCTTTAGCANGCTGTCGGCTAACANACCTTCCTTNAATTTGATGTCATCGGTGATCAATACCGCATCACTGTCTATCATATTTTGCCTCTGTCTGCGCTTTGCCNGTNGGATAAAGCTTTCTTACGCTTAGGTGGCCTCTTGCTTTAGTCAGCNTATCAGANGCAAACAATTTCATATAGTGAAATAGTAAATGATTATTGACAAAGTTGTTNGCTGTGATGGAATCAAGNAACANTCATAAGTAATTTATATGTGGAGGAAAAAATGAGGAAGCTGTTCCATTCGGTCTTGGCGTTGTCTTGCGTCGTATTTTTACCGGCNATTTCAGTCAGCATCAGCGACGCCGAGGCGGCAACACGTGAGTTGAGATTTGGCGAGTTTGGCCCAAATAGAGGTACGCGCGCTGGTGCTCTTAAGTGGCTAGACCAAGAGCTTCGCAAGCGTAGNAACAATGAACTTGGCCTNGACATCACATGGGGNGGTGCGCTTCTCGGTGCGAAAACAGCTGCACAAGGGCTGACAGATGGCGTTGCGGATATGGCCTCTATCGTACCGGTCTATGCACCTGGTACGTTGGTCGCCTATGAAGCGGTCGACACAATCCAGTTTGGTGATGAATGGGTCGGTATGATGGCTACCTATGAATTCATGACGACCAACCCGACTGCGCTTGCCGAACAGAAGAAAGCCAATATTCGNTATTTTGGCAACTATACCACGGGGCCAACACAACTGTTGACCAAGGATGCGCCAGTAACTAGCGGCGCTGATCTTGACGGCAAGACAATCCGGGCAACGGGTGCTTTTGTGCCTGCATTGCAAGCGCAGGGTGCNTCAACAGTTTCGGTATCGCAGCCAAAAGTTTATGAAGCGATGTCGAACGGGTCCGTAGATGGGTCAACCACCTATTTCTATGTGGTAAAGGCATACAAGCAGTATGAAGTTGCAAAATACATCACNGAGCTGAATATGGGCCAGGTTTTGGCGTTTGGTGTGGCAATGAATGCCAGCACCTATGATAGTTTGTCGGCAGATCATCAGAAGCTGATGGATGAGTTGGGTCTGGAATTCACCAACTACATGGCTGAACAGATGTTCCGGTCGCGTACAGATGTNAAGAAGGAACTTCAGGACGGCATAGATGGCCATAAGATTACGGTTGTTCAGCCAAGTGCCGATATGCGNGATGCAATGGTAAAAATTGCTGATGCCGATGTTACCCGCTGGATCGAGAAAGCCGGCAAGAAGGGCATGAATGCTGATGATGTTCTGGCTAACTACAAAGATCTGATCGCCAAATANTCAAAAGAGCGTGATGACAAGGGCTATCCATGGGCCCGTTAGGCCTGTGATTGCAGAGTTGGCAGGGGGCACGCCCCCTGCCAAGAGCTCAAACAAAAATGTTTCGTATATTTCTTGATATCGTAGAAAAGCTGTCTGTCGGCGTTGCCAATCTGGCATTGACGCTAATGATGCTNATTGTGACTGGNTCGGTCATTGGTCGAACAGCATTAAACTACCCCATTCCAGATGATTTGCTGCTGGTCGGTCTGCTGATGGTTGTGGTGATCGCCTTTCCCCTGGCACATATACAGCGCGTAAANGGCCACATNGCTGTCACNATCATTTCTGACTTGCTGCCGTTTAGATGGCGCCAGCTGCAGATCATTATTGGCAATATCCTGTTTGGCCTGTTTCTTGGTGTGATGGGATTTGTCATATTCAGCAAGGTACCCCGCGAGTTAGCACAGGACCTGTATTATGACGGGCAGCTGGAAATTCGCACCTGGCCGATGAAAACTATGTTTGCGATCGGCATCGGATTGTTTGTTTTGCAGATTTGTATCAGCATCTATAGNGACTTCAGGGCGATGATGCTGGGCTTTGACCAAACCGATCAAGACTCTGACAGGGATTAATAGCTGATATGGAACCCTTTCAGGTAGGTGTCTATGCATTGATTGCAGTTCTTGTGCTGTTGGCCAACCGCGTGCCCATTGCTGCTGCGCTGGGTGTGGTTGCCAGCATTGGAATCTTTGTCATATTTGCGTGGCGGCCGGGGCGGGAATTTACGGCCGAGTATGCGGTACAGCCAACCTTGTCACTGATCGCCAACAGCCCCTATGCTTTCATTACCAGCTCGACATTATCAACGGTGCCATTGTTCATCCTGATGGGGCACCTTGCCTATGAAGCCGGTTTTACAACGGATATCTATCGNGCAGCACGCTTGTGGTTGTCGCGGCTTCCGGGTGGTCTGGCTATGGCGTCCGTTGTGGGGTGTGGCGGCTTCTCGGCCATTACAGGATCATCGGTTGCCTGCGCGGCGGCGATGGGGCGAATTGCTATTCCTGAAATGTTGCGCTTTGGCTACGCCCCGTCTCTGGCAACAGGTACGGTCGCGATCGGGGGAACGCTCGGCTCACTCATCCCGCCCAGTGTATTGTTTATCCTCTATGGTATCTTTGCAGAACAGTCGATCGCTAGATTGTTCATCGCTGCCATTATTCCGGGTNTGATTTCGCTGCTTGCATANATNCTGGTGATCTATNTCTGGGTGAAGANACGACCAGAAGTGGCACCGCAACCAGATGAGACTATTTCGCGTGAGGCGCGAATGAAGTCACTGCTGGATTGTTGGGCAATCCTTGCTCTGTTCGTTGTTGTCATTGGTGGCATCTACATTGGTCTGTTTACCCCGACTGAGGCAGCTGGTGTTGGCGCCAGCGCAACCCTGATTCTTGGGTTGTTATTAGGGCGGCTAAAGACCGATGGTGTACTGCGTGCGCTAAAGGAAAGCGTTTTTCAGACCTCGATGATTTTTGTCATCGCGATCGGAGGTAAGCTGTTTGTCAACTTCATAGCCCTGACTGGGTTGGCAAATGAGATCACCTTCTGGATTGAATCAACAGATGCTTCAATGTTTGTTGTCATTGGCCTGATCGTGGTCATGTATATTTTTCTTGGTATGTTTCTCGATCCAATTGGCATCATATTGTTGTCGTTGCCGCTGACTATTCCGATTGTCGAGGCTTACGGACTATCACTCATCTGGTTTGGTGTTGTTGTGGTGAAGTTGCTGGAGATTGGATTGGTAACGCCGCCTATTGGGCTGAATGTGTTCGTCATCAAATCGATTGTTGATAAGACCATCAAGCTCGAGTCAATTTTCAAGGGTGTGGGCCTTTTTCTGGTAGCTGAGGTTTTTGTGCTTACGTTAATCATTTGCGTACCAGCTGTTTCACTTTTGCTAACAGCGTTCGTCTAGTTGTATTGCTTTTACGCATCAGACTAATTGTAGGTGTTCTTCGGGAGCTTTATTTGATTACCGAAACACAAAACAGGCTCTCAGGCTGTCAATGTCACTATCTCAAACTCAACTCCTAATAGTGGGGTCTTGAACAAATCCTGCGCGCGCAACCAACAAAATCACCGGGCAGATAAACCGCTATCCTTCTGGATGGCGGTTTTGTGTGTGTGCAACGCAGCTTTTGTGCCTGTGTTGATCATCTGCGTGCCAGCCATCTCACTTTTGCTGACGGCATTCGTCCAGTTGTCCTGTTCATTATGCATATGACGCGCTGCCGGTGTTCCCTGTGCGGCGATCAGCGCGTATCCTGATAAAGAGGAAGGCGAACATATCGCCCGCCACCACCGTCGGATGCACATTAACAGGATGGTGCAGAGACTGGTTGGCCGGGCCTGACAAGGAGTCTGACGGATGAGCCTGATCATCTATTCACGAGAGGGGCCTTTGGCCCGCATCACTCTGAACCGACCGGAAAAGCTGAATGCGTTCAATGTCGAATTGGTCGACGAATTGACAGCAGCCGTGTCAAAGGCTGCCGCGTCAGAGGCACGCATGCTGGTGATCCAGGCCGAGGGCAAGGGGTTTTCCGGCGGCTTTGACCTCAGCGATATTGAACAGTCCAGCGATGGTGACTTGTTGCTGCG
>NYXU01000041.1 GCA_002685715.1 Porticoccaceae bacterium | reverse complement strand
ACACTGGGGGTGTAGTGGTCGCAGGTTCAAATCCTGCCGTCCCGACCAATTAAATAAAAAAGCCACCTAAAAGGTGGCTTTTTTATTTAACCGCCGGAATGGCGGATTTGAGCGTAAAGCGCCAGGTTCACAAATTACGCCTACGGCGGAATTTGGACAAAGAGCGCAGCGACGCAGCCCAGCAGAGGTAATAATACCCCACAAGCCAAGACTATAAAGCTCGCTGTCTCAACCAATAAATTAAAAGTATCTCCACATTTGAGTGATCTTGTGACCGTCCCCGCTTGGTTGGTAGTAAAAGACAAGCTTACGTAGCAGAGATATGAGCTTGTTAGTTGGCTCGACTATTGAGCGTTGTAAATAATTTTACTTGCGGCGTTTGGTTTGGAAAATTATCCATCGCGATCTAGCTTACGTACCCCGCAAGTTGGTTTAGTTGCGGTCATTGACTAACTGCGATCTTGTTTATCATATTATCCAACGGTAGTAATCAGTTTTCTAGTTACCTAGATTCGACATTGGTCCTTGCAGACTTAAGCTCAGTTAAACAAATATCAGCCTGCTCGTCTCCCTCCCAACGGTATTGAGGATCCACCGTTTTAGTTTAGATAACGTCGTTGTGGCAGTGCCTGACCGAAAGGATTCTGTAAGGTAGCTTTGTTATTGTTTCGAAACGAAANTAGGTGACGCCATCTATGGNAGATAGGGTTGAAAAATAACAACGCCAACAACTAGGAGTGTTGAATGACTTTAACGTTGAGAATAACCAGCAGGCTACTAATATTCCTGTTGTCGTTCTATACAACCGCGGNGGTTGCTGGTGGCATCCCTACCTCCTGTGTCGTAAACAATGTAAAACTTCAGGTGATCACCTCCGGAGGATTTGCTGCTGCTTACCAACAGCTTGCCCCGCAATTTACTGCTCTAAGTGGCATTGATATTGAAACAAGTTTTGGCTCCTCGTCTGGTGGCGCACCGGATTCTATCCCAGAACGCTTAAAGCGGAGCGAGCACTTTGATGTATTGATTTTGTCACGCTCGTCCCTCGACCGGTTAACGACAGCGGGATATGTTATTCCCGATTCCCGTACCAATTTAGTTAAGTCGTTAATTGGTATGGCAGTTAAACAGGGTGCGGCGAAGCCAGATATTTCGACGCAGAAGGCCTTTATAGATCAGNTGATGCAAGCTGAGTCTATCGGTTATTCCGCCAGTGCTAGCGGCACTTATCTATCTACTGTGCTGTGGCCAAAATTGGGTATTTGGGAGAAGATCCGTCACAAGAGTCAGCGCATTGAGAGTGAAAGGGTCGCTTCAGTGGTCGCGCGCGGGGATGTTGAGATAGGCTTCCAGCAGATCAGNGAAATACTGCCAATCGAAGGAGCAGAGTTTGTCGGCCCAATTCCTAATANTNTTCAGAAGAGCACGCTNTTCTCAGCGGCCATTACCAGTCAATCTGGCAATNTTGCCGAGGCGCAGTGTCTGATAAATTATCTTTCATCATTAGCTGTTGCGCCTACAATTCGNCGCGTGGGTCTATCNCCGATCTCCAAAGTTGAGTCAGTGCATGATTAGGCGATGGCAGGTATTTTNTGTTAGCTTGCTATTATTGTGTGTGTCAGTGGCGGCGGAGGATTANCCGGAGCAGCCNATTACCATGGTTGTCGGCTTTGGTGTGGGTGGTAGCGCCGACCGAATGGCCAGAGCGATGTCATCATTTGTTGCGGATGAACTGGGCCAACCTGTACAGGTAATCAATAAAAAGGGCGCCGGAACTCTGCTCGCCTCCAATTATGTTCTCAGTCGGCCTCACAACGGCTATACCATCTATGCGTCGACATTTTCCCCCTATATGACAAATACGATTATCGAGGGCAATGCACAATTCACTATCGATGACTTTTCTTATATTAATTTCCAGTGGTTCGATGAAGAGTTGATCGCCTTAAGCAAGAGATCAAAGTACCAAAGCTTAGCCGAAGTAATCGAGGCAATTCGCGACAAGCCCAAAACCGTGAGGGCCTCTGTAGTGCGTGGCTCTAGTGGCCATTTGATGGTTAAACTGATACTCGAAAGCTTAGGTATTCCCCAAGATAACCTCAACCTAGTAGCCTACAACTCAGGAGGGCAGGCACGCGCTGCAGTAGCAGGTGGTGTTGTCGATTTTATTGTTATTAGCGCAAAGGGCAGTGAGAGTATTCGTGAGTATCTGAATCCCCAAGCAATTGTTAGCGATCAGCCGAGTGATAGTTGGGGCGTTTTGCCGTTGAATCAGGTATTAGCGGATAAAGGCGTTAATATTCCCGTTTTACCAGGCTCAATAAGGGGTTTCGCAACCTCTGCCCAATTTAAGCGTGACTATCCCGAGCGATTTGAAAAGATCACCACCGCCTTTAGCAATGCCCTTGCCAATAAAGAGNTGCAGGAACTGCTTGATNGNGGTGATATAGGTCGACGCTGGGTCGGTCCACAGCGTTCGTCAGCGGTGATTAAAATCAATTTCGAACTTATATCAAAATACAGTTATTTGATTCAATAATAGATAAGGCTGGCAAACGTTATGAAAAGCGCGCGTTTTAGTAGTCACCAAGTGGCGGACCTCTCGGTGCTTTGTTCCCTCTTTTGTCTGGTGCTGTGGTACCTCTGGGATGCCTACAGNGCCTCAAATGAGGTGCTTAATTTGATTTTGATTTTACCGGTGNCCTTGGTTGTACTGGTATTGTGTGCGGTGGAATTTTTTAGTCAGATAAGTCAAAGGGATGTTGAGCAACCGGCGCTTGATCCCGCTCGCAGTATCGTACCGGTAGTCACCCTATTTTCGAGTTATGTTATTACGCTGCCTTGGCTGGGTTTTGATGTTGGTACTTTTTTATTTATCTCTCTTTTCTTGTGGTTTCATGGCGAGCGGCGTTGGCAATGGGTGTTGGGCTATGGCCTCTGTGCCTCTACCCTAATGTCATTATTTTTCTCTGCAATGTTGCCGTATCCAATGCCAATGTTATTGATGGCAACCGACTATTAAGGAACCGCTATGATTGACTTTGAAGCACTTAATAGTGGCCTGAACTTACTCTTCAGCAGTTTTACCCCTTGGCTAATTGTTATTCCCGGCATACTTATTGGTTTAATTTTTGGCGCTATTCCCGGGCTGCAGATATCTATGGCAATGGCGATATTCTTGCCGGTGACTCTGTATATGAGTTTTATGCAGGCCATGCTGTTTTTGACGGCGATATTTACCGGAGGAACGTTTGGCGGCAGTATTCCGGCGATTTTAATGAATATTCCCGGAACATCCTCCGCCATAGCCACGGCATTTGATGGCTACCCCATGTCCCGTAAGGGGGAGCATAACATTGCATTGGGTGTTGCCCTCGGCTCCTCCTGTATTGCCGTGATCATCGGTTATACGATGTTGTTTTTTCTGATCCAGCCCATCTCAGGAATGGTGCTTAGGCTGGGTCCGACGGAAATGGCGCTGGTGATACTTTGGGGTATTACACTTATAGCCAGCCTTAGCGGCGCGCACCTAGCAAAAGGCATAATCTCCGGATTTATAGGCCTATTAATTGGCACCGTGGGTTACGGTGAAGCTGGTGTGGCTAGGGGCACCATGGGGAGCATCTATTTACTCGATGGTATACCCGCGATTCCGGCAATGATGGGTATGTTTGCGGCATCTGAGTTATTTAAGCTGGTCAATACGCAATATTTGGTCGCTGATAGTAGTGCTCGCAATGTCAGTATAAAAATAATTTTCGCATCTTTTAGAAAGGCGATTACTTACCCTTGGGTTATTTTGCGCGGTAGTTTTATCGGTGTGTTTGTTGGTGCTGTGCCCGGTGTTGGCTCATCTGTGGCTAATTTGCTCTCCTATATTGAGACCAAGCGTAAAGACAAAGATCCGCAGTCGTTCGGCAAGGGTAATCCCGCCGGCGTTGTTGCGTCTGAGGCCGCNAACAGTACCTCGGAGGCCGGTTCNATGGCAACGCTTTTAGCCTTGGGCATTCCCGGTGGCGGCGCTACTGCGGTGATGCTAGCGGCGTTTGCCATGCATAATATTACCGGAGGTCCACAGTTTATTCGTGAACAAACAGATATTGTTTACGCCATTATTTTTGCAAACCTCGGGCAGGCTTGCTTACTTATTGTTCTCGGTCTTATGTTTATTCCGGTGCTGGCCAATATTGTCAAAGTCCCTATGACTTACCTGATACCTTCAGTGTTATCGCTAGCGATATTTGGTGCTTTCGGACTGACGGGGAATATGGCGGGTCCCGCTACTGTGATGGTATTTGCAATTATTGGCTGGCTGTTCAAGCGGTACCAATATTCGGTACCTGCTGCAGTGATCGGTATTCTGTTGGGTAATATGGCTGAGAGTAACCTGATTTACTCCTATCAAATCAGCGGTGGACAATGGTCATATTTACTGGAGCGGCCTATTACTATCGGCATTATGGCGCTTCTTTTTGCCTCGCTAATGGGCGGTAAGTTGGTGCATTGGTTGACCAATCGGGTTAATGCGCAGGCGGATGCTTGAATTTCTAGGAGTTTCACAAACCGTCCTATTGGTAATCGCGCTTAGCGCTTTTGTAACCGGCGCGTTGCATGGCGCTACAGGCTTGGCGGGCGGCGTGACCATGACAGCGATTTTATCCCATATCGTTGGCATCAAAGTGGCTATTGCGATGATGACCTGTGCGCTAGTGTTTAGTCATGCCAGTCGTATTGGCTGGTACTGGCATTACACTGACTGGGCAATAGCGCGACGGGTGTTGTTATTTGGCTTACCAATGACCGCGGTTGGTACCCTGTTATTTACAGTAATGGACCCGCAGGTAGTGGCCCTTATATTCGCCGGTGTACTGGTGCTATCTTTGCCAATTAAAATCTGGGCCCGAGCCAAAGGCATAAAGACTGGACCGAGGGTGCTCGCTGCTGCGAGTAGTGTGTGGGGGCTGCTAGCTGGCAATGTGACTGGTCCGGGGTTTTTCCTGGCGCCTTTTTTATTGGGCACTGGAATGAATCGGCTGGCTTTTGTCGGATCGATGGCGATAATTGCACTAACTATGAATTTGCTTAAACTATCCGTATTTGGTTTTACCGAGTTTGTCGATGCGCGTATCTTTACTCTGGGCGTCTTTATCGGACTAGTATCCATTCCTGCAAACTGGATCGGCAAGGTAGTATTAAAGCAAATGAGCGATCGCCAACATGCCCTAGTTGTTGATGGGCTGACCCTACTGCTGATCCTTAACTTTGTCTCCTTAGCGTTGGGATACTAAGCTACTTTGCGTAGGGTTGTTTCAGCCTCACTTGTCGCCGATAAAGGCCAATAGCAAATCTGTAGACGCGTTTTATCGATCGGCTCCGCTCAATCAGCCAAGCATCAACTTAGTCAGGCCTGCATCGAAACAGGCAGCGAATGCAGGTGCCTTGGTCGTTGTCACCACTGGTGATTTGCATTGTCCCGCGATGCACCAGAGTAATCTCCTTTACAATTGCCAGCCCCAAGCCTGAACCGTCCTCGTCCTTGTGGGCGCGAAAGAAACGCTCTGTCACTAATTGACGCAGTTCTTCGGGAATGCCCGGGCCCTGGTCTTTGATTTCTAGGATTGCGTTACTACCTTCAGTGCTTGTTGAGACTGTAATATCACCTCGGTCGCCAGCATATTTGCAGGCATTTTCCAAAAGATTTGCCAGCAGTTCGAGTAGTAATTGTTCGTTGCCTTGTATCGGCGCAGGGTGGAGATCAGTTGTAATCGTAAAATGTGGCTTTTGTTGCAGGAAACGATCAATACCCTGGCGAGCCACTGTAGCAAGATCTAATCGCTCTCGACGAGTGTTACCCCAAGATTCCGATTCTGAATAACTTAGGCGCAGGAGTTGATTGGCAAGTCGAGCGACTCTATCGGCGTTCTGTTTGATTTTTAGAGCATCGTCGCGGTCGCGTTCACTCTCTGCGCGGCGCACAGCAAAATCACATTGTAGTGTCAAAGCGGTGATGGGCGTGCGTAACTGATGGGATGCATTTTCCAAAAAACGTTTTGATAGCGCGATTTGATTGGTCAGTCTTTCAAAAAGATTATTAATAGTTTGAGCTAGGGTGTTTATTTCTCGCGGAAGATGTGCTGTTTCAAGCCTGGTTAAATCATGGATATCTCGAGTATCCAATACTTTCTGAAGTTGTTTGAGGGGTCGCAATGCGAGGGATATTCCAATAGACAACAGTGCTGTAACAATGATGATCAATATTAATAGCCGCTGAGTGTTATCAACAATTGCGTCCATTACATAGCTATTTCTGTCTTGAAGTGTCTGGGCAACAAAGGTGCTAGACCAGCCACTAAAGCCCGGGCGCTCGGAGTATATCGAGGCAGCGATAACCCGCACTGGCCTGCCTAGATATTCCGCATCGTACAGTTCAATGTGGTTATTAATTTGCTTTAGACCACCTTTTGGCGCGGGCATATCCTCATAGCCGACCACAAAACTGCCGTTGGGACCGAGAACTTTGTAATACAGTTTATCGTTTGTCGCCTGTCGAATAAGCTCCAGTAAATCGCCAGTGAGTAGATCGCCCTCCGATGCGATGGCATATTCCGAAATGGTAAGTGCCAGAGCGACCAACATCTTATCGTACAGTTCTGTGGACGTGCGTCGAGTTTCTAAGTAGGTGTTGGCGATATGGGCGATTGAAAGCACTAATAATGGAATAAGTAGCCAGCCCAGCAGTCGCGATCTAAGAGTATTGAAGTGATTATTGAGGCGCATTGATTTCTAGGGCGTACCCAATTCCTCTATGCGTCACTATAGATACAGAGGCATCTATCAGTTTTTTGCGCAGTCTGTGAATATAAATTTCGATAGCCGAAGCATCAGCTTCATCATCAAAATTAAAGATCTGGGAAGCGATAGCCTCCTTGCCTATGGCGCTACCCTGTTTCTGGATGAGCATCTCAAGTACAGAGCGCTCACGACCAGATAAAACCAGATTTTTGCCGTCCACTGAAAATTCTCTTGTGGTCTGGTTTAAGATTAACTCACCAAAATCAATAAGGGGTGATCCGGAGGAAAATTTTCGCCGCAACAGGGCTCTAACACGAGCTTCAAATTCATCAAGTGCAAAAGGTTTAACAAGGTAGTCGTCTGCTCCCAGATTCAGTCCGGATACTCTGTCGGTAACCGAAATGCGCGCGGAAATAATTAGCACCGGTGTGCTGCCGCCGTTTTCACGAAAAGCCTTTAACACCTCGAAACCATCGCCATCAGGTAGGTTGAGGTCGAGAATCAGGATATCGTATTGCGCCACTGCGAAAGCGCTGCTGACATACTTTCCCTCATTGAACCAGTCGCTGACAATATCCATATCGGCTAGTGACTGCACAATACATTCAGCGATATCGCTATTGTCCTCTATTACGAGCGCTTTCATGATTATTACAATGCCTCTTTTTAATCGCTAGCTAAATGCTTCATAGTAGTGGAATTTAGAACAATTTTGAACTATTGTCATTTCCTGTGCCAAAAATCTTACTGTCTTAGCGCACGGCAGAAAACAACAACAATGGCAATATGTTAACCATGGGAGTAGGCAAAGTCTGTATTTAAAAACATTTTTCACAATGATTTTATTGGCAATGGTTTGCAACGCTCAATCGCAAAGTGAGATTGACGCAGAGGCTGGTGGCTTTAGCGGCAAAACCATCGAATTTATTGTGCCCTATGTGGCTGGGGGAGGGACCTATGCATGGGCGGAATCGGTATTGCCTTATTTTGCACAGTATTTGCCAGGTAATCCCAAGATGGTTATTAGGAGTAAACCCGGAGGTAATGGCAGTAAGGCGGCTAACGAATACTCAGAAAAAGCGCCACTCGATGGCTCATCAGTGTTGGTAACTGCTGCATCTAATCAACTGTCGTTTCTGCTTGGAGATTCTCGGGTGCGCTATGACTTTTCCCAGTGGCGCCCGCTGCTTGCTTATCGATCTGGCGTAGTTGTATACACTTCGGATGGTATGGGGGTCAATAATATCGAAGAATTTTTAGCGATGCCTGACCGGCATCTGGTTATGGCTAGTATGGGGCCGACGTCGGATGATTTGTTTGTGCTGATGGCTTTTGAACTCTTGAATATCAATGTCAGTTCGATTTTCGGTTCCCCCGGCCGAGGTTCGGCGCGGAAGATTTTTATGCGTGGAGAGGCCAATATGGATTTCCAAACTACGGCTAGCTATATGGCGAATGTCAAGCCGGACGAAAATAATGGTAAGGCTGTGCCGCTTTTTACTCTTGGATCGTTTGATGATCAGATGAATTACATTCGTGACCCGATGTTTCCGCAGCTACCCAATGTTTTTGAAGTCTATGAAATGGTCCATGGTGAGCCTCCCAGCGGCGAGGCCTGGGAAGCTTGGTACTCACTACTGCGCGCGGGGCACGGTTCGCTGAAATTACTAGTGTTACCGCAGGAGACATCAGAGGGAGTCATCAACGCCTATGATTTGGCGATAAAACGAATGCTCAATGACCGTGAATTTCAGGCAACGGTGGCAGACCGTCTTGGCAAAAGGGCTATGTTGGGTGGAGAAGAGGCAAAAAAACTAATGCAGGACCGGAGCATAATATCCGACAAGAATCGTAATTGGATCGTCAATTGGATCTATGACCAATACGGTGTACGTCTCTAAATAATCTGATTTTTAATACAAATTAGAAAGGTTACTGAAAGCTTGATCCCGCTAAACTTTTGATATCCGGTTGATTAGTGTTGGCAAAAATAGCGCCGGTGGGAAATTAAAATTAATTATTTAGGGGGATAGTGTATGTCTATCAAATTAGAAAAACCTCGCTTTACCAAAAGTAAAATCGCGATGGCTCTTCTACTTGTTGCCACTGGGTTGCCAACGGTTGGAGCAGCTCAGGACAATGTCGAGGTAGAAGAGGTTGTTATTACGGGATCAAATATTCGTCGACGCGGCGATTATGAGAATCCAAATCCGGTGCAAACTGTCGGCATGGAAGAAATATCTAATACTGGCGCCGTTCGCGTTCAGGATATATTTAAAGGCATTACCGCCAACTCCGGCTCACAAACCTCAAACCGGCAAAATGCGCTCCAAGGCGTATCGCAATTTTCTCTTCGGGGTTTGGGCATCGGCTCTACTCTGACATTAGTTAATGGCCGCCGTGCTGGTTTATCTCCTGTTTCAGACTCCTCAGGTGGTTTTTTTACTGATTCCAACGCTTTCCCGGTTAATATGATTGAAAACATCGAAGTGCTTACTGACGGCGCATCGGCTACCTATGGCTCCGAGGCAGTTGCTGGCGTAGTAAATATTATAACTAGGAAGAACTTTGAGGGTTTCGAACTGACCGCGGAAGCACGTGATTCGACTCACGGAAGTTCGCAGTTGGGTGCAGCCTTCGGTAAGGCATTTGATAATGGCCACTTTTCTACTTTCATAAATTACTACACGCAGGATGGCAACTTCCGTAGTGAGATTGATGTAATTAGGGAGGCGGATGCCGACAACACAGATGGTATCGGTGCAGTGTTTAGCTCCGGAACCGCCTCGCCGGATCGAATCGACTTGGCAGAATTAGGCACTGATGGCCTATATAATAGGGTGTCTGGGACTACGGTCAATGACACCTGTGTTGACCCTTCTAGAGGCTCCTCAAACTGTCGATATCCGTTTATCGACCAACGCCGTATCATCGCTGAAGAAGACCGTTTCCAGATCTTTTCCCAGTTTGATATGGATCTCAGTGACCGTCTTTCCATAGACGCTGAAATGAGCTTTTCGCGGAACGAAATTCGCGATGGTATCGGCGGCGCCGTACTCCGTGGTTCCGTTAACCAACCGCACCATGGTGGATTCTTCGTCAGCGCGGACAACCCATACAACTATATTGTTGAAGATGGTGCTGGTGGTATCAGCCAGGCTACCGATGCGCAACGGGATTTGATCGACGCGGGCACTCTCGATGCGGCTGATGTTATCGTCCGCCAACGACCATTAGGCCGGGCCTACGATGGTGCTAATGCCGATGATATCACCACCATATTTGATAATCTGAGAGTTTCTGCTGGCTTGGATTATGAACTTGGTGATAGCTGGGTTCTGCATTCTAACTACACTTGGTCAAACAATAGTTTTAGCCGCCAACAGCCACGTGATTATAGTGGGCCACTTTTCCAGAAGGCAATCACCGATGGTAAGTGGAATCCCTTTAGCTCCGCTTTGCTAGACCCAACAGGCGTAGGTAAAGACGGTTCGTCAACCAATGCCAATACTGCAGAGGATCTTGCGTTATTTGCACTGGTTAGTAACGATTCCGGAGAAATATCACAGCAAGTACTCGAAACCATTGTCAGTGGTGAAACCGGCTGGGAACTGGATGGTGGAGCAGTCGCGGTAGCTGTTGGTGCGCAATACCGAGAGATTGAATTCAAATTTACGCCTGATGGGCGTAAGCAGGCGGGCACTGATGGACGCGCCACTAAGGTGGATGCAATTCCCGAAACGACTCAAGATGTTTACGCGCTGTTCGTGGAAAGTGATTTTCCCATTTCGGACGCTTGGAATGTTATGCTTGCGGCGCGCTATGAGGATTATGGCGGCAATATTGGTTCCACTTTCGACCCGAAAATTTCCACCAAGTACAACATCAGTGACAGGTTGGCGCTAAGAGCATCTTGGGGTACGTCCTTCCAGGCACCGACAATTCAACACCAGTTTGGTGCTGTTGGGTCTGCGGGCATCAGCGATCCCGATGACCCGACCGGTGGCCAATTCAATGTTGATATTTTGGTTGGTGGCGCTGATGACCTGACACCCACTGAAGCAACCAACTTCAATATTGGCCTTATCTGGCAAACCGACGACCTGCAACTGTCTGTCGATTATTGGGACTATGATTATGAAAACCTGATCACTCTGGCTGGTGGTGACCCTCAGGCCATCGTGACGGCAATCTATAATGCTGCAGGTGGCAACCCAGATACCCAAAGTGTTGCCAGCTTGCCAGGCTTATCTTATGAAAGGGACGATGGTCAGCCCGACAGTGTTGAAAGTATGTTTACCAACCAGGGCAGTGTAATGGCGAGTGGTTTTGATATTAAAGGCCTGTATAACGTCGATGAATTTACCTTCGACGCATCAGCTACCTATATCACCAACTATGAGTCCGATACCTTTGCTGGCCTTGATGGGAAAGGTGACCTTTTGGGCAGCCGAAACTTTAACAATGGCCTCGGCTCAACCCCTGACGTTAAGGTCAATGGCGGTGTAACCTGGAGTAATGACAATCATATGGTCAATGTGAGTGTCCGGTACATCACCGACTACACTGATGATCAGGCGATGCTAACGATAGATTCTCAAACAACCTTAGATGCGCGTTATTCATATATGTTCTCGGGCGCTGGTTCGAGTGAATATACGTTAACGCTGGGTGCAGTGAATATCTTCAATGAAGATCCCCCGACTATCGATGATCGTCCGCTATTTGATAACGAAGTTCATGATCCCCGTGGACGTCAAGTCTACCTTAGCGGGAAAATGTCTTTTTAATTTAAGCTCTAATCGGAAAAAAATCCCGTGGTCGAAAGAGCACGGGATTTTTTTGGACAAGAAGATGGATTACAGGATAAAAATTACCCCAACAATCACTGCTAAAATTAACATCTCGAAAGCATCTACTGTGATCTGCATTTGCCAATTAAGCGCCTTACGAGAACCTTCATAAATCACATCGTTTAAGCTGTTTTTCATACAAAATACCGCCTAGTGTAGTGGCTTGCCCTTGTGTCAAAGGTGCTGTAAGCAATTGATTTATATGGGAATAGACTCCATAACACTGGGGGTGTAGTGGTCGCAGGTTCAAATCCTGCCGTCCCGACCAATTAAATAAAAAAGCCACCTAAAAGGTGGCTTTTTTATTTAACCGCCGGAA
>NYXU01000040.1 GCA_002685715.1 Porticoccaceae bacterium | reverse complement strand
TAGCCAATAAGCATGATACCGAGGCAGCACTGGTGATCGGTATGGAAAACCAACAGCTGAAAATTCTTGATCAGCACCAGGATCTGGAGATTAAACTGCCGCAACATTGCGAGCCCGGTACGCAGTTAAAAATAGCCGGTCACTGCTTGTCTTTTATCGAGGTGAGCGATGCCTAGAAAGCGCCGTAATATAGCGTTTAGCCTATCCTTTCTGGATATTATGGCCTGTGGTTTCGGTGCCGTAACACTGCTGTTTTTAATCTTGCGCCATAACGCGGTTGAGATTATCACCCCAGATAGCCAACTGGCTGCTGAGGTCGATCTGTTACAAATGGATATTCGCCAAGCCGAAGAAGAAAAAACCCAACTGCTCAATAGCCTAGAAAAAATCCAACTCGAACTGGTCGAAGCACAGGGTCTATCCGAACGCGTGATCAGCGATCTGCAAGAGCAGGAAAATAGCATTCAGTCTGATCCCAATGATCTCGATAAATTGCGCCAACAAGTAGAACAGTTGGAAGAAGAAACTGCGCAGATGGAGGAAGTCGAATTTGGCGATAAAGTGCGTGAGTTTATTGGTGATGGTAATCGCCAGTATCTAACTGGACTGAAACTGGGTGGCGAGCGCGTGCTAATACTGGTCGATGGTTCAGCCAGTATGTTGGCCGACACTGTGGTCAATGCGGTGCGACGACGCAATATGCCGGAGGAGCAGAAAAAACAGTCGCAAAAATGGCAATGGACATTGCGCACAGTTGAATGGCTGCTTGCACAATTACCGCCTAGCAGCCGCTTTCAAATTTATTTGTTTAACACCGAAGCAAGCGTGGCCATTGCCGGTACCCAAGGCGAATGGCTTGATGCCGCTGACTCTCTCGCGCTGGAGCAATCGGTGGATGCCGTCAAACAATTTAGTCCCGGCTCTGGTACCAGTCTCAGCAATGCCTTTGCCGCCATTGCCGATTTTGACAGTCGCCCAGATAACCTGTTCTTGCTTACCGATGGTCTGCCGACGCAGGGCAAACAACCCCCGAAAAAGTTTATGGTCAGTGGCGCGCAGCGACGTCAATATTTCACCGCCGCTATGGCTGAGTTACCCCGCGGCATTCCGATTAATACGATTTTATTCCCAATGGAGGGTGATCCGGAGGCGGCAGGGCTATTCTGGCAAACCGCGCTCAATACCAAGGGCGCATTTATTGCTCCGTCGAGGGACTGGCCATGAAAAAACAGCGCCGAGCATTACAGGAAGCGAGCATCTCATTTCTCGATGTCATCAGCTGTGGCTTTGGTGCCATCGTATTGCTATTGGTCATCGCTAAAGTAGGTGATCCAGCAGCGCTAGACGAGGCTGAAAAACAATTATTAGGCTCAGCCAAGGACTACCAGCAAAGACTCTTCGATATTCGCGGTGAATCAGTCATTCTTGATGAGCGGCTTAAATCACGCCAACAGCAACTGTCCGAACTAACGGAACGTATCGCCCGCCTTAAAGCTAAACTGGCCAGTGTAGCTAAACAGTCCAACCAGCTATCGCAATCACAGTCCCGCGAAAAAGAACAGTTACAGCTGGTACTACAGGTATTATCGGAAGAAATGGAGCGCCTACTGGGACCAGAATTTGAGCAGCAAAACCAACTGATCGGCGGCATACCAGCAGACAGTGATTACATTATTTTTGTGATCGACAATTCTGGCAGCATGAAATCCTATGCTTGGGAAAAACTAAAAGTTGAAATGGTAAATATCCTCGACATTTATCCTGAGGTAAAAGGTCTTCAAGTTATGAATTGCGAGGGCAAATATATGTTTCAAGCAAACAGGGACCAATGGCTGATTGATAGCCCTGCAATTAGAAAGGGCATCATCGCAAAACTAGACAATTGGAACGCACTTTGCTCTTCAAATCCTGCGCCAGGCATTGAAAAAGCCATCCGTAACTTTTATCGCCCTGATAGAAAGATCAGTATTTATTACATGGGCGATGATTTTTTAGATCGATCAATCCGTCGTGTGGTACGGGTAGTAGATAAGCTCAATAAAGCTAATCGCGACAGCGATCGATTGGTACGCATACATGCCATTGGCTTTCCATTGCCGGTGTATTTTCCCCCTAAAGGCACAGTCAGCCCACAAGCCATTAAATTTGCCAACCTGATGCGCGAACTTAGCTATAACAATGGAGGAACCTTTATTGGCTTAAATAGCCTTAATTAAAGGGTAAAAATGATGATCAGAAAAATAACATATCGAAATATCAGTCACTCGATGACTAGATTATTACTGCTATTAACCACTCTGCTAATACTGGCTGGCTGCAGTTCCTCCGCCTCGGTACAAATCGACCGCAACTTTCCCAGCGTACTGGCCAAACCAAAACCTATTGCCGCTAGCATTGTGTTAACAGAGGAGTTCTCCAACTATATCGCCCAACCCAATGATAAAACGGTCATTGATCTAGGGTCAGCCCAGGTACAGGTTATGAAAAATGCCTTCGCCGGTCTGTTTAATAAGGTTGAATTTGTTACCACCGCTGACCAGATAACCACTGATAACGGGCTTATTATTACGCCCTCAGTACGCGAAGTGCAGGTATCCACACCCTCAGATAACTATCTAAATGTTTTTGAGGTATGGATTAAATACAATCTCGATATTGCCGACAGTAGCGGTGAACCTATTGTCAGTTGGTTTATGCCAGCCTACGGTAAAACCCCCGATGCCTTTATGGCCTCCAAGCCCAAGGCTATTGAAGAGGCCTCGATAATCGCCCTGCGCGATTCGGGTGCCAAACTTATGTTGGATTTTTACCGTATTCCCGCGATCTATGGTTGGCTTAGAGAGCAACAAAGACTGGAGCAATCACCATGAAGCCACTGTGCAAGAGCGTTGTGGGCGGTCTACTGCTCATCCTGTTGGGCGGCTGTTCTGCCACCACTACTATTGATGAATATCGCCCCTCGTCACAACCCATCCTGCTAGATGCCAATGAGCAAGTCGTGGTGTTAGGGCGTCGCGATGCCGGTCATTATGAAACTGACCGCGAGTTTATCGACTGTGTCGCCCAGCGTATGCGAGGCTCAGATATCAGCGTATTGCCCGAGGCGCGATTTATCGATGCCATCTACCCCTGGTTTGAGCCGCGCACTGCGCCCAAAGGTCTACCCAGATTAAAGAAGCTAATGCAGGACCCAATGATTAAAACAGTGGTAAACCAGCAATCGGTGCGCTATTTAGTCTGGCTTGATGGTTCCACTGAAACGGTGGAAAAAGGTGGCTCCATAAGTTGTGCGGTCGGCCCAGGGGGCGGTGGCTGCTTTGGTTTTGCGCAGTGGGATAAACTGTCGGTCTACGAGGCCATTGTCTGGGACCTAGAGGAACTGCAAGAGATGGGGCGTCTGCGCGTTGACTCCGAGGGCACCTCTTACTTAATTGGCGCGGTGGCACCTATTCCACTGTTGACACCGGTTAAAAGTGATGCCTGTGCCAGCCTTGGTAACCAGCTGAAAACGTTTTTTACCGCTAGCGAATGACTATTTACAGGGTCCCACTATGCTGACCAGACCAATTCGTTCACTACTGCTCCTCGGTCTGCTGATATCACCTTTAACTCAGGGTGCAACGACAGGTGCTGATATCTATAAAGAGGTGCTGGAAACCACATCAATTTACCAAGACGAGGAACTGCAAGCCTATATCGAAACACTAGGCAACGAGATCGTGGCGCAATCAGAGATGGCTGGAGAGGAATTTACCTTTACTCTGCTCGATAGCCCAGAACTCAATGCCTTTGCCACCAGAGACAACTATGTCTACGTTAATCGCGGTCTATTAAATTATGTGCGCAATGAGGCCGAATTGGTCTCAGTGTTA
Organism: Porticoccaceae bacterium; assembly: GCA_002685715.1. GTDB lineage: Bacteria > Pseudomonadota > Gammaproteobacteria > Pseudomonadales > Porticoccaceae > HTCC2207. The sequence continues at coordinate 56,234 of NYXU01000040.1, read as the reverse complement.
GCCCATGAGGTAGGCCATATTACCCGCGACCATGTTACCGGCCAAGAGGGACAGGCGGCAGGGGCTCAGATTCTATCCGCTATTGCCGCGGTGTTATCTGGTAGCAATGAGGTCTATGAGGCCGGTATGGCCTACGCCAATTCAATTATTCGTGGTCATGGTCGCCGCAATGAACTAGAGGCCGATGAAGCGGGGGCTGAATATATGGCTAAACTCGGCTACTCCCCCAATGAAATGATTAGCATGTTATCGATGATGAAAGACTATGAATCGCTGCAAAAAAAGCGTGCTGCCTCAAAAGGAGCAGCCAAACAAACCTACCATGGTATCTTCTCAACCCACCCTCGCAATGACAGTCGACTGCGAACCGTGGTGAGCAAAGCGGAAGTGTTTAAAGCAGAGGTCAGCAGAGATAATGGTGCCGCTGCCTATCGCCGTTACACCGAGGGGCTTATCTGGGGAGAAAATTTTCTCGCCAAAGAGCAGAAACCAGAGCGCTTTTCCAATATGCGTTTGCGGGTGCGGTTTGACTTTCCCAAAGACTGGGCGCAAAACCAACCCAACAGCCCACTGCTTGCCAGCGCGGAATCACCGGATAACAACGCCAAGTTATCTCTGCAGGCTATGGCACGCACTGCCCAAGGCCCAGAGGAATTCCTCTATAACTACCTTAATGTCGCGCAACTGCGCGAGGGTAAAACTATTGCACCGGCAAGATTAAAGGGTTTTACCGGTATATTACCCGGCACCAACGATGCGGCGGACAGTCGTATTGCCTTGGTATACTACAAACTTAATGCCTATCTCTTTACCGGTGAAGTAACACAACAGGCTGACTTTGCTGAAGCTGATAAATTATTTATCGATGCGATCAATAGTTTCCGACCTATCTCCAATCGCGAGATACAGGGGCAGAAACCGCAAACTGTCCATTATGTCAAAGCCACCAGTGCCACCACTTTTGACGGTTTGGCTAAAGCCTTAAAACTGAGCAGCACAGATATCGACGACCTGCGTATAATCAACGGCTACTACCCCAGTGGTGAGCCCAAAGCTGGTGAGTGGATTAAAATTTTCCGACGCTAAGACCATGACAACACAACGCCCAACCGCGATCATATTACTGCTAATAACTCTGGCCATTGCCGTGGCGCTGAGTCTTTACTGGTATAGGGAAAACCAATACAGCGACCAGCGCGACTGGGATGCCAATCGTCAACATCTACCCGATATCGCTGTGTTGCAACAGCGAATTCAAAACAATCTATTCAGCGATAACAGCAGCGCCATTGACTCAGTGGGGACGGATACGGACCAGATTATCGACCCTCAAGCGATGGAGGCCAAACTGGCTGGGTTGACTAAAAATGTCACTACCTTACGTCAACCCTCAGAACAAGAGTTGCTTGACTACTACCGCGAGCATCAGGCTGAGTACAGAGAATTTTCACTGTTTAGCTTCCGTCACCTATTATTTAGTTCAGCCAAATATGGCGGCAGTGCCTACCAACAGGCAGAACAGCGCTTACAGCAACTAGAAAATGGTATTGAACCGACCAATACAGAAGCATATCAGGCCACATCAGATCAAATTGAGGCCACCTTTGGCCGTAGTTTTGCCGAAAAATTATTGCTATTAGCGACACAGCCATTGTCACAATCAACGCCACAGCCTTGCTGGACAGGGCCTATTGCCTCCAGACTGGGGGTGCATATTCTGTGTATCGATAATGCCGTTATCGGCGAGATCCCCAGCTTGGATGAGGTGCGCTCTCAGGTTGTCAATGACTGGCGCTTTGCCAATGCCGGTGAAGGATAGCTCCGCTAGGCCATTAACTCGACAAAGAAATTGCGAAGCCCTTGTGCCCCAGATTGCTCCCAAGTTTTCAGCGCCGCAGTACCAACAATGGCCAGATCCGCAGACCCTCTTAAAAAGTCCATATCCGCCTTACTGCTAATACCAAAACCAACCCCAATAGGTACATTGGTGTGCTGGCGACAGCGATCAATTAGGGCGACAACATCATCACCCATATTGGTCTTAGAGCCAGTCACGCCTTTGCGGGCCACCGCGTAGACCATACCGCGACTGGCTGCCCCCAACTGAGCTAGGCGTTTATCGCTACTGGTCGGCGTCATCAAAATAATCGGCTCAATACCGGCTTCCGCTGACAATGCATGGAGATTTCCGGCTTCCTCAACTGGCAAGTCAGGCAGGATATAGCCAACACCGCCAGCGTCTTTTAAACGTTGGACAAAGACATCCTCACCCATCTTAAACACGGTGTTGTAGTAACCCATCATTAACACCTTGAAGGGGAATCGCGCGCTGACCTGACGCATAAAGTCAAAACACTGATCAACGGTAGTACCGGCTTTTAGCGACTGCTCATTGGCGCGCACAAATAGCGGACCATCGGCACTGGGCTCAGAAAAAGGGAACTGCAACTCAACCAGATCTACGCCCGCCTCGGCCATAATCTCCAGTTCTTGGAGATTCTCGTCAAAACTGGGATAGCCGCAGACGACATGGGCCATAACCAATAGATCTTTACTCTGTTTACGCTCGGCAATAAAAGCTTCTAGACCCATTATTTGTTCTCCGCACGGTACTGGTCGGCTTTACCGCCAATAAACGACTTCCACTTAGCATCATCCAGCGCATCGGCAATGGTAAAGATATCTTTATCACCGCGGCCCGACATATTCACCAGCACTATTTCATCCTTGGCCATGGTGCGCGCTTCATTTAACGCCACAACAAAGCCATGGGTACTCTCCAACGCTGGAATTAAACCCTCAGTGCGCATGGTTAGTTTAAGTGTCTCTTTAACCTCAGCGTCCGTCGCTGCCTCAAAGCGCACCTTGCCCTGATCATGCAGATGGGCAAAGATTGGATTAACGCCAATATAATCGAGACCTGCAGCAACCGAATGAGTCTCACTCATATTGCCCTCATCATTTTGCAGGAAGTAGGTTTTGTAACCCTGAGCCACGCCAACACTGGCATCATCATAGGCCAACCGCGCCGAGTGCATGTAGGAGCCAACGCCCTCACCCCCAGCCTCACAGCCGATTAACTCAACATCATCATCGAAAAAGCCCTGAAATAGCCCCATGGCATTGGACCCACCACCGACACAGGCATAGACGCGGTTGGGCAAGCGCCCGGTCTGCGCCATAATCTGCTCACGAGCTTCAAGACCAATAATTGATTGGAACCAACTGACCATTTCCGGAAAGGGATGGGGGCCACAGGCGGTACCGAGAATATAATGGGTATCAGCCATATTGGTCACCCAATCACGCATACATTCATTTACAGCGTCTTTGAGAGTCTTCTGGCCATCTTCTACCGCGACTACCTCGGCACCCAGATTTTCCATCCAGAAAACATTAGGACGCTGACGGGCAACATCCACCGCGCCCATATAAATTTTGCAGTCAAAACCAAACTTNGCCGCCATAGTTGCCGTGGCAAAACCATGCTGNCCCGCNCCAGTCTCAGCAATAACACGCTTCTTGCCCAGTCNCTGGGTCAGCAGCCCCTGCCCCATCACATTATTGACCTTATGGGAACCGGTATGATTAAGATCATCGCGTTTCACATAAATCTGCGCACCACCTAATTCTCGACTGAGATTCTCCAGATAGGTCACCGGNGTGGGTCGGCCAGAGTAATTTTGCAGCAGCGCCACATAGTCTTGCCAAAACTTGGGGTCTGCCTTGCATTCGCGGAAGCACTCAAGGAGCTCCTCAATGGTGGCATGTAAAATTTCGGGCAGAAAAACACCGCCGTACTCTCCATAGTAGCCCTCGCGACCATTGGAGAAGTCAAAAATATCCATGAGAAACCTCATAAGAACGCAAAGCAGCCGTTTGGCGACTTAATTGCGGGTGATTAGTGAAAGTCGGCCATTTTATATAACTCACTTGGTGGGTACAACTTTAAGCGCAACAACCTCAGTACCCAATTGAGCACCCAATTCAGTACCCAAAAATGGCCCGGTGATTAAATTTTTGGGTTGTGCTGTTATACGACGACATAACATGACCGGTTTAGGCTGACTAGTCAGACTTTTTTGCCAGCCCAATAACCACGCGGGACAGCGGCTTTTATCCACAACTTTTACCCTGATTTACAAACCTTTTATGGGCAAACATTGAAAAAAAACACAATATATAGTGGATTAATGCTTGCATGACACAAAATGTAGGATAAACTCGTATTCGGNTCAAGAATGAATAAAGAGCAATAAAAAGAGCAAGAAGTAGCGTCTAACGTCACAATAATAAGCTCTATTTATTATCAATGGTGCACCAAAAAGGAGCATCTTTTCGAAGGTGTCGCGGATCGCGTGTCGGCGAAATAAAGCAAAATAAAGCGAATAAAAGCGAAATAAATAGCAGTCAAAAACGAATTAATTAAAAGGTCATGTAATGAGCGCAACGAGACTTAAAACTGTAAAGCCAACTAAAGCAAGTCAAGATATTGCAATGCAAGATGCATCACTGGATATCTGGGACAAAAAATATCGCTTAAAAGACAAACAAGAGCAGCCTGTTGATAAAGATATCAACGCCACCTATATGCGTGTGGCCAAGGCACTCGCTGGTGTTGAAAGCAAAGATAAACGCAAAGAGTGGCAAGATAAGTTTGTCTGGGCCCTGCAACAAGGTGCGATTCCCGCTGGGCGCATTATCTCTAACGCTGGTGCGCAGGCCTACAAACCCGCCACCTCCACTATCAACTGCACCGTATCTGGCATTGTGCCTGACTCCATGCAGGGTATTCTCGAGCGCAATCTCGAAGCCGGCCTTACGCTCAAGGCTGGCTGCGGTATTGGTTACGAATTCTCCACCTTGCGACCCAAAGGAGCCTATGTTTCTGGTGCTGGAGCCTATACCTCTGGTCCGCTGTCATTTATGGATATCTACGACAAGATGTGTTTTACCGTGTCTTCCGCCGGTGGTCGCCGCGGTGCGCAGATGGCAACCTTTGATGTCAGCCACCCCGATGTGTTTGATTTTGTTCGCGCCAAACGCGAAGACGGGCGCCTGCGTCAGTTTAATCTATCACTGCTGATCACCGAGGAGTTTATCGACGCCGTTCGCGCTGATGGCCCATGGGATTTAACCTTCCCTGTCAGTGCCAAGGAAATCGAAGGCGGCTTGGATTTAAAAGGCGATGATATTGTGTGGAAGCCCTTCCCCACCACAGAAAACTATATTAGCAATGATGAGGGGCTGGTGGCTTGTCGTATCTATGAGACTATTCGTGCTCAGAAGCTGTGGAATGCCATTATGTCGTCCACCTATGACTATGCAGAGCCTGGCTTTATTCTTATTGATCAAGTCAATAAGAATAATAACAACTGGTTCTGCGAAGATATTCGCGCCACCAATCCCTGTGGTGAACAACCATTACCTCCCTATGGTAGTTGTCTGTTGGGCTCAGTAAACCTGACCAAATTTGTGCGTAATCCCTTTACCGCAGAAGCCTATTTTGATTGGGAAGAGTACGCGGAAGTGGTAAGCGTATTTACCCGTATGCTCGATAACGTGGTCGAGATCAACGGCCTACCGCTAGATGGCCAACGCCAAGAAATTGAATACAAGCGTCGTCACGGCATGGGCTTCCTTGGCCTCGGCTCAACCATCACCATGCTTCGCATGAAGTACGGTGAGCAGGATTCATTGGAATTCACTGAGCGCGTTGCGCGCGATATGGCGGTTGCTGGTCTTAAGACTGGTTTGCACCTGGCACGAGAAAAAGGGCCTGCTCCGGTAATGGAAGATGAATTTGAAGTCACCGCAGCCATGCTATTTAAACAGCCTGATATGGCCAAAGATGGTATTAAAGTCGGCGATAAACTGAAGGGCAAAGTACTCATGGCCAAGTACAGCCGCTATATGCAAAATATTGCTACGGTTGCACCAGAGTTGGTGGAGTCACTGATTGAAGAGGGCTGCCGTTTTAGCCATCACTCATCAATTGCGCCAACAGGGACTATCTCATTATCGCTAGCAAACAATGTCAGTAATGGTATTGAACCCAGTTTTGCCCACCATTATTCGCGCAATGTCATTCGCGAGGGTAAAAAATCCAAAGAGAAAGTCGATGTATTCTCCTATGAGTTACTGGCCTATCGCACATTAGTCAACGATAAAGCCATGCCCTATGGCACCACTGAAGAAGAGGCTTTACCTGACTACTTTATGAGCTCGGAAAATATCACGCCGCGAGCCCATGTCGATATTCAAGCCGCCGCGCAGAAATGGGTCGACTCGTCAATCTCTAAGACCATTAATGTGCCAACCGACTGTGACTATGAGGACTTTAAAGATATCTATCTTTATGCCGCCGAGAACGGCCTTAAAGGTTGCACCACCTTCCGCTTTAATCCAGAGGCGTTCCAAGGGGTATTGGTCACCGAGAAAGATTTAGAGAACACGACTTATAGCTTTACTCTGGAAGATGGCTCCACGGTCGAATTCAAAGGTAATGAAGAAGTTGAGTACGACGGGGAAACCCATACAGCGGCTAATCTGTTCGATGCACTGAAAGAAGGTTACTACGGAAAATTTTAATCAACTAAAAATCATTCCGTAGCAACTGCAAGGGATAGAAAGAGGAATATGATGAAAAAGAAAATCGCACAAAAAAATTGTTGGCTACAAAGTCGCCACTGAAGAACAGGTACAGGAAGCTGCCGCTCAAGAAGCCGAGAGTAATATTATTCAGATGCATGAGAAAGTCTCGCGCCCTGAAGAATTGGCGGGTAGCACTTACAAGATCAAGACGCCAATGTCTGACCACGCGCTATATCTGACTATCAATGATATTATTTTGAATCAGGGTACCGACCATGAGCTACGCCGCCCCTTCGAAGTATTTATCAACTCAAAAAATATGGACCACTTCCAGTGGATCGTTGCCCTTACCCGCGTACTCTCTGCAGTATTCCGTAAAGGGGGTGACTGCACCTTCCTGGTTGAAGAAATGAAGGCAGTATTTGACCCTCAAGGCGGTTACTACAAACCCGGTGGTAAGTTTATGCCCTCATTGGTTGCCGAGATAGGCTGGGCCATCGAGGATCACCTACAGAAAATCGGCATGCTGAAAAAGCCCGAGATCCCCGAACACCAGCAGAAAATAATGGATCAGAAACGCGCTGAATTTGAGAGCACAGTAACGGCAACGCCCACCGCCGATACCGGCGACTTCCCAGCCAACGCCGAAGTATGCAAAAAATGTAGCGTTAAAGCGGTGATCCTGATGGATGGTTGTATGACTTGCCTCAATTGCGGCGACTCTAAATGTGGCTAACCGCCAAATTAACAACTAAAAAGTGAACAATAAAAAGCGGCCTCAGGGTCGCTTTTTTATTGCGCTTTAAACTTATCTCACAGAGGAAAACCAGTTTTTATGTGATAGCTATCGCAGCATTATCAATTATGAATAGCTCAAACCCATATTAACGCTACTATTCATCCTCAGTATGTATATATAGAATCACTTATCGCTTATGCTGAATGGGTATCTACATATTGAGCTGCAAGTCGCAGATAATGTCTAGAGCCACCATTCGGCTTAAATAGTTGTATTAGAGACCTGCTATGAGAGTTATCTGTATCCTTGTATTACTGTTTACCGTAGGTTGCTCAGACTCCTACACCCCTCAACCTATCACCCATCAAACGGATGCCTTGGTGACTAGTGATTGGCTTGAGGCAAATCTGACTGGGCCTGATATCGTTGTGCTCAGCCTCGGCAGCACGCTAGAAAGTTATCGCCAGGCTCACATTGCAACAGCGCGTTTTATAGACTGGACTCAAGATATTAGTGACCAAAGCAAACCTGCGCTATTCAACGTCCTAACACCCGACGCATTTGAGCTACTAATGCAGCGACTGGGTATTGATGTCGATTCAACGATAGTCTTATATGACAATATGACTAGCCGACTATCGACTAGAATGTTTTGGATGCTGAGATATTATGGCCATAAAAAAATACATATTCTGGATGGAGGCCGAGACGCATGGTCAAGAAGTGGCAGGGAGTTTGTTTCCACTAAAAGCTCGATAATACCCTCTAAGTACAAGATTACGACGATAAATAACGCATTTATCACCAACAAATCTTACATAGAGTCTCGATTAACGGACAAAAACTTTACCCTCGTTGACGGTCGACCTCGAGACCAATATACCGGTGAAGTTATAGGCCGAACCTTTCACAATAGTATTGCCCATAAGTACCCCGGACATATCTACGGAGCTCAAAGTGTACCTTGGCAGGACAATTTCAACGAAGACGGTACCTTTAAATCAGCGTTAGAACTGCAAGAAATATATGGAATTCATGGTGTCGATAATAGCAAGACTATCGTCACCTATTGCAACGAGGGGCTCCATGCCGCTCCCCCTTGGTTTGTTCTCAAAGAGATACTTGGCTACAGTGATGTGCGCCTTTATGATGCCTCAATGGCTGAATGGGCTAATATTTCTGACGTTAATTTAGTGCTGGGTGAGCACTGTATGTAGCTTTTGATCCATCTCAGTGATGGTGGTGACTCTCGGCTTTGTAGTTAAGACCTCTTATTTCAAACTTATGGGCAAGGCGCTCACCATTGTCTAAGTGGAGCTGTATGCTAATATCCTTGGCGTCCCACGGCATATTCTGCAACCCCATTAGCATCAAATGTAATCCATCTTGATTAAGAGTGACCTGCTGGTTGGGAGGAATATTGATTGACGGCACGGGCTTCATTTTTACTACGCCCTGCTGATGTTCGATACGATGAATCTGCACTTTTTCAGCGTAGTCACTACTGGCGCCAACAATAGCAATTTGCTTTTGACTGATATTAGAGATAACAGCAAATGCTGCTACTCCACTCGAATTCTGGGTTAGCGGTGCCGTTACCCAAGCCTCATTCAAAACTAGATCAGCCGCATTTACCGCATGGGACAGCGCCAGCAAAAATAATGGTAGTGAAGATAAAAAGCGGAAATTCATAGGTACTGCTCCAGTTTTTCCAATATTAGTTTAGGTTTAGCGCCGTAACCAATAACATCAAGTAAGCCACCATCGCGGTCCATTAAATACAGGTAGGAGCTATGAAATATCTCCTCCGCTTCATCCAAGCTATTCACTGGCCCTTTGCCATAGGTTACATTAAAACTTTCAGCCGCCTGCTTGACCTGCTCGGCACTACCGGTCAAACCAACAACAGAATGATGAAAGACACTGACATAATCGGCTACCGTTTCAATAGTGTCATATTCAGGGTCAATACTAATAAAAATGGGCTGCACCTGATCCATACGCTTATCCAACATAGGCATCACCTTGGACACTTCAGATAATGTGGTAGGGCAAATGATCGGGCAGCGGGTAAATCCAAAAAAAACCAGACGCAATTTATTGTTATAGCTAGATTGATTAACGCGGTTACCTTTGTGATCCACTAGCTCAAACTCACCTGAAACAATCTCTGCAGACGCCCCATAAGAAAAAAGAAACGCCCAGACCAGACCAACGCTAAGACATAACTTAGCCAATTGTTTTAAACGCAAGAGATTATCCATACTAATGACATAAGTTATTTGAAACAGCCAACGTCGCAGCACCAATATCGTTAGGCAAACCACTGATTTCGGAGGTCAACGACCGTTTTCTCATATCAAAAAAAGAAATTGCACCTTTACCAGCAACCGGCACAGCCAGTGTTCTGGAGTCCGAAGTAACCACGCCCTCATGGGGTAAACTCTGCAAATCATAAGTTTCCCCAGCAGTGCCTTTAGCTACATCGATAAAAGCAACAGCACCATTCTCGCCTAATATCGCTGCTGTACTATCAAGCCATCCCGGATTAATCGCGATCGGTTTAGTCACTGTGGGTACCGTATAAAGGCGCTGCAAGCTGGAGGTGGAAATAGCTGTTATCGTACTATCATCGCGGTTGGCAACTAGCATATAGCGACCATCGGCAGTGCCCCAAGGCCTACTGGGACCACTACCAACCTTGATTGCAGTCAATTGACTGAAATCTCTTAGATTAACCACATACACTGTATTGTCTAATCGACTGCTAATAAAGCCAAGCAAGCCATCAGTGCTACGCGATAAAGCCGTCAGACTTTCTACCGCAGTAGTTAATTGTAAGCTTTTTGCATTTGACCACAGATCAATGGAATGTAACGTCCCTGCCCCTTGATCAACCCAATAGATGGTTGACCCATCGAGGTTAAAAGTAAACTTTTCTGAGCTCCGCACATTCTCTGCTCGCAATAGCACTTGTCGACGTTTAACCGCATGCACCTCTAAAATTTGCTGCTGTCGATCGTAAATAGCAACCGTCCCAATCGGGCTAACATTTATATAATCGGGTGAGATGGTCAATGGATAATTATATTGGGATAGTTGCTCACTACTTAGATCAACCAACACTAACCGCTTAGCTTTACGGCTGGCAATAATAAGTGCCTTGAGATTTTCGGAAGCTGAAACCATGTCCGGTACCGAATCCACAGCAATAGTATCAACCTGTTTACGCTTATGAAGATCGATAATATAAATGGCTTGCTTTTCTGGACTTGCGGTAAATGCATATCTGGCCCCATCATCATATACAGCATGACTTAAAGAAGCCGCAAATACTGCGCTAAGCCACATAAGCCGAAATAGCACTAAACGCTGTACAAATAATACTGTATTACCCGGACTCATAATCTCAACTCAACCCTAAGTAAGGATATATAAAATCGCTCAGCACATGGAAGTTATCGGTCACCAGAACCATGCCAAAGGCCACAATCACCAACATGCTAAAGAGGCCTATAGCAGGCGTATAACGCTGAATTTGCTGTAGCACTGGCAATGTGCGCGATAGAAAAAATGCAGCCAAAAGAAAGGGAATGACAATACCCATTGAGAATGCGAACATCACGGTCGCGCCGACGAGTGCACTTCCCAGAGCACCAACATAGACCAATAACGTGGCGATAATAGCACCACCAAAACAGGTCAGACAGCCGAGAGAGAAACCTACTGCGGTTAAGCCAGCGCCCCAGTAGGAGCCCCCTTCTTTAGCTAGTCCAGACTGCAAGCGATTGGGCGCTAAATGACAAACTATCGGCGCACGCGACCGCACACCGACCCAGAGCCCCATAACAATAACTAAAATACCGGCAAGTACTGTCAGCGTCGGACTCCAAATGGCAAAAAACATCTGAGCAGACTTTCCAGCATAGCCGATGGCCGCACCGGTCAAAGTAAATAACGCTGCAAAGCCTATGGCGAAAGCCCCACCAACGGCAAAGATTTTGCGCCTTATAGCGCTTCTGTCTAACGCATGACGAGTTTCAAATTGATCTGCGGTAAAACCAGTTAATGTCACTAAATAGACGGCCAACAATTGAATTAGACAGGGCGTTAAAACAAATGATAATAATCCGGCGGATAAACCAAAAACCATCATTGGTGTCCATACACCCTTTTCGCCCAGTTGATCGGGATAGGCTAACGGCACTTGCCAACTAGCAGACCGGCTTCCACCATCAGGATCCCAAGCACCAAACAACTCAAGATCGATAGAGGCTGCTGATTCAGTCAAGGTTGGTCGACCATCGTCAGTATAGGCAGGGAAGCGTATGGTGATTGAGCGATGATGACTGACCTGCAATGGCCCTTCAACATCATAAGGCTTGTAGACCTGACCATCTATGCTAAGCCTAGCATCCGGCAGCTGCGCAGGAAGCTCCTCAACATGGGTAGTCTCGGTAATGATAAAGACATGATAGAGATCTGGGCGGTAATCTGACACCACTGCAGCCCGATCTGTGACCTCGAAAAACTCTGGGGTGGCATACAACATATCCACCTGAGCCTCACCTTGGCCAAATGTTGAACGAGTTAGAAAGCGGCCAATCGAAATCGAATTAAGTAATTTTTCCTGCTTAACACTGCCGCCCACATCGGACAAAAGATCCTGACCTTTAACGAAATAGGGAAACACTAACCAACTTGCAGCAATTACAGCAGTTACTGCCAGGCAAGCAACAATCAACGCAAGTTGCTTGCTCGGCAACCAACGCATCACAATCGACCACCCTCTATACTGCGATTGTTCCTGCACCACTGAATTATCCATATTTACTACCCAGCGTAGACCACTACCGTAGGACTCTAGTCACAACAATAAAACAGTCCAAGCCAAAGTCAACCATACTACATTGAGTCCTCAACCTTTGGCGTGATGGCAATAAATTTTTTCGCCGTCTTGTCCACTTTGATCTTAAACAACTGATCCTTTAGTTTGCAATCGGTACAGTACAGGGAATACTCACCTTCTTGCTCAGGTGCCTGCCACAGAAAACTCTTAGCGCTACGTGCCGGCACCGAGAGCTTATCGATGCCCAGATTATCACTTTGGAAACTATGCGCAGAGAAACCCGCATTTTGCACAACTATCTGCATGCTAGTGCCAGGTTGCGTGGCAAAGCTCTCAGGTACAAATCGCCCTCTTTTAACCTGAGTTCTGGCGACCTGGGCCGCACCCAAGTAATTGACATAGGCAGATACAGCTTTAGTTTCTTCTTCAGTAATCACTGCCTTAATTGCAACCATGGGGCCAATACCCTCAATCGCCGCTCTTACCGAGCCCTCCGAGGCACCGCGAATATAGGGACCTACACCCAAATCACCCTCGGCAAATGCCCCATGACAGCCAGCACAGCCAATATTGGCTACCGTATTAAAAACCTGCTCTCCGCGCTTGATTAAATCATCGTCTGCATTAACGCCAGCCGCTAAAACGAAACTACATAAGAGCGAACCAATAACACGGATGCCCGCGATTTTAGAGCCGATAACGCTATTTCTCATATTAATCTATTCCTTAATATTGTTGACCAAAATCCTATAACTAAATAACGCCTAAAATTCACCCGCAATAATCTTGCGCTTCATTTCAAGTGCGCTTCCTTGCAAACCGGCTTGATCAGAAACCGTTTCACCAATCTCATCCCAACCATTGGGGTAGGTTACAAAAGCGCCTGAGTGAGTGCTACCACCGTTGGGCAGAGGTAATCGTGCGGTCACTTCCAATCGATCGAGGTCAAAGACAACTACCTCGAAACTGGCGTTGCAACTAATCCAAAGCTCATTGGCTTCAGGGTCTGGATGCAATGTACCGTGATCACCGCGCACACAGCCAGTATAAAACTGGTTCATCGCTCGAGAACCCGGCACTAGCATGGTGTCCACATCAACCATACCGAGCACCTTACCGCGGTTATGAGACTCCTCACCCTTACCAATGGTGTAGATATAACGATCATCCCAACCAAAGTGATTACCATAGGGGCCATCAACACCAGCTCGCTGCTCAGTAACGACCTCTTGCTCATGCATATCTACCTGAATCACAATACTATTGCGCGCGCCGGTGACATATAAATATTTGTTGTCTGAGCTAAATGATGCCCAAGCCAGCGCACTGTCACCGACCGCAATCCATTTCTTTACCTTCCAAGTCTTTGGGTCAATCAACCAAATAGGATTGTCCTTCAAATGCTTACGCATATCGAAATCACGATAGCGACCCAAACCGATAATCAAATCACCATTGGGAGATGGGAAATACTGGTACGCCTCACTGCCCTGATCTTGATGGGTGACACTACCGACTGGACGATTGTCATTATCAGGATCCAATACCAGTAGTGGCTGAGACCAACCATAGAGAATTACGCGCTGCTCACCCTCTGGCGTTCTGTAGGATTTTGCATGATGAGCCTGACCCTGAAGTTTGATCACTTTATCGATTTTTAGAGTACGGGCATTAATGACAAAGAAACGACCCGCATGCTCTCCGGTGGTCATAAATGACCCTTCTCCCGTAGCAAGATAAATCCATTTGCCATCGGGTGACGTGCCCAATCCATGAGGCTCAAACACATTTTTCCACCCCCAAGACAACACATCATAGCTTTCTGTCGCTACTGCCTCTCTGGTGTCCGCATCAAAGATGGCCACGCCGGGCAGTGATACACCACTGAGTAAGCCACCATATCCGGGACCCTCCGTAGTAACAAATACTGTTGAATGTTGCTTAGCATCCCAAGCATCGGGACCACTCGAATCAAAACTGTATTCCAGATGAGCACCGACGCGATCTGACCACTCATTGCCCCATTTGGCTCTTTCTTTCTTCGATGCAAGCTTTACTGATCCTGCATGGGAATAGGATGCTACTAGGAAGATAAAACATAGCGCTAGCAAACTCGTAAATCGCAATTTATTTAGATACTTATTAGTCATCATTTACCCCTATAAATTTAAATGTTGAATGCTTCCCACATTAGGCCCACTTGTTAAGTGTTATTTAGCGCGATCATCATATGTGCCTTTCACACAATATATTACTGTTTTTGCAATCATCTAACAGGCGACCATAAACCTTTTATTAAGCTCGTCCAAGCACAAATAAAAATGGAATTTGGCCTAGTATACCCATAGAATGCAAACGTGTGCAACTCTTAGGCAATACTACTATTGATGTGCTTCAGATCACAATGAAAAAATAATGCCGAATCATGATTTCCGCACAACATCTCCGCAATATCAGTAATTGCCCAAGCCGGACAAATTTGAAAATCGAGCATTGACGTCATTAAAGATAATGGATAACTTAGCCACAACTTATGGATAAATTCGATGTTGTCATAATCGGTGCCGGAGTTGTTGGGCTTGCCGTGGGTCGTGCCTTTGCGCTATCAGGCCGTGAGGTGACTGTCATCGAGTCACAATCGACTTTCGGCACACAAATCAGTGCTCGCAATTCAGAAGTTATTCATGCGGGAATCTACTATCCAACAGATAGCCTAAAAGCGGACCTCTGCGTCTCAGGTAAAACTCAGCTGTATGACTATTGCAAAGAGCGAGCTATCGCCCATAAAGCCGTCGGTAAATTAATCGTTGCTACTGACAAATCTGAAATTGCTACACTCTTAAATTATCAGCATCAAGCTAGCCAGAATGGTGTCACAGATTTAAGCTACCTATCCGCTACCCAACTGCGAGACTCGGAGCCTGAACTACAAGCGGTTGCAGGACTTCTGTCACCCTCTACCGGCATAATAGATAGCTATGAATTGATGATGAATTTTACAGCGGATTTGTCCAATCAGGGTGCGACTTTACTCTATAACAGCACAGTGACTGGCGGTCAGCTCAAGAATACTGGGCCCATTATTACCATATCAGGTGCAGAGAACTGTTCTGTTCAATGTCGTTTATTGGTTAATTGCGGGGGACTATCAGCCCCAGAAATAGCCAAAAAACTGGGCATTGCATCATCCCTGACACCACCAATCTATTTTGCCAAAGGCCATTATTATAATCTGTCCGGACCATCGCCCTTTTCTCATCTTGTCTACCCTCTAGCTACCAATGCAGGCTTGGGTATACACAGCACACTGAACTTAGCCAATCAACTGCGGTTTGGCCCAGATGTGCAATGGATTGATAAACTTGATTATCGATTTGATGAAAGTCGTAAAAATAACTTTATTGACGCTATAAAACGCTATTATCCCGGCCTCGACGGACATGCCTTAGAGCCTAGCTATACTGGTATTCGACCGAAATTAGTGGGCCCCAATAGTACTCCGGGAGATTTTTTAATTCAGGATGAATCTCAACATGGACATCAAGGGCTAATAAACTGCTATGGTATAGAGTCTCCGGGATTAACCGCATCAATGGCACTTGCTGAGCACATAGTACGGCACTGCCGATAATAAGGATAAATCCAATCGCTGCTCCCACGATTGATTAGTGGCGGTTACTATATCGCTAATCGCAGTAATCGAGTTAAATTTCCGCCGAGAATGGCCCGTTTTTCCTTAGAGTTTAAGAATGGGGCATTGGCGATAATATCGATAGTATCCGGCCAATTAAAGGGAGTATCTGAGCCGTAGACAATTTGGTTAACACCTACCTCAGCCACTAAATGCCGCAGCCCCTCAGAAGAGAAAATCATTGAATCAATACTAATCTGATCTTTTAGGTAATCACTGGGACTTTTTCGATTTGAGCAGTTTGCTCTAGATCTTACCTCACATGCGACTTCTGTTCGGCCTAGGTAAGAGGGTAAAAAGCCTCCAGCATGGGCGGCGCAGATTTTTAATTGAGGAAATCGATCTAAGGTGCCATTAAAAATTAAATCTGATAAAAATACCGTAGTTTCTAGCGGATTGCCGATAATATTATTTAAATCGCCCGGGCCATCGAGAGCACCCTCGCGAACAACATTGGTGGCACCCGTGGGATGCATAAAGACTGGCACATCAAGCTCTTGCGCCTTAGCCCAAAAGGGATCAAAGCGAGGAGATGATAGCGACTCTCCCAACATATGACCGGCAATTGACGCACCTTTTAAACCTAATTTATTTACTGCATAGTCCAATTGTTGAGCAGCCAACTGAGGAAATTGTAGTGCTACCGAGGACAACGCGGCGAAGCGATTGGCACTATTGGCGCACCATTGAGCTAAATGCTGATCATGCAGTCTAACAATACTACTGGCCAATTGAGCATCCGCTCTGTACCACCAAAATCGATTAATACTCAGGACTTGAATATCAATACCTCGCCTATCCATCTGCACCACACGACTGGAGTCTAGCGCCTGCTTAGGGTTAAACTTAACCGTCGACATCTCAGTTCCCTGAAGCAGTCGCTGCACCTCTGGCACCACGCAATGGGCATGAATATCAATTACAGTAGCCCGCTTACCCGCGATCTTAACCGTCTTGCGACCAGGCTCAACTGCACCTATCAGTCCAGTGGCCGGCAAACTGCCAGCGGCACATCCCATAACGCCAATAAACTTACGTCTATTCCAACTCATTGTTCAATCCACCCATTATTTGTTATACCTCGGATACATTGTGCAAAGCTTGCAACACATAGGATGAGGTGAAAGGAATATCATGCAAACGAACGCCCAAAGCATCTGCAATACTATTGGCCAAGGCGGCTCCAGCTGGACCCGGTGATACCTCACCTACTCCATACGGCGGCTGGTCAGCTCGATTGACAATATGCGTTTCCAGCTCTGGCACCTCGTTAAAACCCAAAACTGGATACTCTCCCCAATGTCGGGACTTTACCTGCGTTTTACTGAATCGAACACGCTCTTTAAGACACCAAGATGCCGCCTGAATGATACCTCCCTCAATTTGATTTTTAACACCATCAGGGTTAATGACTCGACCCGCATCAGTTACCGAAACCGCCTTATCTAAGGTGATCTTTCCTGTTGCTTTATTAACACGAACAAAAAATGCCACGGCACAATAGGCCGCCGAATTTTTATAACGAGCAAAACCGATACCTCGACCCTGTCCTTCAGCGTGCCGGCGCCAATCACTGACTTCGCGTAGTCTCTCAAGCACATGGATTGCGCGCTGGTCCTGCAAGTTTTTAATGCGAAAGTCGATGGGGTCAACGGCAGTCATTAGAGCTAACTGATCAATACAGGACTCTATGGCTATCACGTTGGTAAAAGCACCTAGAGTCCTCAGAGAAGAGGCTCGTAATGGCATTTCAGGCACTAGATGCCGGCGAATCCTGAGGTTGGGTACGGTATACAGTGGCACAGCATTTCTATCACTGCCGCCCCTAGGTTGTGGGATCGGTACCGACGCAGGCTTGGCTATTGATTTTTTTATCCGCGATGCTGAAAGAAAATTACCCGCTCGTTTAGCGCCACCGGGACGGCTTGAATGAGCACAACTCCATATTTGATAATCCCAATTCTGAATCTTGCCCTGCTCGGTCACTGATGCCTCAATTTCCACTGCCATCGCTGATGTATAGGGTTCGCGCAGAAACTCATCCTCTCGTGAATACTGTAACCGAATAGTCCTCCCCGGCAGCTTGGTTGCAATAATTGCGGCATCACAGGCGGCATCATCAGCACCATTGTGACCGTAGCATCCACAACTCGGCACATGAATACAGCGAACCATTGTCTCATCCATATCCAATAAGCGTGCAATAGCACTTCGCAGAGGAAACATACCCTGCGCATGACTCCACACGGTTAGCTGCCGCCCCTCCAGCTTCGCTATTGCCATGGACGGCGCCAGGGAGGCATGAGCCTGGTAGGGGCGTGAAAACTGGGCCCTATAGTTAAGCCTGCTATTCCTTTTACCTTGTCCGGCCTGGGCAACAGTCTCAGCAGGATCGGCAGCACTCTTAAGCCAAGCTACAAGATTGTTTTCATCAGGTAACTCAGAGCCTCGACTCCACTGACAATTATTAGCGATCGTCAGGGAATCCCGTACGACCGATTCCTCACGTTTACCAACGATGGCCAAGAAAGACCCATCTTGAACTAGATGCTGACCTGCAGATAAATGCTTTGACTCAAAGTTGCTATCTATTAATGCTGCACCTGGGACAGGGGGCCCTACAATCCGCGCATGCCACATATCAGAAAACCGCATATCCTGAATAAAGGCGGCCTGACCAAAAGCTTTGGCCGGTATATCGAGTCGCTGTGCGCTGGTACCGACAATGCTATGCTCGCGTGACTGCTCAATAACCCCTCTTCCGTAACTCTGAATATCAAAACGCGAGTCAGTCAATACCTGCCAATAAGTAATTCCGGAGGGTTGATTATTCAGATAAAACTCGCCATCTTGTACCGACAGTTGACTAGTTTCGGTGGCTAGGTGTTGGGCTCCATAAGAAAGTAAAACCGCCTTGGCCTCAGCAGCTGCTAATTGCAATGCGGTGCCCCCATGCTCAATTGAGATACCACCAAAGGTATAACCAAGATCAGGACACTGACGCGTGTCTGTATTAATGATTTCTACTCGCGTCATCGCCACATTGAGCTCCTCTGCCACAATCTGAGCGAATGCCGTTAGAATGCCCTGGCCTAACTCAACCTTTCCTGAGAATAGTTTTACCTTACCGCGCTTATCAAGGCTCAGCCAGGCATCTAATTCAGGGTTATGCTTAAGTGCTCTCGGCAATAATGAACTGGGTTTATTAGCATTAGCAGCCAGCACAGGATTCAGAGAGAAATAGACAGTCAGAGCTCCAGCGTTAAATAATAGTTTGCGCCGACTGATCACTTTTCAGTACTCCGCGCAAGTTGAGCGGCCTTTTTAACTGCGTTTATTATTCTTGTATGAGTACCACAACGACAGATATGGCCACTGAGGGCATCGCGGATTTCAGATTCGCTAGGATCTTTATTATTTTTCAACAAAAGGCTGGTAGTCATAATAATACCGCTAGCGCAATAACCACATTGCATCGCCTGTTCATCAATAAACGCCTGTTGCACTGGGTGAGGTGATTCCGATGTACCAAGCCCCTCAACCGTTGTGACTTTTTTGTTATCGACCGATTTAATCGGTACAACACAGGCGCGCTCTGGTTCACCATCGACCAGCACTGTGCAGACACCACATTGCGCTAATCCACAGCCCAAACGACAGCTATTTATCCCCAAGTCATTGCGCAAGGCATAAAGAAGTGGTGTCTCATCGGCAATAGTCAAAGTAACCTCAGTACCATTTAGCTTAAAATTCACTGCCATTTGACTACTCCTTGATTAAACACCGAGGACAACAAGTACGCAGATACATAATCTGACATAGGGGACCAGACAAAGCATCAGAGCATATGTCGACGACTGCAATGATGGCCTGAAGTCGATCAGCGAAACATAACAATCGGTTGATTTGGCTCACGATAGCGCCACAGATAGTTATACATGGTCTCAATTTGGCTATTCAGATATTCATCGATTCTCGGATAATCGCGAAAATCGTCCATAGTGACTAGGGTTTTAATCTCTTCAAGGCTCTTCCCCTCTACCATATGGTTAAGCACCCTATCTCTCTGCGCTTGTAGATAGCGGTGATAAACCATAAAGTTGTCTTGCGTTTTCACCGGACCATGTCCGCCCAGCACAAACTCAACATCTTCCAACCTCGATAAGCTCTTAAGTGCTTTTAGCGCATTGTGGACATCAAGATCTCGATAATCCGGAAAAAGGTTTTTGCCACGGGCAAAGTCAATAGCCACCAATACTTTTTCAGTAGGGATATGTACTTGAATTAAATTATCACTATGGGTAGGGCCAAGAAACATCAGGTTTATTTTTAGATCACCAAGATAAAGATCCATTTGTTCATCAAAAACAATATCAGGTACAGCGGATTCGCGCTTTTCCCTAAGAATATGCGGCCTGATATTACGATGACCAATAACCGTAGCCGTATCCTCGAACAACTCAGTTCTGCAAATATGATCTGGATGATCATGACTTAAAATAACGTAGGATACATCTTGTTGGTGACGCGCTTTAATCTCTTGCTTTAGCCACGCCATGGTCCCCGAAGCACAATAATGCCCATCAATAACGACCACGCCATGGGCATTTACAATATAAGCACCGTACTGCCCATCAGATCCAAAGCGGTAGACACTGTCTGTGATTCTGCTGATGGCACGATTTTGCCCCCAACCATACTTACCTGCATCAGGGTCAGCTAGAGATCCAACAGAGAAAAGCATCAGTGCCCATAATGCGATAACACCTGATCGACTCAATTGTCGCTTGGTAATGTCTGTCATTTACAGATCCTCCCAACTATGCCGAATAAAATGGAATTCCCCAAATGAATACGGCGACCAATGGTCGCCGTATCCAACAGTTGCTATTTCATGATCGTCTTAAAAACTGTAGGTTACAGAAGCACCCACTGTTCTTGGCGCCCCATAAGCAAAGTTAAGTTGATTTATATTTGGCTGAGCTGGACCAACATTAGTGGTATATGCCTCGTCTGATAGATTTTTACCCCATAGGGCAATATTCCAATCACCATCAGCGGAAATCCAAGTTGCGCGCGCTCCAAACACATCATAGTCATCGTGTTTACGCGCCGCTTGTTCGCCAATATCGTCATAGACATCGCTGTTACCACGCCAATCAGCACGCAGATTGACCAGTGCACCACTATCTAGCGGCAGATCATAAGAAACAACTAAAGTACCGGTAAAGTCCGCTGTATTATCTGGTCTTGTACCCGCAAAATCTTCAGCTACTTGATCTCCGTCAGTATCGATAAGCGCATTGACTAGTTCCGCATCAATAAAGGCAAATCCGCCACTCACACGTAAGTTCTCTGTCGGCGCCCAAATAAAGTCACCCTCAACACCTGTGATATCAACGCCAGCCGCATTCTCAGCAACTTGGGTAAACTCACCCGATGGTGTATTTTTAAACAGGAACATCTGCAGATCATCATACTCTGAATAGAAAGCAGCGATATTGACACGCAAGCTGTCTCCAAAGTCGCCCTTGAAGCCTAGCTCAAAATTATCCACTGTCTCTTCATCGAAAGACTCCAGCGCTGCGGAAGGGCTTCTTGGCTCAGGCTGGAAACCGCCAGTTTTGTAGCCCTGACTAAAGAGTGCGTACACCATCTTATCATCATCGATAGAATAGGACAGCGACAGCTTGCCGCTAACATTTTCCCATGAGTCACTAGTCGATACTGGCGTTTGGAAACCTACAGGCGCGTCGGAAGTGCCACAATAGAACATATCCTTCGGCGGGATAAAAGCGCAAGGATCGGCTGTGCCGTCAGTTAGTCCCTCCAAAATGCCTCCCCAACCGTATCCGTAATGGGCTATGGTGTAGTCCTTTTCATCCTTACTGTAGCGAAGACCAGCACTGACCACTAGCTGATCTGACATATCATAGGTAATCTCAGTAAATAACCCCATCGAATCGGTTTCACTATAACCGTCTTTGACATCTCTTGTTTCTGGCCTGAAGAAACCACCGTCGGGATCAGTTACTCCCATGGCAGTGCCACCGCCGCCACCTGGAGGTCCCTTGGCAGCATTTTCTGTATAGAAAATATTTTGGTCAAAGCGAGAGTGCTCATCCGACATAAAGTATGCACCAGCTACCCAGCGAAATTCATCATCGCTGCCGTGGTTATCAATACGTAATTCTTGGCTAAACATTTCTGCATCATTCACTGTATTTTGGAACATGGAGTTATTGGGGCCTCCATGAGCATCGATCATATATTCACTCTCGCCTTCGAGATAACCAGTTACCGAGGTGACGGCAACGCCATCAGCTAACTCCCAGGTTATCTCTGCGGTTAAGTTGGTGAGCTCCCGATCCATGTAGAATTCAGAAAAAGACCGATCAGATATGGTGGTTTTCCAAGGATCACAAGAATCGGTAAAGGTGCCAACATCCACCCAACCCGGCTGAGGTGCACCTACAACACTGCTTGCGCCTTTATCCTGAAAGGGAATCGAGCAGTCTTTACCTTTACGAATAGCCGGTGTGTCATCATTATCTTCATTAAATTCAGCCTTAAGGTAGATTTGCATGGTATCGCTCGGATTCATCAACAGCGAACCTCGGATAGAAATATTCTCCTCGCCCCCTAAGTCATCGCCAGTGCGAGTATCTTCTGTATAGCCATCATGATTATCGACATTAATGGCTAAGCGACCAGCTGTAGTATCAGATAAGGCACCAGTAACAAAGGCCTCAACGCCATATAGACCATGACTACCCATATCCACAGTCACTGCACCAGCAGACTCATCACTGGGTTTTGCAGTGACCAAATGCACTAACCCCGATGAGGCATTGCGGCCGAAAGCGGTACCCTGAGGTCCGCGCAATACCTCTACGCGCTCCATATCAAAAAACGCAGGGTTTTTCATAAAGTCTTTTGAAACAACCACATTATCGATAATGGTTGATACAGATGAGTCCCCTGAAGCACCCTCAGTTTGTGAAGACACGCCACGCATACCATATTCAGCTTGCATCTTATTGAATTGGGTAAATGATGCGCCGGGGGAATTAAGCAACACTTCAGTTACCGTGTCGATACCTTGCTCCTGAAGAAATTCTCCAGTCATCGCATTGACGGCTACCGGTGCATCCTGTAGGTTTTCTTCATAGCGGCGTGAGGTGACCACCACTTCCTCTAACATCGCTCCGGATGACTGAGCCATCACTGGTTGAATTGTTGTGGCCGCCACAGATGCGCCTGCCGTTAGCAATAAAAAATTCTTAAGCCTCTTATCCATCACATTTTCTCCTAACTCTTTTTTGGGTTTTTTATAAGATATTTTTTCAACCTTCATCCATAAAGTTTTCAACATACCGCATGAGTATAAGCAAACGTGTGCCCAAGAGCAACCGTGTGCATATTGCCTAAACTTGAAACAACCAATACTTTTATAATGAAAATTTATATAAATTTGATTCTTTTTAAGACTTAACCTCGGCAAATTAGCGCCGTACACCAGAGGAACACACCAGCCAACCTTGGTAGCTAGCGATATACAAAGACGTAAAGAGATAAACAGGTAGTAGAGCGACTTTACGCTCCCATCACCGACTTTAGTGCTTAACTTTGATTAACCCCAGTCGAGTTACGGACAACTAACTTAGGCCGCATTTTGATAACAACTGAATCACTGCTCGCATTATTGATAATATCAAGCAAAATCTTAGTGGCTTGAGCACCCATTTCGTACTTGGGGATTGAAATAGTCGTCAGCGATGGATTCATACGTTCAAGCATCGGAATATCATTATTGCCAACAACAGCGATATCTTCAGGAACGGATAAGCCTGCTTCCTTGATAGCATCTAAACAGCCTAACGCGATCAAATCGCTACCAGCCACCACTGCGGTTATATCATCATATTTCGCCAATAGCTTCTTACAGGCCTCATAGCCATCATTTGTGGTAAATTTCTCCGTTGTCTCTACCAGGCCTGAATTCAGATTATGCAACTTCATATAATTGATAAAGAAATTCGATCGATCAAGGCCTGTAGACGTATCAAGCGGTCCTGTGACATGGGCTATACGGCGATGCTTCAGCTCAATCAGATGGTCTAATGTCGATCGCATGGCAAAATCCTCGTCAACAATGACCGCATTTACTCCGTCCTGCTCGACCGAGCGATTAACCAAGACAAAGGGCACATGCAACCTAATACATTCCGCCACTACAGGGTCATTGAGTCTTGCGGTGGCGATAATAATGCCTTCGATTGAACGGCTTTGCATAGCTCGCAGCGCCAATTGTTCTTTTTCTTCCTCATCATCAGTGTTAGCGATCATTACCGTGAAACCAGCCGCCTCAGCAGCATCTTGAATGCCGCGAATAATAGGTGGAAATACCGAATTCATAAGATTAGGGATTAACACGCCTATAGCAAAGGATCGATTCTGTTTAAGCGAAGATGCCAAGATATTAGGGTAATAGCCAAGCTTATCCGCAGTCTTTTGAATTTTCTTAACGACTTCGGGGCTTATTTTGGTATGTTTGCTAGGGTTCAATGCTCGAGACACGGTGGAATGATGCACACCTACATGCTCTGCTACATCTCTTATGGTAGGTTTTTTCGGTATTTTTCGTGACATACAATCAATACTCAATAATCCGTTGCTATTATTTAACGCAGAATGGACATGACCATCAGTCATCCATCGCCAATCGGATATTGTATCACGAACTAAACAACTAAATTCAACAGCCCATCGTAGGCCAACTTGACTCCCGAACCGAACAAAAATACATAGATTACCCGATATAGCATCTCTTGCTGAGCATTATGAAGTAACCAATAACCCATACTGACGCCAATCGGTGCCAATGGCATAAGGACCAGAGAGGTCCATAAATTAACCGTATTGAACTCACCTAGCAAACCGTAGGGCACCAATTTGATAAAGTTCATTACTGCAAAAAACATCGCTAAGGTGCCGACCAAAATAACCTTATCCAACTTTTTCGGTAATAAATAAATACTAATTGGCGGACCGCCAGCATGAATATGCGTACTGGTAAATCCTGCTACCAACCCCCAAAAGTAACCATTCAGTCGATCTTTTTTTGCAGAATACTGCATTTCAAAAGACAGCCAATAATGAAGACAAAATGAAATTGCAATTATTCCCAGTAGTAGTTTGATGTAAGCCGCATCTAACGATCCAAGCAACAGCGAACCAAAGCCAATTCCAACTACGGCCGCCGGCAAAATTATTTTAAGAATTGGCCAGTCAAATGAATTGCGAAATAGTTTGATGGTGTGCAAGTCCATTACACAGATAATAGGAAGCAATATAACCGCTGCTTGCAGAGGGTCTATAGCAAGAGCCATCATCGGCACCGAGATAGCGCCAGTAGCACCACCAAGACCACCCTTGCCCATACCGTAAATCAACACCGCTGGAATAGCGAGCAGATAGAAGAAAGGGTCAGCGATTAGCGACATTCCATACTACCCATAATTAACTCCTGATAATCACATCTCCATACTGCTCTGAAAGCAGCGACGTGTGATAAAAAGTATTGATTAATGCAGACCTCTGACGATAGCGATCGAACCAATCTGCAACGCTCGGACAATCATCCCAGAGGTAACCCAAACCAAGATCCTGCATCCGCATTATCACCGGTATAATAGAAATATCCGCTTGACTATACTCTCCCATCAACCATGGACCTCCATTGGCCAACGCCTGCTCCATCCGCTGGATAGTGTTTGCTAGCTTACCCATAGCTTGAGTCATCTCGGCTTCCGAATAACCCGTGCGACCCATTTTTAGGAAAAAATCTTTACGCAGAGTTTTCTTCTCTGCTACGGCTAAAAATTCCTCTTCTGTCATATTTTGATAATGACGAAGAAACACTCGATTGTAAGATGGTATGCGAATAGCCGGCACAGGCACCTCTTCAAAAAAGCGTAACCATACGCGCATCTGAGCTCTAGCCAACGCACTCTCAGGACGCAGATCAATCTCGGGAAAAAGATCATCCAGATACTCTAAAATTACCGATGAATCAATAATCACCTCATCGTTATTCACCAGCGTAGGCACTACGCCGTTTGGATTTAGCTGTTTATATTCGGCAGTCAATTGATCACCTTGAAACAGGTCTAATTTCACCTCTTCAAAGGCAAGGCCCTTTTCCCAGAGGCTGAGTCGCACCTTCTGGCTACAGGTCGATTGCGCCGCATTATAGAGTACCAATGCCATATCAATATATCCTCTAAATTACAGTCCGAGTGAATTAGGTAACACTAATGAGAACCAAGGAATATAGGTAATTAACATTAGTACAATCAGCAGCACGCCCAGCCAAGGCAATGATGCTCGTATGGTGTCCTCAAGGCTCATCTTAGCAACCCCGGCAGTGACAAAAAGATTGAGTCCGACCGGCGGCGTAACCAAACCAATTTGCATATTAACCACCATAAGTACGCCTAAATGAATGGGATCAATACCCATTTCCATTGCAATTGGAAATACGATTGGCGTCAAAATCAACACCACAGAGGTCGGCTCCATAAAATTGCCTGCGGCCAATAGGAGTATATTCAGCACTAATAGGAAGCCCCAGACAGGGAGACCCATGCCCACTATAAACTCTGATGCTATTTGTGGAATCTGGAGTGTGGTGAGAACAAAGGCAAACATAAAGGCATTAGCGATAATAAACATCAGCATCACAGTAATCTTCGCCGCATCAACCAAAACCGTAGGAACCTGTTTTAGACCAATATCCTTATACACGAAAACAGCGATAAAAAATGCATATACAGCTGAAACAGCCGCCGCCTCAGTGGGTGTAAACAGGCCAGCATAAATACCACCGAGAATAATAATAATCAGCATCAAACCCCAAGAGGCTTCTTTAAAGCTTTTTAATACTTCCCCCACCTCTGCCTTTGGTTGTCGCGGTAAATTTTGTTGCTTGGCAATCACCATAATAGTAGCCATCATGGCAATCGTCATAACAATACCAGGCACTATCCCGGCAATAAAAAGTTTCCCGATTGAGGATTCCGTAATCGCACCGTAAACCACCATCACCAACGATGGGGGAATAAGAATACCTAACGTACCCGCATTACATATCACACCAGCCGAGAAGCTTTTGCTATAGCCAGAATTGATCATACCGACAATCATCACACTGCCCACTGCAACCACGGTGGCAGGTGCTGAGCCAGAGACAGCGGCGAAAAAGGCACTGGCCAACAAGGCCGCCATTGCCAACCCACCGCGATAATGACCGACAATTGCATTAGCAAAGTCAATCATGCGCTTCGCTACTCCACCTGTGGTCATAAAGGCACCTGCCAAAATAAAGAAAGGCACCGCTAACAGAGGGTATACCTGCATGGTATGAAAGAACTTCTGTGCCAACGACAACAGCGACTGATTGCCAAATAATATCATTGTAGTGATACTGGCAAATCCAAGAGAAATAGCTACCGGGACACCAATTAACAGCAGTAAAAATAGTACTAAAAGTAAAAAAGCAGCGGTCATTATTTTTCTCCTTGGTCGCCAGTTTGTGCAACCAAAAGCTGCTCTTTATCATCATGAACACCGGTCACCAAAACCTCCGAATCACCTTTAATGACTTTTAGTCCCGCTTCGATAAATCTGAAAGCTAGCAAAAGAAATCCCAATGGTAAGCTGGCTGTTAACAACCATTTTGGTGCAGCGACATCCCGCGCTCGATTACCCAAATCAAATAATCGGTCGACGAAATCATAGGCACCAAAAAGCATTAACCCAGTGTAAATCAGGCAGATGACAACTGCGCATGCTGCAACGGCATTACGCAGCCTCGACGGCAAATTTTTTACTAATAAATCAACAGCGATATGTGATTTAGTTCTGATACCATACGACATACCAATAAGTACCAGAGCGGCAAATGCATATGTAGTAGCTTCAAGCGACCAAAGTAATCCTGTATTAAATACATATCGCAGTACAACCTGAATAAAAGTTAGCAGCGTCATAAAAGCTAGCAACAAGGCTAATACACCCTCTTCAATACGCTCAATCACAATCCTCACTACAAATACTCCTTTTTAGTACTTTAATTTGATGCCGCTTGGGCTGCAGAAATAACATCAGCCCCTATTTTGTCAGAAAAATCATCCCATACAGG
Organism: Porticoccaceae bacterium; assembly: GCA_002685715.1. Taxonomy (GTDB): domain Bacteria; phylum Pseudomonadota; class Gammaproteobacteria; order Pseudomonadales; family Porticoccaceae; genus HTCC2207. Next base: position 28,156 of record NYXU01000040.1, on the reverse strand, counting down.
CCTCATTGTTTGCTGCCAAACCTTTAGTTCCTCTGCCGTGAGGTAGGTTATTTGGGAGTTTTCTGAGGCAATAATTTTGTTAAGCGCTTCTTCATTGATAGATTTAGCCCGCTGATTAGCCCAAGTACTAACCTCATCCACTATGGCCTCAAGTTCAGTGCGGATATCATCCGGCAGATCACTCCAAAAGGCAGAATTAACCGCAATCAGATAGCCCACATAACCATGATTAGTCACCGTTAAATGCTTCTGCACCTCATAAAATTTAGAGGAATAGATATTGGACCAGGTATTTTCCTGAGCATCTACAGCACCCGTTTGTAACGCTTGATAGACCTCCACAAAAGCCATTTTTTGCGGGCTGCCACCAATTTGTAAAATTTGCGCCTGCAGAACATCGGATTCCATAATTCTAAATTTAAGGCCTTCAGCCGCTTCTGGATCTGACATTGGCACTGGCCCGGTAAAATGTTTCATACCGTTATGCCAAAAGCCCAATCCCTGCAAACCATGTGACGACATAGCTCCCAGTAGCATTTCTCGCGCCGAACCCGTTTGAAACTTTTCGATCACATCTAGGTTGGGGAACAAGAATGGCAGATCAAACACCTGAAATTTATTTGTTAGACGATCAAACTTTGATAAAGAGGTAGCAATCATCTGCACCTCACCAAAAGCCAAGGCCTCAATGGAATCGTCATCATTCATTAACTGACCAGAGGGATAGACTTCAACCACAACTCGACCGGCAAGTCGCTCCTCTACAAGATTCTTAAAGCGTTCAGCCGCAAGCCCCTTGGGTGTAATTGGTGATGTTACATGGGGGAATTTGATTAGAATTGGCTCGTCGACAGAATTACCACTGTCGCAGGACACTAGCCCGCTAATTGCCAATACCACCAAAAGATATTTCCCAATGGTCTTGAGACTGCGACCAGAAATTGATTGTTGTTTATTGTTCATTATTTTCTCTCCAATGTTAGTACTAGTCAGCGGTTAAAAATGAACCACCTTATCATAAGCATCCAAAACGGCTTCATGCATCATTTCCGACAGGGTAGGATGCGGAAATACTGTGTGCATTAATTCCTTCTCAGTAGTTTCAAGAGTCTGAGCTATACCAAAGCCCTGTATCATCTCGGTGACTTCGGCACCCACCATATGAGCGCCCAGCAACTCACCTGTATTGGCATCGAATACGGTCTTTACCAGTCCCTCCGTTTCTCCCAAGGCAATCGCCTTGCCATTACCTTGAAAGGGGAAACGCCCAACCCGCACCGCAAAACCATGATCCTTAGCGGCCGTCTCGGTTAGCCCGACACTGGCAATCTGAGGCCGGCTATAGGTGCAACCAGGAATGGCACCCTTATCCAAAGGCTCTATATCTGCCTGTCCTACAATTTTTTCTATACAGATAATTCCTTCATGACTGGCCTTGTGGGCTAGGCAAGGTGCCCCACTCAAATCGCCAATGGCATACACACCAGGCTCCGCAGTTTGACTCCATTCATCGACCACCACATGATTGCGCTCAACCACGACCTGCGTGTTTTCTAATCCCAGATTTTCATGGTTACCCACCACTCCGACCGCAGAAATAACTCTATCAACCTTAAGCTCTTGTAACTCCCCTTGGTGCTCAAGCACAGCGGTAACCTGATCTGAGCCTTTGCGCAATTCCTTGACCCTTGTTTGAGTCATAAGCTTAATGCCCTGCTTGGTAAAGGATTTGCTGGCAAATTCTGCAATCTCCGCATCTTCAACTGGCAATATTTGTGGCAGCACTTCGACCACCGTTACATCTACACCCATGGAATTGTAAAAACTGGCAAATTCAATACCGATAGCGCCAGCACCCATCACAAGTAAAGATTTTGGCAAACAAGATGGTGTCATCGCCTCTCTGGAAGTCCAGATTAATTCCCCATCAGCCTCTAGGCCTGGCAAATTTCGCGGCCGAGCGCCCGTGGCGAGGATAATATGATCAGCACTAAGCTCAACACTGTCATCATCCTGTTGCTCAATCCTCAGCCGATGCCCACCCAGCAGTTCTGCTCGACCATCATAAACCTTCACTTTGTTCTTCTTTAGCAGATGCCCAACACCACCATTTAACTGCTTTGCAATACCTCGTGAACGAGCAACAATTTTATCTAGATCAAAGGCAATATTAGTTGCCGATAAACCATAGCTTTCAGCGTGCTTAAACTGTTCATATACTTCCGCAGATCGCAATAGTGCCTTTGTTGGGATACAGCCCCAATTTAGACAGATGCCGCCGAGATGCTCTCGCTCAACCAAAGCGGTACTCATTCCTAACTGGGCTGCACGAATGGCCGCTACATAACCTCCAGGCCCCCCGCCTACCAAAACCACATCGAAATCTTTGTCCTGCTCAGAAACCTGATATTCAGAGGTGCCATCGGTTACTGGGCCGGCACTTAGTTGCTTAGCTTTAGTTTCATGGTCAGCTAGACTCTCCACCCCCTCTCCGGCCTTCAATAACAGCGCCAATACAGTGCCCACTGATACTTCATCTGTGCCAGCCGCAACTAAAATACTACCTAGCGTACCGGAATCTGCAGCCTCTATTTCGAGTGTTGCCTTGTCCGTTTCTATCTCGGCAATCACATCACCCTGTGTTACCTGATCACCCACCTGTTTGTGCCAGACAGTCAGACTCGCAGATTCCATATCTGACGATAACGCTGGTAACTGAATTTCAATAGGCACTCAACTTTCCCCTTAAAAACTGGTATCGGTAATACTCACTAATCACAATAGCTGGCTCGCCGCCATGTAAAATGGATCTTCAATATAACGCTTAAACGCCTGCATAAATCGTGCAGCCACATCGCCATTGACCGAACGATGGTCTGCAGACAGCGTACAGGTCATAACAGTTGCTATAGCAAAATCTCCCTCTTTAACCACAGCCCGCTGTTCACCAGCTCCCACCGCAAGGATGCACGACTGGGGCGGATTAATAATGGCACTAAAGTTAGACGTGCCATACATGCCTAAATTGGAGATGGTAAAACCACCGCCCTGAAATTCCACCGGCTTTAATTTGCCTTGACGAGCTCTAGCCGCCAAATCCTTAACCTGATTGGAAATAGCAACCAGTCCTTTACTATCAGCATCCTGCACTATAGGAGTAATCAAACCTCCATCCGTTGCCACTGCTACCGAAATATCAACATTGTGATGCAGATGGATAGCCTCCTCTGTCCAACACGAATTGACCTCTGGTACGTCCCTCATGGCCAGCGCACAGGCTTTAATAATAAAGTCATTTACCGACAGTTTATAAGCGCCATCTCCCTCGGGAGATCGTGCATTAAAGTCTTTTCGTACCGCTAGCAGTGCATCAAGCTGAGCATCGGTGCTGAGATAAAAATGCGGCACATCACGTTTAGACTCAGTGAGCCTGCGAGCAATGGTCTTGCGCATATTGGTATGGGGAATCGCTGTATAAGCTCGGCCGGACTCTGGTTCCACCACAGGGGTCGCATCAGTTGATTTAGTGCTCGCCGCAACCGAACCACTGGAAGCCGCTAATTCGACATCAGCCTTTAGAATACGACCTCGGGGGCCACGGCCGGAAAGATCTTTAATCTCAACGCCTAGATCCGCCGCTATCCGTCGCGCTAGAGGACTAGCAAAAATGCGCCCACCATCAGCACTCTGCTGTGCGACGCTTGCGGTATCTTGTGGTGCCACTGCGTTCGCCTCTTGCGAGACTGATGGTAATTCACTGGCGGTTGGCACAGGCTGCGATTCTACTGATGCTGACAAGCCATCTAGGTCACTAGCGCTTTCACCCTCCTGCAACAGAAAACCAATAACAGCGTTCACCGGCACATCTTCGGTACCCGCGGCCACCATTATTTTACCCAGCACCCCACTGTCCTCAGCCTCAATTTCAACAATCGCTTTATCCGTCTCGACAGAGAGAAGCATTTCACCTTTGGCAACGGTATCGCCCTCTTTCTTACTCCAAGACTCAATGGTCCCAGATTCAAAATCAGCGGCTATTACCGGTAGGATAATTTCTTTTGGCACCTACTACTCTCCTTTCATTTTAAGTGCAAATCGGTCGGCATAGCATTTATTGCTATGTCGAGCAAAACGACTGAATTATTTATCTGGATAGGCTGGATGCCAGAGACGCATCTCCATATCCCGCTCATACGCTTTACCACGGGGAAAACTTACTAACTCCAACTGCATGCCCCAAGGAGTTAAAAAATAAACCCACGTCTGCCCACCACTTGGGCCCGCAGTGCGCACAACAGGCTCACCCTGGATGCGCACCCCTTTACTTTTTAAATAACGTAAGGCGGCGTCAAAATCATCCACATAAAATGCCAAGTGATGCCCACCCACATCGCTATTTTTGGGTTGAACCCTATTTTGATCTGGCGCTTGGTACTCAAATATTTCAAAATTTGGTCCATTCTTACAGCGCAAAAAGCGTAACTTATTCATCACCGTTCGCGGGTGCACACCGAGTTGCGAAGCCATCCAATCATCATCAGATGCAAAAGGACCCAATTCATAGGACAGTTCACAACCAATTACATTGACGAAAAAATCCACCGCCTGCTCTAAGTCAGGTACAGTAAAACCGATATGGTCGGTTCCTCTCAATCCAGGTATGCCCGTACTATCAGTCATAACAGCCTCCACCAAATCTTCCGCAGTCATATCTAATCATTCGACTAGACTGAGACCACCCCTTTATCTTGCACCATCTTTGCGAACGCCTGACCAATGTCTTCCTCGCCCACAAATGCTGAACGTTCCAACACTTTTGATACACTTGGAGAAGACTCACCACCATAAATTCGCGCCACAGGATGATCCAAGTAGTCAAACAATCGGCGTTGCACTTCGTCAGTCAACATAGCACCATAGGAATTGGTAAGGCCGCCCTGCTCCAAGACCACCACATGGCCAGTCTTGCGCACACTGGCAGAAATGGTATCCCAATCAAGACCTGCGCGATCCAGGGATCGCAGATCAATCACTTCCGCATCAAGACCCATGCTTTCTGCGACATCAATCGCTTTTTGCACCATAGTGAGGTAGGTAAGTACAGTGACTGCCTTTCCTGAGCGCGCAACTTTGGCTTTGCCTAATTCAATAAAATAATCGAGATCTTCCGACGCCGCTGGACCCATTGCGGTATACAACTCTACATGCTCAATCATCAATACCGGATCTTCACAATGCAGAGCACTATTCATTAACCCGACATAATCAAAAGGCGTCGATGGCGCAACAATCCGCCAACCTGGCCACATGGCAAAAATACCGGCCGGATCCATGGAGTGCTGAGAGCCATAACCACTGCCCATTGCAACTTTGGTGCGCAATACCAAAGGCACGTTATTGTCTCCTCCGTACATATGACGCGCTTTAGCGATCTGATTAAAGAGTTGATCTGCTGCCACGAGCGAAAAGTCCGGATACATAATTTCCACTACCGGCCGCAGGCCAGTGAGTGCGGCTCCACCACAGAGCCCTACAAATCCATGTTCCGCAATAGGTGTTGGCACACAGCGCTCTGGCCAGCGCTGAGGCAGACCTTTAGTGGCACCATTGGTACCGCCATTCAGGCGGTGAACATCTTCACCCATAACAAAAATACGCTCATCGGTTTCAAAACGGCGTACCATATTTTTAGCAATCGCGGAGACAAACTTGGTATCTTTAATATCACCCTTAAAACTACTCTGTTCAACAAACTCCACTGAGTCGAATTCCGACAAATCACCGCGCAAACCTTGATCACGGAAATTAACATCTGGCCATAACGAAGATTTTATTGTTCGAGAACCAACCTCACCATCAGTGAGTTGCGAAGAAGCTGAGCTGACAATGTGCTGTGCTTTTGACTGTATCGTCTGAAGGTCGGCCTCGGTGAGCCAGTTGCGCTTAATCATTTCAGCTTCCATAAAACTAATAACGTCGCGCTTTCTTACCTCCTCCTCTTCTTTTTTATCACGGTAGCCAAACGCGCTACCAGCTACTCCACCGCCGTGGTGATAATAGCGATAGACTTGAGTCTCGAGCATGGCCGGCCCTTTGCCCTCTCGTAGTAACTGAGTAATTTTAGCCATAGCTACGCGGACAGATATTGGGTTCATGCCGTCCACTCGATAGGCAGGTATGCCAAAGGCAGGACCCCGAGAAGACATGCGTGTTTCTCGAGCCTGCTCCTCTAAAGTGGTGGATACCGCATAACCATTGTTTTCGATATAAAAACAAATCGGCAAATCATAAAGCGCTGCCAAATTGAGAGACTCTAGCGTATTTCCTATGTGGCAGGACCCATCACCAAATGCCGTTAATACAATATTGTTATCACCTTCTGTTTTCTTAGTCCAAGCAGCCCCGTTAGCCAGGGGTACAGCACCTCCAACAATGGCGTTGGTGCCAATCACACCGGCTTCATCCCAACGTAAGTGCATTGAGCCGCCGCGACCTTTACAATAGCCGGGAGCCAAGCCAAGAATTTCCGCCATACAGCGGTAGATCAGCGTTTGAATCGGCTCAGGATAGGCGTCTTTGATTGGCTCAAAATCTTTCGCCTCGAGATAATTTAGCGCCTTAGCCAAAAATAGGTGATGACCTCGATGGGAACCATTAACCAAGTCATCGTCAGCAAACTGAGACATAGCCGCCACAATTGATCCTTCATGTCCCACACTGACATGTAATGGACCATGCACCTGACCCTCCTTATCCAATACCAAAAGCTCTTCTTCAAAAGCCCGAATAAGGTGCATATGATTTAACATCTTCAGACATTCTGCTTGACCGACCTTTTCCCAATCGGCAGCCGTTGCAGTAATTTCCTGCCACTCAACACCGGTGGATAATGTCTTGGTTTTTGGCATTACTTTTTCTCCTCACCCAAATCTAGGGCAGACCAACGACCAACCGCGTTAACCTATCAAACACGGTCACTATTATTTACAATCATTTTGCGAGCTATCATGTGATGGCCCGCATTTGCCAATAGCTACCAATCAACGGCGATATATTTGGCTTCCAAAAATTCGTGCAAGCCCTCTTGGGACCCCTCGCGACCAATGCCACTCTGCTTAACACCACCAAAGGGGGCCGCTGGATCTGAAATAAAGCCACGATTTACCCCCATAACACCTGCATCAATTCGTTCAGCGACAGCAACCGCTCGACCCACATTAGCGCCAATCACGTAAGCCGCCAGTCCAAAGATGGTGTCATTGGCTTTCTCTACCACCTCGTCAATGCTGTCAAAGGACATAATGGTGGCCACTGGGCCAAATATCTCGGTATTGACTATTTCAGCACTCTGCGGAATATCAACCAACACCGTGGGCTCATAATAAAATCCACAATCATGTAGGCGCTTGCCACCGGTCAATACCTTTGCTCCAAGCGCGACCGCCTCATCGACTAACTGTTCAACTTTGTCTCTGGTATCTGCATTGACTAAAGGTCCTACATCGATACCATCATCGAGTCCAGGACCCACCTTTAAACTGGACATTTCCGCTGCTAGGCGACTAGAAAATTCATCGATAATAGAACTGTGGACATAGAAACGATTTGCACCGATACAAGACTCTCCCGCATTACGCATTTTCGCCACCATGGCGCTATCAACCGCCACCTGCATATCGGCATCATCAAGCACAATAAATGGCGCATTGCCGCCCAACTCCATTGAGCAATTAATAACCTTCTCGCCCGCTTTTGATAGCAACACACGACCCACCTCAGTCGATCCAGTAAAAGACACTTTTCTTACTCGACTATCACCCAGAACAGTATTTGAGATAACAGAAGATCGTCGCGACGGAAGCACATTCACAACGCCAGGGGGGACACCCGCCTCTTCCAATAATCCAGCCAGCATCAATGCAGTCAATGGTGTCTCTGAAGCAGGCTTAAGAATAGTGGTACAACCAGCTGCTAAGGCGGGACCAATTTTGCGCGTCGCCATAGCGGCGGGAAAATTCCACGGTGTAATTAATAAGCAAACACCCACCGGCTGATGCTGAACCATAATATTGTTGGCGCCAGCAGGCGATCGGCCATACTTTCCTGCACTACGGGGAGCTTCCTCTGCGTACCAGCGGAAAAATTCTGCTGCATAGGCTACTTCGCCCAACCCTTCTGCATAGGTTTTACCCTCTTCGCGAGAAATCACTCGAGCATACTCATCACGACGCTCAACCATCAACTCATATGCTTTGCGTAAAATCTCTGCACGCTCCCGAGTGGATCGAGCCGCCCAAGCAGGGCCGGCATTGTGTGCAGCCTCAACAGCAGCAAGTGCGTCTTCGGCAGTAGCGCTATATACTGACGCGATAGCTTGCTCGGTCGCGGGATCATATACATCAAAACAAGCACCATCTGATGACGGCTGCCATTGGCCATTGATATATAGATCGGTGGAAATACTCTTAATTAACTTATCTGACATTTTTTGCCCCAATCTGGTCTTGGCTAACTGGTCACTATTCACAGCAGCACTTGTAGCACTGCCGCTTTATAAAGCGCTGCTACGATTAATATTTATTCGCAACAAATAAATCCTGCGCTGGGAACAGTGTGATCACCTTGCAACCATCAGCGGTGACCACGACCTCCTCTTCAATTCGCGCAGCACCGGAGCCATCAGCCGCAGGACAATAGGTCTCTAGAGCAAACACCATGCCCTCCTGCAACTCGAAAGGCTTATCGAACGAGACCAAACGGCTAATAATGGGTCTCTCATGCAGAGCTAGCCCCAAACCATGACCGAACTGCAAACCAAAAGCCTCCATTTCATTGGCAAAGCCAAACTCGGTGGCGGCAGGCCATAGAGCCGCGATCTTATCGGTGGTAACGCCGGGCCGAACCATATTGATCGCAGCGTCAATCCATCCACGGGCAGTCTTATAGGCATCGATTTGTCCCGGAGTAGAAAGGCCTACATTTAAAGTTCGGTAATAACAGGTACGGTAACCCATAAATGATTGAATAATGTCAAAGAATGCCTGATCGCCAGGCCTATACATACGATCAGTAAAGTTATGAGGGTGAGGCGAACAGCGCTCACCAGAAACCGCGTTAATAGCCTCAACATCATCTGAGCCCTGCTCATAAAGAAACTTATTAGCCAGAGCAACCATGTCATTCTCTCTGACACCGGGCTTGAGGTTTTCAGCAATCAGGTGATAGGCGCCATCGACCATAGAGGCTGCCTGATTGAGCAAGACAATCTCGTCCATACTTTTGATCTGTCGCGCATCAAGAAAAATTTGTTGCGCATCGCGAACCTCTATACCAACAGATTGCAGTGCAAACATCATCGGCGGCTCTATCACATCCACGCCCAACGGCATATCAGCGACGCCCTCGGCTTTAAGCAGATCTAAAATCTCTTCTGCAGCGCGCTTGAACAGCAACGCATCCTCTGGCACTGAACCGCGCAAACCTAACATGCCCGCCCGACAATTTTCAGGCTTCAGCCAAGGTGCATATAATCTATGGTGAGCTGCGGCAGAACCAAAGTCCCATAAATAAGGATTAGAATTACCCGTAAACAACGAATATCGAGCGATCTTATCTCGACTCCACTCACCGATTACACTGCTTGTTAAATAACGAATATTATTATTATCAAAACAAAGGACTGCACCGAGATCAGAATTCTTTAGTGCCTGCTGTGCCCGCGCAACTCGATAACGATGTAAACGCCTAAAATCTACACGCTCCTCAAAATCCACATTGGTCCTACCCGGAGAGGCAATAGGTCTATCCCAGTTCCACCGAGGCTCAATATCATCGGGCGTAATAATGGTAGGTTCGGTTGCAATAATGTTAGACATAGAATTACCTGTAATGGCGGTTAATAAGCGATTGCGAAATTTTTTTGCATGCGACAAAAAAACAGGTCTGCATACGTGTGCACAAATATAACCAAAGTTATTTTGATAAGCAATACCTTTTTAAAGCAGTAACTGTGCTGTAGCTTTGTTGCGCAGATGAATCGCAGACTAAACGGTCGCTAAGAGAAAACTAATTACAGTTGTTGCGTCCAAACTAGCCGTAAAACAAAAAAGTTGCGTTACTAAAAATACATTGCTATCCTGCCACCATGCACACGTATGCATCTTCTAAATCTGTCGCGCTCTAAGGCACAACTTCAGTCTGGGATGCCTGCTACGCTATTTGACAATACATTCATGCACAGGATCTTTATCCTTTAACATCGACTAGGAGAACAGAAGCATGACAACAAGTGATGTAACAAAATACACAATTGGCTGGGTTGGTATGGGCCGTATGGGCTACCCAATGGCAGAGCGCTTAGCCAAAGCAGGCTGTGATCTCGCCATATGGAACCGCACCAGGTCAAAGGCTGAACCGCTAACAGAACTAGGAGCAACACTTGTTGATAACCTTGTCGACTTAGGACATAGAGATATCGTGTTCTCTATGGTGTCAACTTCGGATGATGTAAAACAGATTTATTTCGGTGAGAACGGTGTGTTATCGGGAGACGCTAAGCCACAAATTGTCGTCGATTGCTCCAGCATCTCGGTAGAGGCCTCAGCTGAAATTCGCCTTCGCTTAAATGAAATGGGCATCAAATATATTGCGTCGCCAGTGAGCGGCAATGGTAAATGTGTTAAAGCCGGCAAACTCGCCGTTGTTACCTCAGGACCAGAAGAAGTTTTTGAGGAGGTTAAAGCCTATCAAGAAATTATTGGTGGCATGGGTGTGAGCTATGTGGGTGACGATGAACTTGCACGCACAGTAAAAATTTGCCACAACGTATTCCTCGGCGTAGTCACTCAATCACTGGCCGAGCTGACTATCTTGGCGCAACAGTCAGGCGTGTCAAGAGCGGCCTTTATGGACTTTATTAACAAGAGCGTAATGGGTTCAATTTACTCTAAATACAAGACGCCCTTGTATGTTAATCTCGATTACAGTGTTACCTTCACTCCAGAACTTATGCGTAAAGATATGGACTTAGGTCTGGCCATGGGCCGCTCGCTAGAAGTACCATTACCCGTAGCGAATGTGACCCGAGATATATTTCAGCAGTCTATGGGACACGGAAATCGCAGCACCATGGATTTTGGTATTGTTATGGACTACATGGCCAAATGCTCAGGTGTTGAAGAATTAGTATCTGAAGATGCTGAAATCTCAGATGGTCTAGAAGTTAACTAAAATATTAGTTTTTACTGTAGTGGGGATCAAAGTGCGTTAAACTTTTCCCCACTTGTAAAGGAGCTTATATGCCAACCTATATATACGAAACAATTCCTAACGACCCGAATCAAGAGCCTCGGCGATTTGAAGTGACTCAGCGCATGTCAGATGATGCCTTAGAGTTTGATCCAAGCTCCGGTGAAAAGGTTAAAAAGATTATTACTGGCGGATTCGGTGTTGTCGGCAACGTACTACGCCGTAGCACTGTTGTTAACAAGGCTAGTGCTGCAGCCACGGCTTGCGGCTGTGCCACTGGTCGTCCTCACAAGCACCATCACCATGGCGGTGGCCATCGGCACACCAGCGCTTGCAGACACTGAATAACTTACCAAATACTTAACTTTTGAATATTCCTGTGAATGAGATATCGTTTTTATTGGGCTACTCAGAGGAGACAAATTTCGCCCGAGCCTTTAAACGATGGACTGGCATGAGCCCAAGCCAATACAGAAATAACAACAGCTAAATACTGAACATATATTGTTAGTCACTCTCCTAATTCAACCAATATCCCTGACTTTTTATAACTAAAACATTTTGACATTCTTGCCTATACAAGCTAGTTTGCACACGTGTGCAACTATTTCTTCGAGGTCTAAATAATGCCGGTCTTAATTAGTAACAATGAAACGGATTCTAAACAACTCAGTAATGGTGTTATGACACAGCCACTGATCAATAAATCATTGGTTGGTAGTGAATTTATAGAGCTAGATCGATGGTCTATGGATGAAAACGCTTGCTTAATTATAGATATTTTAGCCACGGATCTAATGTGGATTCAGCTTCTCAGCGGCGCTGCAACGCTAACAGGAAGCGAGGGTAATAACCAGTTGACTACCTCTCATATGGTGTTTCTACCACCAGGTTTTAAAGGCCTATTAACCGCGCAAAAGAACACTACTGTTTTAGCCGGCAAAGTACCTAATGCGGCTAAATATGATGCGGATTTATTATCAAATCCGCCGCGCTTTCATTGCGTTAATTGGCGACAAGAACCAGTGCTTGATTCAGAACATGATGCACGTAAGCGAATTTATTTGGTAACACCAACCCTGTTTGGTACTAAAGCAGTCAAAGGTGAAATGATTATTTACCCACCAGGAACCGTAGGTTCCAATCATCATCACGAGGGTGCCGAACACTTTCAATACATGATTAGCGGTCGAGGTACAGCTTACTTAAGTGAAAAACCGGTAGAAATAGAGGCAGGAGATACACTTTACAATTATGAAAATGAGCGCCACTATTTTATTAATGACAGCGATCAAGACATGGTGTTTGTTGAGTATTTTGTTCCTGCAGATTGTAAAACTGTGTGGGTTGATGAGCAGCTTATCTGTGCCTGGCTACCATCAGGACAAAATATTGATGGCGGTAAACCAGTGAGGCAAATTGACGCCCACAGCTCTGCAGAGACGATCAATCCCAAAGGAGTATGAAATAGTGGATGATAAAATCGTCAATCTGCGCATGCTTGGCTTTGCCACACCGGCACTGCCATTAAATTCTTTGGTCACCGCGGTTTTTGTGTTCTTGCCGGCTCTGTATGCCGAACATATCGGCTTAGGAGCCGCAACCGTCGGCACCATATTTTTAGCTGCCAAAATTGTTGATGTGATTGTAACCCCATTATGGGGTCTCTTCATGGATAACTATCCAACTCGCTGGGGTAGGCGCAGACCTTGGTTAGCGTTATCCGCACCTGCTTTAATGATAACCGTCTATATGCTCTTCAACCCTCCTGCGACCATCACTGCTGGTTATCTTATTTTTTGGTTGATCGCACTGTATGTTGCCTGGGATGCTTGGACTATTAGCCACACCGCCTGGGCTATGGAAATGTCACCAGATTATGATCAACGCTCGAGAATCACGGGCCTTTTACAAATGATGGTGATGATCGGAGGTGTGTTAGTCAGTTTGATTCCGGCTATTTTAGAAAGACTAACGCAGCCAGATTTCGAGACCAAAGCCTCTATTATTGGTTCTTTTATTATTATTATTTTGCCCCTATCGGTGCTCATTTGTTTGTTATCTGCCCATGAGAAACCAGTCAATAGCAGAAAAACATCCATTGGCTTTAAGCAGGGGCTTAGCCTCGTTATCAAAAATAACGCTCTGATAAGGTTGTTACTCACCAACGGCTTAATGACTTTTTGTACCTACTTTTTACAAGGGCTATTTGTGTTTTTTGTCTCTTATACATTAAACCTAGCTGATTGGGTCGGATTCATTCTGGTTTTCTTGCTACTTGGCGGACTATTTTGCGTACCAATTTGGATCAAACTAAGCATCGTATTCAGCAAGCATCGGGCGATACAAATAGCGATGCTTGTTGGCGGTCTAGCACCGCTAATGCTACTTATCTTACCCTCTAATAACATCGTCCTTGCGGCATTGGCGTTTCTAGTAATCGGCGCCAACAGTTCAGCCAATGAATTTCTCCCGCGCACTATGCTAGCTGACGTATGTGACCACGACCGGATACAGAGCGGATCTGAACGCATGGGTTTATACTATTCTCTGTTAATACTATCGAGTAAATTAGCTGCCGGCATCGGTATTTTTATAGGATTTTCCTTCCTTGGTGTCTTCGGTTTCGATCCCACACTTGGCTTGGATAATCCACCGGAAGCTATTGAGCGATTGCGCTATTTGATTGTGCTCTTCCCAGCTGGTGCCTACATTATTGTTATGCTTCTTATGTGGCGTTACCCGATTACCAGAGAGCGGCAACAAGCAATGCGCGAGCAGATAGAAAAGCAACAAGTGTAATGGGACGCGACTAAGCGACACCGCCCTCATCGATCGAAAAGAGCAATTCTCCCTATCATCCAGCCCAGCACGGCTTATCCTGAAAATCACAGACTAGCTCATAGACCAAAGGGTGCTGCAGCGTAGACAACTTCTCCGTTAACCATAGTCATTAAAGAGACGATTTCACTTATATTATCTTCATCCACCGTCATATAGTCATCGGACAGTACTACCAAATCGGCGAACTTGCCAATTTCCAGGGAGCCCAACTTATTCTCCTCAAAGGTCAGCCAAGCGCTTCCCTGAGTATACATTCTCAACGCCTGTTCACGACTGACTGATTCTTTCACACCTCGAATAACTGTACCTGACAGTGATTTTCCATTCACTAACCATTCAAGTGATACAAATGGATTATAAGGCGACACCCTATGGGCATCGGTGCCCGCCGCGATGACCAGCCCATTTTTTAGGCCGGTATTAAGGGGTGGTGCACTTCGTGCAATCTTTTTACCCATAATTGCAAGGTAATCATCACCCATAAAATAGAGTCGATTCTGCACGCCCCAAGCCATATTAAGCGCCTTCATGCGCAGTAACGTTTTTTCGGTAAAATCTTCGCCATGACAAATGGACCACCGCAAATCTGTAATAGGAGAGTCCAGGTGTACCTGCTCAATAATATCTAGTATCTGCGAAGCGCTATGATCATGATGAGCATGGATTTGCATACTATACTGCCGCTCAGCCAAATATTTGGCCACCGCCAACAGATCATTTTTGGCTTTTTCGCTAGGTCCAAAATGTACGCCGATATCTGCGCCGTCATGCATTCCCCACACCACAATCTCGCCAAAACCAGAAAAGCGCAACATATCATCGCCATGCCCCATCGCCTGAAAATCAGCCCATTGCATTATATCTTCAAGCTCTTTGCCCGGTCTCTGCGGACTGACAAAAAAACGTATACGTTGTTTCAATTGTCCGTCTCGCCACAATTTATAGAGTGGATGAAAACTCTGAGGGAAAAGACCACCACCCCCGGCATCGATAAAGCCGGTCAATCCGAGTCGGCTTAACTCCACACCAAAAGCTTTAGTTCCCTCAACCTGCTGATCGAAGGAAAGTCTAGGCAGTTTTCTGTAAGTGGAAAAGATAAATGGTAGTGAACCGGTAATACGGCCGGTGAGTTTATTTTCACTGTCCCTATGATATTTACCCATTGCTGGATTGGCTGTCTGATCATTAATACCAAATGCCTGTAAACCAGCAGAATTTAGCACCACAAGATCATATAGATGCTGTATGTAGATTGGATGTTGTGACGATATTTCATCGAGTTCAGCAAGTGTCGGCGCTCGTCCCTCAGCCACTTGCTCTTTGACCCAACCGCCAGCCACAATTATCCACTCACCGGGAGCCGTGTTGCGAGCTTTTTCTCGCAGTTTTTCCAAGCCCTCCTCTATACTAGTAATATCATACCAACCCACTTCATCATTAAATGTAAGTCCAGCACGAATACCATGAATATGTCCATCAATCAGACCAGGTATCACCGTGCGACCATCTAACTCGATCACCTGCGTCTCAGGCCCAATTAATTTATTGACCTCCTCATCAGTGCCTGTCAACAGAATCTTTCCATCACGAACAGCCAATGCCTGATGCTCGGTAGATTGATTATCCAATGTGATTATTTTACCGCTACGCAACACTCGGTCGGCGTCTCCGACATTAATATCAGCACTTATATTTTTCGCTAGCAAATGACTTTGAAGGCTCATTAATAAAAGTAATAAACTCACCGTTTTCCAACGTATTTTTAGCACCATCATCTACCTCCACTGGCAACCCAGCAATGTTGATTCATCATACATTACTCAATTAATTTTTGCTCCGATACAACTAGGGTCCAACCTGAGACAAGCTGAACCCTATTGCTAAACATAGATGTAATATCAATTGTGTAGTGAAGCTGACTTAATCAAATGTCTTAACCAATCTCACACCATAGGATCCCGGTGGGCGAATCCAAGCATGTCGACCACCGACACCAGTCACGAACATCTGTGACTTCACTCCATCTTCATATGCAGAGGGATCCTCAAGATTTTTAGCCCAAGCTTCTACAATTAATGAGTCATCACTTGACTTGTAAGTTAATCTAGCATCGGTTTGGTGCCACGCTTTCTGGAAATCTACTGCATGACCAAATTCTCTCAGATCAGTATCATCCTCCCAATGGTAGTTAATCCCCGCTGTGATTGTGGCGCCATCATCAAGACCAAAACTATGCTCAACACCGAGGGTATAACTCAACTCTGGCACACGTGCCGGACTGTTTCCTGATACATCGGTATATGTGCCTACCGGCGCCTCAGCAGTTCGGTTAGTACCATCAAAAAGAATCGTACCCGCATCCATTTCAGCTTTGGTATAGGCAACCGAGAAATTGATCAATGTATTTTCGGTCACAGCGTAGATCATATCCGACTCAAATCCAGAGATTTCAGAATCGGCATTCTCAATAATATTACCACCACCGGCGAAAACTAGAATCTGCTGATCGCTATAGTCGTACCAATAAGCAGCAGAGTTTATCCTCAATCGATTATCTAAAAATTCACTCTTATGACCAACTTCATAGGCCATCAATTCTTCAGCATCATAAGTTGGGTCATCGAGGCCCACTAATACGGCGCTAATAGCATCGACAAAGCCACCACTTTTATACCCAGTGCTAGCCTTCACGAAAATAAGGTGGTCCTCCGTGAAATCCCAATCAAGTCCAATAGACCAATCTGTAGCATCCCATGAGCCTTGTGCAGAACCCTTGGTAGGTATTATGTTTGGGCCAAGCGTGAGCAATCGTGTTGAATCTGTTTCAGATTTTTCATCCTCAGAGTAACGCAACCCTGCAATAAGTCGCATAGAATCTGACAAGTGATATGTCATATTGCCAAACACAGCAAGAGAATCTGACTTAAAATTAGGTAAGTTTTGAATAAGATGGAAAGACGGGCTCAAAGTAACTTCTGCTGCTCTTGAACTCTCTTCCTCGAAGGCATAAATCCCTAAGAGCCAATCAATCTTTTCATTTCCATCAGAGGATAACCTTAACTCGTGAGTATACTGCTCTGAGGTGAAGCGCTCATCAGCGCTCTGACCCATGAAAGTGCCACCATCAAAATCTGAATCTTGCCAAGAAAAATGATCGAGCCATCCCACGACATAATCAAGCTGTCCCCAACCCATATCATAATTTACTTCGAGGCGAAGTGACTCATTGCCCTCATCGACATTTTCAGCCTTATTCAATGGAGCATCCCAGATAGATTTTCCTGGACGCCTATCAGGCACAGGCAGAATAGTGGGTGTACCACCACCACGTGAGCTTTTTTCATAAGTCGCTAAAACCGAGAGTTCCTCGGATGGTGTGTACATTGTATGAATGCGAAACGAAAAGTCGTCCAGTGCAAAACCACTGTGCTCGTTACTAACTTCACCAGTATCTTGAAAAGAATCCCGCTGATCATAATTGAAGGCAATTCTCGCGGCTAACACATCGTCACGCAGCGTAACGTTAGTGGCACCCTTTATATTAAGTCGATCATAATTACCCATCTGGGTTTCAATAAATGCATTTCTTTCAAATGATGGCTTGGCAGTAATCACATTGATACTACCCCCAGTAGTATTGCGACCATAAAGAATCCCTTGAGGTCCACGTAAAACCTCTACGCGCTCTAGATCGTAAAAGCCGTTTTTCACTGCAGATACTCGACTGAAGTAAACTCCATCCATATGAAAGGCAACAGCGGCATCACCAGTATTAAGTTTTGCGTCACTGGATATACCCCGCAAACCAACGATTGGTGATTGCGCAGTGCTTAACGTCAACCCAGGTACTAAAGCTTGCAAGTCGCCTACCGCAATTGAACCTGCACCTAATTTTTCTGATGATATGGCTACCACAGATACTGATTCGTCCTGCAAGTTGGCGGCACGTTTCTTAGCTGTTACAACGACCTCTTCCAACTGAAAATCGGAATCGTCCTGAGCGATTGCTTCATGCATTGAGCCAGCAGTTGCAAGCCCTATCATCATTGCTAATATATTTTTAATACTCTTCATATCCTTGCGTTCTCCCACATTATATTTATTGTCAGCAACATAGATTTCTATGACGCCGTCTGTAGAGAGACCGGATGCCAAGCCAGAGTTTTCTAAAACAACATTAAGCGCTTCGGAGATGGTGTATTTGCCCTTAACCGGACTGGCTAAATGGGCTTTGGCAATATCATAGGGAAAGAGAAATAAGGCTCCAGTTTGCTCAGCAAGTAACGTCAAACTCTGCGCCGCATTAAGTTTGGGAATCTCAACAAAATACTGCTCAGTGTCAGTACCACTAAGCGCCTGAGATTTAGCTTTGACACTAAATACCATTGCGTAGCCAAGTGTTATCGCTAGAAAAATCAGTAGCGCCAAACTAGACCGATACCGCTGCCCTATCCTTCCTACCATACGAGATGCCAACTATCACTGATGCTTAATTCGGCTATATTCACAGTCTCGTCTCTTGTTAAACATTTGTGAGATAAAAAACCGAACACTATTATTTTGATTTAAGAAATTTTATTGAGTCTCCATCTGTTCCGTGGCGGAAATTATGACTCTATTGTTATCTAAAGAGGTGATGGTCAACCCAAAGTTGGCCTCCAATGCATTAAACATACCATTGACATCACCCACTCTAAATTGCCCACCAATTCGAATGCTCTTCAATTCAGGATCTTCAATCTCGATTGATACCGGGGTATAACGACTAATCTCAGCCACAACCTCTTCGAGTGAATCACCAGTAAATAATAATAAGCCTTTGCGCCAAGCCTCATTGCGTTTTAAACGATCAGAGGTTAATAGCTTTACTTCATGAGTTTGCTGAACTTGTCCTTTCTGATTATTTTTTGCCACAACGATGGTGGCACCTTGACCCTCAGCCAAAACACCGAGCTGCTCCACAGGCAAGGTCAGATAGTACTCTGGATCTTCGGGTTCACTGGCACCAGATTGCTCTGGTAATGCAGAGGTATTTTCAGTATCTTGTGCCGAAGCAATCAACTCATCCTGAACAGCGAGCTCTACCTTTCCTTCTGTTACCAGTACATCGACATCTTGCTCGCGCAAATAAACAGTAAATGCAGTTCCCAGAGCCTGTATTCGCCCCTGTCCTGCATAGACGCGAAATGGGTGATTAGGATCTTCAGCAACATCAAAGTGAGCCTCACCTTGCACCAATCGTATGTGGCGCACTCCTTGAGCGTATTCGACCTCAATCTGACTATTGGTATTAAGTCGGACAACTGATCCATCAGCTAGGGGAATTGTCGCCTGTTTGCCAATAGCGGTCGCATAAAAACCATTGCTTGAAGCAATACGATCAACCGAGTACCAACCGGATAACCACGTTTGCTGAAGAGCAAACGCTATACCTAAAACAGCAAGAGCACTTACGGAAAAGCTAAAACGAAATTCGGTGAACCTACATTTTTCTGCAATCCACCCTATTAAACTACCCATCACTGTTGGCTTAATCAGAGGTATATTCAATTCCGTTAACTCTAAATTACTCCAAAATATACCCAGGTTCTCTATCTCTGCAGTATGCTCTGGACTGAGCGCCATCCATTCCTTTAGCTCGCGCAATTCTTGCTGAGTAGGCGGAATATCACCATCCAGCTTGATTAGCCACTCTACAGCCTCTCGCTCAATAATTTCTTGATTAACTGAATTACATTCACCTAATTTATTATTGGGGAATTCAATGACTTTTTTCATAAGATTTTATCCCCCGTGACCACAACATTATCTCGGTTAATTTGATTATCCAAAGATTGATCTCCTTGTCTGGCCCTTATAAAAGCCCGACACTCCAATGTACCTTTCTGCAAGTGCTTTTCTACCATTCTGAGCGAAATACCTAAACTTGTAGCGATTTCCTGTTGTCTTAACCCATGCACTCTTCGCAATAAATAGACTCGCCGACAACGCTCAGGCAATGCAGCAACTGCCTCACAATATAGACCCAGTGATTGCTGCGCTTCCAATTCATGCTCCAAATTAGTTGTTGATATTTGCGTAGGCAGCGATTTGCACTCTTCAATATAATCTGTAATTTGAACAGTCTTCTTTCTAAGCTCATTGATAGCAATATTTTTTGCAATGGTAAATAAGAATGCCTTGGGGTGCTCAATGTCCTTATTTTTCTCTGCCGTATAAGCCTTAAGATAAGCCTCTTGAGCCACATCTTCAATATCCTGCTGACGGTGGAGAAATCGCCGCAAAAAGGCTTGTAAAGAAGCACTATTTGTCAAGAATGCTTTTGTCACAGAGGGGAACTTCCCTGAGGAATCATTATTACGTTGACGATTCTTCGCTGTCATAAAAAAACCAATAGAATTTACGTATTAACACATCGCCTTGATGCCAAATATTATTCATACCAAGTAGCGGCTGTGCAACCACTGTCGCCACTGTCATTTAGTATTTGCGTGTCGGGCCTAGCAGAGCCATAGATTTTAATGCAAAGCCCTTAAGATGCTATATCCCTAACCTATCAAACAATTAACATCAAAAAAACCGAACCTATCAAACACAATTTTTTTGACTATTTTTTTTGAGACGGCATACGATCTGGATCTAATAGCAATAATCACCATTATCAGATTTAATGGACCGTCTCATTAAATTACAGATGTTCTTGTATCCTAGCATCTATCATTAGATAGGTACGGTTAGGGTAGACCGTCGAGAAGGCAGAGGAAAAAATATCGTAAACGTCTAGGCAATCGGCAAAAAATGCCATTTCTAGTTCGGCTTAGCCCATAATCGATTTATACAAACGCACATACACCTAGCTAATAAGCTTTAAAGATAATTTTTCCAGACAATGTAAGACATAATTCCCGAGCCCCTGGGAAAGCTGGCGTTAGGAATCCCTCTCCAAAGTATATTATGCATAGTAACGACGGAGTTTTTGATAATAACAACGTCATATTATATTGAAAGTCAATTTAATAGTGATGATAACGGTTTCGTTTCTTGGTGAACTGGAAAACTCTATAGAAGATTGTAAAAAATAAGAGGACGCATGCAATTTACGCCACAGAAATTAAACCCGCATAAATTCCGAGTTTCAGGTTAATCGCTATGGAAAATGATATTTGATAAGCAAGTTAGGATTACTTTCACGAACCCCCTCAATACCGAACTTGTTACGCCAATAAACATATTCCATCCCCACATAAAGAGGTGAGCGCAACCCAAAAATATCAGAAACATCAAATTTTATTTGAGTGACTAGGCCAAAAATTGTACTGCGCTGATCAACGGCAGAAGTCCAATCAAAGAAGCCATCAAATAATATTTTTCGATCCATCAGGGTAAATGGGACTGCCCATACGGAGGTAAGCTGATGGTTGTCGTTGTAGTCCTCATTAACTCTGTAAAGCCCATTGATCTTAAGGAATCGAAAACCAGGAACATTAAGATCCACGCCTATGCCGTAGAGAAAGTTGGTAAAGTCTTCGCCGAGCTCTATCTGCGTTGACAGCATTAACTGGGACAGGACACCAGAATCGCCAAAATCCCTCAATTTAAAACGAGGAAATAATTCTGAATACCTTTGACTGTCACCATTGTCGAAATTAGAAAAATCAGCAAAGAAAAAGACATCACCCCAGTCGGAAATATTGATGTACTCAGCGGTAACGATATGCCTGCTGCTAGCGCCAAGCTCGTAGTTGTGACCGCGATTATAACTTAGGCTAAAATCATGCTGGGCTGGGGTGGCATAGCTAAAAAAAGGGTATAAAAGCGAAGATACGATAATGATAAAAGCTTTAAGCCAATTGATATAATGCATAAAAACATAGAAACATAGAAAGTTTTACGAGTCAAAAAAACCACCTTTAGGTAGGTGTTATATCCAGTGAAATCAGTTTGCCAGAATCCTCCATCAGCCAAAAAATCATAGAAAACCACACCGCTAAGCATTTCACTTGATTACCGTTCCTTTAGGGAACTACATTAAGTAACCGGCAGTAACTATCCATTTTTAATATTATAAATAAAGTCATGAACGGCGATATGACTGGCAACCAAAGGATGGTTTTTTGTCCTATTAACGTCGCTGGCAACACTCTCCTGTAAGTCGGAAAAACAGTACCATTTCGGAGCGCCAAGGAATTTATAAGACATTAGCGGCGAGCGAATCGCACCCTCTTTCGAACATCCACCAACATCGCGAATAGCGGCTAGGTTACTACTCGAGGGAGTCGTATCTGTCGTACTGAGAGCATCAATAATCCAATGTAATGAACAGACTACAAACTTAGTCTTGGGCTTTGTAATGTTCAATTAAACGCTGGGCCGCAACTGTGGCGGGCAATTCAGCGCTTAGTACTGCCTGCTCCAATTCGGGCACCATGGATTGTATTGCGCTATGTTGTTTTAGATCGCTAATCAATAGCTCGGCGGTTTCGCTCCACATCCAAGCCCGTGCCTGCTGCGCGCGCAATGAGTTCAATTCACCTGAGTCAGTTAATGCGCTACAAAAGGCTTGCACCGTAGCCCAAGCTTTGTCGACACCTTGATTATTTAATGCTGAGCAAACCTCAACCTGCGGTGTCCAGTTTGGCGTACGCGACTGCATAAACTGTAGCGCGGCGCGATAATCTGATACGGTTTGATTGGCCAGATTGGCCTGATCACCATCGGCTTTATTGACTAGCACCAGGTCGGCCAACTCCATAATGCCGCGCTTGATGCCCTGTAGATCATCACCGCCACCCGGAGACAGTAATAGCAGAAACATATCGGTCATATCCGATACCGCGGTTTCCGACTGACCCACACCGACGGTTTCAATAATAATCACATCGTAGCCCGCCGCCTCGCAAAGCAATAGCGACTCTCTGGTACGACGGGTTACACCACCCAGCGTTTTACCTGCTGGCGAGGGCCGCACAAAGGCTTGGGGATTAACTGATAGGCTCTCCATGCGCGTTTTATCACCTAAAATAGAACCACCGGTCACCGCGGAAGTCGGGTCTACTGCTAATACCGCCACCTGATGATTCTGCTCAGTCAGGTAATTACCGAGGGATTCAATAAACGTTGACTTGCCAACCCCCGGTGCACCAGAGATACCCAGACGAATAGATTGCCCCGTATTCGGCATTAGCTCCTCGAGAAGCGCGGCTGCCTGCTCAGCATGATCCGGCCGAGTCGATTCTACCAATGTGATCGCCTTGGCCAGTGCCCTGCGATCACCACTGCGAATCTGCGCTGCTAATGCCTCTGTCATTATTACTATAAGCCCTTTATTCAAACGCCAAAATGGTCTGATCTACTTCCAAACTATCGCCCGCCTCAGCGGAAATAGTAGCTACAATACCATCTTGCACGGCCCTAAGACTATTCTCCATTTTCATCGCTTCAACCACGGCCAATTCTTCACCTGCTTTGACCTGATCTCCGACCTTGACCGCTAGCTTTACCAGCAAACCGGGCATTGGTGACAATAAGAATTTAGATAAATCAGCTGGCACTTTCTCTGGCATTAATTGATTTAGCTGAGCCGCCTTAGGCGATAGCACTTGGGCATCAATTTCTGCCCCACGATAGAACAATTTGTAACCTAAATCTGCACGCTCCACTTGCACGGTCAATATTTGCTCGTTGATGCGCGCCTGAAATAGTGGCTCACCCAAGGCCCAATCGGTTTCTATGGCATAGTCACTGGCATCAATGGAAACCATAAAGCCAGATATAGTCTGGGAAACGGACACTGCTGTCTCAGTATCCCCAGTAATCACCACCCATTCTGTGGCAACGTTGTATTCATGTCCTGCCATCTGACCAGATATTAGCGCTGCCCGTTCGCAGTACGCCTGATGCACTGCCGCGGCAACCACCACTGCTATAGCAGGATTATTCTGTGGTACCAGATCAGCATTAAAACCATCGGCAAATTCTTCGGCAATAAAGTTGGTAGTTAACTCACCGGCGACAAAACGCGGATGCACCATAAGGGCATTAAGAAAACTAATATTATGATTTACACCACGAATATAATAGGCATCCAGTGCATCTACCATTCTATCAATGGCCTCAGTGCGATTATCGCCATAAGTAATTAACTTAGAAATCATCGGGTCGTAGTGCATTGACACTTCACCGCCCTGATAGACACCACTATCAACTCGCACAGCGTCCCCTTGAGGTTCGCGATAGCCAAATAGGCGGCCGATTGATGGCATAAAGTTGCGGAATGGATCCTCGGCATAAACCCGCGACTCCATCGCCCAGCCTGTCAGTGAAACCTGATCCTGTGTAAGCGATAGCGCTTCACCGGCCGCCACTCGAATCATCATCTCAACAAGATCCTGACCGGTAACCAGTTCAGTCACCGGATGCTCCACCTGCAATCTGGTATTCATTTCTAGAAAATAGAAATTCATATCAGCGTCGGCAATAAACTCCACCGTTCCCGCCGATTGATAATCCACCGCTTTGGCTAGAGCACAACTCTGCTCACCCATTTTCTGCCGCGTTGCCTCATTTAAAAATGGTGAGGGTGCCTCTTCAATAACCTTTTGATGGCGGCGCTGAATCGAGCACTCGCGCTCACCCAGATAAATCACATTGCCATGGCTATCGGCCATAATCTGAATTTCAATATGGCGCGGTTGTTGGATATATTTTTCAATAAAGATACGGGTATCGCCAAAACTAGTACGCGCTTCATTGGTGGCGCGCTCAAAGCCGTCGCGACAATCGGCTTCATCCCAAGCCACGCGCATACCTTTACCACCGCCACCGGCGGAGGCTTTCAACATCACTGGGTAACCAATTTCCGCGCTGATCTGCAGTGCATGTTCAGCATCGCGCACCACGTCGGTGTAACCGGGAATACAGCTAACACCGGCTTTTTCCGCAATCAGCTTAGAGGTGATTTTATCACCCATAGATTCAATGGCTTTTTTACCGGGGCCGATAAATACAATACCCGCTTCATCTAGCGCATCGCGAAACTGCGCATTTTCGGAGAGGAAACCATAGCCTGGATGCACCGCATCAGCGCCGGTATCACGACAGGCCTGAATGATTTTATCAATCACCAGATAACTTTCCGCGGATGCCGCTGGACCAATATTGACCGCCTCATCGGCCATCTGCACGTGCAAGGCATCGGCGTCGGCATCGGAATATACCGCGACCGTAGCAATGCCCATTGTTTTTGCTGTGGTAAATACACGGCAAGCAATTTCGCCTCGATTAGCCACTAAAATTTTCTTTAACATAGTCTTATCAGATCCTTAAAGTGGGATATTGCCGTGCTTGCGCCACGGGTTTTCAATGCTTTTATTTTTTAACATAGCCAGTGATCGCGCCACGCGTTTGCGCGTGCTGTGAGGCATAATGACATCGTCGATATAGCCGCGCTGACCGGCAATAAAGGGATTGGCAAACTTTTTGCGATACGCCTCGGTGCGGGCATCAATTTTATCTTGGTCGCCAATATCCTTGCGGAAAATAATCTCCACGGCACCTTTCGGGCCCATCACCGCAATTTCAGCGGTTGGCCAAGCCAGATTAACATCACCGCGCAGATGCTTGGATGCCATCACATCATAGGCACCGCCGTAAGCTTTTCGGGTAATCAAAGTCACTTTAGGCACGGTACACTCAGCATAGGCATAGAGTAATTTAGCACCATGCTTAATAATGCCGCCGTATTCCTGACTGGTGCCCGGCATAAAGCCCGGCACATCGACCATGGTTAGAACCGGAATATTAAAGGCATCGCAAAAACGAATAAATCGCGCCGCCTTGCGCGAAGCATCGATATCTAAACAACCGGCCATCACCATAGGCTGATTGGCTACCACACCAACAGTGGCGCCTTCGATGCGAATAAAACCGGTAATAATATTTTTTGCATAGCTGACTTGCAGCTCAAAAAACTCCCCTTCATCCGCCACCTTTAAGATCAACTCTTTCATATCGTAGGGTTTATTGGGGTCACTGGGCACCAGCGTATCCAACGACATTTCAACCCGCTCGGCATCATCTTCAGTGGGCCATACCGGTGGCTTCTCGCGATTATTGGCAGGCAGGTAATTCATAAAGCGACGCAGTTTATGCAGGGCATCGACATCATTATCAAAGGCTAGATCGGCGACACCAGATTTACTCGAATGCGTACTGGCACCACCTAATTCTTCTGCTGTTACGGTCTCATGGGTAACTGTTTTAACCACATCGGGACCGGTCACAAACATATAACTGCTATCTTGGACCATAAATATAAAGTCGGTAATGGCTGGGGAATACACCGCGCCACCGGCACAGGGGCCCATAATCATACTGATCTGCGGAATCACACCACTGGCCATAACATTGCGTTGAAAGACCTCGGCATAGCCGCCGAGAGAGGCAACACCCTCTTGAATACGGGCACCACCAGAATCATTGAGGCCAATCACCGGAGCTCCCACTTTCATCGCTTGATCCATCAATTTGCAGATTTTTTCTGCATGGGCTTCTGAGAGCGCCCCACCAAAAACGGTAAAGTCCTGACTAAAGACAAATACCAGTCGACCATTAATGGTGCCATAACCAATCACCACACCGTCGCCCGGTACATGTTGCTGATCCATATCAAAATCAGTGCAACGATGCTCAACAAACATATCCCATTCTTCAAAGCTGCCTTCATCGAGCAACAGATCGAGGCGCTCACGAGCAGTTAACTTGCCTTTGGCGTGCTGGGCATCGATACGTTTCTGTCCACCGCCCAATCTGGCGCGGCTGCGCTTTTCCTCTAATTCAGCCAGTATCTCTTTCATTATTTACTCCCAACATTTTTACTGATAATGGCCAATACATCTTCCGCGGCATCGGGAATATTGGTGCCCGGACCGAAAATGGCTGCCACACCATCAGCCGTTAACTGATCATAATCTTTCGGTGGGATCACTCCACCACAGATCACCACAATATCCTCTGCACCCTGCGCCTTAAGACTATTAATTAGTTGCGGCACCAATGTTTTATGGCCAGCGGCCTGTGAGGATACGCCGACAACATGCACATCATTTTCAATGGCTTGCTGAGCGGCCTCCTCCGGTGTCTGAAACATTGGTCCGACGTCGACATCAAAACCCAGATCGGCGAATGCAGTTGCGATCACCTTGGCACCGCGATCATGACCATCCTGCCCCATTTTGACCACCAACATACGCGGGCGACGCCCCTGACTTTCTGCAAAGGCCTCGACTTTATTTTTAATATTCATAAATGCTTTATCCCCTTCATAGGCAGAGCCGTAGACACCATTAATAGAACGCTGCTGCGCTTTATGGCGACCCCATTGGCTTTCCAGCGCATCGGAAATCTCGCCGACCGTCGCCCGTGCCCGAGCCGCATCCACGGCCAAGGCTAATAAATTTCCCTCGCCAGACTTGGCGGCATGCGCCAGCGCTTCCAGTGCTTGCTGGCAGGCATCGCTATCGCGGGAACCGCGCACCTGATTTAATCGAGCGACCTGTGATTCACGCACTGCACTGTTATCAATATCCAGCACATCAACCTCCGGCTCCACTTCAAGCTGGTATTTATTGACCCCTACAATCACTTCTTCGCCGCGATCAATACGCGCTTGGCGCAATGCCGCCGCCTCTTCAATGCGCAACTTGGGCAAGCCTGTTTCAACCGCCTTAGTCATACCGCCCAGTTCTTCAACCTCATCAATAATGGCCCGAGCCGCCTTGACCAACTCATCGGTCAGTGACTCGACATAATAGGAGCCAGCCAACGGATCAACCACATTGGTAATGCCGGTTTCCTCCTGAATAACCAACTGAGTATTGCGCGCGATACGCGCTGAAAAATCCGTTGGCAACGCCAGCGCTTCATCAAAAGAATTGGTGTGCAATGATTGGGTACCTCCCAACACGGCCGACATCGCTTCAATGGTGGTGCGCATCACATTGTTATAGGGGTCTTTACTGGTCAGGCTGACACCAGAGGTCTGACAATGGGTGCGCAATACCAGTGA
>NYXU01000039.1 GCA_002685715.1 Porticoccaceae bacterium | reverse complement strand
GCGCCTCATAATGGCTCTGTTGACGGTACCTTTACCTACGCCGATAACAAGATAACCATTACTGGTGCCGGTAACTATATCGGTATTGCCAAAGCAGGTAACACCTACGCTTACGAGAGTGGTGGGGTACCAGCGTCTATTGAGTACACAGTTCAGAGTATGAATGCTGAGAAAACTGCGATGACGTTGGCGGTTAAAGTTACTAAAGACGATGGTAATATCGACTATTGGACTTACAAGTTGGTCAAAGAAGCGGAAGCAGAGGCTTCGCCAATTGCAGGCAATTGGACTCTTGCGCAAGAAGTTGGTGCAGCTGGTGTTGGTCCCTCAGCCGGTAATGTGGAATGGTGGTCACTAGGAGCGGGTGATCTAACCGCGCGTGCTTGCTTTATGGACGATGTCTATACCTTTGGTGCTGATGGATCCTTCTCAAATGTGCAGGGCAGTGAGACTTGGATTGAGAACTGGCAGTCTGATTCTGACGATGCCTGTGGGGCACCGTTGGCCCCTCATAATGGCTCTGTTGACGGTACCTTTACCTATGCCGATAACAAGATAACCATTACTGGTGCCGGTAACTATATCGGTATTGCCAAGGCAGGTAACACCTATGCTTACGAGAGTGGCGGGGTGCCAGCGAGTATTGAGTACTCAGTTGAAAGTATGAGTGCTGATTACTCCGCGATGACAATTGCCGTTAAAGTAACGAAGGACGATGGTAATATCGACTATTGGACTTATAAGTTGGTCAAGTCCGATTAAACTGCAAGGTAGTTAGTAAAAAACCGCGCTGTAAGGCGCGGTTTTTTTATGGCAGAGTGTTTTTAATACTAACGACCTTNAATAACCAGAATATATTTTTCAGTCTTCCAAGGTTGGTAGATGCGCCTTGTTACCACTTCCGCGTCGAGCTGATTGATACATTGATCGACCAGATCCCAAAAAGGCGGTCGTCCTGGGTCAGCGATAAGGATTCTTTCTACACCGGCATCTAATGCCGACGTAATAAGCTTTAATAGCGGCTCAGTTAACTCATCCCAAAAGCAGATATCGGTGCCAATAAGCGTACTATAAGTCTTCAGCTCTGCTTGGCTGAGTGATTCAAAGCCGCGGGCTTCAAAGTTAATTACACAGTCGTTAATGTCTGCCTGTAACGCCAAAAATGGAGCAACCGATTTATCGATATCGATACCAGTGACCTGCGCATCGTAGGTTTTAGCCAGAAAAATTCCCGTGAGACCCCAGCCACAGCCAATATCTAATACATTGGTATTCGGTGTCGGTGGATAAGTACTTAGATAGTCCATTAAGACAAAGCTAGAGCGCCAAACTTTATTGCCGTGCGCACTGTTATAGCCTTGCTGCAAGCGCTTTAACCGACGCACCCCCGGATGACCCGAGCGCAAGGCTTTGATACCNAGAAATTCAATAGTATGAGGATTAACAGCTGTTTTTGACGGGGTTACAGACATAGCTGATAGCAGTGATAGTTGCGGCTGGAATAAGACTTAATTAGATGCGCCTTTACAGTAAGATGCAATAAATTCCTCATGCTTAGGTAGCTGGCTAACAATACTGTCGGTGCGCTGTTTAAGGTTTGATAAGAAATTTTCTAATTCACTGTCACTCATCATATCGACAATCGGATGATATTGGTCGGGTATTAGCCCCTGACCCAGCATCACCTGAGTCCAGTTATTTTCTGCGAACACATCACCTGCCTGCTGAAATACTCGCCCAGTTTGCTTAAATAGATCGAGACGATGTTGTAGCGAGTCAGGAATGGCCATGCTTTTACAATGGCGCCAGAACGGGGTGTCCTCTCTCTCGGTGATATGGTAGTGCATAATGACAAAGTCACGAATAAACACATATTCATCGGTCATTTGTTTATTGAACTCAACCATATCGGGTTGCTCAATTCCCTCTTTAGGGAACATTTGCAACAGGCGAATAATACCCCGTTGCACCATATGAATAGCGGTGGATTCCAGTGGTTCNACAAAGCCCGCGGCTAGCCCCAGCGCAACACAGTTCTTCACCCAGTGCTGACTGCGCTGTCCGGTACGAAATTTAATTACGCGGGGGGTGGTAAGTACGTCGCCCTCTACATTCTTCAGCAGTACATCGGTGGCTTGTTCATCGTCGAGATGCTTGCTACTAAAAACAAGCCCGTTACCCACTCGTGATTGCAAGGGAATACGCCATTGCCAACCTGCTTCTCTGGCAATAGATCTGGTATAGGGAATAGGTGGGCTAACTGATGCAGTCTGCACTGCGACCGCGCTGTCACAGGGGAGCCACTGCGACCAGTCATCGAAGGGGGTTTGCAATGTTTCATTAATCAGTAATCCGCGAAAACCACTGCAGTCGACAAATAATTCTCCCTCGACTACCTGTCCAGACTCCAAGGTAAGCTTGTCTATATCACCGCTGTTAGCATTAATATCGACCTTAACTATTTTACCCTCAATGCGTTGGACACCCGCTGCCTCCGCTAATTTGCGAAGGAATTTGGCATATAAGCTGGCATCCATATGGTAGGCATAGCTCAGGCCATTATTGGGTAGCACGGCAAATTTATTGGCCTTGGCGGCCATTAATTCGGTACTGTAATGACCAAAGTCTTCACTGATACCGCGTTGCCGACCCTTAAGCCAAAAATGTTGAAAGCCACCGGCCCAACAGTCTTGCCCAGTAAGGCCAAAGGAATGAATATAGTCTTGATTAAGATTTTTCCAGTTCTCAAAACTGATGCCGAGTTTAAAGGTGCCCTGAACTGCGGAGAGGAATTCTCGCTCATTAATCTTTAGTAGATGATGCAATGTCATCATGGTGGGAATAGTAGCTTCACCAACGCCTACGGTACCGATTTCTTCAGATTCAATAAGGCTGACATGAATATTTCGGCCAATCAATCGCGCTAATGCAGCCGCCGCCATCCATCCGGCAGTACCGCCGCCGACTATGACTACTTTGGTGACTTTTTCAGTGCTCACTGATCATTCCTCCTAGCAATCTACTACTATTGCAGTTTGTCGGCCAATAGCTTACGTAACTGCATAGCCGTATTCTCATCAATACTATTGAGCACCCCTCGTGCATGCTCTGGAATATGTGCTAAGTCTTCCTCTTGAGGATTAAACACATAATGTTCAAAAATCTGTTGCCACACTTGGCGCTGCTCTAGCGGAAGATCACGCAGGCCAAGAATGCCGTGCTGCAGTACATTCAATGGTCCGCCAAGATAGTAGGGTGTGCTGCGCCACCAGTAGTTTACCAAGACATTGATATTGTCCAATGACTCCACATGGTGCCACCACATACTGGGTATTAACAAAGCATCGCCGGGCGCAAGCTCTACTACTTGAGCCGATTGCAGAGCCTCGCGAAATTTTGGATATTGCTTGTAGTCGGGTTCAGCAAAGTCCACCAGGCTAATCGGTTGCCCGGCCGGCGTCCGGTCGATAGGCCCAACATAGAGGTTCTTGAGNTGGTCTGGCGGAAAGAGAGTAAAACGCCGCCGCCCCGCGACACAGCAGGCGATATTGCTAGGGAAATCATAATGGGCGGCGATACGCGACTGATTGCAAATCCATATNCTGACCATAGGATCCTGTTTATCCAATGCCAGATGGTTGTCGGCATTGAAGCCCGGTAGCCAGTTGTCAATATTGGTTGAGCCGACATAGAGAGTCGGTGGTGATTGCATCGGGCTGTAGTCGGCAAGCGACTGCAATACCTCAGTTAGCTGCATGCGCTGGTGTTGAAAATTAAACCCAGACAGGTCGCTATTGTAGAAAATACGCCCGTTGATCTCTGCATCGCCGGTCATCGCAGAGAGCGGTTTGCCACTATCAAACGACTGCAGATAGGCGGTTGCGGCGNCTGTTGATTGATTTGCCGCTGTGACCATAGGCCAATCGCTGACGAGACCACGCATCACTAGCGGCTCTGTTGCGGTTAATACCGAATCGGGAATTCTATTGGCGCTGGCGCCGCGGAATTCTTTTATCTGTGTATTAATGTCTAGCATGGCGAGTTACAGCTTTAACAGTGCNTTCTTTTTATCGATTAGGGTGCGCACGCGGGCGAAGGATGCCACAGCCATAAAGATAGGCTGTAAATAACCGCTGGCATGNAATTCACCCAGTGCCGNNCNNTCGAGTTTATGCAGTTGTTCTTCGGCAATGGTGTAGAACCCTTGCAGCTGATTTCTTGAACCATCATTGAGGGTGATTTCGAGAGTGAACGACTCAAGTAGCTGGTGTTTCAGGAGTGCTTCAATAAAGCCTTTATTGTGTTCTAAACCGCGGTGAATATTCTCCAGCATTTTAATCGTTGTCTGTAGAAAGCTACTGGGTTCACCATTGCTATCGAATAACTTTNCACCGCTTTCTGCATTGACCNGCNGGTTATCCATATCCATGGAAACCACCGGTTTTTTCTCGCCTTCACCCAGTTCTGGTGCCGGCTGAAAACCAATTAAAAATGGCTGCCTGCGCACAGTCAGGGGAATGTAAGTGGCATCCCAGCCTGTGTCATTTAGAAAGAGATTGTGCCCGCGCTCAAATCCATGCATGGCAGTGGGGTAGAAGGCGCCGGTTTCACTGTCTTTACAGAAGAAAATTGGGTAACAGGACTGAATATCGCGAAATTCTAGAGCAAAGGTCATTGAGTGCATAATATTGTCGCCAAAGGCGGCACTGCGTTCGGTNCTAATGTTGATATCGCTGTGCTTATTTTTATCTACTATTGCAAAATTACTCATGATCTCTCCAGAAGCTAGGGGATTAGNCTCCCCATTGATGCGGTGTATTAAATATTTTGAAAGCCGTGACGGTAAACTTTATTGATTAAATCACGATTAGTCGGCATGGCTGCAGTAAGTTGTTTAGTGCGTGCGGCATTTTCTTGAAATAGTCGCCCGGCAACTTTTTGTGCTTCCCTATCAGAGCGGCGCNGCGTCTGGCTAGCCTGCGTTTCAAAGCCCATGCCGTAGAGCACATACTGGAAGCTAGCTGAAGGGAACATCTCATCTACATGATGGCTATCACGATGCCATGGGCTCTGGTAGCGCCATAGGGTGATCAGTTCCTGCAAGCTTTCGGGGATGCTCTGTTGGCGACAATTATCGCGCCAGTAGTCACTGTCACGGCGCTGGGTGAGGATGTAGTGCAGCTTAAGGAAGTCGATAATGCGGTCCCAGCGGTACAAAAACTTACGGTTAAAGCGTTTAGCAACAAGATCCATCATTTCGCGACTGGCGGGAAGTTGTTCTGCAACCATNGCTGCGGATAGTTCTACCAGTACTAGGGCAGAAGCCTCTAGCGGCTCAATAAAGCCGGCAGACATGCCTATAGCAACACAGTTTTTATGCCAAAATTTACTGCGATGACCGGGGCTAAACTGGACTTTGCGCAGNCTCGCTGATGCGGCNGCTTTNNNGCCGACGGTTGCGGCTATATAGTTTAAAAGCTCTTCACTGGCATGCTCTTCAGTATTGTGATCACTGGAGTAGACATGGCCAATACCACGCCGAGTCGGTAGACCGATATCCCAAATCCATCCGGCGCTTTGCGCAGTGGACAGGGTACAGGACTCAATTGGGTCATTGTCGTCATTGTAGGCAATCTGTGCCGCCAGNGCGGTGTTATTAAACAGGATATCGTTNCTATCGCAGATGGCNATGCCAAAGTGCTGTCCGAGGAGTAGGGCACGGGAGCCACTGCAGTCNATAAATAAATCACCGGCAATAGTGCCGTGAGAGTCGGTATCGATCGATGCAATATCACCGTTGTCGGCGGAATTTATGCCGGTAACATTGGCTTTGATATGCTCTATACCNAGTTTCTCNACACAGTGTTTGCGNAGGAATTCAGCGAATTTAGCGGCATCCAGATGATAGCCATAATTGACATGGAAGGCGTATTCTGGGGTGGAAATTTGTTTTGGTGCTAATTTACTGCTAAACAGAGCGCTCTGCGGCGATACCGCGTCGGCAAAATTAATGTTATCGCGATGTGCCTGCCAGTGGGGCGCTAAATTAGTTTCAGCATAGGCATGGGGCACAGTAAAGGGGTGGGTATAGATATCATCGCCGGCACCTGTTTGCCAGCCGTTAAACTGTGTGCCTTGCTTAAAGCTAGCGCTGCATTCACGAAAAAAATCAGTCTCTGAGATACCCATTTTNTTNAGTGTCGAACGCATCGATGGCCAAGTACCTTCACCAACACCAATGGTGGCAATATCAGGCGACTCGATCAGGCAGAGTTGAAAGTTACTTTGCTCTTCTCTGGAGGCGCAGGCGTGCTCTGCGGCGATGATTCCAGCACTGAGCCATCCCGCGGTTCCACCGCCAACAATAACAATTTTATTTATCGCATTATTCATTGTTTAAAATTACTTACGACCTCAATTGCAGGCTTAATTCTATTCAATCTGAGTAAACTATTATTGGCCACAGGATAGCCTGTTACGCAGGCCAATAAAAGCGTTGCCATCTGTGTCAGATGCATGGTTTATACGGCGAAATGAAAGAAGCCGCTTAAAAATTTAAGCGGCTTCTCTGGTCGAGCTAACAATTTCTTACTGGTGGGTTATTCTTAGAAAGAATAACGAACACCTAAGTCATATCGTGCACCGGTCTGACCCGCTTGCAGAACCTGCAATTCCTCACGACCATAGACATTGTAAGTTTCCTCAAGAACATTAAGTCCTGCGAAGAACACTGTTAGGTTATCGTTGATATCGTAGCTGGCGCTAATATCTAGCTGACCGTATGACTCAACATTTGTTGGGTTTGTGTAAGTGCCCGCACCCTGCCCAACGCCGGCCAGGAAGGAGTCGCGCCAGTTATAGGCTAATCGCGCCTGAAGACCATCTTTATCATAGAACGCAACGAGGTTGGCAGAATCGCTTAGACCATTGAGAACAAACTGAGAGTCTATTTTCATGTTGTCGTAACCAACGTTAGCACTAACAAAAGTAGCATTCGCAATCATACCAAAGCCAGATTCCCCAAAGTTATGCTGTAAATTGATCTCAACACCATCGACTTTAGCTGTTTCCTGGTTTGCAGGGCTAGTGATCTTAAAGTTTACCAGCGGATCGCCGTTAACACCGTAAATACGATCGCCAACAACTGCAGCATTATCAGATAAGTTTTCGAAAATGTAAGCGCCTACATCACTGTACTTGAGAGGGTCGATGCCACTTGCAGCAACTGCTTCGTTAAACAAAGCGCCTCCTAAAGGCATGTTAAGGTTAAAAATCGTATCTTCCCTAACAGAAGAGCCGATAAAGTTCTCAACATCTTTTTCGAAGTAACCAACGGATAGATAACTGCCCTCGCCGTAGTACCATTCGACAGAAAGATCGTAGTTGGTGGACTCAATAGGCACTAGACCTGGGTTACCACCTTTAGCATCAGCGCCCGCTCTTTTGAAGGAAGTGCTATCTACGGTAATTCCGCCCTGAATATCGGTAAAGCTTGGGCGAGTAAGTGTTTTACTGTACGACGCGCGTAACACCAAGTTATCAATTACTTCGATGTCGAAGTCAAAGCTTGGCAGGATGTGATCGTAGTCACCAGCGTAGTCATCGAACACTTGGATTGGGTTGCCATCCGCATCTTCAGCCTGAACCATAGTGAACTCGTTACCACCCAGCCAAAAGACTTCATCGTAAGTCGGGGCTAGCGCGGCAGAAGTTACATCAGTTTGTTCCCAGCGAACACCGAACTGAACATTAATCGGCATGCCGTTGTACTCTGTGGCATCGTTAAATTGGAAGTAAGCTGATGTTGTTTCTTCAGTCGTTCGCTTGTCAGTATCCCAGTCGCTTGAAGCACAGTAACCAGTGCCACAATCACCAACTTGAGCATACTCAGCGTTGCGAGCAGTGTAGCTAGCCTCTGCTACAGCAATCACATCTGCTAGATCAGCCGAAAAGAATTCGGTTTGTAGACGTGGATCGTTACCGCCATCCAATTGATCGAATTGCCCTTTCATTGAGGCGCGGTTTAGAATCGCGCTGAGCTCGCCTGGCTGGGTAAACCCACCCCAGTTGTCTAACTGAACATTTCTGCTAGTAAAGCGATTGTTGACTTCAGTCATCTGAATGCCAAAGTCAATGCTGCTGGATTCAGACAGTTCATATGTGCCGCTTAATTTCGCCTGTTCGATATCCATACGAGCAAAGTCATTATTGAAGACACTACCAGTAACGATCATATCGTTTTTGTACAGCGGGCGTTCTGCACCGTCAGCACCAGAGTTTAGATCCTGTTCTAAAATAGGTAGCTCTTGACCGTAGTAGACAGTCTGCTTGACTTTGTTAAACGAAGCGATAGTTACCAGCGAGCCGGTACCATAGGGGCCAGTAGCGCCTGTCTCCGCAGATGAATCATGATAATCGAACTCCAGAGAAAGACTATCCGATGCCTGCCATTCGAGATTTAATGCAACAGATTCGTTAGTATTTTTGCGCCCATCTTCATGCAAACCCATGGCAAAATCTCTGAAGTTAGTGACTTCAGAATAAATTAACGGTGTTCGCTGAGAGCCATCATCCCACGTGCTCGATTGGCTCACTGAACTTGCGTTGTCAAACCAAGCAGATAGATCGCTCATTTTTCTATCAAGGTCAAATTCAGAGTGGACATAATCAAGTGTACCGGTAACGGTATCCGATGGTGCCCACTGCAGAACCACCTGACCGTTAGTTCTAGTGGTCTCGAATTCGGTTACGCTGTATCCGATTTGACGGGGGATAGAGTAGAACTCGTCAGCGCTCTGAGGACGATTGACTTGGTTATCATCATTGGGGATACCGTCGGCGCCACTGTGATCGCCAGGCTTAGTAAACCAGCCAGAAGTTTCAGCGGCATTGACAGAGTTATTACGTTTCTGTGACGACGCAGTGATAGCTATACCGATCGTATCGTTGGCAAATGTGTTTGAGTATATGCCTGAAAATTCAGGAGTGATTTCATCACCTTCTCGGGTCGATGTGTCATTAACCATCTTGGCGGACATACTAACCTTTTGGCCAGGCGCATCCAAAGGACGGGTTGTTGAAATATTGATCGAAGAACCCACGCCACCTGTAGGTACATCTGCTCGGCCTGTCTTGTACACTTGTACGCCAGCAATACCCTCTGATGCTAGATCCCCGAAGTCGAATGAGCGGCTTGATGCACTGTGCGTTGGCATCTGACGTCCATTAAGGGTGACAAGATTATATTCTGGGCCAAAGCCACGAACCGTGACCTGGCTAACTGTCACCCTCCGCAATAAAGTCTTTGTTAGGTCCGTAAATTTTTTATAATTGGTGGGCACTTTCA
>NYXU01000038.1 GCA_002685715.1 Porticoccaceae bacterium | reverse complement strand
AGATCGGCATCAATAGTAGCGTTATTACTTAATCGAACACCTTTGGCAGTTTTGTGTTCAAGAATAATTTCATCAACATCAGCATTACATTGGATATCGATGCCTTGCCTTGCCATTAGAGCGCCTAGCTCATCGACTAATTTACCGGTGCCACCCATACAGAAAAAAACACCCCAGCGCCGCTCCAGGTAATGAATCAATGTGTAAATGGCAGTAGTCTTGAATGGATTGCCTCCCACCAGCAGAGGATGGATGGAAAAGGCCTGACGAATCAACGGATGCTTAAGGTGGCTATTGACCATTTGCGCGACGGTTTTATAGCATTTAAGGATCAGCAATGCGGGTATTTGTTTAACCATATCCCAGACCCGAGTGAACGGCCGATGGACCAACTTTTTGAACCCTACGTCGTAAACCTTTTTAGACTTCTCCAATAGTTTTAAATAGCCATCGGCATCGTCGACACTAAAACGGCGGATTTCAGTAAGGGTATCTTCAATGCTAGCGCGGTAGTCAAATTGGCTGCCGTCGGCAAAGTGAAAGCGATAGAAAGGGTCGAGTGGCACAAAAT
The DNA here is from genome assembly GCA_002685715.1 of Porticoccaceae bacterium. Classification (GTDB taxonomy): domain Bacteria; phylum Pseudomonadota; class Gammaproteobacteria; order Pseudomonadales; family Porticoccaceae; genus HTCC2207. The sequence continues at coordinate 29,636 of NYXU01000038.1, read as the reverse complement.
CCAGATGGTCTTCTAGTTTCTCACCGAAAAGTTCATATAATTCATCAAACAGGAAGGGTGCGGTAATAACCGTAGGTCCGGCGTCATGGCGATAGCCACCGCGCTGAAAAACCTGCGCGCGACCCCCAAGGTTTGCCAGACGCTCTAGTAATGTTACCTGATATCCCAAGGCTCTTAGCCTTAATGCTGTGGCGATACCGGCAAAGCCTGCACCGATTACCACCGCTTTCTTACTAGTTCCCGATGTTGTTGAGGTCAAGCGATCTGTCCTTGATGTTTAAATGCAGTTTTTTGTTTTACCGAATTTACCAGGCCCTGCACCACAGGTTGCAGTTGATCAGGTAATGTTGTGACCAATTGTTCCGCTTCTGCCAGCCAGTAATCGACCGATTGATTAGCGTGCAAGATAACCTCACTGGCCGCAATCCGACGTTGCCAACTCACGAGCTGGTTATTGTCCTCAGACTGATACCAGTTGACGAAATCTTCATGTCCAAGACCCTGTTGTGCAAATAGGCTAATTACCAAGTTAGGTTTGCGGCCTTCTAGATCACTCGATCGATGGCTGGAGGGAATAATATCATTGATGTCATTGCGGCCCTGATACGCTAACCCACAGAGGCCTATTAGCTGATCTAGGTTATCGTCATTAAACGTTAGACCTGCAGCGAGAGCCGCTCCCTTGATTGGCGCTATTAACAGGGGCGCTGTTTTGCCCTTGGCTATTTTCTCCCATTGCTCTATTTCAGCACAATGACGCTGAGATAGATCTGCACTTTGCCCGCTACAAGTTTCTTGCATGGCTTGGGCTAACAGGGCTACAAGAGCGCCGCCAACGCGACTATTTCGCGCGGCTAATTCAAACGCTTTTGCCACNATCCAGTCGCCCAAACAAAGCGCCATATCGGAACCAAAATGTTGATTAATACTCTCCTGACCACGTCGGTGAGTNCTGGCGTCACTAATATCNTCATGGATTAGTGACGCGTTGTGCAACAACTCGCAAGCTGCCGCCCAATGTAAGTTGTCTCGCTCGTTTAAACCTAGGGCAATGCCACTAGATAGCGCGAGCTGCGCTCTAAAGGTTTTTCCAGGATTTTTAAAATGATAGCTCGCTGCTTCAGCTAAGCTGCTGGCTGCGTGAGGCATTTCACGATGCAATAATCCATCCAGCTGATTTACTATTTGAACTTGTTCTGAGTGTTTCGGGGACATGGTTGCTTCCCTCTTATGTAGGTAGCTTGCAGGTAGCTACTCTATTTTTTTATTGGTCTGAAAGAGAGGACCGGTAAACCGGCCCTCTCGATCTTGTAACTAGCGATTAAACTTACTCTGAGTCAGCGACTGCCGCAGACCAAATTACAATACCGAAGCCAATCTTGTTCCAGAAGTCGGCCAAATTGTAGATGATGTTCATCGTGCCAGCGTCGGCACCACCACCCAAGTAACCCATAAAGTAGCCGAGTGGGTAGATTGCCCAACCTACGGTGACCAACAGAGTCATGGTTTTGTACGCTTTCTGCACGTTGGCGTTGGCTAAGCTTGCGTTGACCTGGCTAGCTTCACCTTTCATGATGTACCAGATTACATAGATCCAAGCCGCCATTGATAGGGCAAATGCCAAACCTACACCCATCATGCCCGTTTCACCCATGTAACCCAAAACCAACATGGCAGTAGAACCGACGAGTAGATTCCAGAACACGCGTGCTGGCACTTTACCAACTGCCGACATAATCAGGTAGAACTCTACCATCAATAGCGGCACGGTCAGTAACCAGTCGATATAACGGAATTCAGTTGGCGAGGTGCCTGTAGCAACCCATACATCGCGCATATAAAAATAATGCACTGCTGCGATAAGTGTTACCAAGCCTGAAACTGTTAAAGATGTCTTCCACTTTCCATCAACACGGTCGCGCTCAAGGAAAAAGAAAGCTGTTGCGGCAACAAGTGCCATAGATATTAACCAAAAGGACATGCCGACATAATCGCCGGAAGCTAAGTTATTTGTCATGTATAACCCCTACTAAAAAAGCTTTTTTATTATTGTGTCACCTTTTTATTTGGAACGATAAAATAGGCGACACTCCTATTTACTACGTTGCCAGAGTCCCGTTGCCGAGATGATCTAGTTTCCCTAGTTTCAATCTTCTTATCCCTTAGTGCAAATATTTTTTTACATTTATAGATAAGAAAACGTTATTTATTCGTACAAAGATAGAGTCTGGATTAGTTTTTTTAATTTTTTCCATCAGAATTGCAAATAATAGCTTACAAGTTGCTATTTAGGCATTTTAGGCATTAGCATGGATCTCATAACTATAATTTTGAGAGCGGTTATGAACGATATTTACTCAGCAACATGTAGCAAAGTGTTTTTTCTTGTTTTAGCGGTGATCATTTCAGGCAACCTGTCTGCTCAATCGAAGGATGAACTTGGCCATCTACAGTATTTCCCAGCAGAACAATGGGCAGAAGTAATGGCTGAAACAGTCGGGTTAGATGAGTCGAAAATTGACCATTTATTTGATCTATCCTTCGCAGACAATGCAACGCAAGGGGCTGCTTTTTTTAAGAATGGATTATTGGTAAAAGAGCGCTATGCTGAAGGTTACGACAAAAACAGTCACGGCACGTCCTGGTCTATGGCAAAAAGTTTCTATGCCGCATTGATCGGTATCTCGATAGATCGCGGTGAGATACAGAGTTTAGATGAACCAGTGGCCAACTACCTCGATTACTTTAATGATGGGCGCCGCGAGATAACAATTCGCCAGCTTCTCAATATGTCCAGTGGTCTCGATATGCCGGTGCATGAACATGAAGAAATGTTTTTTTCCTCTGATCACTTGGACTATGCCAAGTCAGTGGGGGTGGAAAAGCCAGCTGACCAGTTATTCGAATACAACAATGTAAACTCCATGCTGCTGGCAGATATTTTATATCAGGCAACGGGTACAGCAGCGGATAAGTTGTTAGCAGATCGTATTCTTAATAAGATCGGTCTAACTGATGTTGTGTTGTGGAAAGACAGTGTCGGCAACCCTCTGACCTATTGCTGTATCGATACCACAGTAAGACAATTTTCGCGATTTGGTCTACTGTTTGCTCGCAATGGTAACTGGAACGGCGAGCAAATTATTTCGGCAGATTATATTGATGAGACGTTTAGCAAAGTCTGGGGCAGTTTGAATAGTGACACCATAGCTAAAAATCGTGGCTACTCTTTGCATTGGTGGATTTCGAACTATGATGAAAGAGCGGTTATTTTTAATGCCAGTGGGAAATTTGGCCAATATATTTTCGTTGATCGTTTCAATGATGTCGTGTTTACCCGCATCACTAAGTACCAGTCGACAGGTGGATCGCAACAGGACTGGGGTGTTTTAAAATATATAAATTGGTTGGGTTCAATTGATTTCCGTATCAAGCTAGCAACATTGTTGGATTCCATTGGNTTAATNAATATGACTACTGNNAATAGTGCTCAGAATAGGGCNATTAAGACGCCAGTTACTTTGGANGATGGCACTTCTAGAGAATTTTTTGATAANTATGGCAGCNATTATTGATGCGTTAGTCGATGCNAGTGTGCCTTGATTAATCACTGTGNAGATGTCNNGNGCGATTGCATGTTTAAATANTGTCNACGNTTACAGGCTGTCTAAGTTGTCTAGATAGTATGTCGCCTTTTGCAATAGCTTNTGCTGAACTTGAGGATCCATTTTATTCCATGTGCGGTAAGCCATNGCCGTTCTCTGGTTGCCAGAAAANCGNTCGCTATGGCGATGCATAAAGTGCCAGTAGAGGCTGTTAAATGGGCAGGCACTGTCAGTGAAGCGTTCTTTGACGCTGTAATAACAGTCGCGACAATAGTCGCTCATTTTATTGATGTAATTACCGCTAGCGGCATAGGGTTTAGTGGCTATCAAACCACCGTCAGCAAATTGACTCATACCCCTGGTGTTGGGCATCTCCACCCATTCAATCGCATCGATATAAATACCTAAATACCATTGATCTAATTGTTGGGGATCTATACCGGCTAGCATGGCAAAATTGCCGGTAACCATAAGCCGTTGAATGTGGTGGGCGTAGGCGTAGTTTAAAGACTGGTCAATGGCTTGTTTCACACAGGCCATTTTCGTCTCTCCAGTCCAAAAGTAATCTGGTAGTTGCTGCTCAGCGGCCAATATATTTAACTCTGCATAGTCCGGCATATTGACCCAATAAACGGCGCGAATATATTCTCGCCAGCCTAATATTTGGCGCACAAAACCCTCGATCTGCGCAAGATCTATGTGTTCATTGTTTTCAAAATAGTGCAGAGCCGTCTCGATGACCTCCATGGGATGCAAGATCTTACTGTTTAGCGCAAAGGAAATTCTAGAGTGATAAAGACTCCAGCGATTATCACCATGTTGCGTCATGGCATCTTGGAAGCGCCCGAAGTTCGGAAGACAATACTGACAGAAAAAATGTAATAATTCAGACGATTGCTTATGGTTGATAGGCCACAGAAGTGATTGAGCAGGGGTTCCAATAGAAGCTATATTGTGGTCCTCAATACGCTCTAAAAATTCACTCACATCATTGCTGAAAAGCAATGGTTGAGGAATTATTTCTAGGTCGGCTGGTTTGAGTTTTTGCCGATTTTCTCCGTCGAAATTCCATTGACCTCCTCTTGGTTGATCCGCGTCCATCAAAATATTGAAGCGTTTGCGCATCTTGCGATAAAACGTCTCCATGCGATTGTGTTTGCCCGCATTAACCGTTTCAGTAATTTTTTCGTGCGGCAGCAGAAAGTGTTCGGTATCACAACACCGAGTCTGAATTGATGCATGGGACTGCAGGCGTTTTAGTTGCTCCGACAATCTATATTCATCCGGTTGTTGGTATTCAAAATGATCAATATTATGAGCCGAGCAGCGTGAAATAATCAGGTCATTAAGGTCACTAAACTGAACTGTTTCATCCAGTGTCAAGTACTCGACCGAATGCCCTTGAGCCTGCAATTGTTGGGAAAAATGCTTTATCGCGGCGAAAAAGCTGCACAGCTTTTGAATATGATGTTTAACGTAATTAGTTTCTTGATGAAGCTCGGCGAGCAAATAGATAACACCATTGTCCTGTTGCTGGTACCAGCTATGGTTCGCATTGAGTTGATCACCGAGGATAAGTCGTAGGGTATGGAATTTGCTCATTTGATTATCTATGTGTGGGCGCAGTGATGGGCCAATCGGCAATATCATTGCTATCTACTATAGGGTCGCCCTTATCGCCTTGCCAGCGACGAATAAANTCTCTTTTGGGGTCATAGATCTGTGTTTGTTTTTCAAGATCAAAGCGACGATGCCCTCGAGGATCAGCACCAACACCAGCGAGATATTGCCAGTTACCCCAATTGCTTGTCATATCATAATCAATTAATTGTTGTTCCATATAACTGGCACCGTAACGCCAGTCGAGATTGAGCTCATGGACCAGACAGCTGGCCACCAGTTGGCGTCCTCGATTGGACATGTAGCCGGTGCTATTAAGTTGATTCATACAGGCATTGACGATGGGATAGGGCGTATTGCCATTGCACCATTTTTTAAATCGTTGTGGGTAAAAGCTGGTCGTTGGTCTGACGTTATTAATGCCTGAAAAAGCATATAGTCTTTGGCCATATTTATCCGCGTAGCATTTGAAGTATTCTCGCCACAGCAGTTCAAAATAGATCCAGTAGGTCGACTCGTTACATTCAACCCGTTGCTCATACCGGCGCAATTCTGTTAGCACTTGCCTGGGGGATAAGCAGCCATTGGCAAGCCATGGACTAAATTTGGTTGAGTAGTCCATACCATCCAAGCCATTGCGAGTCTCTTTGTAGGTGCTCGCGAGGCCACGAATGAAATAGTCTGCTAGGTGTCGTTGTGCGCTGTTTTCACCCCCTATGAATTGGCCTTGACTATGTTTGTGGACATGAATCCTATGTGAGTCTCGGTTAGCTATATGAGCTGGGCTCGGTGGCAAACTTTTAGGTGCAGAGACGGCGTTAATTNNCTNNATNGNNTCTACTTTNCGGCGGAATTTAGAAAANCTGTTAGGCAANTCAGCNNTGNTGAATGGCAGNTGANTCGGCTCAAAAAGTCGGTTATTGGNGACTTGNTGAAAGNCGATCATTGGGTANNGNTGAGTTAANCTCTGCCACTGNTTTTGTTCATATACCCCATCAATATGACTGCAATANACATGNGTAATATTGNATTGNGTGATTAGCTCAGAGANGCTGTCTNNAATNGANTGNTGCGAGANAATAAGTTGCTGNCCNANTGTCANTGAGATTACGATCGAGATCANCAAGGCTGTCATTTAAAAATTGTCGACGGTGGCTGGACAGGGCAAATGGTTTAAATTTATCGTACGCACTGGTCTGTGCAGGCTCTATCGCGAGGCAAATGAGTTGGTCAACGTCCTGAGCCACCCTTAGCAACGTCGCGTTATCGCTAATGCGCAAATCATTGTTGAACCACAGGAGACCGACTCGGCGCATGTTTAAACCAACCCTTCAGAAATCACGATCTATACGGATATAAGTTAACGCTAGACCAACGAGCATGCATGGATGGTTGCATCCAAAACACTGCGCTGACCGTACTGAGGAGACGGTTGCGTCATAATGTAGTGGTATTTCTTAATAGATAAAATTGTGAGAAGAAGGTTGTTCCGATTAATCAATGTTCTTGGCTATCTAGGCCTTATGCCGTTTCTGGGTTGCCTGGCGATCATGTTGTATAGCGTGATATTTAGGCAAGGGTTGCACAGCGCCTCTATCTTTGGTTTCTATGGACCCTATGTTTTTATTGCCTACAGCGGGGTGATCTTAAGTTTTCTGACGGGTACCTTATGGTCGCAGGCAAGGCTATCTCAGCACGTCTCTTTGGCAAAAAACGCTATAATCTTCAGCAACCTGCTTGCGCTAATGGTTTGGATCTGCCTGCTTATCATTTATATTTCACCGATACTCACCATAACGGCAGTTTGCCTGTTGATGGCCGGATTTCTAGCTTTGCTCTATTGTGAGTATTTCTTGGCGGTTGAGGAAGATGCAAATTACCGCAGCATGCGCGTGCGACTTACCGCTGTTGTTTGTATGACTCATGTCGCCGTAATAACACTTATGCTAATGGAGCTTTAAATGACTGTGGCATTGACCATTTTCTATGATGGTGGCTGCCCGCTCTGCGTCGCAGAAATGCGTCACCTGCAAAAACTTGATACGGCTGGCAATATAGCGTTTGAGAATATTTATGAAGCAGACTTCTGTGAGCGCTTTCCACAGATAGATCAGCAACAGGCTGACCGTATACTGCATGGTCAGACCGGTGAAGGTGATATGCTATTTGGTCTAGATGTCACTTACAGGGCGTGGGTACTGGTGGGTAAACGCAAGTGGGTGGCTATACTCCGTTGGCCACTAATTAAGGGGCTTGCTGATATTGGCTATTTATTTTTTGCGCGCAATCGCTATACAATCTCCCGTTTGCTGACGGGACAATCTCGTTGCGACAGTTGTAACATAGATCGGAGACATCATGAGTAACGAGACGAAAAATGCACTGGTATTTGGAGCCAGTGGAGGCCTAGGCCAAGCAGTAGTAGCCAAATTTCTAACCGATCCGAATATAGACCGAGTAATCGCCGTAAGTCGCAACCCTCAAACCGAAGACCTCTCAGCACCCTGGATTTCCAATACGAGGCTTATCTGGATTCAAGTTGAAGATTACAGCGAAGATGCCATGAGGGAGGTAGTGACTGGACTTGAAAAGTACCAAGGCTGCGTTAGTCGAGTCTGTATATGTCACGGTCAGTTGCATACGGATCATATTTGGCCAGAGAAGCGTCTTGAGGATATCGATGGCGGTGCTATGCATGACATTTTCCATGTCAATGCGATCGTGCCTTCAATCTGGTTAAAACTTTTACACAAAATTATCGCCGGTGACACGCCCTGTCCCGTGGCGGTTTTTAGCGCACGGGTTGGTAGTACAGGGGATAATCGGTTGGGAGGTTGGTATGCCTACCGTGCCTCGAAAGCTGCGCTCAATAGTATGTTGAAGTCTTTTGCTGTTGAGTATGCGCGCAGAGCAAAGAACGTCAAGCTAATTGCCTTTCATCCGGGAACCACAGATACTGAGTTATCCAAACCGTTCCAAGCATCAGTGCCGAAAGAGCATCTGTTTGCCCCCGCTTTTGTCGTCGAGCGGTTAGCAGTGATTATGGAAGAGGCTGAAATCGACGGTCAGTTGTCATTTGTCGATTGGGACGGCAAAACTATTGTCTGGTAGTGTCCATGGGATAGGCTATTAACTGAACAGTAATCTCCAGCTTATCCTCAACTTTAATCAGGCCATTCATAATTGCAAATGGCGCGATATTGAAGTCAGTCTGCAATAGCGAAAAAGTACTTTGCGCAGTCAATACACCTGTGGCATCTCTGTGCCAGTTAAGGCCTATTTGCCGTTCTTGTATCACGCCATGAAGCTGTATTTGTGCCGCTACACTGCTGTTAGTGAATATCTCAGAGCAGTCAGCACTGCGAAACTGCACAAATGGAAATTGCTTGGCGTCGGCGCTTTTCAGCATATTTATTCTGGTGCCGGCAATATCTCTGGCAGAGGGGGTTGTCTGCATCTGCGCCTGTGCACGCAATTGTGGATTGTCTACCTCCATTGAATGCACAGGGATATAAAAATCGGCGTGACAGCGCTGGTTGTCCTGATCCATCAGAATAAAGCCCTGTAGTTGGCGGCTAGAGACAATATGATCATGACCCAGCTTTGCCATAAGGCCACCACGACGCACGGTGACCAATACCTGTGATTGCAGAGAATCGACTCTGAATACTGATGTCGAATTGGTTGTGGTGTAGCGCTCGATGGGAAATTGGTCCGGTAATATTGGCGTCTCTAGTTGCTTTATTGACTTACTGCAACTGCTTAGAATGATTGCGCAAAGGACAACTAAGTTGAGTTTAATCATTAATCTTATCCAGTTGCACCGTAAACCAAACGCGTACTGCGAGACCAATCTGATCACCGCTAGCCCATTCCCCAGTGCCAATAGCAAAGTCACTGCGATCAAGTGTTAACTCGCCGGTTATAGTGGCCTGGTCGGAGCTATTATTGTGCCAGCTGAGGGGCACGGCGATACTTTTCCGCAAACCTTTGAGCTGTAATATGCCATGGGCGATAAACATAGTTTTATCTGACTCTTTGGTAGCTGGTCGTATTTGTTGACTGCTGAAAGTTGCCTCGCTGAAGTCATCCACATTGAACCAGTCGGCAGCCTGAATGGCTTGATTAAACTCACTACTGCCCATATCAGCGCTAGTTATGGATACCGCGACATTAAGTTGCGTCGGTTGTTCTAGTTGATCGGTAAAACTGGTCACTGAAAACTGGTTAAAACGACCATTTATGGGAAGGCCTTGATAGCTCGCGGCAAATTCAAGTGTGCTATTAGGCGCATGCGACTGCCAAGTCTCAGCCACTGCTGGTTGATAGCCTAGCATAGCAATCAGCGCTATTAGGCATAGTTTGTTGGTTGCTCTATTGCCTATCGACAGCATAGTTTAAAACCACATTCGTTTAAGCGCATTGTCATGTAAGAGCACATGGTGCCTAAAGGCGGCACCTATATGCACAATTAATATAAGGATTAGGGTCACTACGCAGACTTCATGGACCTCAGTTGCCAATAATTTCACCGATTCGTCAGGCCCACTGATTGCAGGTAATGGGATCAACCAAAATAATTTTACTGGGAAATTAGCGGCCGAGGATATTACCCAGCCAGACAGTGGCAGTGCCAACATTAGGCAATACAGAGCATAGTGCGCTGCGGCGGCCAATGATTTCTCGAGTACTGTCCCAGCAATAGCGGAAGGGATGGTAGTTTTAATCCGCCACAGTAAACGCAGGATAACTAGCATAAGAATCAGCATGCCGATGGATTTGTGCCAGACGAACATATCGATTTTCAGCGGCGATAGCTTAAGGTCATCGGCATAGTAACCCAGTGGAATTTGAATAAAAATTAACACTGCTGTAATCCAGTGAAATACTTTGCTAAGCCAGCCCCATTGATCGGATGTATTCTGCAGTGTCATCAGTCTTATACTCCGCTAAAGCCTATGATTATCTCGTCTTCCCACAACCATGTAAATCTATGCCACTCAAATGTCCATTGTTCCGGTTGTCTCAGCAGATCTGCTACTATCCCCCGCAACACAGTCGGTAAAAGCAACTAGGCGTTAGCATGAGTGACAAATTAGTGGTGAGCTGCGAAATAATTGATCTTAGTCACGATGGCCGCGGAGTTGGGCGTATTGATGGCAAGGCCTGTTTTATTGACGGGGCGCTTCCTCGGGAGACGGTTGAATTTCGCTATACCAAGCGCAAGCGCAACTATGATGAGGGTCGCATAACTAAGGTAATTAACGCCTCCCCAGACAGAGTAGAACCAAGCTGTAAGCATTTTTCACGCTGTGGAGGTTGCAGTTTGCAGCACCTCAGCCATGAGGAGCAAGTGGCATTTAAACAGCAACAATTATTCAATAGTCTGGATCGGGGTGGGTTAAAGGTTGATCGATTATTGCCGGCAATAAGCGCTTCTCAATGGGGTTATCGTCGCAGAGCACGATTGGCTGTGCAGCGTGCAAAAGACGGTAAATACAATATTGGTTTTCGCAATGCCGGCAGTCGCAGAATCGAGCCTATTACTCAATGCCCCGTGTTAACCGCGCCTTTGTCTGAGATCGTTGCATTGTTGCCGGTTTGGTTGCAACAGCAATGCGGACAATACCTTGTGCATACTGTTGAGTTAATTGCTGCTGATAAGGCGGTTGCTGTTGCAGTTGAAGCGCGCAGTTTGCCTGTGGATGATGAGTTATCGTCTTTGCTTGAGTCGCTGCAGGACAAAATCAAAACGCCAGTGCAGCTGTGGTGGAAGGCAGACCAGCAGGCGGGCTTTACGCGATTGGATAAGGCCAGTGATAGACTATCTTTTGGCGTTACCAAGGATATTCAACTAAATTTTGCGCCGGGCCAATTTATTCAAATCAATGGTCAAATCAATCGCGATATGGTATCCCAGATGTTGAGTTTGTTACCGCATAGGGGCGGTACCGCTGTTGATTTGTATTGCGGTACTGGCAATTTATCACTGCCGCTCAGTCAATATTTTGATCGCGTAATTGGTATCGAGGGACTGCCTGACTTAGTTAAAGGAGCTGAATATAATGCCGCTCATAATAACATTGATAATGTCGAGTTTGCCGTAGCCGACCTCAGTACTGGTATTGATTTAAATCATAGTGGTCTGCAACAGAATAAAAATATTGATGTGATTGTTTTGGATCCGCCGCGCAACGGTGCCGCTGGGGTAATGCCTTGGGTGGCGAAATCCACAGTGCCCAAGGTGCTCTATATTTCTTGCCATCCATCGACCATGATTAGGGATGCGTCAGTGCTCGCGGAAGCGGGTTATGCCATTACTGCGGCGGGGGTAATGGATATGTTTCCCCACACCACGCATATCGAAGCCATGGTGCTATTTGAGAAGCCTTAGGGCATCATTTTTTACTGTTAGCTACGACGCATTTCCGCTATAATCCCGCTCTGATTTTATAACCCGATCCAACCTCCAGGAAAACCCTAAATCATGTTCGATAAAGACCAGACAATTGCACAGTTTGACGCCGAGTTATGGCAGGCCATTCAGCAGGAAGATCAACGTCAGGAACAGCATATTGAGTTGATTGCTTCGGAAAACTATACCAGCCCAGCAGTAATGGAAGCGCAGGGCGGTAAGATGACCAATAAATATGCCGAGGGCTATCCTGGTAAGCGTTACTACGGTGGCTGTGAGCACGTTGACGTTGCCGAAGAGCTAGCGATTGAGCGACTAAAATCGTTGTACAAAGCAGACTTTGCCAATGTCCAGCCGCATTCAGGGTCTCAGGCAAATAGTGCGGTATTTTTGGCTCTGATCAAAGGCGGTGACACTATTTTGGGTATGAGCCTAGCCGATGGTGGGCATCTGACCCATGGCGCTAAACCGAATTTCTCTGGCAAGCTCTATAACGCCGTGCAGTATGGGTTGAATGCCGACACTGGGCTGATTGATTATGATCAGGTGGAAGCGCTGGCTATCGAGCACAAACCAGCAATGATTATTGCTGGTTTCTCGGCTTATTCAGGCATTATGGATTGGGCGCGGTTCCGCGAAATTGCCGATAAAGTCGGTGCCTATCTGATGGTTGATATGGCGCATGTGTCAGGCTTAATCGCTGCCGGTGTCTACCCAAGTCCGGTGCCCCATGCCCATGTGGTTACCTCGACGACGCATAAAACTCTGCGTGGTCCGCGCGGGGGTATTATTTTGACCAACGATGAAGAGATCGCCAAAAAGTGCAACTCGGCGCTATTTCCGGGTAGTCAGGGTGGCCCGCTCTGTCATGTAATTGCTGCTAAAGCTGTTGCATTTAAGGAAGCGGCTAGCGATGAGTTTGTTGCCTACCAAAAGCAGGTGGTAGCCAATGCCAAGGCAATGGCGGCAACCTTTATGGAACGCGGTATCAATATCGTCTCCAATGGCACCGAAAACCACCTTATGCTGGTCAGCTTAATCGGTAAAGAGTACACCGGAACTGATGCCGATCGTGCTATGGGTGAAGCCTTTATCACCGTCAATAAAAATGCTGTGCCCAATGATCCGCGGTCACCTTTTGTTACCTCGGGTCTGCGTGTGGGCACACCGGCGATAACGACCCGTGGCTTTGGTATTGAGGAAACGGTGCAGCTTACCCATTGGATGTGCGATATTTTGGATAGCCTCGAAAAGGGTAATTCTGAACAGGTTATTGCTGAGGTGAAGACTCAGGTGTTGGCAATTTGCCAACGCTTTCCAGTTTACGCATAAGCTTTGCCAATTAGGTCGAAAAGCCCCACTATTGTGGGGCTTTTTTTTACATCGGCTTTTTTAAGGTAATTTGTATGTCAGATAGTCCGTTGCGTTTAGCCTCTACCGTGGTGTTGTTGCGCGATACTGAGCAAGGGCTCGAAGTTTTGTTGTTGCGGCGCAATGCCAAATTAGCCTTTGCCGGTGGCGCTTGGGTATTTCCTGGTGGTGCCATAGATACGCTTGAATTGGCTGCGGCTGCGACGCAAGTGGAGGCGGCGAAACGCGCTGGGGTAAGAGAAGTCGAGGAAGAGTGCGGTGTGCTTTTGGCTGAGGAAGAGCTAGCCCACTTTTGCAACTGGACCACACCTGAGGGTCCAGGCCGGCGATTTGCCACTTGGTTTTTTGCTACTCAGGCACAGTTAAGTTCAACTGATATTATTATTGATGAGGGTGAAATTCACGAGTTTCAGTGGTTACGGCCGCAACAGGCATTGGATTTGCATCAGCGTGGTAAGCTCAATATGATGCCACCGACTTACCTCTCATTGTGTTTAATTGGTCATTACCAGACCGCCGTTGAGGCGGTTGATGCGTTAAAACTGCGCACGGCCTACGAGGTGACACCAAGGTTGTGCCGTGTTCAAGGTGAAATGGTTTGCCTGTACCCTGGTGATGCGGGTTATGCGCAGTCTGATGGCACGATTTTGGGGGCCCGCCATCGCACAATACTCGCTGAACAAGGAACCACCTATATACACTCCGGTACTGATGTCGCGGTGCCGCCAATGGATCGACCTTAAACTGGCTTTAATGCTGAGATCTTATGGTAGAATGTGCGGCCAAAATTTCGGTGTTCCCCTATGTTCTGCCCTTTTTGTAATGCTGATGACACCAAAGTTATAGACTCTCGCCTCGTTGCTGATGGTGGGCAGGTGCGTCGTCGTCGTGAATGCGTGCATTGCAGTGAGCGATTTACCACCTATGAGTTGGCTGAACTGGTTATGCCGCGGGTGATTAAAACCGATGGTAGTCGCGAGTCTTTTAATGAACATAAGCTGCGTGCTGGGTTGCAACGGGCGCTGGAGAAACGTCCTGTGCCTATGGAAAAAATTGAAGTCTCGCTGTCGCAAATAAAGCATTTCTTGCAGGTTACCGGAGAGCGCGAAGTGTCATCGCGCATTATTGGTGAAGAAGTTATGCGTCAGTTGCGAGAGCTAGATGAAGTTGCCTATGTCCGCTTTGCCTCCGTTTACCGCAGCTTCCAAGATCTCAGTGAATTCCAAGATGAGCTGAATCGTCTGACCTCAAAAAAATCGGATGCGACTGATAAATAATGAGCAGTGTCGATCGCCAGATGATGTCGCGCGCCCTGCAGTTGGCTGCGAAAGGACGTTTTACCAGCTCGCCCAACCCGTCGGTGGGCTGTGTTATTGCAATCGCTGACCAAGTGGTAGCTGAGGGATATACGCGACCTGCAGGGGGCAATCATGCCGAGATAGAGGCATTGCAAGCCGGTGCTGATGTGACCGGTGGTACTGCTTATGTGAGTCTTGAGCCCTGTAGTCATCAGGGCAAAACAGGGCCCTGTGCGGATGCCCTTATTGCCGCTGGTATTAGCCGCGTGGTGATCGCCTGTGAAGATCCCAATCCTGAGGTGGCAGGTGCCGGCATTGAAAAATTAAAACAGGCTGGTGTGGAAGTGCAGGTGGGTCTGTTAGATGACCAAGCTCGAGAGAGCAATAAAGGATTTATTAAGCGTTATGAGCAGGGCACACCCTGGGTCACAGTAAAGATGGCGGCGAGTCTCGATGGGCGGACAGCAATGGCCAGCGGTCAAAGCCAGTGGATTACTACCCCTGCTTCGCGGGCCGATGTGCAGCGATTGCGTGCGGCGAGTTGCGCCATTATTACTGGTATTGGTACGCAACTTATGGACGATCCATCCCTTACCGTGCGTATTACTAACACCGATGTGGGTGTTGAGGACCAGCTTAGGCAGCCGCTTAGGGTGGTCGTGGATGGACAGCTGCAGATGTCACCGCAGGCGCGACTATTGCAGCAACCGGGCGATACGCTGATAGCGACGTTGGATGGAGCGGAGCAGCGCGACAAAGCGTCTGCATTAATTGCGGCTGGCGCTGAGGT
The DNA here is from genome assembly GCA_002685715.1 of Porticoccaceae bacterium. Classification (GTDB taxonomy): domain Bacteria; phylum Pseudomonadota; class Gammaproteobacteria; order Pseudomonadales; family Porticoccaceae; genus HTCC2207. The sequence continues at coordinate 14,537 of NYXU01000038.1, read as the reverse complement.
GGTTTTTTTATCGGCGCTGGGCCAGCATATCGATTTACAGGCGCTGTTACTAACGCTGGCAGAACGAGGCTGTAATCAGGTGTTGGTTGAGGCGGGCGCTGGCTTAGCGGGTGGTTTTATCGCCGAAGGCTTACTTGATGAGCTAGTGTGCTACTGGGCGCCGAAGTTATTTGGCCATACTGCGCGGCCAATGTTTGATCTGCCGATTGAGACCATTGATGCTCATTTGGCGTTGTCGGTAGAGGATATTCGACAGATTGGCGAGGATATTCGGGTCACCTTGAGGCCGGATAAAGATTATTGATAGAACGGTAAGTTAAAAGGGTTAATCCTATGTTTACAGGAATTATAAGCGCGATTGGTGATATTGCCGAGCTAGAGCAACGCGATGGCGACGTGCGTCTAACCATTCGCACCGGTAACTTGAGTTTAGCTGATGTGCATCTTGGCGATAGTATCGCCTGTAATGGTGCCTGCCTTACCGCGGTAGAGCTGACGGGTGAGGGTTTTATTGCCGATGTCTCGGTGGAGACTCTCAACCTGACCACCATTGTTAATTGGCAGGTGGGCAATCGTATTAACTTGGAAAAAGCTATGCAGGCCAGTGACCGCTTTGGCGGCCATATTGTCTCTGGACATGTCGACGGCATTGGTGAAGTGATTTCCCTTCATGAAGATGCAAGATCATGGCGCTTTCGTATTCGGGCACCGCGCGAACTGGCGAAATATATTGCCCATAAGGGGTCAATCACTGTCGATGGTACCAGTTTGACCATCAACAAAGTTGAGGGCGCAGAATTTGAATTAAATATTGTCCCCCACACCATGACACATACAGTGATGGGTGATTATAAGGTGGGTACCAAGGTCAATTTAGAGGTGGATCTGGTTGCTCGTTACTTAGAGCGTCTGCTATTGGGCGATAAGGCCGCCGATCACTGAGTCGTGGTCAGCCGCAAGCAATACATCGGAAGAGAAGGCAATATGGTACTGAATACAGTAGAAGAATTACTTGAAGATATTCGTCAGGGCAAAATGGTTATCCTGATGGATGATGAGGACCGCGAAAACGAAGGCGATCTGGTTATGGCCGCGCCAATGGTGCGGCCAGAAGATATTAACTTTATGGCCACCTACGCACGTGGTCTGATTTGTCTGACCCTCAATGAGCAGCGCTGCAAGCAACTCGATTTAGCTATGATGGTTGCCACTGATAATAATCAATCCAGCCATAGCACACCATTTACTCTGTCTATTGAGGCCGCAGAGGGCGTGACTACGGGTATTTCCGCTGCTGATCGCGCGCGCACGGTTCAGGCCGCTGTTGCTGGCAATGCCCGCCCAGAGGATATAGTGCAGCCGGGACATATTTTCCCCCTTAAGGCTCAGCCAGGGGGCGTATTAAGTCGCGCCGGGCATACCGAGGCCGGCTGTGATCTGGCCAGAATTGCCGGCTTTGAACCGGCGGCGGTGATTGTTGAAATTATGAATGAAGACGGCACCATGGCGCGTCGCGATGACCTCGAGGTGTTTGCTGAAAAACACCAGTTGAAAATCGGGACTATTGCCGACTTGATTCATTATCGTCTGGTGACAGAAAAGACTACGCAATGCATTAGTGAGCGACAGGTCAGCACGCAATTTGGCGAGTTTGCATTGAAGACTTACCTTGATAATGCCCGCAATGAAAAGCATTTCGCGTTAGTGAAGGGTGATGTCAGTGGTGATGATGCGCCATTGGTACGGGTACATATCAATCGTTCAGCCAGAGATCTGTTGGCCTTAGAATCTGATAATGGTTTTAACACTTGGTCATTCCATAAGGCCATGGAGGCTATTGCTAAAGAGGGCCGCGGTGCGTTAGTGCTGCTTTACTACCCTGAGAGCGCTGAGGATATTGACCACAGTATTGAGATGATTTTGAACCCCAATAGCGGCAAAGCACCGGCTGCTAATGAGGTTGTCTATCAACAGGTGGGCACAGGTTCACAGATTTTGATGGATCTTGGTGTGCACAAGATGCGTTTAATGAGCGCGCCGTTCAAATTTACCGGTATCTCCGGCTTCGATCTTGAAGTTGTTGAGTATGTTGACTGCCAATAGCCGATACAGGAATTAATCATGGGTGAGTTTAGGCCTGAAGAGGGCATTTTTGATCTGGGTGATGTGCGTATTGCGGTTATTGCGGCGCGTTGGAATGCTGAAATAACCGACGGACTGCTGGCAGGTGCTGTGCGTGCACTAGGCCGGCATGATATTACCGGCAACGCCGTAGAAGTGTATCGCGTGCCGGGTGCTTTTGAGTTACCGCTGGCCGCTCAGCAAGCCGCCCGCACCGGACGTTTTGATGCGATTATTACTCTTGGCTGTGTTATTCGCGGTGACACGCCGCATTTTGATTACGTCTGTGCCGAGACGACAAGAGGTATTGGCGAAGTGGGGTTGCAAGAAAATTTACCCGTTGCCTTTGGTCTCTTAACCACGGATAACTTACAACAATCATTGGATCGTTCGGCTGATAACGATGAGAATAAAGGCGTAGAAGCCGCTTTAACTGTGCTTGAGATGCTGTCGGTATTTAAACAGATGCAGAGCAGCTAGGGCGATGTCGAAACCAAAAGCAAAACAGAAAGCGCGCAGGTTGTTGGTGCAGGCGCTTTATTCTTGGCAGATAGGTGGTACCGATCTGATCGATATTGAGGCGGCGTTTCATGTCGATAATGATATGAGCAAAGTGGATACCAGCCTATTTCATACTATCTTATTTGGTGTGCCGAAAAATCTGGCTGAAATAGACGCCAGTTATGAACCGCATCTCGATAGAGAGAATAAGGACTTGGATCCGGTATCGCGAGCGGTTCTGCGCATTGCCAGTTATGAATTGCTGTACAGCATAGAAGTGCCCTACAAGGTGGTGATTAATGAAGGTGTTAATTTGGCGAAAACCTATGGGCCTACAGATGCGTTTAAGTTTATTAATGGTGTTTTAGATAAAGTGGCGATGGATAAGCGCGCGATAGAAGTGGCGGCAAATAAACGATAATAACTGGGTGTAGACTCACTGTGGGTGATCTCTCAAGGTTATTAAAGGATCAAATGGCTAGCGAATTTACGTTTATCTCGAGGTATTTTAAGGACCTTACCGGCCAGCAGGGCGTTGCACTGGGTATTGGTGATGATGCTGCATTGATTAATATGACTTCCGGTCAGCAATTAGTAGCCGCCACAGATACATTAGTCGCAGGGGTGCATTTTCCATCCAGTGCCAGTGCCGAGCAGATTGCTACCCGCGCACTGTGCGTTAATCTTAGCGATATAGCGGCGATGGGCGCCAAGCCTAAATGGTTCACTGTTGCGCTCACCATTCCTCCAGAAACTGCCAGCCCCAAATGGTTAGAGGGATTTAGCTGCGGGTTGGCCTCAGTAGCCAAGGCGTTTGATCTCGCCCTGGTCGGGGGTGATACTACCGCAGGACCGTTGACTATTAGTATTACCCTGCTCGCGGAGGTGCCCATTGATGGGGCTCTGTTGCGCAGCGGTGCTAAGGCTGGAGATTGTATCTATGTTACTGGAACGCTCGGCGATGGTGCCGCGGCCCTAGCGGAAATAACTCATGCTGGCGACAAAAATAAGGTAAGTGAACGTTTGCTCTCAAGGTTTTATCGGCCACAGCCTCAGGTTGAGATAGGCATAAAATTGCGCGCATTGGCGAGTGCTTGTATCGATATCTCTGATGGTTTACTGGCTGATCTGGGTCATATTTGCCACGCCAGCAACGTCTGTGCTGAAATTAACAGTCAACAATTGCCAATTGATCCAGAGGTAAAAGCTAATCATACACAGCAGAGTCTGGCTTGGGCGCTGTCGGGAGGCGATGATTATCAACTGTGCTTTACCCTGCCTCAGAACCTAAGCCAACAGGTCGATCAATGGATTAAATCAGGGCAACTCAATGCGACAATGGTGGGTCATATTGTTGCTGCTAATCATGCTAAACAGGCTATTTTGGTGGATGGCAAGCCAGCCAATACAATGACAAGAGGATATGATCATTTCAGCGACTAACCCTACATTCAGTCAACTGTTCCGTTCACCGGTTTTGTTATTGGCCTTCGGCTTTGGCAGTGGGTTATCACCCAAGGCACCCGGCACCCTGGGGTCGGTTGCCGCTATACCCTTCTGGTTGTTATTGTCGCAGCTACCCCAATCTCTGATTATTACGACGATTGTAGTAAGCGCCCTAGCAGGTGTTGCAATTTGTGGCCGCGCAGCGGCGCAATTGGGGGTGCACGATCATGGCGGCATAGTATGGGATGAGTTTGTTGGCTTATGGATTACTATGGCCTTTTTGCCCAGTAATTACGTAATGCTATTGGTAGGGTTTTTACTTTTTCGATTTTTCGATATTGTAAAACCTTGGCCAATTGGCTGGCTGGATAAAAAAGTCTCTGGTGGATTGGGCATAATGCTAGATGATGTCGTCGCTGGTGTGGCAGCGGGAGCTTGCGGTTGGTTGCTTTGTTGCCTAGTGCAAGCTGTTTAGCACTTGTACTGAAGGTTAATAACAAGTAGCAGAGATAAAAAATAAAAGGGAAATTTAAGTGAGAGATCAATTACTTGCCATCGGTGTGGTGGCCGCGGCGCTTTTTGTGGCGGTTATGATGAACCTGCTGGCACCTGGCGCGGATAAATCCCCTGAGCCTGAAGCGGCTATTGCGGTCAAAACCATGCTAGTTAAAAGTGCTGACTTGGCCGTGCGTGTGGAATCGCAAGGTGTGGCCAAAGCAAGAACTAAGACTTCACTGGTCTCGGAGGTATCCGGTGCAGTATTGCGAGTCTCTGATAACTTCGTTGTCGGTGGCACGTTTCAGGCCGGTGATATGTTGATGGCGTTAGATCCAACCGACTACGAAGTCGCCCTGCAGCGTGCTGAAGCGCGTTTAATGAGTGTCAAAGCGGCGATGGAATTTGAGCGCGCGCGTTCAGTGCAAGCGGCAAAAGAATGGGCCATGACCGGACGTCCTCAATCAGAGGCACCTCTCCTAGCATTACGTCGACCTTACTTATTAGAGGCGGAAGCCAATCTGCTGCAAGCGCAATCTGAGGTGCGCCAAGCCAAGATCAAACTAGAAAAGACGGTTATCAAAGCGCCCTACGCGGGAATGGTTGCCAATAAATTAGCCGATGTAGGTCAATTCGTCACCGCAGGGACTCGGGTTGGTGAAGCGTTTGCGATCGATTATGTCGAAGTGAGATTGCCACTGACCGAGAGAGACTTGTCGATGATGGGCAGTCTCCTATCACAAAATTTGACCGATAAAACAGTCCTTCTCAGTGGTGCCGTGGATGGCATAAACACCTCTTGGCAAGCAACAATAGTCCGTTCCGAAGGTGTTGTCAGTGAGCTCAATCGTGCGCAATATTTAGTCGCTCGATTAGCCGACCCCTATGGTCTAAAGGTGGACCAAGGTAATAAAAGCGTGCCGCTGAGAGTGGGTACCTTCGTCAAAGCGTCCATCGAGGGCAAGGTGCTGAAGGATGTGTTTCAGATACCTCGTAGCGCGTTGCTAGAGGGTTCCAGAGTGGGGCTTATTGATAGTGAACAGTTGCTAAAGATTGTGTCGGTGACTGTAGCTCATGCCGACGATCAATATTACTACCTCAGCAACGGCCTGACTGAAGGTATGGAAATTGTAATTAGTGCTCTGGGTACACCCATAGAGGGCTTAAAGTTGCGGGTAAGAAATGATTTGACTGCAGGGACACAGCCTTAATGGAGCTTAATTCTAAAGGACTGATCAATTGGTTTGCGCGAAATCCAGTGGCGGCCAACCTGGTCATGGTTTTGGTATTTTTCGCTGGCATGCTCTCCCTTGCCAATATCAGTAAAGAGATGTTTCCCCGCACCGAAATTCCCGTGATTAGTATTACAGCACCTTATCCGGGTGCAGCGCCGGTAGAAGTTGAAAAAGGAGTTGTGCTACCAATGGAATCGGCGCTCGAGGGTCTGCAGGGGATTAAGAAAATCATCTCTAAGGCGAATCGCGATATGGCTAGTATTTCGCTTGAAATCGAGCCCAATGAAGATATCAATGAGGTGATGACTCAGGTCGAAAATCGCATCGATGGTATCACTAATCTGCCCGATGATTTAGAAAAGCCAACAGTGCAGCGGGTGCAACAGAATCTATGGGCGCTGGGTGTTGCCATTTACGGTGATATGACTGATCGACAGAAAAAGCTTGTCGGCGATGAGATTTATGATGAATTACTGGAATTGCCGCCGGTTAAAGAGGTACAACTCTGGGGTGCTGGTAAGTATGAAATTTCCATTGAGGTTCGAGAGGACCGCCTAAAAGAGCTTAATCTTACTCTGGCTGAGGTGGCGTCTGCGGTTCGATCTTCATCCTTGGATCTGCCTGCGGGGATGATTAGAACGGTCGCTGGCAATGTATTGATAAGGACTGAGGGTAAATCCTATTACGGCAGTGACTTTGACAATATTGTGGTCAGAAGTGCAGCGGATGGTACGCAGTTGCTACTCGCGGATGTGGCTAATGTTCGCGATGGTTTCACCGAAAGTATTTATACCAACCGCTTTGATAGAAAAGATTCATTCACCCTCGGTGTATTCTCCTTAGAAGGCCAGAATTTGCTCAGTATTAGCCAAGCGGTACATGACTATGTGGAGGAAAAACAGCAAACCCTGCCCGAGGGTATGAGTATTAGTGTATTTAATGACGAAGCCTATTACCTCAATGGTCGCTTGAGCATGATGTCGGAAAATCTGCTGATGGGTGGCTTCTTGGTGGCGCTGGTGCTCGGTCTGTTCCTCAACCTGAAAGTGGCCTTTTGGGTGATTTTAGGTATCCCAGTTAGCTTTGCTGGCGCCTTTTGGTTGATGCCTCTTGGCGATGTAACGGTGAATGTACTGAGTCTATTTGCCTTTATTATGGTGTTGGGAATCGTTGTTGATGACGCTATCGTGATTGGCGAAAGTGTTTATAGTGAAGTAAAGGCAGATTATAAAAATACCCTTGCCGCCAACCCAAATTCGGGCGCAAGCTATGCTGCCTCAGTCGATACGGTAGTCAACGGTGTAAAACGGGTAGCGACGCCATCTACTATTGGTGTGTTAACTACCATGGCAGCGTTTGCCCCTATTATCTTTATCGGTGGTAGTTTTGCCGGTATAACCGAGGCCATTGGAATTGTCGTGGTTCTGTGTCTCACGTTCTCTCTGATTGAGTCAAAACTTATTTTGCCCTCGCATTTGGTGGGCTTAAAATTTGGCCAGACAACCTCGGGTTCCATGGGCATGATTACCCGTTATCAACGAGGTATTGCCAGTAGTCTTGAACATTTTATCGAAAATATCTACCAGCCTATTTTGAAGACTGCCTTGATCAACCGCTATCTGACTCTGGCAACTTTTTTGGCGATTTTGATTGTTATTCTGGGTGCCACTAGCAGTGGTATCGCAAAATTTGAGTTTTTCCCCAATGTGCCAGGGGATGACGTGCGAGCCAATATTGTTATGCAAGATGGCGCCTCGGCGGAGAGCCTTGAAGAGACCATGGCTGTGATCGAAAACGCTATTTACAAAATTGATCAACAGTACCGTCGTCAAAACCCAGATACCCCCGGACTGGTGCAGCATGTGGCATTCTTTATTAGCAGCGATGTTAATGTTCACTTTCGGTTAGTCCTAACCAGAGCAGAGTATCGCAGTGTCAGTGCTGTGGAGATCGCTCGACTGTGGCGTGAAGATGTTGGCTTATTGCCCAATGTACGTAAACAGCGATACTCAGCCAGCGAAGGACCTTCGGGCGCCAAAATAAGCCTGTCTCTGTCTGGTGCTGACCCTGATCAGCTGACTGAGGCCGGTGTGGAATTGCAACAGTATTTAGCGCAGTTCCCCGGTGTCTATGATATTTATAATTCGCAGGGCTCGGGCAGTAAGGAGTTATTAATCAGGTTAAAGCCCTATGCCAGTCAGGTCGGCGTAAGTCTGCGTGATGTGGCGGTTCAGGTCAGGCAAGCATTCTATGGTGAAGAGGTACAGAGGATTCAGCGCGATTCGGATACCATTAAGGTAATGGTCAGATACCCCATTGAAGATCGCCGCTCTGTTGGTACGCTGGAGAATATGCTGATTCGAACCGCCAATGGCCAAGCGGTTGAAATTGGTCAGGTGGCCGATATTAGTCTGGGCTTGGGTTTAACCGCTATCGACCGATTGGATCGCAAACGTACTGTTACCATAACTGCTGACGTCGAAGAGGATAAGGTGCAGAGTGGTGAGGTGGTAAATGATGTCCGTACCACGTTTGTACCCCGATTATTAGAGAAATACCCCAGCGTAGAGTTTAGATTGAGCGGCGGTACTCAAGAAGAAAACGAATACTATCTCGCGATCGGAATTGGTTTTCTGGCCGCGCTATTTATGATCTATGGTCTCTTGGCGGTGCCACTGCGCTCCTATTTGCAACCTATTGTCATTATGTCAGTGATTCCCTTTGGCTTTATTGGTGCGGTGGTCGGCCATATTCTATTTGGTATGTCAGTCAATATGTTGTCCGTGTTTGGCATTGTTGCGCTGGCGGGCGTTGTGGTAAATGATAGTCTGATATTGGTGGAGTTCGCCAACCGCGGAAAAGCTGAGGGCCTGTCGACAGAACAGGCGATTATTAATGCTGGCGGGAAGCGATTCCGCGCCATTCTATTGACTACGCTAACCACCTTTGTCGGTCTGTTACCGCTGTTATTTGAAACCAGTGTTCAGGCGCAGTTTGTTATTCCTATGGCCCTATCGTTAAGTTTTGGTATTGTGTTTGCCTCGACAATAACCTTATTGTTGATTCCCTGTCTGTATCTGGTGGTTGAGCGAAATCAACGCTTTGTTAGTTCGATATTGCTGCTTCCTCTGTTAATGGCCGCAAGCTACTTTTTTGTCTTTATTGGTGTCATCTCGATGGCCCTGTTTATGGCGATTGTTCTGCTGCTTGTTGTTGTTGGTTTGGTACTGTTTGGGGCTAAATTAATGGGGCGCTTTCCTGAGTCATTGCCATCGGTGAATTAAAGCAATTTTCTTGGCCGGTATGCATTTAATCCATTAAAAGCATCGTAAAAAACTGCACTAACACTGGGTTGCGGCTACAATAGCGATCTTTTACTAAATCGTCCAACGGAGTCGGCTAAGTGCTGCGTTTTATCGAGTCCTCAAAGTTACCCACGCGCTGGGGTACCTTTGATATCCATGGTTTTGAAGACCCATTTAAGGGTAAAGAGCATATCGCCATCACTATGGGGGACTGTGCTGCAGATAAGCCGTTGCTGATCCGAATTCACTCTGAATGTCTGACCGGTGACGCTTTAGGTAGTATGCGTTGCGACTGTGGGGAGCAACTGCAAGAAGCCATGAAACGTATCTCTGAGTTAGGTCGCGGTGCAATTCTATATCTGCGCCAAGAGGGCCGCGGTATTGGGTTAGTGAATAAAATTCGTGCCTACAACTTGCAGGATCAGGGTGCCGATACCGTTGAGGCCAATGAGCGATTAGGCTTTGGTGCTGATATGCGTGATTATTCTATCTGTGCACCAATGCTGTCACATCTGGGTGCTAAGCAAGTAAAGCTAATGACCAATAATCCGCGCAAAATCAATGCGCTGAAAGATCTGGGTATCGACGTGGTTGAGCGTGAACCTATTCAGGCAGATGCCAACCCACATAATAGTCAGTATTTGTCGACTAAAGCAGGCAAGTTAGGGCATATGTTTAAGGAACAGAAATGAGTCTGGCTAAGCGTATTATTCCCTGTCTCGATGTGGATAAAGGTCGCGTGGTTAAAGGCGTGCAGTTCGTTGATATTCGCGATGCTGGCGACCCAGTTGAAATTGCGCGTCGCTACAACCAGCAGGGCGCAGACGAGATTACCTTTCTTGATATTACCGCGAGCCACGAAGCGCGAGACACGACTTTACTAACGGTTGAGCGTATGGCCGGTGAGGTGTTTATCCCTTTAACCGTCGGTGGTGGTGTGCGTGAGTTGCAGGATATTCGCAATTTACTCAATGCTGGCGCTGACAAAGTAGCAATTAATTCTGCCGCTATCCATAACCCTGAATTTGTCGCTGAAGCTGCGCAGAAATTTGGTTCACAGTGCATAGTAGTCGCGATTGATGCCAAGCAGGTACGCCATGGCGATGATCCGCGCTGGGAAATCTTTACGCATGGAGGGCGCAAACCCACGGGCATTAATGCCATCGAATGGGCAAAGAAAATGACTGCCTACGGCGCTGGAGAGATATTGCTGACAAGTATGGATCGGGATGGTACTAAAAATGGCTTTGATCTGGATTTGACTTCGCGCATCAGTGATTCGGTACCTGTGCCGGTCATTGCGTCCGGTGGTGTCGGAGAACTACAACATTTAGTTGATGGAATTATCGAAGGCAAGGCTGATGCGGTATTGGCGGCCAGTATTTTCCACTTTGGCGAGCATACCGTGCCTGAGGCGAAACAGTATATGGCCGAGCGCGGTATTGATATTCGCCTGTAGCATTTATTGCAGGATAAAAAAAACCGTGCTTGCGCACGGTCTATCAAAGGTATTACAAGGGTCTTACTTTCTAAGGGATAGAAACTGCTTACATTGGGTTTATTCTTAATAATGGTTTCATCAAAAACCCGAATGGGTTAGTGAGTTTAATCGGTGCGGCCAGCGCTGAAAGGCATATGCATTCGCCATTTTGCGCGCCCATCGGTTGATGAATATCGCCAGGCTCGCGGACCAAGAAGTCCCCTTCGTTGTAGACTGCCTTTTCATCCGAAAAACTGCCTTTTAACACCACCGTATACTCTAGGCCCTGATGATCGTGCTTCGGGGTTTTGCCCCCGGCACAGATTCGGTGCAAGGCCACTTCAAAGTCAGATTGCCCCGTTTGAAAACGTGCAATATCGACTGAGCCGGATAAACGCTTCCAAAAAGGTTTGTGCTGCGGGTTGTTAAGAAGTTGGTTTACCGCAAACGGAAAGTCACTAAGAGTTTCTTGCTCAACCGCTTTGGATGGCATGGTCTCAGCTTGATCAATCTTCTCCATAACCGCGTCTAATAGACTGTCATCGACTTCTGTAGGCTCGGCTTGGGTCATCAATTGCGATCCGATCTGATTGAGACTCATAAGCTCAGCGCGGCATTTTTCGCAAAAATGTAGGTGGGCGGACACACAGATAGCGAGCGCGGGCGCCAAGGTGCCAGCGGAAAATTCCACTAGCATTGCGTGATCTGGGTGCTGGGTAAGTTGTTTACTCATGGTGTAGCTCATCTTGATATTCTGGTGAGACCAGAATTTGCATTTTCTGGAGTGCTAAACGCACCCGCGATTTAACGGTGCCTAAAGGCAGACCTAACTCGGTAGATGCCTCGGCGTGAGATTTACCTTCTAAATAGACCTTGCGCAGTATCTCGTTTTGCTCACGTGGCAGCTGCGATAAGCTGTTTTGCAACTTATCTTCGCTACGGCGTTGGCGTAATAACGACACTGGCGTCTCTTCATCCGCTTCGTGCCAGAAATCTTCGTTTTCTAGCGGTAGATGCTGGGTGTTACTTTTCCGCCGCAACATATCGATCCGGCAGTTTCGTGCAACAGTGTAAATCCATGTCGTAGCGGACGCCTTCTCAGGGTTGAACCCTGCTGCCTTCTGCCACACTTTGATCATTACTTCTTGGACCAGATCCTCGCTGAGACCTGGGAACCAACCCTCGTGACGACTCGCTTGCGCGAAACTTTTGAGCAATGGTGCGAAATGTTTAAACAGCTGGGCAAACGCGGCACGATCGCGCTTCTCGCCGACCGCAATGAGCAATAAAGTCCATTGATCTGTGCGTTTTTCCGATCTGTTTAAAACCGCTACCCGATTACCGGACTCCGCGTTTTTATCCATTTTGGCTGATATCTTTTTTAACATAGTGACACTGCATTCATCTACATTAACACTTTTACGCCAGTATGAAACAACCGGATCACTTATGTGGCTCTGAAAATGGTATTTATTTGTCGCTTTAACACTGTATTATCTTAGTAAAAAAAGAGGGTTGGTTATGTCAAGAAAACTCCCGCCATTGAACGCTTTGCGTGCCTTTGAAGCGGCCGCGCGGTTGTTGAGTTTTACTGCTGCCGCCAGAGAGTTATTTGTTACCCATGGTGCGATAAGTCAGCAAATAAAGACACTTGAAGAGTATTTTGGCCAGCCCTTATTTGTGCGATCTCATGGTAAGGTCTCTCTAAATACCGCAGGTTTGGAGCTTCTGCCTGTAATCAGAGATAGTTTAGATGCCATTGAACAGGCCAGTTCGAGGCTTTTGCACGACCCTAATATCGAAATTCTTACTGTTAATGTCACCACAAGCTTTGCATCGTACTGGCTACTGCCCCGTTTAGGTGATTTTCAACAGCGTTTTCCGGACATCGCCGTTCATCTATCGCCTTCTCATGCATTCCCCTTAAATTTAGGTAATGAAGTCGATGTTGCTATTCGCTGGGGAGTGACCAAGGTGGCTGGTGTAGCAATGGAAAAGCTCTTCGATGTGGACACCTTCGTCGCCTGTGCACCCTCGCTATTACAGGGTGATCAACCGTTACTCAAGCCAACTGATCTGCAACACCATGTGTTAATCCATGATGATGAGGGTCAAGCTTGGCAGGCAATGCTTGAAGCATTATCTGTGGATAATATTAATTCCAATAAAGGACTTTTCTACGCTGATTCTGGGCTGTCACTGCAGGTCGCGATAGAGGGTAAAGGAGTTATCGTGGCGGGTAGTATCTTGGCTGCGAATGACCTATCCGCTGGTCGTTTGGTGATTCCGTTTAATCGCATTATTCCTCACCGCAAGGATTACAATCTCTACTACACGGAGTCCTCTGCGGCTTCTCGCAAGATTCAGTGTTTCCGCACCTGGTTACATCAACAGGCACTGAATTATCAGCATAATCGGGTGGACTATAGTGACTACGTAATCTGATGTTAGATAAACTAACAGCAGGCGATACAAAAACTGCGTTGCGCGTGACTCGCATACAGCAGTAAGCTCTACCAAATTATAACGATTAGACGCTTATCTTGAATCATTCCCAATCGCGCGTTTTCCATCGAAGTTTAAGCGGACACCTTCCTGTGGCCGAGAGAGGCGATGGCGTTTATATTATCGATACAGAGGGCAATCGCTATCTCGATGCTTGCGGTGGTGCTGCGGTGTCTTGCTTGGGTCATTCTCATCGTCGAGTCATTGATGCGGTTAAACAACAGCTCGACCGGATGGCGTTTGCTCATACCGGTTTTTTTACGTCTGACCCCAGTGAAGAGCTGGCAGATTTCTTAGTTCAGCGCGCCCCTGAGGGTATAGAGCATGTCTACTTTGTCTCGGGCGGCTCTGAGGCGGTTGAAGCAGCGCTAAAATTGGCGCGACAGTATTTTCTTGAATGCGGTGAGCCTCAGCGGCACAAATTTATAGCACGCAGGCAGAGTTATCATGGTAATACTTTGGGGGCGCTGGCGGTCAGTGGTAATCAATGGCGTCGCCAGCAATTTGAGCCTCTATTGATTGATGTGGAGCATATCAGCCCCTGCTATCAGTATCGTGACCAACAGCCACAGGAGACTGATCAAGACTATGCTTTGCGCGTGGCCAATGAGCTCGAGGAAAAAATTGAAGCCATGGGCGCGGAAAATGTTATTGGCTTTATTGCCGAGCCGATTGTTGGTGCTACGGCTGGTGTGTTAGTTCCAGTGCCCGGCTATTTTAAGCGTATTCGTGAGATATGCGATCGACATGGCATCTTACTTATTCTGGATGAGGTGATGTGTGGTATGGGCCGCACAGGGTCTTTATTCGCCTGTGAGCAAGAGGGTGTTCGACCTGATATTGTCACTGTGGCAAAAGGCTTGGCCGCAGGCTACCAGCCGATTGGAGCAGCGCTTTGCTCGGCCGATATTTACGCTAAATTCCGTGATGGTTCGGGATTATTTCAGCATGGTCATACTTATATTGGCCATGCCACTGCCTGCGCCGCCGCGCTCGCAGTGCAACAGACCATTGTCGACGAAAAGCTACTCGATAATATTCAGCATATGGGCGATATCTTGGACCAGTCATTGCGCCAGCGCTTTGCCAATCATCCCTACGTAGGGGATATTCGCGGGCGTGGGTTATTCCGTGGTCTGGAGTTGGTCGCAGACCGTGATACTAAAGCGCCATTGCCACCCTCACTGTCTATTCATTCGTCAATTAAGCGTCATGCCATGGCGCGCGGTCTGGCCTGTTACCCGAACGGTGGCACCATTGATGGCCTGCATGGCAATCATATTTTGTTAGCACCGCCCTATATCATTGACCGAAGCCATGTCGCTGAGATAACTGAAAAGTTGGGTGATGCGGTGGACGCGGCGTTGCTGGATGCCGGAGTGATCAATTGAGTGCGTACAGTCCGATGATGATCGCCGTGGCCCCCAATGGGGCGCGCAAGCAGAAGGC
>NYXU01000007.1 GCA_002685715.1 Porticoccaceae bacterium | reverse complement strand
TAGGGTAATGTGCCGTGCGCACGGCATTGAAATTGTGCTATTTTAGCAGGCGAATATCCTCTTCCCTATTGGCTAACGTTAAGGCATGACCATTATCTGGATGATGCTCATGGCGATTCACACCTCGGATCAAAATAGGCTCACCGTTGACACGTAAAAGCCCACCCTCAATCTCTACCTGCCTAAAGCCGACATCATAGGCTTCACAGTCAATCAACTGCCCCTGACTGTCCAATAAAGACAGTACAAGTCTATAAAGATTGGGCACTTCTGCCGACCAAAGGTGAGGCTTATCGACGAGCAGCTGATGAGTCGACTGATCTTGCACCTCCACAGATGCCTGCACAATAATTTGCTCTTGATAGTAAAGTTGCAGCGACAATAAACTCGCCTGACCCACTAGCTGTGGATGAACCAGCAATTCACCCTGCCGATAGTCACTGTGTAACTGAGTCTCAATGGCAACATCGGCAATATGATCTGCAGCCTTACTAAGCAGTTCAACATCGCGGAAAATACCACTTAACCACCACATATCCTGATCTTCTAAATAACTGCCATCGCACCATCGCAACACCATTACCGCAAGTTGATTGGCGCCATCGACAATAAAAGCCGATAAATCAAATTCGGCGGGCAAACGACTATCTTGGCTATAGCCAACCCATTGACCATTGCACCACAGATGAAAGGCCGAGTTGACACCATGAAAAATAATGCGGGTACTGCGCCCCTGCCAATGAGTGGGTTGAACAAATGTGGTGCGATAACAACCGGTAGGGTTTTGCTCAGGCACTAATGGCGGCTTACAGGGAAAAGGGTACTTAATATTGGTGTAGATGGGTTTATCAAACCCCTGCAGTTGCCAGTTACTTGGCACCTGCATAACAACCCAATCACTATCATCAAAATCACGCTGAGGAAATATTTCTGGTACGACTTCGGGCTGCGGATAGAGAGCGAAACGCCAGTCACCGTTAATCGATTGCACATAGTCTGAGGGCTGTCCGAGTAACGCTGCCTTAGCACTATGGTAGGCCGCGAGGGCTCCATGAGCAGGTAGACGATTACATTGAAAAATCTCTGGCCGTTGCCAGTCACGACGGGCAATAATCGCGTTAAAATCACCCATAGATTAATCCTAGCGCTGCGCCGTCCTCAACTTCGCTGTTTGACCAAAGACCATACGATTGGCCAGCAATGCGACAGCCACGCAGAGTAACAGGGTGATTAGCATCATATGAATATAATGGATCGGCATCCACACAAAGGTAAAAAAGGCGTACAGAGACGTCCCCAGTACTACGGCAATAATCGCCGCATTGGCCTTCACATTATCAAACAGCAGACCAACAATAAACACTGACAGAATCGGCATACTTACCAGCCCCCAGAGTTCTTGGATAAGATTGATAATACTGTCAGCGCCCTGATATACCGGCACCATCAAAATTGAAATCAGTACCAGACAGACAGTCACTACGGCACTTAGCTTGCGCACATTGGGTTGACTATCAATATAATTTTCATGGATATCACAGACATACAGCGCCGCCGAAGAATTCAACAAGCTGTTATAGGTAGTCAGTACGGCGGCAGCAATAGCGGCAGCAAAAACACCGGATAACCAACCGGGTAAAATATCACCAACGATACGACCATAGGCAGCATCACCAATATCACCGTAGAGCTTGTAGGCAACAATACCGGGAATCACAATAATCGAAGGCACGATTAACAGACGAATCACCGCCGCTGCATAGACACCTTTTTGTGCCTCGGCTAATGTTTTCGATGCCATTGCCCGCTGCGTAATCGTTTGATTGGTACTCCAGTAGAACGTCTGGATAAAGATCATACCGGTCAGCAATGTATGCCAAGGTAGCGGTGATTGATCATCGCCAATTAGAGTCAAGCGCTCAGCTGGCACACCAGACAAATCAAAATCAATCGTATCCAGCGCCAAATAAACCACCACCAGACTCATACCGAGTAGCAGAATACCGGAATAGGTATCCGATACCGCCACCGCGCGCAAGCCACCAAACACAGCATAGGCTGCACCAACCAATGCAAAGGCCAGCACCAATACCATCAGATTGATATCCACCTGAAACATTGACTGCATAAACAACGCGCCGGTGTAAATCACGGCAGGTAAAAAGATAAACATATTGGCGAGCAGGAATAGCACACTAATAACCGCGCGAATATTTTTATCGCCATAGCGCTTTTCCAACAACTCGGTGGTCGTAGTACAGTTATTTTTATAATAAACCGGCAAAAAAATCTTGGCTAAAATAAATAGCCCAACAACGGCTGCCAACTCCCACCAAGCTAACAGCGCCATCTGGTTACCATTCATACCTACCAGCTGGTCCGTACTTAGATTAGTCAGCGTAATTGAACCGGCGACAAATACCCATGACAGCCCGCCACCGGCAAGAAAATACTCTTTATTAGAATCTGTGGCTAAACGGGGCGCCGCTCTGCACTTTATATAAGTCATACCACCGATCATGGCAGTTACAGCCAAAAAAACACTTATTTGCACTAGTTCCAACTGCATTAGTAGTCCCCGATAATAGAGTTATTATTGTTTTTAGCTGGCCCACACTGGTATAAAGAAGGTGGCAGTTCGGCCATGGTTTTTTAGTACAGCAGACCTTAGGGTGCTGAGCATAATTCGTCAATCGTTTTCAATCAGAGGAAGTCACAGAGCATTATGCAAGGTCATTCCTATTATGTGCTTTCTAGCGCCGTTAGCCAGTTAATACTGGACTGTGGTGGCGCTTCACCCAGTCTATTGTATTGGGGTGCCAAACTCAGTGAAGAGACAACGCCAGAAATGCTCAGTGCGCTCAGTATCAGACAGGAAGCACCCAGTTGTTGTGCTGAAGAAGCAACAATTTCCCTTACCCCAATGGCTGGCAGTGGATTTTTAGGTCAGAGTGGATTGCGTGGTCATCGCGCCGGCGTCTATAAGGTACCTGATTGTCGTATTGAAAAAATCAGCCAAGCCAGTGCACAGCAGCTGTTAATCGTTACCCAAGACCAGGCTAATAACCTCCGGCTGAGCCACCAACTGACGATGGATGCGCATAGCGGCATTGTGCAAGCTTCCACCGAAGTTACCAACAGTGGCGATACCGAACTAACTCTNGACCGCTGTGATGCCCCCNGNCTTGCTGTCCCCTCAACACTCGATCANNTGATCGTCTTCGAAGGCTGCTGGGCGGGTGAATTTCAGTTGCAGCGCGTTTCTCGGCACAGCGGCATTTATAGTCGCGAAAATATCTGTGGTCGCACCTCGCATAATACCTTTCCCGGATTACTTATCACTGATCAATCCACGACTGAATCTGCCGGCGAAGCCTATGGGCTGCACCTAGGCTGGAGCGGCAATCATCGTATCAGCACAGAATTACTCGGTGATGGTAGAGGCTATGTGCAAATGGGTGAGCTATTACTGGCAGGAGAAATTATTCTCCCCGCTGGTGGCAGCTATCTCAGTCCAACGCTCTATGCCGGATATTCCAACACTGGATTCAATGGACTATCGCAACAGTTTCATCAGTTCTATCGCTCAGCAATAAGTTGCCAGCGCACTTATAACAAACCTAGACCGGTGCACTACAACAGCTGGGAGGCAGTGTATTTTGACCATCAGCCGCAGCAATTACTGCAGCTTGCTGAACAGGCCGCACGTGTGGGTGCGGAACGATTTATTCTCGATGATGGTTGGTTTAAACAGCGACATAATGANAGTTCAGGATTAGGTGACTGGATCGTCGATAAANCCGTCTATCCACAAGGGCTCGANCCCTTAATCGATCATGTCGAATCGTTAGGTATGGAATTTGGTCTCTGGCTTGAACCGGAAATGGTTAACCCAAACAGTGACCTGTTTCGTGAACATCCGGATTGGGTGCTGGGCGCAGGTGCCAACCAACCCATACTGGCACGCAATCAGCTGGTATTAAATCTCAGNCTCCCTGAGGTGCAGAGCTATCTATGGGGCTGTATTCAGGCCCTACTGACAGACCATCGCATCAGCTATCTAAAATGGGATATGAACCGCGATATTCATCAGCCAATGGACANTNATGGCAAGGCGCTAGTGCATCAGCAAACCCACAACCTGTATAAATTACTGGCCAAAATAAGACAGCAGTTCCCCCATATCGAAATAGAGAGCTGTGCGTCGGGGGGNGCACGTGCCGACCTTGGTATCCTGCAATTTACCGATCGCATTTGGGCCTCGGATAACAATGATGCACTGGACCGATTAGCCATACAAAAAGGCTTTTCAATGTTCTTCCCTGCCGAGATTATGGGCGCGCATGTGGGTGCTGAGGACTGCCATATCACCGGCCGTAAAATTAATATCACCACCAGAGCAGGGGTCGCTCTGTTCGGCCATATGGGTGTCGAGGCCGACTTACTGGCACTTAATCAAACTGAGCGCAGCAGTCTGCAGGCAGCCATAGCCTTACACAAACGCTACCGGCGCTTAATCCATAGTGGTGATCTCTACCGACTGGATACTGCCAGTTATGCCCATAGCTTTGGTATTGTCGCGGCGGATAAGTCGCTGGCATTATTTTCCTATACCTTATTGACCCGACATAACAGCACATTGCCGCAACCGATTCGTTTAGCGGGCTTAGAACCTGATACTATCTACACAATGACCACCGAATGGCCCAGTGACTGCGATCCAATTGTGCCACAGCAGAGTAAGATCAGCGGTGCGGCACTGATGAATCAAGGTATACAAATGCCATTACTAAAACCACAAATGCTGGTGATATTCTCACTACAAAAAGACTAAAAGATTTAAAGGCTGAAAGGCTAAAACACAAAAAGATTATAAAAATACAAGAGACCATTAAAATGCAAACCATCACCAGACGCTTAGATCAATGTCTATCTNCTCGACCATTAAGGCACCACCTGCGCAACCTCACANTGTGCATAGGCACGCTTATACTCATCGCCGGTTGCGACAACAGTCAACCAGAGCCTGAACAGCTNTACAATAAGACTCACAGNAATATGCTNCCCGNANTGGCCNTTGAGGGCCCCATGCCTGTTGGCGTTCGCACCATAGAAATCGTTAATCCCGATCAACTNAATATTGNAACGNGGNAAATTGCAGATCGNNCCTTGCTCTTGGAAATATGGTATCCAGCNCGCAATNTTGCATCAATGTCGCTNACCCAATACGACAANGAAACCCGCTTNGGGCAANCATTTTCACTGCNAGCCAANGCNTANCGCGATGCTGAAATAATGGCTAGCAAAGAAAAGTGGCCCCTAGTGGTAATATCCCATGGTCACACCGGCTACAGAACCTTGATGTTTTATCTCGCCGAACATCTGGCATCCCATGGCTATATTGTTGCTGCCATCGACCACACCGATTCCACTAATGCTGACGTCGATGTAGCCAATAACCCGCGCGGTGGTGCACCGAGTACCCTGTATAACCGCTCACGCGATCAACAGTTCACGCTTGATTATTTAACCTCTGCAAAGAGTTTTGTAAAAAAGCACATCGACACAGAACGAGCGGGCCTGATCGGCTACAGCATGGGTGCCTACGGAGCAGTCAATACCATTGGTGGTTGCTACAGTTTTACCGAGGCCGGTATTGCTCGGGACAGAGGTATCTCTGATCCCACCCAACTGGCCACCTTAAAAACCTTGCTTAATAGCTGTGCTGGCGGTCAATACAGCGATATTGTGGTGGATGCCAAATGGCGTGCAGTAATGGCCTTCGCACCTTGGGGTAATCAATTTGGCCTGTTCGATAAAGACGCGCTAGCTAAGATAACGGTACCGTTGATGTATATTGCTGGGGAGTTTGATGATGTATCGATCTATCCGGCTATCGAAGATATGTTCCAGCACACCGGTGGTGACCACACTTATCTCCTCACCTACCTAAGCGCGCGTCATAATGTAGCACCCCATCCGGCACCCAAAATTGCTTATCAGCACCAAGAAGATCTCGGTCATTACTATGAGTCGGCCTGGGATACACAAAAGTTAAACCACAATAATAAACACTTTGCACTGGCCATGATGAACTGTCATATCAAACAACTCGAGCAAGCCTGTGGTTACTTAAAACTGCATGGANACTCAAACCAAATTCCTGTCGATGGTGTGCCGACCAAACCCTGGCCGGGCTTTGCCGATCGTTACTCGGCGGGCATGCGCTGGGCACATAAATAATTAGCAGATTTTCATCTTATCAGTAGTCTGGCTAAGGATACGATTGAATGATTGACCCCAGCAATAACGTCGATGATCATAGGGTTATGAAAAAAGGGTGAAGGCCGCGCCAAACTATCGGGCTTGGCCTATAATCGCACTTTTTCAATAACATCAGGCAATTAACATGACCACCATGCCCCAAGAGGCCAATAACTATATCTTTACCGGCACCTGTCGCGCAGGTAGCGGTGTCGTCGCTGCCGTAACCAGTTTCTTGGCCGACAGAGACTGCTATATATGTGCCCTTGAACAATTCGACGACGAGTCAACCGATAAGTTTTTTATGCGCGCGGTTTTTCGTCGTCAAGATAAATCACCGTCTATTGAGATCATGAAAGACGCTTTTACTGAGGTCTCTGCACAATTTGCTATGGACTGGCAGTTTCATGATCCATCGGTGGCGGTGAAAACCATTCTGATGGTGTCCAAATACGATCACTGCCTTGACGATCTATTGTATCGCCGTCGCAAAGGTGAGTTTAATATGGAGGTCACCGCGGTAGTATCCAACCATCAGGATTTGCGCCCCATGGTGGAGCGTGAAGGTATCCGTTTTATTCACCTGCCCGTCAGCAAAGATAGCAAAGCACAGCAGGAACAACGGCTGCTGGAAATCATCGACGAGACCGGCACCGAATTAGTGGTATTGGCGCGTTACATGCAAATTTTGTCTAACGATCTAAGCGAGCAATTGTCGGGCCGTTGCATCAATATCCACCATTCCTTTTTGCCCGGCTTTAAGGGCGCTAAGCCCTATCATCAAGCCTATGATCGCGGCGTAAAAGTGATCGGTGCCACAGCCCACTATGTCACCTCGGATCTTGATGAAGGTCCGATTATTGAGCAAATTTTGACCCGTGTTGATCATAACTACGGCCCCAATCATCTGGTAAGAGTGGGGCGTGATAATGAATGCATGGCTCTGGCAAAAGCAGTCAAATACCATATCGAACGCCGCGTGTTTTTGGATGGCAATAAAACTGTGGTGTTNTTAGGNAGNTAAAANNTNATTCAGGGGGGAGCTNTATGCCTTTTGGGCTATTAAAATATGGACTCAGTAGCGAGTATCCGGCCAAACATCATTTCACCCCCGCCACAAAACTCAACAAACATTACGATGTGGTCATTATTGGTGGCGGCGGTCATGGCACCGCCATCGCTTACAACCTGGCTAAATATCATGGTATTAGCAATATTGCCATACTGGAAAAAAGCTATCTCGGCGGCGGTAATACGGCTCGCAATACTGCGGTCATTCGTTCTAATTATCTGACCGAAGCCGGGGTTAACTTTTATCGCGAATCGGTCAAGCTGTACAACAACCTCAGCAATGAATTCAACTACAACGTGATGATGGAAAATCGCGGTCAGTTAACACTGGCGCACAGCGATGCCGCTATTCGTAGCTTTCGCTGGCGTGCTGAAGTCAATCAACATCTCGGCGTTCGTTCAGAACTTATCGATCGACAAACCATTGCCGATTTGGTGCCTAATCTCAATATGTCGGAGGACGTGCGCTTTCCGATTATGGCGGGACTCTGGCATGCCGATGGTGCCACCGCCCGTCATGATGCTGTTGCTTGGGGCTATGCCAAAGGCGCCTGCGAACGCGGNGTCGAANTGCATCAACTCACCGAAGTAGANGANATNGANATTACNCGNGGNCGNGTAACCGCGGTNAAGACTAATCGTGGCCGTNTCGAATGTGGNGCAGTGGTGCAGGCNGTTGCCGGCGCGAGTTCTNTNGTNGCNAAAAAAGCCGGTATTCCGCTNCCGATNCATTGCTACCCNNTNCANGCCATGGTCACCCAACCCTACAANCCTGTTCTAACACCCCATGTCAGTTCGCCCCANGTTCATGTCTACGTCCATCANACCTCTNGAGGNGAGTTTGTCATNGGTGGTGGCTCTGANCCCTACCCNCTCTATCACACNAGAGCCACNNTGGATCAACGNGAATCACTGAGTGCCGCTGCCATGGAACTTTTNCCNTTTTTAGCCCAGGCGCGACTGTTGCGGCAATGGGCGGGAACCACCGATATGACGCCAGACTACAGTCCCATTATGGGCTTGAGTCCGGTGGAAAATTATTATCTCGACGCTGGCTGGGGTACTTGGGGCTTTAAAGCCACACCGATTTGCGGTGTCACCATGGCCGAACTGGTGGCGACGAAAAAAGTACCGGATATTATCAAGCCCTTCGAGCTCGAGCGTTTTTATCAGTACGATCAGGTTAATGAAGCCGGCGCCACGGCCGCCAGTCATTAACGGAGATATCAGATGAAACTATTAACCTGCCCGCTTAATGGCCCGCGCAATATTTCAGAGTTTACCTATGGTGGTGAATACCACCCTATGCCGGATCCGCGCAACACTGATTCAAGACAATGGGCTGAGTATGTTTTTTTTCATGACAATGCGGCCGGTATCGTCACTGAATGGTGGTGCCATACCGCCAGTTCCTTTTGGTTCTTGGCCCAACGCAACAGCATTACCGATGAGGTGATACGCACCTTCGAGGCCAGCGAGCTATTTCAGCAACGCATTGATTTTACCGAGCCATCTGCGGAGCAACCATCATGAAACGCCTGCCTGCACCCTATGGAGCGCTGATTGACCGAGATCAGCCAGTAAGCTTTAGTTTTGAAAATAAAGCTTACCTTGGCTTTGCCGGCGACAGTATTGCCAGTGCCCTAGCCGCTAATAATCAATGGTTGCTCAGTCGCTCATTTAAATATCATCGCCCCCGTGGTGTTTTGACCATGGCCGGCCAAGATGCCAATACGCTAGTACAGCTACCCTCTAACCCCAACACCCTCGCCGACCGTGAAGCCATTAGCGATAACCTCGCCGTAAAGGCACAGAACTACAGCGGCAGTCTGCGCTATGACCGTGGTTCGCTGCTGGGATTATTCTCCCGATTTCTACCCGTAGGCTTCTACTATAAAGCGTTCTTTAAACCGCGAGGTATATGGGAAAAATGGGCGCCATTGATCCGCAAAAAAGCCGGTCTTGGCGTGATTGACCAACAACTTAAGCCGGACTACTACGACAAACAGTACAGGTTTTTCGATATCGTTGTTGTCGGTGCCGGTCCAAGTGGATTACAGGCCGCGCTTAGCGCAGCAGAGAGTGACTGCGAGGTGCTTCTGGTCGATGAAAACCCCATATTGGGTGGCTCTTTAAACTACGCCCGCTTTGATGCCAGTGGTAACTTGGCTAACAGCGTCCGCGATCAGTTGGTGCTAAAGGTCAATGCCAAGGAAAATATTACTTGCATGAGCAATGCGGTGGTCAATGGCTGGTTTGCCGATAACTGGCTGCCCATTATCTGCGGCAACCGCCTGTATAAAGTGCGCGCCAAGCAGACCATTCTGTGCACAGGTGCCTTGGAACAGCAGGCGGTTTTTCACAATAATGATATCCCTGGTGTGATGATGAGTAGTGCCGCCCAGCGCTTAATGCATCTCTATGCCGCACGCCCCGGTGACGTTGCTGTGATTGTTACCGGTAATGATGATGGCTACGCCAATGCATTAGATTTACTCGATGCCGGTGTCACGGTTAAAGCGATTATTGATCTACGCGATAAACCGAATAGCAGCGCCCTCACTAAAGCTGTTGCCAAATGTGAGATTGAAGTGCGAAGCGGCTACGCGGTTTACAGTGCTAAACAACGCAATAATCATCTTTGCAGCGTTGAGGTGCGACAGATTATTGAGCCCGGCATCTGTGCTGATGATGGCGAGATAATCACTTGCGACTTGTTGTCTATGGCGGTGGGTTATACCCCCACCTACCAACTGGCCTGTCAGGCCGGTGGTCAACTGAGTTACGACGATAAAACCGCCATGTTTACTCTGAGTAATCTGCCCAAAGCATTGCAGGTGGCCGGTTCAGTCAATAGTCACTGGGATTTACAGGCCTGCCTTGCCGAAGGTGCTAGAGCCGCAACCATTGCAACCAAGGCGCTAGGACTACACCAGCAACCCACCCCTAGGGCTATCGCTCGGCAACGGCACAGTCCCAATCATCACTGGCCAATCTTTGCTCACCCCAAGGGCAAAGAGTTTGTTGATTTCGATGAAGACCTCACCATCGCCGATATTATTAATGCCACCGGTGATGGCTATGAGCATATTCAACTGGTTAAACGCTATTCCACCTGTGGTATGGGACCCTCACAGGGCCGGCACTCGGCATTGGCCGCGGCGCGACTGGTGGCAGCAGCCACCAATCGCACGGTCGCCGACACCGGTGTGACCACAGCGCGGCCACCCTTTGCTCCAGAGCATCTCGGCCATAGCGCGGGACGCAGTTTTTATCCGGCACGACGCAGTGCTATGCATTATCGTCATATNGANGCCGGNGCCCAAATGCTTCAGGCNGGNGCCTGGTACCGACCGGCNTTNTATGGCGNACCNGCAGAGCGCGATCNNTGNATTAANAATGAGGTCAACAATGTGCGCAATAATGTCGGCGTGGTGGATGTCTCCACCCTTGGCGGTATCGAAGTGCGCGGTGCCGATGCCGGTGAATTTCTCAATCGTTTCTATACCTTTGGCTTTATTAAGCAGCCGGTGGGCAAAGCCCGTTATGCGTTGCTCACCAATGAGGCCGGTGTGGTTATCGACGACGGTGTCGCCTGTCGCTTTAGTGAACAACATTACTATGTTACCGCCACTACGGGCGGCGTCGATCGGGTTTATCAGACCATGCTGAAATGGAATGCCCAATGGCGTCTGGATGTTGATATAGCCAATGTGACTGCAGCATATTGTGGTGTTAATATCGCCGGGCCAAAAGCGCGCAACGTACTGGCCAAGCTCTGCACCGATATTGATCTATCGGCTGAAGCCTTTCCCTATATGGGCGTGCGCCAAGGGACTGTCGCAGGCATAGCAGCGCGGATTATTCGCGTTGGCTTTGTCGGCGAGCTCGGCTATGAAGTGCATATCCCCCACCAGTATGGCGAAGCCCTGTGGGACGCCTTACTTAAAGCTGGTAAAGCCGACAATATTAAGCCTTTTGGCATTGAAGCGCAGCGCGTACTGCGCTTGGAAAAAGGGCATATTATTATTGGCCAAGATACCGACGCTATGTCTAATCCTGCAGAGGTGCAAATGGGCTGGGCGGTATCGACTAAAAAGCCCTTCTTTGTCGGCGGCAGAACCCTCGAGGAATTAGCTAAAAAAACCCCAACAAGACGCCTGGTGGGATTTGTTATCAACAATCCCAATGCACCAATTCCTTTAGAGAGCCATCTGGTAATCGATGGTGAGCAGATGAGCGGACGTGTTACCTCCTGCAACTACTCGCCCACCTTGGCCAAGCCTATTGGCTTGGTCTATGTGCAACCGGATAAAGCGCAACCCGGCAGCCTGATCAGCATTCGCTCGACTGGCGGTGTAATGGTCGATGCCGAGGTTGTTGCTCTACCCTTTTATGATCCGCACACTGAGCGACAGGCGTTGTAACTATGACGGCATTAACCGCAACCCACAGTAATCGACGCAGCCCTATCTACCGCCGTCACAGCCAACTGCAGGCACAATTTGAACAGCTAGCGGATGCCATTATTGTCAACCACTATGCCGACCCTACAATGGAAGCGCTACTCGCCGCTCACTTGGGACTGGTCGACTTATCAACGCTACCGCGCAGCGGTTTTAAAGGTGCAGGTGCGCCGGACTGGGCGACCAGTCAAGGCGTTAACCTGCCAGATGCGCCCAACAGAGCCATACGACAAAGTGACCACAGCTTGGTGGCTAGACTATCGCAACAAGAGCTACTGATATTGGCCGATATTAACGCTAACTCAACCCTGATCAACAGCCTTAACCAGCAGCAGTTACCCGCGCAAACCTATAGCCTACCCCGTGCCGATAGCCATAGTTGGCTGACGCTCACAGGGAGCACTGCGGCAGAAATGTTAGCCAAAATCTGCGCTGTCGATCTGCGCCCTCAGCAGTTTGCTCAAGGGCAGGTCGCACAAACCTCTGTGGCCAAAATCAATGCCGTGGTTATCCGCCAAGATATGGGTAGTACCCTGTGTTTTCATATTCTCAGCGATATCGCTGCAACAGAATTTTTATGGGATTGTTTGCTCGACGCCATGGCAGAGTATCAAGGTGTCGCAATTGGTGTCGCAGCATTAAGAAGTCTTGCCGCACCTGAGTAAGGCACAACAGTCTTCATCGCTTATACTCTAGCGCTATGAAAAACAGCAAAACCATTGAAATCTCTGCGCTGCGTATTTTTGCCGCAGTGACCGAGGCGGAGACCCTGACTCAGGCCGCTGAGCGTCTAGGTATCACCCAATCGGCGGTATCCCAGACCATNAAGCAATTAGAAGCACAAACTGAGACACCGCTGGTTATCACCCGCTCGCGGCCAATAAAACTCACCCCCAGCGGGCAAGTACTCAGGGACTATGCTCAGCAGATTATCAATGATACACAGCGTATGTTGGCCGATGTGCGGCTATGTGCTGAAGGCGGTCTACTTCCACTCAATATCGGTATGGTAGATTCATTTTGTGATGTTGCCGGTGTCGAGTTTATGCANCAGATAAAACCCTTTGCATCAAAACTATCACTGCGTACTGGTCTGGGTTCATCATTATCTCAGGACCTACTTAAGCGCAATCTCGATATCTTAATTACCAGTGACCCGATTGATGAGCAGCCTGAATTACAGCGCCACCCAGTGCTACGGGATCCCTTTGTGATGATTGTGCCAGATCATTATGCTCAGGATGGTACAGTGACAGCCGCGTGGTTAGCAGAAAACGTGCCCTTTATTCATTACACCAGACAATCCAGACTGGGTGCTGTCACCGATCTTATTGCCCGCCGTCTTAATATACAGCTGCAGACTGCCTATGAATTAGATAGCACCCAAACCCTGATGCGGTTTGTGCAATCGGGTCAGGGTTGGGCCATTACTACTGGCCTGTGCATGGTGCGCTACCCGCAATTACTTAAAGGGTGCCATGTGCTCAAACTCGCCAATGGCGCCAATGCCAGACACCTAACCATGCTCTGCCGCCACAATGAATTAGGCGCTCTGCCTGAGCAAATTGCCCAGATCTGTCGCACTATCTACACTGATGAAATCGTTCCACAGTTAGTCAGTATTGCGCCCTGGTTGGAACAACAGGCCTATGCCATTGACGAGATGCCATCAATCTAATGGACAGAGCACAGCAACAGGCTTTCCGTGTGCGTCTGTGTCAACTGCGTGAAGAATTACAGGAGCTGGAAAAACTATCAGCCGATGCTGGCAAACCAGTGCAATTAGATCAATCCATGGTCGGCAGACTGTCGCGCATTGACGCCATGCAAGGCGCACAGATGGCTCAGGAAGCCACCCGCCGCCGTCAGCGACAACTCAGCGGAATCGTAACAGCGCTAGCGCGCATCGACAGCGGTGACTATGGCTACTGCACATTATGTGATGAAGATATCGCCATCGGTAGGCTCGATATCGACCCAACTTACAGCCTCTGTATCCGCTGTGCTGAGCAGTCCATCTAGCTCAGGGACAGGTTCGCCAAGGGTATCCGCTGGCAAATAGCTTTTGCCCCACGCCAAACCGGCAATGCCCTGCGCTAACATCTCATCTATTTGTGACTGGCTATAACCCACTGCTGCCAAGATTTTTCTTGTTGAGTGGCCATGGGCCTCAGTTGGGCTAACGGCATCAATGCGGGCACGGCTTGGCCTAATCGCGTAATGATCGATCTGTGTTAGCTGATGGCCGCTGGGATGATCTGGGTAAATGGAAAAAGCAAAGCTACCTCGATCAGTGCCCACGGTACCGTCGGCAATGCGACTGTATTGCTCACGTAATGTTTCAATCGACATTGGCTGTGCCACGGCAATATCGGCTGCCAACAAACGCTCGACCCATGTCTGTGACGCGGCCTGTTGCATGGCGACAGTTAAAAATACCTGAATATCCGCGGTATCAGTAATACCCTGTAAACCCTGCACCCTGTTTAGGCTGGCTAAATCAGCCGACTCAGCATCGAGGAAAATCCAATCATCTGCAGTTTGATAGAAATGCGATAAGGCATGATTGCCCATAGCCTGACGGCCAGAGGGCTCATTAAAATCCTCCAATCCCGCATAATCAAAACAGAAAGGTAACTGAGCGAGATTGGTCACCGCCGACAACGAGGTTCTGGCGCGGCTAACGGCACCGGTTTTCGCTTGGTGGTAAAGTGCCACAGCCATGGCCAGACCGCCAGCAAACCCGCAGTTAACATCGAGGGTACCCAAATGCGCATGCTCCTCGGGCGTCTCAGGACCACCAAAGCGGCTCATAATACCGCTATTCGCCTGAATAATATCGTCGTAGCCAATATAGTTAGTTTTGTTCGCCGGCATAGGACCACCAAAGCAATCCAAACGGCAAAATAGCACACCGGGGTTGATCGCTTGCAGCGCCGCATGATCNAGACCCAAAGGTTGCATTTGTCTCTCAGGCGCATTGATCACCACCATATCGACCGAACGCACCAACCGGTTAAACGCCTCTCGACCCTGCTCAGTATTGATATCTAGTAGCGCACTGCTTTTGCCCATATCTGCCTGAAAGGCAAATAATGTCCCGATCAGCGGATCGTANAGTGGCACCACCGGCTCGACCTTAATTACCTCAGCACCAAAGCGCCCGAGGAATGCGGTGGAATGCGGACCAGCAATCACATTGGTTAAATCCAATACTCGCAGCCCATCCAACCAGCCCTGTTTATGGGGCTGTGGGTGAGGCTGCGGCTGTTGCGTTGGCAGAGTGGCTGCAGGCACCAATGCCAACTCGGCCAGCGCCTGGTCAAAAGAGATAAATCTGCGTGGCGAGGGGGCCACCATCTGATGCGCAGACTCTTCTAACCAGGCCACTGGACCAGGTTGTTTCATCAATCCGTACTCTGGATCCTGCACTTGCACAATAAGACCAGCATCACGGCAGTGCGCGCTGTTCACCCACTCTTTGGTGGTTCTATGAGGGGCACCGGGAATCTGCCCTTCGCCAAAGATTACCCCCCATTCCGACGATGTCTTGGTTAACATAACCAGCTTTATTTTCGCGGCAATAATCTCTGCCCAGCGTCTGGGCAATGGGTAGACGCCCAAGGAACTTTCACCTTGCCACTCGCTAACTGGCAAGTGGAGATCTTCCACCTCGGGCATCCCCTCAGCCATCACTTCTTCATATAACCCCAGCACCTCCAAACAGCGGCGCGCATGATTGCGATGAGAGGGACATACCACATAAAACATACGGCCATCTGCGCATTCATAGGTACGATAAAAAGGATCTAAATACTCCTGAAGCGCCTCATAACTCAGATCACAATCGATATTNGCCTCACGGCGGCGCTCGATCTCTAGCTCACGCATGGTTTTGTAGCGTTCGGGTAGGTTTTCAACCTGATAAGAGTTGTAGGACAGTCCTTCCATCATTGCGGCGATTACTGGCACCTCTATATGGTCACCACAGCCGGTTTTTTGCCGAGCAAATAACGCCAGTACCACCGAACTCGCGGCCAGAGTCACGGTATAGGAGGACGCCAACGGCAGTGGTGAGAAACAGGGGTTTAACCCCATCAATACGCGATTAAAGCCCATATCGGTAAAAGCACCAGCGGTAGCGGCAACCACCGCCTCGGTGGCTTTCCACTGACTGCGCAACTGATCATTGCTGGCAAATCCCGGTACCGATAGCGTAATAAGTTGCGGACGTGTCTCACGCAGTTGGGCAAAGTCGATACCCAAACGTTGCATCACGCCGGAGCGAAATGACTCGATCACCACATCAGCCTGATCAATCAACTGCATGGCCTGATCAACGCCCTGCGCTGTTTTCAGATCCACCGATATGCAGCTTTTATTGCGATTTAATATCGCATTAGCTTGATGCTTCCACTGCGGTCCAGTCGGCGGATCAATATGCACCACCGTAGCACCGAGATCAGCCAATACCATGGCCACCGCCGGGCCAGCAATTTGCTGACCAAAGTCGACAACACGAACCCCTTCGAGGGGTAATTGTTTGTGATTTTGTTGAGAATTTTGCATCGGACGTTCCAAAGGAGTTTACACCGCTAACCTGTTATGGACGCGATAGTAAAAACCTACTGTGGGTGACGCCAGCAACAAAAAAGTTGCCTCAGGCATGGTTTTTTTTATGGCTGTAAAATCGCANAAAAGTAGTGANGATTTAGCGCTTGCATCGNNTTTTTATATGAATAACAATATGTTTNGTATCGTTTTAAATAAAAATTACAATAATGATTTCTAGGGAATAATTATGTCGCAGCACAATTCAGGTTTTCTCAATGGCATTCACCCGATGATGGCGATTGGTTCNGCGGGGTTNGTGGCTGCNTTTGTGCTGTTTACATTAATCAGCCCGCAAACAGCCGATGGGCTGTANAGCTCAGCGCGAGACTTTATCGCCGCTGAACTCAGTTGGTATTANATTNTATTGATGAATCTGTATATCGCANTGGCCTTAGTNCTNGTNTTCNGCCGCTACGGCACNATTCGANTGGGCGCTGACTCNGATAAACCCGAATTTGGCTATTTCGCCTGGTTCTCNATGCTGTTTGGTGCCGGTATCGGTATCGGCATTCTATTCTGGAGCATTGCCGAGCCGATGTATTATCTNCAGGGCAACCCCTTTATCGAGGCCGATCAGGCATTGACTGCCGACGCTGCTCAAGTGGCTATGCGCGTGACTATCTTNCANTGGGGTCTGCATGGCTGGGCGCTCTANGCCATGCTNGGNNTNTGTTTTGCCTACTTCAGTTATCGCAAAGGCCTACCCCTATCCATTCGCTCAGCACTGNACCCAATACTGGGTGAACGTATCTATGGCCCGATTGGCTATATCGCTGATTTATTAGCAGTGCTGGGTACCGTATTTGGTATCGCCACCTCATTGGGCATGGGCGCCCAGCAGATGAATGCCGGTATCAGCTATTTGCTCGGTATCGATATCAGTACAGAGACGCAGATAGTGCTGATTGCCATTATTTCTATTGTCGCCACTATTTCTGTATTAACCGGTGTTAACCGCGGTATTCGCATACTTAGTGTGCTTAATATGCGCCTGACCATGCTGATACTGGCACTGTTCTTTATTTTTGGCCCAACGGTTTATTTACTCAGTGCTATCGGTGCTAATACCCTCGACTACCTGACTAATGCGCCCGCTCTGGGTGCCTGGTTGGCGCCCGCCGAGCACCGTCAATGGCAGAGTGATTGGACAATTTTCTACTGGGGTTGGTGGATCGCTTGGTCGCCGTTTACCGGCATTTTTATCGCCCGTATTTCCCGCGGGCGAACCATCAGAGAGTTTTTATTAGGCGTACTTGGCGCGCCGACAATACTAACGATTTTGTGGATCACCCTATTTGGTAATACCGCTATGTCCATCGAATTATTTGGTGATGGTGGCGTTGTTGCTGCGGTTAATGATGATCGCACCACCGCCTTATTTAAGACCATTGAACTCATGGATCTCGGCCTCTGGCTGACCGGTATTATGGCCACCATCTGCACGGTTATGTTGGTAACCTACTTTGTCACCTCCGCAGACAGTGCCACGCTAGTAATCTGCACCTTGGTCGCGATGGGTGATAATAATCCCCCCGCACGTCTGCGAATTTTCTGGGGTGTTGCCATCGCCGCCGTTGCCTCGGTGCTGTTATTCGCTGGCGGCTTACAGAGTTTACAAACCGCCTCAATAGCCGCGGCACTGCCATTTTCTGTGGTACTTGTGCTGGCGACCTACGGCCTACTCAAATCACTCTATATTGAGGGCCGCACAATTAATANTAAGCAACAACAGGAGGGCTAATGATGTCGACACAAATAATCTTACCGCGCATCCTGCAAGTGGGTGCAGGGGCCAGCACTGAGGCCGGCACTATTCTTAAAAGTCTCGGCTGTCAGCGCCCACTGATTGTCACCGACAATATGATGGTGCAATTGGGTTATGTTAGTCGTCTTCAAGAGAGTCTTGAAGGCTGTGCAATCAGTGCCGATATTTTTGCTGACACCGTTCCTGAACCAACTGTCAATTCGATTCAAGCCGGTGTCGATAAAGTGCGTCAGGGTGACTATGACAGCATTATTGCCATTGGTGGCGGCAGCCCTATCGATAGCGCCAAGGCTATTGCCATATTGGGCAAATACGGCGGCGTGATGCGCGACTATAAATTCCCCCGCATCGTCAATGAACCGGGACTACCGATTATTGCTATTCCCACCACCGCCGGCACTGGGTCTGAATGCACTAAGGTGACCATTATTACCGATGAAACTACCGATGAAAAAATGCTCTGCGTTGGCATTGGTTTTATGCCCACAGCGGCATTGGTCGACTACAGCCTAACCTTAAGCCTGCCGCCCCGCACCACCGCAGATACCGGCATAGATGCCCTGACTCATGCAATGGAAGCCTATGTCAGTAAAAAAGCCAGTCTCTACAGTGATAGTCAGGCAATTGCCGCGATGAAACTACTGGCACCCAATCTGCGCACAGTATTTCATCAGGGCGATAATGCAACAGCGCGGGAGCAGATGATGCTCGGTGCAACCTTGGCTGGGGTGGCTTTTTCCAATGCCTCGGTGGCGCTGGTGCATGGTATGTCGCGGCCTATTGGCGCGTTCTATCATGTGCCTCATGGACTGTCTAATGCCATGCTGTTACCGGCGGTGACCGAGTTCAGTATTCCCGCGGCAGCGCAGCGCTACGCCGACTGTGCCCGCGCGATGGGCGTGGCCGCTATTGATGACAGTGACGCAGTTGCCAATAGCAAACTNATGGATGAGCTCTATGCCATCAATGCAGAACTGCAGGTACCGAGCCCAGAACAATTCGGTATTGATCGCGACCACTTCTTTAACAACCTCGAGGTTATGGCTGAACAGGCTCTTGCTTCGGGGTCACCGGGCAATAATCCACGCGTGCCCAGTGCCGATGAAATTATCCAGATCTATCGCCAGCTCTGGCCATAACATTCTTTTTTTGAGGACAATACAATGACAGTCGTAGGACATTTAATTAACGGCCAAATNATCACCGATAGCGANCGCACNCANGCGGTNTNCAACCCATCCACNGGTGAGGTAAGCAAACAGGTTGCANTGGCATCAACAGCCACTGTTGAACAAGCGATTGCCGCCGCGCAAGCCGCCTACCCCGCATGGCGCAATACCCCAGCGATTAAGCGGGCGCGGGTGATGTTTAAATTTAAAGATTTGCTTGAGCAGCACGCCGACATCATCTGCGCCTTGATCGGTGAGGAGCATGGCAAAATTAGTCATGATGCCGCCGGCGAACTGCAACGCGGTATTGAAAATGTTGAATACGCCTGTTGCGCACCTGAACTACTCAAGGGCGAACACAGTAAAAATGTGGCGCCCAATATCGACTCGTGGAGTGAATTCCAACCCCTTGGTGTGGTCGCCGGTATCACCCCCTTTAACTTCCCTGCCATGGTCCCTCTGTGGATGTACCCGATGGCGATTGTCTGCGGTAACTGTTTTATTCTGAAACCCTCAGAGCGCGATCCCAGCTCGACCTTGTTTATCGCCGAGCTATTAAAGCAGGCGGGGCTGCCCGACGGGGTAATGAATGTGGTCAATGGCGATAAACAAGCCGTTGATACCTTACTCAATGACGAGCGCATTAAGGCGGTAAGCTTTGTTGGTTCAACCCCTATTGCCGAGTCTATTTATCGTACCGCTAATGCCAATGGCAAACGCTGTCAGGCATTGGGCGGCGCTAAAAACCATGCCATTGTTATGCCCGATGCCGATATAGATAATGCTGTCGCCCAGTTATTAGGCGCCGCCTTTGGTTCTTCTGGAGAGCGTTGTATGGCGCTATCTGTNGCTGTGGCTGTTGGCGATGCAGCGGCCGATGCCCTAGTCAGTAAAATGCAAGCGGCGATGCAAGATTTAAAAATCGGCCCCTGCCATGATGCCGATAATGACTTCGGCCCAGTGATCACTGAACAGCATCAACAGAAAGTGTTTGGCTATATCGATAGCGCGGAACAGCAAGGTGCCGATATTGTGGTTGATGGCCGCAACCCCAGTATCGCAGGCTATGACAATGGATTTTATGTTGGCGGCACCCTAATCGATCGTGTTACTGCTGATATGGAAAGCTATAAGGCAGAAATTTTTGGCCCCGTCTTACAGGTAGTGAGAGTCGACAGTATGCAGGCGGCAATGGACCTTATTGATAGCCATGAGTATGGCAATGGCACCTGCATTTTTACCCGCGATGGTGAGGCAGCGCGCTACTTCTCCGACCATATTCAGGTGGGTATGGTGGGGATTAATATCCCGTTACCAGTGCCTGTGGCCTACCATAGTTTTGGTGGCTGGAAACGTTCANTNTTTGGCGATCTGCATGCCTANGGNCCCGATGCTGTGCGTTTTTACACCAAGCGAAAAACNATTACCCAGCGCTGGCCCTCAGCTGGTGTTCGTGAGGGTGCNCANTTTTCTATGCCAACCATGAGCTAAGCCAGACNATGAGTAGTCGAGAAAAAGGNTCTGCTATTAGTCGCGTNATGCAGATTATCGANGCNGTAGCNACGGCTGAACGACCNCTGTCGCCGGCGGATCTCGCCTGTCAGTTGGCCATTCCCAANCCGAGTATTCATCGTTTGTTAAATCAGNTGGAGAGCGATGGTTTTATTCAGACCAATATGCGCGGCATGATAGTCCCTAGCGCCAAAATGCATGGTATCGCCTGGGGTGTGCTGCATAGCGATCGCTTCAGCACCTCGCGCCGCGCTATTTTACAGCGGCTTACCGAAGAGATTGGCGAAACCTGTGGCATTGCCATACCCAATGGCACAGAGATGATTTACTACGACAGAGTGCAGACCGATTCACCACTGCAAATTAACCTGCAAGTGGGTAGCCATACCCCGATCTGGTGCACCGCCAGCGGCAAACTGTACCTTAGCTCGCTAGCCAAGGAGAAGCGTCAACGGCTAATTAATAATCTGTCACTAACCCGCTACACCCGCAATACCATTGTTGCTGGCAACGCACTGGAAACCGCGTTACAACAGATAAAAACACGTCGCCTAGGCATAGACAACGAAGAGTTTGTCGATGGTATGGTGGCCTGCGCAGTACCGGTAAATAATAGCAGTGGCACGCTGTGTGCCTGCCTGTTTACCCATGCTCCGGTGATTCGTAAAAGCCTTGATAGTTTGCTTGGTTATACGGCACAACTGCAACGTGCGGCGCAAGAACTGGGTTATCTTATTGATAATCCCGATCAGTAACCAACCGCTTGCGGGGACCAGCTAATGAAGAAAAGACTACCGCCATTAAATTGGCTTCGTTCGTTTGAGGCCTCCGCTCGCCACCTAAATTTCACCTTGGCGGCAACCGAATTACATATGACTCAGGCCGCGGTGAGCCAGCAAATAAAAGGCTTGGAAACCACATTAGGCTGCGCCCTATTTATCCGCCTACCCCGAGGTCTCGAACTAACCGATGCCGGTCGCGCCTATATCCCGGGTGTGCGCGAATCAATTGAAAAACTGGCACTGGTAACGGATGAGGTATTCGGCAAAGAACGCAGTCATACGCTGACTGTACGGGTGAATTTAGTGTTCTTTAATACTTGGCTTGCACCGCGACTAGCGGACTTCCGTCGCCAGTATGCGGATATTGATCTGCGCTTTACCAGCAATATCTGGGTCGCCGGCCAAGATAAAGA
>NYXU01000037.1 GCA_002685715.1 Porticoccaceae bacterium | reverse complement strand
TCCCCACAACCTCACCATGTCCGTCACAGGCGCCGGTATGCTCTGGGTTGGTTGGTTTGGTTTTAATGCCGGCTCAGCACTGGCTGCTAACGGTGATGCCGGTATGGCGATGTTAGTAACCCATATTTCTGCCGCAGCAGGTTCATTGGCGTGGATGATGATGGAATGGGTCAAATACGGTAAGCCCTCAGTGCTGGGCATTGTCACCGGTATGGTTGCAGGCTTAGGTACTATTACGCCAGCGTCCGGCTTTGTCGGTCCTGGTGGAGCACTGATTATTGGCTTTAGCGCCGGTATTATTTGCTACTACGCCACTCAGGCTATTAAACAGCGATTTAAAATTGATGACTCTCTCGATGTATTCCCCGTACATGGTGTCGGCGGTATGCTAGGGACCTTCTATGCGGGTATCTTTGCCTCAGATGCACTCGGTGTATTCAGTGGTCAAGGCTATAATGAAGGCATGAATATGGCCAGCCAGTTACAGGTGCAGGTTATAGGCATTGCAGCAACATTTATTTACACCGCAATTGTGACCTTGGTACTATTGAAACTGGTCGATAAGCTGTTAGTATTACGCATCGATGATGAAGGTGAGACAAGAGGTTTAGATCTCACTGAGCATGATGAGAGGGGGTACGACCTATAATAATAAAACTAGGGGAATACAATAGAAACGTCCGAACGCTACTGCTGTATTAAGATGTAGCAGAGTGAAAAAGAGGGACAATTAAAGCCGCTAACCTTGTTAGCGGCTTTTTATTTTGTGCTAAGCGAGATATTTACTGCCTTCGGCTGCTCTAGCCAAAGCCTATAAACCAGCCTTATCAGTTGCCCTAGCCCTATCCAGATAATCACACATCATTTCTGCACCATCGAGAATACGTATCGAGTGACGTTGCATAAGATCGGCTGGAATCAAATAGATATGCTGGTTTTGCACCGCAGAAATACCAGCCCACTGTTGCCAGCGACCCAACCAATCAGGCTGTTCTTGCTCACTGCCACCGGCAATTATCACCTCGGGATCTACTGCCACAATAGATTCAATATTGATATAAGGCACCAGTGGTATGCCATCGGCAAACACATTGACACCGCCGCAGAGTCTAATAACGTCACTAACCATATGTTGGCCATTAAGTGTAATCAGCGGATCATGCCATATTTGGTAGAAGGTTCTTACCACAGCTTTATCAACCTGCGCATTACGTAGGCTGTGTAAGCGCTGAGTAAATTCATCGATACGCTGCTGGGCGGTTATTTCATGACCACTGAGTTGGCCAAAACGGTGAAATAGCGCAGGAATCTGGTCAATCTCGCGTGTTTCCACCACAAACACGGGAAAACCTAATTTGCGTAATGGGTCGATGATCTTATCGCCATTGCCTGACTGCCAGGCAATCACCAGATCCGGCTTTAATGACAGGATTAATTCATAGTTTGCCGCAGCGTGATTATTGACCCGCTGAATCTGTTTGGCGGCCTCGGGATAGTTGCTGTATTCATCGGCGCCAACAATTTGCGCGCCTGCACCAATATGGAACAAAACCTCAGTAATATTGGGTGCTAAGCTGATAATTCGCTGAGCCGGTTGTGCTAAAACAAGCTCATCGCCATTATCATCCACCAGCCTGATCTCAGCACAAACAAGCTGTGACAGACTCATTAACAGCAACAGTAATAATGGCATTAGGTAATCACCAACGGACGGTTAGTTCGCGGATGCTGACTAATAATCGCCTTTACGCCAAATACTTTGGCTATTAGCGACTCAGTCAGCACCTGCTCTGGCTGACCCTGAGCGGCAATCCCCCCGCCGTCGAAGACCACCAAATTATCAGCGCAACGCGCGGCCAGATTAAGATCATGTAAGACCATCACCACACCGACCCCCCTATTGGCCAGCTGGCGAACGATATCCAGCGTTAACTTTTGATGGGACAGATCAAACGCCGATGTTGGTTCATCCAATACCAAAAACTGCTCGCCATGATCACTGGGTTGCCATATCTGCGCCAGTACCCGCGCCAATTGAACTCGTTGTTTCTCACCCCCGGACATCTGCGTATACAGACGCTTCTGCAGATAGCTGGCATCCACTAGATCCAATGCCTGAGCAACAATTTCTGCATCTTTTATCACGCCGGTTTGGTGCGGTATACGCCCCAGAGCAACCACTTCGTTGGCGGTGAAGGGGAAATTCAACAGGCTATGCTGTGGCAGTACTGCCAGCATCTGTGCGCGATCTAATAGTGGCCAGTGCGCCAGCGGACGATGATTGAGTTGCACCTGTCCGCGGGTAGGCACCATATCCCCGGTAAGCACTTTCAATAGACTCGACTTACCCGCCCCATTGGGTCCCACGATTGCCGTTACCTTACCCGCTTCAACCTCAAGGCTAATATTGCGCAGCAGATCGAATCCGGATAAATGTAATGAAATATTGTCTGCCAGCATGGTCATCGGCTACACATCCTTACGCTGCTGCAATAGCAACACAACAAAGAATGGCGCACCCAAGAGGGCCGTCAAGATGCCGGTCGGCAACTCAGCGGGAATCACCACAA
This sequence comes from Porticoccaceae bacterium, assembly GCA_002685715.1. GTDB lineage: Bacteria > Pseudomonadota > Gammaproteobacteria > Pseudomonadales > Porticoccaceae > HTCC2207. Next base: position 24,207 of record NYXU01000037.1, on the reverse strand, counting down.
TACGCGCCAAACTATCGGCGATCACCAACAACGTGGCGCCGGCTAGCGCCGAAGCAGGCACTAGCCAGCGATGATCAGGCCCAATAGCCAGCCGCACCATATGGGGAATAATCAGCCCAACAAAACCAACCAGACCGGCGAGGGCAACAGAGATGCCTACCCCCAAAGCGGTTAACAAAATCAGCCGCTGTTTTACACGCTGTACATCAATACCCAGATGACGCGCCTCGGATTCCCCCAACAACAAGGCATTGAGCGCTCTGCTGTCACGAGGAAAGCAGATTAGCAGCAGCAGCGCGGCCGAACCCATAATGCCAACCTTTAACCAGCTTGCACCACTGAGATTACCCATCTGCCACAGACTAATCTGCCGCAACATATCATTATCTGAAAAATAACTGAGCAGGCTATTCAATGCCCCAGCCAGTGCGGCAATGGCAATACCGGCCAATAGCATTGTGGTCACTGATGTGCCGATGCCTGATGTGGCTAGGCGATAGACCAATAATGTCGCCGTAAAGCCACCCACAAATGCACCCACGGCCACCAATGACAAGCCGACCAGTGCACCGCTTTGAATAAAACCACCGGCGGTGACAATCATTAGACTGGCACCTACAGAGGCGCCACTGGACACGCCTATTAATGAAGGGTCTGCCAAAGGGTTGCGAAATAACCCCTGCATAACGGCACCGGTACTGGCCAGCACAGCACCAACAAAAATAGCCATCAATATTCGTGGTAAGCGGATATCCAATAAGATGGTTCCAATCTGCTGATTGGTCGCACTGCCTAACAGGGTATTAAGCGCATCGCTAATGGTGATATTCACCGTGCCAATTACAAGAGAGACCAGCACAACCACTGGCAATAAAACTGTCAGTACCGTGATTAAACTGCGTGCCGAAAAGCGGCGCAATTAGTAGTCCACGCCCTTGCGGGCCATGACGCCGGCATTGTAGGCGTGTTTAACTTCTTTAATTTCAGACACAGTATCGGCCATATCTGCCAGTGCAGAACCACCACCGCGACCAGTGACCACCACGGATTGATTTTCAGGCCGATTTTTCAGTGCTTGCAGGATCATATTCTGATCCAAATACTTAAAGCTAAGCATATAGGTCAACTCGTCAAGTACCACCAGATGGTAGCTATCATCACCGAGTATTTTTTGCGCCACTGCCCAACTTTTCTCGGCGGCGGCGATATCGCCAGAGCGGTCCTGAGTATCCCAAGTAAAACCGGTACCCATCTGCTCAAAAGTCACTTGTGGGCAATGGTCGCGAAGATACATCTCTTCGCCAGACAGTTGTGCGCCTTTAATAAACTGCACCACACCCACCTTGTAGCCATAACCCAAAGCACGCATAACCATACCAAAGGCAGAACTGGATTTGCCCTTGCCGTTGCCGGTTAACAAAATAAATACACCGCGCTCGGTGTCCGCTGCGGCAATAGAAGAATCGACATTCTCCTTAAGCTTCTGCATTTTGTTTTTATGGCTATCTTGCTTGTTCGCTTTATCCTCTGTCATTGCATTACAACCTTATTGAATGATTTTTATCGCCGCGGGCAATGCCGTCGGCAATGGATGTATATCGGGGTGCAGAGCATGAGCCATAATCTCTAAGGCATCCACCAAGCGCGGCCCCGGACGGCTAAAGTAGGCGTTACCATCGACCAGAAAAACCGTCGTTTTCTTGATTGATCGCAACTCTGTAAAGCCATCGCAGGCTAAGAATGCTTCTACGTCTTGCATAGAGCGCTCAATATTAAAACCACACAACGCAATGACAATATAATCCGGCTGAGCGTCAATTAACTGTGCCCAGCTGCGCCGTTGTGAGGGTTGTTGTTTATCTCCAAAACAGGGTTCACCGCCCGCTAAATCGATAATTTCCGGGCTCCAATGACCACCATCAAATAATGGCTCCAACCAATCAAGCAGGGCCACTCTGGGGCGATTGGCAACCGTTTTTGAACGCTCAGCCACCGCATCAATACGCCCTTGTAACTCTGCTCTATAACGATCACCCTGCGCCACACAACCCGCCGCCTGCGCTAGCAGATCTACCGTAGCCAATACATCATTGAGGCAGATAGGCTCTAGATTCACCACCTGAGGTTCGCCGGATAAACTACCAATTGCCCTTGCCACATCGTTGCCAGACACAGCACAGACATCACAGAGTGCCTGAGTGACAATCAAGTCCGGCTCAAGCTCGGTTAATGGCGCCATCACCAGATCGTAAAGCGCCTCATCATTTTGCAGTTGATCGGTAACCAAACGATCGATCTCGCCACTTTCAAGACCTGCAGGAATACGCGAACTGGTAAGTATTGGTAGCCCAATCACCGATAAAGGGTAATCACATTCATGAGATACACCGACCAATTGATCACGCAGCCCTAGGCCGCAGATCAGTTCGGTGGCACTGGGCAATAGTGAAACGATTTTCATTTACCTTCCTCCACAAGCAGATCAGCATAGACAAAACCGTCGCGGTTCACCACCTCACCAACCCGAATATCAATAGGCTGAGCAAACATCGGACCATCCCAAGCAAAGGTGTGAAACTCACCTTCCTCACCACAGGGGTCAACAGTTTCAGGTAATTTATTGAGTAGGGCATCATTGTACTGACAGCCCGCCAGTTGCTCGGGCATCAACCGCGGATCAAGGCAAGTAATCGCTGCCTTAAGACCGCCATCAATCATTTGTCTGGCCAATTGATCAGTGGGAATTTGCCATAAAGGAAACAGCAACTCTAGCCCAGTAGTGGCCATCTGCTGTTCGCGGTAATGACGGATATCTTCCAAATACAGATCACCAAAAGCCACTGCATCCATATGTAATTGGGCACTAGCCTTATCCAGCGCAGTTGCCATGATGGACTCATACTGCTCATTACTGCAGGGCCAAGGCAATGGGATTTCAATTAAAGGAAGCTCGGCAGCCTGAGCCTGACGACGTAATAACTGCTGACGAACACCGTGGATAGCGGAGCGTTTAAACTGACTATTGAACGTGGTGAGCAAGCCCACCACTTCAACCGTCGGGTCTTGTTGTAGCTGATACAGTGTCCAAGCCGAGTCTTTGCCACTACTCCATGACAATAGAACACGTTTTTTCTCTGTATCAGCCCGCTTCATCATAGACTAGGTCTTAAAGGTCGAAACGCAAACCAAGGCTAGCCCCAAAACCCAGAGTCTGGTAGCCAAAGACTTCTTCGTAGTCTTCATCTAACAGATTATCTAAACGTAAATAAATATCGAGCCTATCCGATGCACTGTAGTTGGCATTGATATTTAGCAGTGTGTAATCGCTGAGGGTGACCATTTCCGATGGCGCTGGCCATGGTGGGAAAAATTGATCCAGCTGGCTTCCGTTGTACTGAGCATTAGTATTGATATGCAGATTATCTAACGCCTTCCATGATAGATTGAAGCTCGCAGTGTGACGGGCGCGACGAACTTCATCACGGTACCCGCCGGCGCCATCGGATTCAACTGAATCAGTATAGGTATAGGCGGCATTGATCGACAGGCTATCATCAATACTTATCCCTGCCGTTAATTCAGCACCCTGCCGCTGACTGAGCCCTTCTTTATTGGCTGCGGTATAACCAACGTTGACCGCATCATAAACAAAGCCATCAATTTCATTTTCTAGCTCAGCGTCAAATAACGTCGCTGACAGATTCCAATCGCCGATCTGCTGGTCTATACCCAGTTCCCAACTGGTTGATTCTTCAGGCTCAAGATCTGGATTGCCAATAAAGTTGGTGTAAAAGCCAAAGCGCTCGGAGAACGTTGGATTCTTTACCGCAGTACCATAGGCACCGCGCAGTCTGGCACTGTCATTGAGTTGATAAACTGCCTCAACGCGATAGGTATTTGCGCTATCAAACTCGGAGTTGTCATCATAGCGACTGCTTAGTGCCACACTAAGATTATCAGAAACATCTGAGCGGTACTCAATGGCAACACTATCGGTATCGCGCTCGCGATCTTGATTAGGGTCTAGACCCCAACTTAAAGGCCCGCGCTGCCGATAGTCCTCTTCCTCACGCTCAGCTAGCACGGAAACGCGCTGCGAGCCATCATTCCAAAACATTGAACCAATATACTGATACTGGTCTTTGGTCGAAGCGGTTTCATTGCCTTTTACACCATCGGCAAAGGCTTCGTTATCATGCTTAGATTGCGCCACAAGCAGCTTGTGCTGCCAGCGACCATCTGCAGAGGCGTAATTAGCCTGCAGGCCTACGGTGCTATTGCGAAATTCAGAAACGCGATCCTGGTCCTCTACAAAGCCATCAAAGTCCTCGTCAGAATCAAATTCATTCATCCCATCAGACTGCCGAGCAGACAGCGATAACGTCAATGATTCACTTGCTGCAAAACCAGCTTTAAGGTTCACACTGGTGTTTTCGTAGCCATCTTTTTCATCGCCGCTGCGAGAGATATTATCGCCATCGGTCTGAATATCACTGACACCCAGACGCACCGTAAAGTCATCTTGAGTCGCACCAACACTAAAACCATAGCGTTGAGTAGAGAAACTACCGGCCTCGGTATAGAGCTTGGCACTAAAGGGTTGCTCGGCACCGCGGGTAACAATATTCACCACCCCAGCCATAGCATCACTGCCGCGCATGGAACTCTGCGGTCCACGAATAACCTCAATACGCTCAATATCATCTGCGGATAACGTGCCCCAATTAAGCTCATCACTCTGAGACGGGTCATTGGCCTCAACACCATCGATAAGCACCAACAAATGATTAGCCTCACTACCGCGCGCGCGAATCTGAGTCTGAGACCCCTGCACTCCACTGCGGCTAACCGCTAACCCTGGCACATCGCGCAATAGATCACTGACACTCAACGCCGCATGCAACTTTAACTGCTCACTGTCAATCACAGTAATGGCATTGGCCGATCGACTGGCAGCGATGGGAATAAGGGAGGCACTGACTAGCACTTCTTGGATTTCAGCCTCAGCAGCATAAGTTGATTGGATAAGTACAGGCACCGCTGACAACGAGATCGTTGCGGCTAATAGTGATATTTTTTTCATGGATTCCTCTAATGCTCACACCCGAGCAAATAATTAATAATAAGCAGGGGCGTACGGGCAGAGGGACAGAGACTGTCAATCAGCACAAGACCGCACCCCGCGGTTTGTCTGCGTAGCGATAGGCCGGTCTCCGGACTTATAAGTGAGGAACTAGCTGTTAAATAGTCACCCTGTTTAGCCACCTTCCCATGCCTTATTGCACAGTGGTCATACAGCCAAACATTCTTATTTACCGTTGCGGGGGCAGTATCGGCATTGCTAATNAACCAATCTATGGTNAAGCGCACCGATTTCCCGTTTCACTCTTGTTANGTCNCNAACNACAGCGACGTAACGCAAGAACCTATTGCCNAAGCAAGAGCAGGCAATCTACTCCCCCACGGATTTGATGTCAATCTGGCTCACTCAATATTTTTATAATATTGACTATGGACTAATAATTGGCATAGGCAGACAAGACAGCACAATAATCTAACAAGGTTGTGCGAGGTACATTATTGCTGGGTCGTAAAGATAGGCCAACGATAGAAGAAATAAAATATTAGGCAAATAAAATATTAGGCAAATAAAAAGGGCCGCCCCACTAGACAGCCCTTTTCACCGTACAGAAATTCAATCTGCGTAGTAATTAATCACCGAAATAAATCTGCTCACATATTTCGAAATTATCGCTCTNAACAGACTCAATCAGCTGCGCAACCGCTAAATAGGCACCAGCCCAAGAGGCCTCGCCGGCAAAGTATTCATCAAACATAGCACCATGAGACTCGGCATCAGGCGTAATCGAACGCAGCATCAATGTTTGTGCTTCATGAGTACCGCCACCAATACCTAAAAATACGCCGTTGAAGAAGTCTGGATGACCACCTTNTTGTAGCGCTGTTTCAAAGTCAGTCATTGCGGCAAGGAATGCAGGTACATTTTGCGGCGCGACACGCACGCGTTGCACCCGCTCATAGCCAGGCATAAGCTTGAACGGCTTCAGTGGTTTCCAAGTAACGCTGTATTTAACATCTCNNAGTTTTGCAAACATNCGCGGCGCNGTGCTTGGATCATATTTNGTNNCNCCNACNAATGCAGCNTGAACNCTGGNNAATGCACTCCAAACCATCANTTGGCCNTCGTACTCATGGCCCGTTTGAGTCACGCAGTAACCGGCACCAGANGCACCCATTGCCTGAAAAGGCGCNACATTTTTCTTTATGGNATCNACGTATTTACCNATATCGGGNGATGCCATCATCACCGTGGTAAATGANCCNTCCATNGTCGCCTGAGGGNCATGNTCATCGGCCACCACTGCGGAGGCAAGACCCAGANAAGCGAATAGCGATAGAACGACAAGAGTAATTTTTTTCATGATAGATTCCTACGGTTAATTATNAGTTTTTGTTTTATAGAAACTGTCGAAAACAAGATAAGACCAGGCTACTTTTAGGTGACCCACATTATCCTATGGAAACTATAATAACCTTATATGGCAGTAAAATTACACTTTTTTAATGTGTCGCTTTGCTAGGACAATGCCCACAGCTACTGCTTGTATANTATGGGCGGGCGCACCAAGAAATGGTGAGCACAAACTAAGCCAATACGTATGAGTTGACAGTGAATCAAAGCCCCAGTGTCACTAATACCCTGCGCACACGATCACCACCGTACGGACGACGACCATGCATGGCCAGATGATTATCGACTACTGCAACATCGCCATCTTGCCAGTCAATGTCATAAGCAGTTTCNGCCGCTATCGCGCACATTTTTTCTAGGAAGTGCTTGGGTATTGCCGAGTCATCACCAAAACACAGTGCAACTGATGGATCGTCTTTAACGCCGTCCCAACCCTGATAAGCNGCAATAATTTGGTTGAAAAATACCTGCCGNCCNGTATCGACTGATTTGATCGCGGGCAGCGCTTTGGTNTGTGCCGATAGAGACCCNTCNGCATGCCATTGCCAGTTGTAGCCCAAANTCAGCAGCTTTTTCTCAGCCTGCTCNGTGGTCTCGACACTCAAGGTACTCTGCCAACCACGCCCCTGTGCTGAATCAGGGTTGTCACCACTGGGAATCCTATTGGTGTATTTAATACCGAGTTCAGCCAGCTTTGCGGTTAACGCAGGTTCAGCAACAGCGAGCTTTTCGTAGACGGTGTCTGAACGGCAGATTGTGGTGGCACCACCGCTATCGGCGCTTGCCTCACAAAAAAGCGAGATAATATTGGGGAAAACCGGCGTTTGCGCCATCTCATTATGCAGATAGATTTCAACATTTTTCGGTGCTTCATTAGCACTAAAGACTAAATCGGTATAATTAATTCGCACTGCATTGGACAATGATTCTTCATAGGTAAAGTTGTTGTAGCCAAACGCGGAAAAAAACTGGTCATAACTGACCGCATCAGTGACTGGAAAGCCCCTTAATAACAGAGCACCCGTGCAACTAAGCTCTTTTTTTAAACTGTCTTGATTATCCTTTATCCAACTCTGAGCCTGCTCTAATGTCTTTACCGAACCGTCATTCACGATAATTGTAGGAAAATGATCTCGATTAAATTCAAGATCCGCAAGCATATTGCTAATGTAAGTCACTAAGCTATCTCCTAGTCGTAGATTGGGTAAAAAGTATTAAAGGCAGATTCGCAAAACTTACCCGGATCATTAAATCGACGATTTTTATTGAGTGCTGATATCGCAGCCATTTCATCATCAGCAAGAGCAAAATCAAACACATCTAAATTTTCTTGTAAACGCTCTGTTTTAGTGGTTTTTGTAATGACTGAGCAACCGCGTTGAAGACCCCACCGCAATACGATTTGCGCTGGGGTCTTATTATATTTATTGGCAGCTCGAGTAATAACCTCTTGTGCTAGTACGGACTCATCTGCGTCGGCCATCGCTAACTCTAAATAAGACAGCGCGCCAAAGGGAGAAAAGGCCGTTACGGCCATACCGTAGTTTTTAGCCAAACGAATTAGCGGTTCCTGCGTCAAATAAGGGTGAGACTCTATCTGCAACTCGGCGGGCTTAATAGTCGCGTAAGACATCAAATCATGCAGTAAACCGGAGTTGTAATTACAAACGCCAATACGTTTCACCAACCCTTGATGCACTAAATCCTCCATGGCGCGCCAGGTATCAGCAAGGGGAACCTGAGCCAACTTCATGGTTGGATTATCTGCTTCGGGATCATAAAACCACTCTGGCGGATACCGCTCCTCAAACGGCACAAAGGCCTGTGCAATGGGGAAATGAATAAGAAAAGAATCAAGGTAATCGAGATTCAGGTCAGTTAATATTTTTTCCAGTGCCGGTTTTACATGCTCTGGGCTGTGATAGGTATTCCACAACTTAGAGGTAATGGTTAATTCTTCTTGTGAGCACAAACCATCGGTCAGCGCCCGCGTGATACCCTGACCCACCTCAACCTCATTGCCATAATCGCAGGCACTGTCTAAATGGCGATAACCCAGTTTAATTGCGTTATAGACTGTTTCGGCACACTGATCATTGGCTATCTTCCATAGGCCAAGACCAATACTGACTCCATCTTTTTTTAACATTTTTGTTTCTCATCTGTTGCGAAAACATTTTAAATATATATTATATAAGACATAAGAATAGTCAATAAGTTATTGAATTATTTTTCCATCCACTAATGCCACAAACACCCCGAACACTGACATATGATAAAGACAGCCAGCACTACTATCTCAGTTACTAATTCACAGGTTGCAAGCGACTTATGAGAGGCGACGATCATGCTGAATAAGCTATTGCCTGGCCTATTATGGCTACAGGATTATCGGCACAGCACCTTTAAGAGCGACCTTGTGTCTGGGCTGGTTATTGCATTTATGCTGATTCCTCAAGGTATGGGTTACGCCCTTGTAGCTGGTTTACCGCCAGAGTATGGGCTTTATGCCTGCATTTTCCCACCCATCATCTATGCACTTTTAGGCACATCGAACAAGATATCAATAGGTCCAGTTGCTCTCGACTCAATCCTGATTATTACCGGTTTAAGTATTTTGGCTGAACCCGGCACTGAGCGTTATTTAGAGTTGGCCATACTGCTTACATTGATGGTTGGCTTGTTACAACTTGGGTTAGGACTCCTCAAGTTTGGCTTTATCGCCAACTTTTTATCCTATCCGGTTATTGTCGGTTATACCTCCGCCGCCGCACTGATTATTATCGGTACCCAGCTTGAAGCTATGCTAGGTGTCGATATTGTCGGTGGTAATATTTTTGCACAGTTGTACCAACTGTATATAGCGTTTTCTGANTGGTCATGGATCACCCTCGGAATTGGCCTTGCCGGAATACTAGCGATGGTCGCTTCCAAACGGCACTTCCTATCGCTACCCCTGCCGCTATTTCTTTTAGTTTTTGGCATGATCGCTTCTGGTATCTGGGATATACAGGGCATGGGAGTAGATGTTGTGTCATCAATACCGCAGGGTTTACCCTCATTTAGTCTGCCCAATGTCTCGATATCTGACCTTAAATCCTTGGTGCCTGTCGCTATAACTGTGGCATTGATGGGTTATGTAGGAAGTATGTCAATCTGCAAATCCTTAGAGAATCCAGCTGACAAAATGCATGCTCAGCCTAATCAAGAGTTAATTGCGGTGGGTGCCGCAAATTTAGTTGGCGCACTATGTAGAGCCTTTCCCGTATCGGCAAGCTTTTCTCGAAGCGCTGCATTCAGACAGGCCGGAGCAAAAACCCAGGTTTCGGCGGTNTTTTCATCACTGTTTATCGGCGCGGCAATGCTTGTGGTAGCGCCACTTTTTACCCTTTACCCTCTGCCCAAAGTATTGCTCTCGGCAATCATCATTGTGTCAGTATCCGGCCTATTTATGCTCGGACAGATGAAGCTACTTTATGGCCACAATAAACGAGAGTTTTATATTCTTTTTATCACCTTTTTGGCGACCCTGATATTAGGTGTTCAAGAGGGGCTTCTGATAGGCGTGAGCTTATCCATTCTTATGATGATCTATAACACCACATCTCCCCATATGACCGAATTGGGTGCGATTCAAAACGGTACCTTATACCGCAATATAAATCGCTTTACTGAGGCCNATGTTCGCGATGANGTGCTTATTTTTAGATTTGATGCNCCGCTTTATTTTGCCAACAAAGACTANTTTGTCTCCGCACTNCACCTGTGGTTGAAACAGCGCGATNTGCAGNCTCTTAAATTTGTCGTGCTAGATGCGGAATCTATTAATACNGTGGATAGCACCGCGGTGATTATGTTGCAGCAGCTAATCGAGAACTTACAAAAACAAGGTATTCAGTTTTATATTACTAATGCCATAGGTCCAGTGAGAGATACCATTAAAGCCTCTCCTCTGAGTGATTACATGACGGAAAAAACCATGTTCTCGACCATTAATGATGCAATCACCTATATCGATAAAGGCATTAACTTGCATGCAACTCAAGCGCTGCAAACTAATCCCCAAGCTTCAGACAGCGCAATTGGATTGGCAAAACCGCTATGAAATTGCGACAGAGTAATCTGCATAAATTGCGCACAACCACCTTCGATACACTTGTCTTAGGCGGTGGTATCAATGGTGCCGTGGCGGCAGCCTCGCTGGCAACCAAAGGAGTAAAAACAGCGCTGATTGATCGCGGAGACTTTGCTGGCTCAACCAGTTCTAGCTCCTCCAATCTGGTCTGGGGGGGCATCAAGTACTTAGAGAATTACGAATTTTTACTGGTTAATAAACTTTGTAAAAGTAGAAATCAACTGATGCGCAGCTATCCCTCTGTAGTAAAGGAAATACGCTTCTTAACGACCATCCAGAAGGGGTTTAGGCTACCGCCATTCTTTGTTTTTTTAGGTACTATCCTCTATTGGGGTATCGGCCGGTTTTTTACTCAACCACCAAAGTACCTGTCAGCCACTAGGCTAAAAAAGCTGGAGCCAGCCATCAGAACAGACAATGTTGCTGGCGGCTTTGAGTATTCCGATGGCTACCTATACGACAATGACTCCCGATTTGTTTTTAATTTTATTCGCTCCAGCATGGACAGCGGCTGTGTTGTGGCAAACTACCTCGAATCGATTGGCTCCGAGCGAACCAACGGTCTATGGGTGACGACAGTTAAAGACCATACCACCGGTGAGCAATTTAAGATTCGCTCAAAGGCACTAATTAATGCCTGTGGGCCCTATGTAGATAAACATAATTCTGCCATCGGCCAAACCACAGAGCACCGACATTTGTTCTCCAAAGGCATTCACCTCGTTGTCGACCGAATTGCTAGCACCACCAAAGTACTGGCGTTCTTTGCCTCTGATGGCAGATTGTTTTTTGTTATTCCAATGGGATCAAAAACCTGTATCGGCACCACAGACACCCAAGTTGACGACCCTCAGGTAAGCATTAGTGACGAGGATCGCGAGTTTGTACTCAATAACGTTAATCGCCTTCTTCAGCTTGAGCGCCCCTTTACTCGGGATGATATTATCGCTGAGCGCTGTGGTGTGAGGCCATTGGCTGTTAAAGGTGACAATAACGAAGCGGACTGGCTTAAACTCTCTCGCCAGCACGCCATTGATGTCAATCATAAACAGCAACACGTCAGCATATTTGGCGGCAAACTCACAGACTGCATTAATGTCGGCGATGAAATTGCTGATATTGTCTCTGCTTTGGGTATTAATGTCCCTCAGCCGAAAAAGGTTTGGTATGGCGAGCCCGATATAACAACTAAAACTGCCTACTTTGATCAAGCCAAGGCCATGGGGCTAGATAGCGTTACCGCCTCATCCTCCTCCGAGCCATTGTCCCGGAGACTCTGGCGTCGCTATGGTCAACGTGCATTTGATATTCTACAAATGATTAAAGCCAACCCGGACAACGCTAACATCCTGATTGAGAATGCCGAGTACATTCGTGGAGAGATTGAACTGATTGCTCAGGGTGAAATGGTCACTAAACTGGATGATTTTCTGCGTCGACGCTCTAAGATTGAACAGGTAATTAGTCGAGAAGATATTATTCGAGCCCCCGGTCTCAAAGAGGCCTGTTGTATTATGTTTGCTGATAAGGCGGATGAAAAACTCAATGACTATATCCTCGCGGGTACAAAAACATCACAAACTTTATAAGAAAAAGGTCTACACAGATGATTAGTTTTGAAGGGGGGGCGCCGACTTGGGACAATATTCCTGCACTGGCAGTAACCGCTATTGGCGATGTAACTGAAGATGCAACATCACTTTTCGTAAAGACCAATGCTGGACCGATAGAAATTTCTCTTCATCAGTTTGGTGCGCGTATGCGCCTTGGCGAGCGTCAGTTTGGCGACTACGGTATGCTGGTGGAGGAGCCTAAAGCTATGCCGATCAGCGTTATCTCCGATGCTAACAGCACAATTATTACCGGTGCCAGCTATAGGCTGGAAATGCACCACAGTCCGTTCTCATTTGCATTATTTAATGGCGATCGCCGCATCCAGAGATCGCCCACAGACGGGCATTTTGTGCGTACGTTTCGACTGCCACCCGTCGCCAAAGTAGATCAAGGCTGGTTTATTGGCCTTGACCTCGATGCGAGTGAACCAGTCTATGGCTTGGGTGAAAAATGGGGGCGCCTCGATAAGCGAGGGCAACTATTACGCTCCTATAATCACGACGCACTGGGGGTCAACGCAGAGATCTCCTATAAGAATACACCCTTTGCTTGGAGTCCCAATGGCTGGGGCGTATTTGTGCATACCCCTGCCCCTGTCACTCATGCCGTGGGACATCCATCTTGGTCCCAGCGGTCCTATGGTCTGTTGGTAGAGGACAGCTCCGCTGATATCTTCTTACTCGCGGCCGATAGTCCAGCAGAAATGATCGGTTGCTACACCGCATTGACCGGAACAGCACCTGTGCCCCCGCAATGGTCACTTGGCGTAATTTTATCCAAGGCATACTACAAGGATGCTGAAGAACTATTAGCCACCGCCAAAAAAGTGCGCGAGCAACAGATGCCCTGCGATGTGATCACCCTAGATGGGCGCGCATGGCAGGATACCCAAACCCGCTTCGCTTTCGAATGGGATCCGAGTCGCTATCCCGACCCAGCCGTTGTGATCGACGAATTAAAAGCGCTGAACTTTAAAATCTGTGTTTGGGAATATCCCTTGGTGTCAGTAGATAACCCTTTATTTGAACAAATGGCTGCCAAAGGCTGGCTACTCAAACATCGTGATACTGGAGAAACTTACCGCTATCAATGGGATACCAGTTGTTTTGGCGAAGTGCTTACGCCACTGCCAGAATCCGGCATCGTTGACTTTACCCACCCAGAGGCCTACCAATTTTGGCGCGACAGTCACAAGCCATTGTTCGATTTGGGTGTGGATATGATTAAAGCCGATTTTGGCGAGCAGATTGAAGCTGATATGCTGGCTTTTAATGGTGATAGCGGTGACCGATTGCACAACGCCTACAGTCTCTTGTACAACCGCTGTGTCTATGAGGCAGCTGAACGTTACTGCAAAAGCGGTGCGTTTCTATTTAGCCGTTCCTCATGGATCGGCTGCCAGAGATACCCAGCACAGTGGGGTGGCGACCCACAGGCAGACTGGGGTGGTTTGGCGGCCAGTTTGCGCGGCGGCCTATCATGGGGGCTGTCAGGTGCGCCCTTTTATGCAACAGATATCGGCGGTTTTTATGGTGATCAACGCGATGATGAGCTCTATGTTCGCTGGACACAGGCCGCCATCTTCTCGGCACATATCCGCTTGCATGGTATCGGTGCAAGAGAACCTTGGTCATACAGTGCAGAGGCCGAAGCAGCGGTTACCCAGGCTCTTAAATTGCGCTATCAGCTATTACCCACAATCAATCAGGCGGTCACAAGCGCTAGTGCTACCGGTCTTCCCGTACAGCGCGCCATGGTGCTAGCCTGCCCTGATGAAAGAGCCGCTTGGGGGTTTGAAGAACAATTTATGCTCGGTGATAGCATACTTGTCGCACCCTGCTTACAACCCGGCGGCGAGGTTGAGGTCTATTTACCGACCACCATCAGTAACCAATGGCGAAGATTTCCCAGCGGTGATATTTTTGCCGGTGGCTGTAGCCACAAACTAAGACTGTCACTGGATGAGATTGCAGCCTTTGTTCCTGCCGACAATACAATTTCGCTAGGACCCGACAGACAGTTTATCGAAGACAACGACAAAGAGCCGCCTGTTGCATCTCTTTGGCCCCAATAAGTCGCGAAAGGAGTAAATTTTGGAATTGAACTACATCATTTCCACACTGGCATCCTGTGTGTTTTTCATGGGTCTGGTAGCCTGGGTTTCCTATCAAAAAACCAAAGGGGTTGCCGATACCAAGGATGGTTATTTTCTCGCCGGTCGCGGTTTAACCGGTGTCTTTATTGCCGGCTCGATGGTGCTAACCAACCTATCTGCAGAGCACCTTATTGGCTTAAACGGCTCTGCCTATGGCTACAATATGAGCAGTATGGCATGGGAAGTCACCGCGACTATTGCCACTATCGTGATGGCGCTGGTATTTTTACCACGCTATTTATCCGGTGCATTTACGACATTACCGCAGTTTCTCAGTAATCGTTTTGGCGATGATGTGCGACGCATGACCGTGGTGCTATTTATGGTCGGCTACGGGCTTATCACCATTCCCTCGGTGCTATATTCCGGCTCCATTGCCGTTCTGCAATTGTTTGATATACCTAATCTACTTAATATCAGTTATAGCTCCGGGCTGACTCTGACTATCGTCTGCGTTGGTATCATTGGTGCTATCTATGCAGTCTTTGGTGGCCTTAAAGCCGTTGCAGTATCAGATACACTCAATGGTATTGGCCTATTAATTATTGGCATCACCGTGCCCGTATTTGGCTTTATCGCGCTGGGCGATGGCAGTCTGGGTGCCGGTGTTAATGAGGTATTAACCACCCATACCGAAAAGCTTAATGCCATTGGCGGACCCACTGACCCCACCCCCTTCAGCACATTATTTACTGGAATGATTTTTGCCAATTTATTCTACTGGGGCACCAATCAGTATGTAATCCAGCGCACACTGGGCGCAGTCAGCCTAGCAGAGGGTCAGAAAGGCGTGCTCTACTCTGGATACTTTAAACTGCTAGTGCCGTTTTTTATGATGGTGCCTGGTATTATCGCCTTTCACCTCTATGGCGGTGAACTGCAATCGATCGATCTAGCCTACCCGCACTTAGTGAAGAATGTTCTACCTGTGTATATGTCTGGGTTCTTCTTAGCGGTTTTACTTGGCGCGGTTTTTTCATCATTTAATTCGCTACTTAACAGTGCCGCCACATTGTTTGTGTTGGATATTTACCAACCCTATAAAAAGACCAATTTAAGCGATCAACAACTAATCAAAGTGGCCAAAATTGCCTCTGTGATAATTGCCCTGTTCTCCTTCGTGGTATCGCCGCTATTACAATACGCGCCTGAAGGACTATTTCAGATTATTCGTATTTTTACCGGTTTCTATAATATTCCGGTGATCACCGTAGTATTGGTTGGCTTGTTTACTAAGCGCGTGCCCGGCTTTGCCGCCAAGGTCGCCATCAGCTTCCATGTGATTGCCTATGGCATCCTCAAGTTTGTTATCGATGTGGATATTAACTTTATCCATATCTATGCCATTCTATTTGTTATTGAGCTGGCCATTATGTTGGTGATTGGCTACTGGATGCCGATGGCAAAACCTTGGCAGTTTATCAATAACAGTCAGGTTGATATGACCCCTTGGCGCTATGGCTTTCCCGTTGCTATTACCATGGTCAGTTGTGTGATTATTATCTACCTACTATTTTCACCCATAGGGCTAGTGAATGGATTAAGCTCGGTATTTTGGCCCGCAATAGTTACCGTAGTTATTGCCAATGGCCTGCTATGCTGGCTTAGTGTGAAATATTGGTATAAAAAATATGCTCGATCTTTGAGCTATTAATAAATCTCCACGTCATAGCACTCCTACCACTCACTGCGCTTATCAGACCCCCAGAGATCGTTCTTGGGGGTCCGTCTATCTACCTACCCAANCCAAANAACATATCCGAAAAAATTAAGTCTTGTATAATATATAAGATCATTTATAGTAGGCATNCCCTGNGAGGGATNTCGCTGAAAATCTAGNTGCTTAANCTCGCTCTTNGGGGTCGTTGACAGATGNAGACGTTAGCTGCATCAACAAGGGTATTAAAACCAAGTATAAAAAACGGGAGAAATAACCATGTTTGAAAAAAAATCAATCCATAGCGCCGTTGCCTACACGGTCGCAGTTATTGCGGGACTTGCTGGGACAGCCTCTTCAAGCGCGCAGGAAGATGCAGGATGGCAACTGGAAGAAGTTGTTGTAACTGCACAAAAAAGAGAAGAAAAGCTAAGCGATGTCCCAGTTGCTGTAACCGCTTTAACTTCAGAACAGATCAGCTCTGCATTTGCCAACAATATTGAGGGCCTGCAGTCTATGGTTCCATCAGTTAGCTTTCGCAAAGGTAACACCACGCGTAACTCTGCGCTCACTGTTCGCGGCATCGGTACTATTTCCTTTAGTATTGCAGCCGAACCCAGTGTGTCCACCGTTGTCGATGGCGTTGTTTTAGGTCGATCTGGTCAAGCGTTTGGCGATCTCTATGATCTTGAGCGAGTAGAAGTTCTAAGAGGTCCTCAGGGAACCTTATTTGGTAAGAATGCCTCTGCTGGTGTTGTAAATATGACGACCAAGCGTCCAGGCACTGAGTTCGAGGGTTCAGTAGAAGCGCAATTATTCCAAGATAATGAATATAGCCTCAAGGCATCTGTCTCTGGACCTTTAAGTGACAATGCCCGCGGTAGCCTGACAATTTTAGATAAGCAATTTGACGGCTATATCACCAACGTCTTTAACAACCAGCAAACTAACGGCTACGATCGCTCTGGTATGCGCGGTATGCTTGAGTTTGATATCTCCGATGATACTTCAATGCTGATTATTGCTGAGAAATACGATGCGGAAGACGACTGCTGTACCGATCTGGAACTACTGCCCAGCGGCAGAAACCCTGCATCAGACGCAGCTCCCTCCAGCCTAGGAGTGGTAAATGGTGTAGCTGATATTGATTTGGATCAGCGTAAAGTCGACCATGATCTTACAACTGTCACTCTGGATAAGCACACAGCACTGTCTGTTCAGTTTAATACTGCTATGGGCGAGCATGAGCTAACCTCGATTACCGCTTACCGCTCATGGGACAATACTGAAATCCGTGAAGGCGATTTCACCTCAATTGCTGGCGATAGTAATCTACCGGTATTTGGCGTGCCTTTCCAACTCCACGATCTTGGCCCTCAAGAGTGGCGCCAATTCTCGCAAGAGCTAAGACTAGCTTCACCAGCGGGCGAGGCATTAGAGTATCAGGTTGGTGCTTATTATATGAATATCGAGTCTGAACGTAACTTCACTCGAGATGCCAGCTGTCAAAATAATAATGGCCAGCTAGATCAAGCCATGACTTGGTATGCTAATGAGACCTTATCCGGTGATACCTTAACTGCCGCGTTGGCAGATTTGGACGCTTATGCAGCTGCTGAAGGCGTGACTTGTAATGCCAACGACATTGTTTCTGCCACTGCTTATATGAGTACTGAGTTTAATAACTGGGCTTTATTCGGTGAAGGCAAATACAATCTTAGCGACAGCACAAGAGTTCTCTTTGGTCTGCGCTACACCGATGACGAAGTGAGCTATAGCCACAACCGAGTCAGCAATGACCAGTACGGTCGTCGTGGTGTTGGTGTTCGTCCAGCTACAGAAAACACTGATTTCGATGGCAGNACATCCGAGTCAAATGTGTCAGGTAAATTCGGTATTCAAACCGACCTAAGTGAAGACTCTATGCTTTATGCAACAGCATCTCAGGGTTACAAAGGCCCAGGTTATAATATCTACTATAACTTTAAGGCTAATGGCGATGATGATGCGGCACTATCAGAGGAGACTTCAACCTCTTTAGAAATGGGTTATAAATATACCTCTGACACCTTAATGTTGAACGCGGCTATTTTCCAAACCGATATTGAAGACTTCCAAGCCAATAACGCCGATTGCTCGGACGGTGCTTGTATCACGCGTTTGACTAACGCAGGTGATGTGAGCACTCAAGGTGTTGAACTTGATTTCACTTGGGCTCCAATGGAAAANCTAACGCTGTTTGGTGGNATTGCCTCTATCGATGCTGAAATCGATAAATTCAACTGTCCTGATCCAACGGCCACAAACTGCTCNGCTNGATCTGGNTTACCTGTGCCCTTCGCACCAGAACTCAAGTACTCNCTGATGGCCCAATATGTNATTCCACGNGACAATATGGATATCATCATCAANGGTTCNTTCGTGCATACTGATGAACAGGTGGCNGGATTACCNGGCAATGATGGCTCGCAAAATCCAGCGGCACTCNTACCTGAGTATGATATGGTNAACGCCAGCATCGGTTTCTCGTTCGATGACGANCGCTACCGTATCTCTCTGATCGGTAAAAATCTTGGCGATGAAAGCTATGTAACCACNTACAGTGGTGATGGCTTCCGTTACCANCTGCCTCGCGATGCCAGCCGCTACTTTGGCGCTGCTTTTAGAGCTTCATTCTAAAAGTTCGACAAGTGCAGAAAAGGGGCGTTTATCGCCCCTTTTTTTATAAATAAAAAAATATCTGACTACAACGACTGTCGTCATAGGCGAAAATTAAGCTCAATGAATACCAAATTGTTTTTTAATCGCAAAGTAAATATTCTCGCGGTTAAACGGGAAAGGTAAAATAATCAAAGCGATGATATGATTAGCTTTTAACGGTATATCCAGAGGAACATATGTCTCTTAGTGCAGGGTTTCAACCACTTTACAAACAAGTCTATGACCTGCTGACTACACGGCTGGTAGAGGGCTATTGGAAACCGTCTCAGTTACTGCCAAGTGAGATGGTGCTAGCAGAAGAACTTGGCGTTAGTCAGGGTACTGTTCGCAAAGCACTTAATCAGATGGTTGCTGAAAAAATGCTTCAGCGCCAGCAGGGCAAAGGTACCTTTGTTGCCGAACATACCCAAGAGAGTGACCTTTTCCGATTTTTTCGACTCCGTGAACCTCATGGGGAAATACTAATCCCAGAAACGGTAGTTCTGGGTTCATCACGTCGCACAGTATCCGAGGATGAAGCAAAAAAATTAAGCCTAGATGCTAATGCTCTGGTAGTCGAATTAACACGGGTGAGATCAATCCACAACAAACCCGCAATCATAGAAAAAGTGATACAACCGTTATCCGTGTTTCCGGATATTGATAAAAACACCGACTTGCCCAATGCTCTTTACATCCTCTACCAAGAAAAATATGGCATTACTGTAATGTCGGTCAATGATGAAATACGTGCCGTCGAAATCCCCGATGCCTATGCTCAACACCTCGATTTAGCCAAAGGTTCACCCGTATTAATGATTGAGCGCAGCAGTGTGAATATTGACGGGCGAGTTGTTGAATTGAGTACTGCTTATTGCAGTTCTGAGAACTTCGTTTACTCGGTTCAACTGACTTAATGACTTATCTGCAGCACCTGCCCGCACCGCAATGAATAATGATAGCGCCTGTGTTAACTTCACATTCGGGCTAGGAGCAGCACCTATGAGGCTTAAAGACAATGAAAATAAATAAACTAATCACTGTTCTGCTACCTGCATGTTTAGCTTTTAGTACCCTTAGCTTGGCAGATGATGGTGCTACCGAAAAACGGATTTTAGCCGCCATCTCATCGGATAATCGTACGCAGGACGACAAACAGAGAGACAGCTCTCGCAAGCCACTGCAGACCCTAATGTTTTTTGGCCTCAAAGAGGATATGAAGGTAGTTGAAATTCTGCCGGGAGGTGGTTGGTACAGTAAAATACTGGCTCCTGTATTAGCACAAACGGGTGAATACTACCTATCAATCGGTAGCGCCCGCGCCCTCAAAACGCTTAGTACACAAGGGTTAGATCAGGTAAAGATAGCCGAGAAAGATGTTCGCTTCGAGTTTGCTAAACGTGGACAGGCCCAGATCCATAGTATGGACCTCGGGGTCAGCGATATGGATATGGTGCTAACATTCCGCAATCTGCATAACTTCACGACGCAATCTCGCAAAGTGATGCATCAAGGAATATACAATGCTTTGCGTCCCGGAGGGGTATACGGAGTCGTTGACCATACCCTTCGGCATATGCAACCAAAATCTGATGAGACTTGGCGACGCATGGATCCAGTTCAGGCGATTAAAGAAATTACCGCAGTCGGCTTTGAGTTTGTCGATTTTAGTAACCTTCATTATCGCGCAGGCGATGACCTCAAGCTTGATACAACCAAACCGGCGATCAATCGGAATAGCGACCGCTTTACGCTAAAGTTTCGAAAACCGGCCGACTAGCTCTGCTATCGAAGTTTTAACAGTGCTACAGCCAAGCATCTTGGTCGATACTTGGCCGGTTTATTTACTGATGGGTTAAGATTAAAAAATACAGTTATTTTTGGTGCGAACCATGCCGCGCAAAAACAACCACTACTCAAACCCATCATTGCTGCTTTGCAAGAAAATAAGGCTTTTCCGCTGGTTTGCGCTGAAAAATCGCTAAGCTCTATTCACAGACTCGGACGTCTATTAGGCACGAATCTCTGCAGGGTATTGAGTAAAAGTCTGCTCGGCCAACTGTTGCACATAACCATTGGCATTAATCACATCACCCATCATCAACAATGCCGGCGACGGTAGCGGTGTGTCCTTAAGTCGCTCGGCAATGTCACTGACAGTCCCCAACATAACCTGCTGGTTATTGGAGGTGCCTTGAGCAACAACGGCAAAGGGCTTATCTACCGGACAGCCTCGCTCTATCAACTGACGGGTAATTTCTTGCAGATTGGAAAGGCCCATATAGAACACCACCGTACTGTCTTTTTGTAAGGCGAGATCCCAATTAATATGCATCTTGCCCTGCTGGCGGTGACCGGTAATAAAGGTGACAGCATGGGCATGATCGCGATGAGTCAGTGGTATCTGTGTTGCTGCGGCACAACCGATAGCGGCAGTAATACCTGGTACTATAGAACACTGAATGCCCTGTTTATTCAGATGATCTACCTCTTCGCCACCGCGACCAAAGATAAAACAATCACCGCCTTTTAGGCGCACGACATTTTTACCACAGCGCGCCAATGCCGCTAGTAGTTCGCAGATCTGTTCTTGGGGAAGACTATGCTGGTCTTTTTTCTTACCGACATAAATAAGATCACAACGCTGTGGCGCATAGTCCAATAATTCTGGGTTAGCTAAACGATCATAAACAATGGCATCGGCCTGTTGTAATAATCGCATCGCCTTAACGGTGATTAATTCTGCATCCCCCGGGCCTGCGCCTACCAGATGAACCATGCCATATGCTGTGCTATCGACCGGCTTTAAACTACCGCAATCAGGGTGACTGGTTTTGACCAACGAGAGAATTTTATTGTTCATAAGGTTTCCATAGTTAACGGGTTAATAGCCTGACTACACCAGACTAAGTGTTTGAGAAATAAGCTGGTTAAGCTCCGGCACACAGGAGCCACAGTTGGTGCCACATTTAAGTTGTTGCCCTAATGCCTCGGTCGACTGTGCACCATTTTCTATCGCCTCGGTAATCGACTTTTCACTGACTTTAAAGCAGGAGCAGATTAATTTACCTTGATCGGGTTGTGCGCTAGCGCTGATCAATGACCAATAGTTACCACTGACGTTTTCATCCAATAGTCTTTGCAGCCAACCTCTGCTCGGCAATAAGCTTTTATCCGCATGAGTAAAAATGGCCAGCTCAATTTGTTGGTCGCTGTAGCAGATCAATCGCTCATCACCGGCTTGTTTATCAACGTACTGTTCATAGGCTTGCGCTGGTCCTTGTTCGGTTAGGCGTTTAATGGCGATAAAGTCCTGCCAATTAAAATTCTCTGCCACCGCCACTTGGTAGAGATAACCTTGATTATTCTCCAGCGGTGACAGGTTCCAGCTCATAAAGGGTTCGCAGTTTAGCTTGGTGCGACTGGTTACCACCGCCCACACCGGCACCTCGACTTTAGCAATAGACGCCGGGGTACATTTAAATTCGGGCTGCCCAGAGATGGGGTCCGTAAGCGGCGCCACTAGGCTATCGACACGGGCACTATGGGCAAATTGGTTATTCCAGTGAATCGGTACAAATAGCTGATTGGGCTCAATACCTTTATCAAAAATAACATTGAGTTGCACTGAACCATAAGCGCTGGTGACCTTGGCTAGGTCATTTTCCATCAGCCCAAGGCGCTCGGCACAATCGGGATGAATAGCGACAAAAGGCTGATTAATATGGTCGAGTAATCTCGATGCACGACCGGTTCGCGTCATACTGTGCCATTGATCGCGGATGCGTCCGGTATTAAGAAGCAACGGGTATTGATCATTAGCACTCTGTTGCGGTGATGCTGCTATGGTGTTGATAAACTGTGCCTTGCCACTGCTGGTTACAAATTGTCCGGCAGTAAAAAGACGTGCCGTTCCCGCTGGGCTTGCCTCTGTCACCGGCCATTGAATGGGTTGCAGTTGCTGGTATTGATCGCTCGACAGTTGACTTAGCGCACCAATATTAAACAAACGATCGCCATTATTATTAAATGCCGATAGCGCCGCATGCTCGACAAAAATATCTCTGGGGCTGTGATAATTAAATGCTTGCTGATAGCCCATCGCCTGCGCTACCTGCGTCATAATCCACCAATCGTGACGCGCTTGCCCCATCGGTTTTACCAATGCCCGCTGGCGTGAAATACGCCGCTCTGAATTAGTCACGGTGCCATCTTTTTCGCCCCAGCCTGTGGCGGGTAACAATATATTCGCGGTGGCGGTAGTATCTGTTGCAGCGATGCAATCGGACACAATTACTGTGTCACAGTTTTCCAGAGCCGCTTTGACCTTATCGGCATTGGGTAGACTCACCACAGGATTAGTGCCCATAATCCAAATCGCTTTGATGCTGCCATCGGCAACTGCATCAAATAAATCGACGGCTTTAAGTCCGGGCTGTTGGCTGATGGCCTCAGCACCCCAAAATTCTGCGACGGTGGCGATATTGGCTGCGCTGTAATCCATATGGGCAGCCAACATATTAGCCAGACCACCCACCTCGCGACCGCCCATAGCATTGGGCTGCCCGGTAATAGAAAAAGGCCCTGCGCCTATCTTGCCCAGTTTGCCTGTCGCCAGATGGCAATTAATAATAGCATTGCACTTATCGGTACCGGTGGCTGACTGGTTGATACCCTGTGAGTAAAAGGTAATCGTTTTATCGGTCTGGGCAAACCATTGATAAAAAATGGTTAGATCGGCAATAGAGATGCCGGTCTGCTCAGCAACCTTATCCAGACTCGCATGACTTGCCTGCGCAATTGCCTGTGCAAAACCTTCAGTATGCTGGTCGATATAATGTTGATCGACGAACTTATTGGTCGCCAAATAGTGCAACAAGCCGGAAAATAAAAAACCATCCGAACCCGGCGCGATGGCCAGATGTTGATCGGCAATATCACAGGTTGCGGTACGACGAGGATCAATAACCACTATTTTAAAATTTGCATTAGTCTTTTTCGCTTCAGCGATACGACGATACAAGATCGGATGTGTCCAAGCGGCATTGGAACCCGTCAATACGAGTAATTCACATTGCTCAAGATCTTCATAGTTACAGGGCACGGCATCGCTACCGAAAGCGCGCTTGTAACCAGCAACGGCCGATGACATACAGAGTCGTGAATTAGTATCCACATGACCTGTGCCTATAAACCCTTTGGCGAGTTTATTGGCCACATAATAATCTTCCGTTAATAATTGACCTGATAAGTAAAAGGCGATCGCTTGCGGCCCATACTGATCACGGATATCACTTAATCGATTAGCAACTGCTTGAATTGCCGTGGGCCAATCGGTTTCCCGCCCATCAACTTGTGGCGAGGTCAAACGTCCAGCATCACCCATGGTTTCATGAAGTGCCGAGCCCTTAACGCAGAGCTTACCAAAATTGGCAGGGTGGCGATGGTCACCT
>NYXU01000036.1:949-9285 GCA_002685715.1 Porticoccaceae bacterium | reverse complement strand
TAGCATAGCGGTGCGCCCAGCGAGCTGCGCACCGGCTGCATCGGCACGGAATTCACGTTGTCTGGAAAACCACATAACAATGGTTGAGGCTAAAATACCTAGCGCAATTTCCGCTACAACAGTAGTGATCCAGTACCCCAGACCTAAGCCACGATTATTTTTAAGCACAACACGGTCAACAAAAAAACCAATCACTCGGGCGGCAAACATAACGAAGGTATTAACCACGCCTTGCACCAAACTCAATGTAATCATATCGCCATTGGCGACATGGCCAATCTCATGCGCGAGCACGGCGCGCGCCTCGTCACGGCTAAAGCGTTGCAGAAGTCCAGCACTTACTGCCACTAGCGCATTATTTCTGTTCCAACCGGTGGCAAAGGCATTAGATTGNTGGGCNGGGAAAATACCGACNTCGGGCATGCCTATGTCCGCCTTTTTCGCCAAATCNGCTACCGTTTGCATCAGCCAGCGTTCNTGNTCTGTCTGTGGTTGCTGGATAATNTGCGTACCACTNGTGCGNTTGGCGATAAATTTGGACAGTAAAAGAGAGACAAATGAACCGATAAAACCAAATACGGCACAGAAAATCAGTAGCGCTCTGAGATCCAGATCCATNCCATTATTGGCCAGAATGCTATCGACACCCAGTAATCGCAGTGAAATACTGGCGACNACAATGATGGCNAGGTTGGTGAGAAGAAATAGTCCNATTCTATACATGGCTTAGTCCTGTAACGTCTGGTTGCTATTTTATGNGGGCAAAANNTCAGAATTCAANGCCTGAACTTTTGCTTATTGTTGTGCGCGCGGGTATAACTGTGCCTTTAACTTACTAGCCTGTCACTGCCGATAGTAAAATGAATGAATTTGACCTTCTAACGGGCTCAACTGAGCGGCATCTTGTTGATTTAAATGCATCTACTGACCAGCAGCCTATGATGGTGCATAGTCAGGTCGTTGCGCCTTTAACTGAACTTCAATCTTGCGCTGCCGACGCTGGTTTTGATCTTAAGCTGTGTAGCGGTTTCCGCAGTTTTGAGCGACAGGTCCATATTTGGAACAGTAAGTTGTCTGGGTTACGCCCTGTACTTGACGCCGCTGGTGCGGTGGTTGACCTCGATTCATTGACTCCTTGGCAGCAAATTCAAGCATTGTTGCGCTGGTCTGCACTACCCGGTGCTTCGCGCCATCATTGGGGTACTGATATGGATATCTACGATGCCAAGGCGATGCCGGATGGCTACCAAATCCAGCTTATTCCAGAGGAAGTAGAGGGCCAGGGCATGTTCGCAGCCATGCATAATTGGCTGGATAAGGAGCTTGAGCATTTTGGGTTTTACCGTCCCTATGCAACTGACCTCGGTGGTATNGCGCCAGAGCGCTGGCATATTAGCTACCGACCTCTGGCAGATAACTATGCCCAGCAGCTCACCACTGAGGTATTGCGGCAACGNTTACAGAATACTGAGATATTGCTGTTAGATCAGGTGCTGGAGCACCTNGANGAGATAATGCGACGTTATGTTCGCGTTGCATAGCTAGGTTTTGCTAAGAAAACAGGATTNAAGAGAGCATTTGAANATGCAAAAAAATGACCCAATCTGGGAAGTTATTCTTGAGGAGGCGAGACAGGCTAGTGCTGAAGAGCCGCTGATGGCCGATTTTTTTAACACCAACATATTGGCGCAAACAGATCTAAATGCTGCCTTGAGTTTTAACCTTGCCCAGCAATTGGCGAGTTCGGCAATGCCGGCTGCAGATATTGCTGGGGTGATTTTGCAGGCACTACAGACCGATGACAGTATTGGGCGCAGTGTTCGTTTGGATATTGAAGCTGCCTTTGACAGAGATGCTGCCTGTGATCGTTACTTAACACCGATACTCTATTTCAAGGGTTTTCAAGCGTTGCAACTACAGCGAGTAGCTCATTGGCTGTGGCTCAAGGGCCGTAAACCCTTGGCGTTATTTTTTCAGAATCAAATTTCGCAAACCTTTGCTGTGGATATTCATCCCGGCGCGCAGATCGGCTCGGGCATTATGATCGACCATGCCACTGGTCTGGTTATCGGTGAGACTGCCGTCGTTGGCGATAATGTCTCTATTTTGCACTCTGTTACTTTAGGGGGTAGCGGTTGTCAGGGGGGGAATCGACACCCCAAAATTGGCAACGGTGTAATGATCTCTGCTGGTGCTAAAATTCTTGGCAATATCGATATTGGTGAGGGTGTTAAGGTGGGCGCCGGAAGCTTAGTTCTTGATCCTGTGCCGCCGCATGTTACCGTAGTTGGTGTGCCGGCAAAAATAGTGGGGACACCTAGCGAGGTTAGTCCAGCCCTAGAAATGGATCAACGCCTTGATACTGGCAGTGAGCTGGGAGTAAACGGGGAGTGAATGGCGAGTGAACAATGAAACCTGAGATCCATGGGGGCGTTAAAGCCTTTTTTTCGCGGCGGATTATTGCAACGCTCAGAAATACCTGGAGTGGTCTGTACCATAGCTTCTGGCATGAAGAAGCTTTCCGTGTTGAGTTGCTGTTATCGCTAGTTCTGATTCCGACCGCTTTCTGGCTTGCGGCAGATTACCTGCAGTTGATCGCGCTGCTGGGGTGCTTATTTCTGGTATTAATTGTGGAGCTACTGAATACAGGCATTGAGGCCACAGTGGATCGTGTAGGTCCTGAGTTTCATGATTTATCTAAGCATGCTAAAGATGCAGGTTCTGCGGCGGTGGGGCTATCGCTTTTATTGTGTATTCTGGTTTGGGCAATAATCGTAATGGAAAACATGGCGCGCTTGTAGCGCTGCATCTAAGTGGTGGGTTATTACGAGCGTCCGATATTAGCAAACTCGGTGTGAAATCTGTCAATTTAGGGGCTATAGACACATATTGGCGAGATGCATGATTTGCTTTTCCAGCAGCCTTTGCCGTTCTTCAGGGAAACTTTGTAAGATAAAACAGTTGCTATCAAACAGGATAAATCTCGCTATCGAGGAGAGTTGCTCGATATCATAGTCATTACTGTAGAGGCCAATAATGCCCTCTTGCATTTTGTCACCTAACAGTGCCGACTGCTGTTTCAGTGCCGCCATATCCTCGTGGTGGCTGAATACNGGTAATGTTCTGATATTNCCGCTGCACAGCGCCCAATTGATCTCCAAATCGACACCGAGCTTGACTGATAGTCGGTCAAGCAACTGCTGCAAACTGTAAACGGCCATCAGGCAGACCAGTAAATGTTGCTTGGAGCTCTGCGTGGAGCGGATGGTGAAGCAGATTGAACTGCTGGCACCCTCTATCCGTTGACCGCCGTATAGCTCTAATGCACGGGCAGTGCAGTAATCAATCTTTTCAAAGAGCAGTTCAAGGCTTTCGCTATTAAGTTGACTATTGAGGCGCTGACGGTTTTTGATCGTGGCAGTGACAACAGAGTGGTAATAGCCGCTGTTATGGTCTCCTTCAGCCTGGGTGGGCGTTGACAGAAGCGGTTGAATTTTGGCTTCCAAGGCAGTTAATTCATCAATTATGGGTTCGCCTTCACCCGGCAGTCGATTGGTTAGGATGCGCAGTCGTCGCGCAAGTTGCTCTGAATAGCGAAAACAGCCATAGGTGCTGGCCGCAGTAAACAGCAACCACAGTAATAGCCAGTTGATTAATAGGTTGCGGTACTGCTGGTAAATAGGTTGGCTGTCGATATCGATAACCAGCGTGCCGATCAAGGTCTCTTGTAGTTCAATATCGCGGCTAAAACGTTCGCTATTAAGAGGTTCTGGTCCGTTCGGCGTACTTTGAGAGATTAAATTATTGTCTACGCTAAATAAACTGGCGCTGTAGATGCTGGTATCTTCCGTGATTCTGCTCAGAGCAACTTGCAGGCTGATACTGTCATTGCTAAATAATGGCGTGCGGATCAGTTCATCGAGTCGACTCAGTGTCGCTTGGCTTTTGTTTCTAACCGCCTCCGTGGCGAGTTGCTTGGTTTGATTGGAGAGCATGATAGCGCTAAGCAAACCTAACAAGAGACAAAGACAAAGCACTGCACCAGGCAACTTTTTCTCGATGGAATAGCGACGATGCATGCGTTGGTCCATAAGTAAATTTATTTTCCGCGCATTCTATCCTATTCCTGTAGCTTTTATATAATGGCAACCGGTAAAAATCATATGGCTGCAATCAGTGAAAGATATTCTGTTAATAAATGTGTCCGGGGAAGATAAACCCGGTGTGACTAGTACTCTGACTAAATTGCTATCGCAATTCGATGTTAGCGTTTTGGATATTGGTCAGGCGGTTATCCATGACCAGCTCAATTTGGCAATTTTGGCGGCCGTTCCTACCAAGGTTGAGGTCGCTGCGGTGACGGAGGGTCTGCAGAGCTGCCTAGCGCCATTGCAGATGAAGGCAAAATTTTTGCCGATTAGTGAAGAGCGCTACCAGAATTGGGTTGAACAGCAGGGCAAGCCAAGGCATATGGTCACGCTGTTAGCACGTAAGATTGACGCCATTCATATAGCCCTAGTGGCGACTGTGTGCGCCGACTACCAGCTTAATATAGACAAAATTGTACGTTTATCTGGTCGAGTGCATCTTGATGACAGTGATAAGTTGGGTCGCGCATGCGTTGAGTTTTCTGTGCGCGGTGAGGCGGATAATCCGCAGCAGTTTAGAAATTCCCTTCTCGAGCTAGCCAGTCGGCATGATATTGATATTGCCTATCAAGAGGACAATATTTACCGCCGCAACCGTCAATTAGTGGTATTTGATATGGACTCAACATTAATTGATGCTGAGGTCATTGATGAGTTAGCTAAAGAGGCTGGAGTAGGGGAGCAGGTCGCTGCCATTACTGAGGCAGCGATGCAGGGCGAGCTCGATTTTAAGCAGAGCTTTGCCCAGCGTATGGCGTTACTAAAGGGCTTGGATGTCAATGTTCTGCAGTCGGTGGCCGAGCGATTGCAGCTCAATGAGGGCGCTGAGCATCTACTTAAAACTTTAAAGAGATTGGGCTTTAAAACGGCGATTGTATCTGGAGGTTTTACTTATTTTGGTCATTATTTACAGCGTATCCTTGGGGTTGACTATGTCTATGCCAATGAGCTTGATATTGAGGACGGGCGGGTTACTGGCAGAGTGAAAGGGGATATTATTGATGGTCAACGTAAAGCAGATCTTCTCCGTGAGTTGGCTGATAGGGAGGGCTTGGTATTACAGCAGGTCATTGCAGTGGGCGATGGTGCCAACGATTTGCCAATGCTCAATATTGCTGGTTTGGGTATTGCCTTTAGAGCCAAGCCATTAGTGAAAGCCTCAGCCAAACAGTCCATCTCTAATCTTGGGTTGGATGGTATTTTGTATTTGTTAGGTTACAGTGACAAAGATATCCACTTGCTAAATTAGTGGTTAGCGATTGATCTGGTGTAGCAAGTCGCTTTTAGCTTCTCCACACAAAAATAGGGGAGCTAGTCACAGCATGTTGCCAGCCGCCTGCTAAACGCTAAGTGAAATTTTAAAAAAATCTGCGCACTTCGGTTATCATGTGCGCCTTTAATCTTTTCGAGACTTTTAATCATGGCTAACTACTCCACCAATGAATTTCGCTCAGGCTTAAAACTTATGCTCGATGGTGATCCCTGCTCAATTCTAGAAAACGAATTTGTTAAGCCGGGTAAGGGTCAAGCCTTTAATCGAGTCAAGCTGCGCAATCTAAAAACCGGTCGTGTGCTGGAAAAAACGTTTAAGTCCGGTGAGAGTCTGGAGGGCGCTGATGTAATCGATATGGATATGCAGTATCTCTATAACGATGGCGACTTTTGGTATTTTATGGAGCCCGATAGTTTTGAGCAGCATCAGGCCACAGAAAATGCCGTCGGCGATGCATTGCAATGGCTTAGCGAACAAGATACTTGCGTTGTCACTCTGTATAACGGTGCGCCACTGTCCGTCGTGCCGCCCAATCATGTCGAGTTGGAAATCGTCGAAACCGATCCAGGATTACGTGGCGATACGGCACAGGGCGGTAGCAAGCCGGCCAAGCTGGTTACAGGTGCCACTGTTAAAGTACCCCTGTTTCTCGATCAGGGTGATGTGATTAAAGTGGATACTCGTACAGGTGAATATCAGGGTCGAGTCAAAGAGTCGTAGTCCTGCTGCATGGCCGATAAGACGCTGAAGAAATGAAAAATTGGCAGCCAGGGGCGACTCCTGTGCTATTGCAGCGACGTGCTGAGTTGTTGTCGGCGCTACGCCATTTTTTTCTCCAGCGCGCTGTTCTGGAGGTTGATGTACCCTTATTGGGGCGATCTTCGGTCACGGATATCAATATAGAAAGCCTGCCTGTAATGACTCATAAAAATAGTGGGTACTTACAAACGTCACCTGAATATTATATGAAGCGTCTACTGGCTGCTGGTATTGGCGATATCTATTGCCTGGGTAAGGCATTTCGACAGGGTGAGTTAGGGTCTCGCCACAATCCAGAATTTACTCTACTGGAGTGGTATCGCTGTGGTTGGGATGAGTACCAATTAATGGATGAAATGGCGGAGTTGATTAGTCAGCTCTATGCGACGCGGTCGTCTCAGTCGTTGGTTATTACCAAACGCAGTTATGCTGACTGTTTTATGGCGACGGTTGGCGTTGACCCCCATAGTGCTGAGCTAGAGCAGCTGCAGCAAATGGCTGTTGCCGCTGCCTCTGAGAGCTGGGCAGGAGAAACACGCGCCAACTGTCTTGATCTGCTTTTTAGTCAACTGGTTGAGCCTCAGCTACCGCAAGGGCTGCTATTTATTCACCAGTATCCTGCCTGCCAGTCGGCACTGGCGCAGTTGGGTAAAAATACTCAGGGTCAGTCGATAAGTCGCCGGTTTGAGGCCTTCTTAAATGGTATGGAGCTGGCCAATGGCTATTTTGAACTTACTGACGGCGACGAGCAGCGACAGCGTTTTAATAATGATCTCGAGCAGCGAGAGTCTGCGGGCAAAACCCAAACACCCATTGACCACCATTTGCTGGCAGCGTTAGATCACGGATTGCCTAACTGCGCTGGCGTTGCCATGGGGGTGGACAGATTATTGATGCAGCTAGAGGGCGCAGAGTCTATTACTGAGGTAATGCCGTTTAGTTGGGATCGCTGTTAACCACATTTAAAATAATGATCCATAACCTTTGAAGGCTCATCAGTTTGAGTGTGGCCAACAACAGTGGCCGGCACCCCGGCAACGATATTGTGGGCAGCTACATCTTTTAGGACGACGCTTGAGGCGGCAACCATAGCGCCCTCACCGATTTCAATATTGCCCAATACTTTAGCCCCAGGGCCTAATAGCACGCCCTTGCGGATTTTAGGGTGGCGATCACCGCTCACTTTTCCTGTGCCCCCCAGTGTGACGGATTGCATGATTGACACGCAGTCCTCAACCACAGCTGTTTCACCAATCACCAATCCTGTGGCATGGTCGATCATCAGTCCAGAGCCAATAACCGCTGCCGGATGTATATCCACCGCAAAGCGCAGGGAACTGCGATACTGAATCAGCGAGGCCATAGCGCGATTGCCTTGCTTCCAGAGCTGGTGCGACGCCCTATAGGCCTGTAGGGCCAAGAAACCTTTGTAGTACAAAAACGGCGAACTGTAGTTATCGCAGGCAGAATCTCGATCAATCGTAGCTTGGATATCTCTGGCCACCGCATTAACAATATCAGGGTCAGAAAAGACCGTGGTCATAGGCTCGCGCAGTAGGCTCGTGGGCGTGGTGTCTGCAGCCAGTTTATTGGCCAGACAAAAGCCTAGACCTTCAGCCATACTGCCATGGTCGAGAATATTCGCTTTTAGATACTCGGCGAGCACCGGTTCTGCGGCGGCAGTTTGTGTCGCTTCATCGGTAATTTTTTGCCAAATACTCGTGGCCAACTGGACTGCTGATTGCATAATTATTGCGCTGTAATTGTTTTGTTGGGGCGCTATTTTGGGTTACGCGGCATTATTATGCCAGCCTGTTCTTGCAATACACCAAATATCNACTGATTGAGCACCTGCNCGGAGAAGGCAGGCGGNNGCACTTTGTGCGGTAGCGCCGGTGGTGACCACATCATCAATCAGNGCNAGCTTAAGCCCTCTGACAGCATGCTTGTTTTTAACCTTNAAGGCATTGANCATACTGCGCAATCGNTCTTGTTTAGCCTGCAGATGCTGNGGCTTNGNGTAGCGNNGNCGNTAGAGGATATTGCTGGCAANCGANNTNTTTCCCANTATGGCGCANAGNTGCCTAGCGATNATGTAGCTTTGATTGTAGCCNCGCNGNGCGCGGGTNCGCCAGTGCAGAGGCATCGGTATCAGT
>NYXU01000036.1:0-944 GCA_002685715.1 Porticoccaceae bacterium | reverse complement strand
CGGTATATTNTTNGGCNNATANGCNTCATTNACNGCGNTGGCNAGATAGTGGCTTAGCTGCATAAACTCGGGCGCATTGGCATCAGTCTTTATCGGCTTGATCAGTTGATTGATGGGTTTTTGATATTGCAGTGGCGCAATACAGCGGCGAAATACTGGCGGTCGCTGTTGGCATTCGGAGCA
Organism: Porticoccaceae bacterium; assembly: GCA_002685715.1. Classification (GTDB taxonomy): domain Bacteria; phylum Pseudomonadota; class Gammaproteobacteria; order Pseudomonadales; family Porticoccaceae; genus HTCC2207. The sequence goes on along the minus strand of NYXU01000036.1, from coordinate 761 downwards.
AATCATATTGTCCACTAATGGTATAGCGCAATAATGGCATTGATTGATTAGCCAAGGTAGCTCGGCGGTACATGGTGAACAGATGGAGTGCTGATCTCCGTCTAGATACTCTCTGCACAGTGTACAGACGTTTGGCAGTAAGAAATTGCACAGCTTAGCGAATCCTTTGCTACAGCCCCTACTATTGATAGCAACCTCCTTGTCTGCTGTCGATGTCTGCGCTAACTCACATTATGGGTTGGGTCGCTGTCATCTTCATCTTGTTTGTCCGCGCTGTTGGCAGCATCTGGATGACCTTTGCTCAGGTCATTTTCATCAAGACCGTATTCTTCGCTGAGAATGCCACCTGGCACCTTGGGTGCGTAATCTCTGGGTGGTTGGATATCGTCAGCATTAATAAGTGGGTTGCCGTCTTCATCAACAAGCGACAGATCTGAGCCGCCGGCCTTAAGCAGTTGGCGTCCTATTTCGGGGCTAGCAAGACGAATAGCACTGGTGGCCAAATGCTCGTGAATCTGGCGGTAGCTCTGGGCCATGTTGGTGGTCAGATGGGAAACCGTAATAAAGTGTTCGGTGACTTCCTGCTGATAGCGTTTAAGTTGTTGTTCGCTGTGCTCGAGCTTTTTTTCAAGCTCGCTAACGGATGTGTCGCCACCACTGCTTTTGCGCGAATAGAGATGGCCAATACCAGCGCCGATCAAAAAGAAAGCCGCAGAAATAAGTACCATGGTCAAGGTTGTCAAAGTCGTACTCCCGTCATT
>NYXU01000035.1 GCA_002685715.1 Porticoccaceae bacterium | reverse complement strand
TGGATGAGTACAAGTATTACGCAGGGGTTGCTCAGACTGTTGGTGTCGAGGTGAATTTTCTTACGCCAGAGCAGGTTAAAGAGGCTTGGCCTATGGCCAATGTCGACGGCATTATTGGCGCTATCCAGCACCCAGACGATGGGTATATCCAACCCGCAGATCTCACTCAGGCATTAGCCAAGGGCGCTCGTGCGCGCGGTGCTGAGATTTACCGCAATACTGCCGTTATCGATATTGAGCAGCAGTCTGACAACAGTTGGATCGTTAAAACCGATAAAGGCGATATCCATTGTGAGCATGTGGTGTCTTGTACAGGTAATTTTGCGCGCAAAACCGGTGAAATGGTCGGTCTAGATATCCCTGTAATTCCAGTAGAGCACCAATATATCGTTACCGATCCGCACCCTGAGGTTTTGGAGCGCAAGGCGCAAGGATTGCCTGAGCAGGCGGTACTACGCGAATCCGACGCCGGTTATTATCTCCGTGAGGAGGCCGGTGGCTTTATTCTCGGCCCTTATGAAGAGGGTGCACCCTGCTGTTATGTGGATGGACCCAGTGATCAGTCAGAATACGAGTTATTTAATGGCGACCTTGATCGTCTTATGCCGCATATTGAGGCCTGTATGGCGCGTGTACCCGCCTTCGCTGAGGTCGGTGTTAAGACCGTCTATAACGGTGCTATCGCTTATACACCAGATGGCAACCCTATAGTTGGTCCTGCCTGGGGTCTGAAAAATTTCTGGCTTAATGAAGGCCATAGCTTCGGAATTACCGCTGCCGGCGGTGCCGGTTGGCAGCTAGCCGAGTGGATTGTCGATGGTGAACCCACTGTCGATATGATGGGTGTCGATCCGCGCCGTTTTGGGCCCTATGCCAGTCGCGGTTATTTGCGCAGCAAAAATGAAGAGGCCTATGATCATGTGTTTAAAAATCATTATCCCGATGAAGAGCGCGGGGCAGCGCGGCCGCTAAAGACTTCACCCTGCTACGAGCGTATGCGTGAGTTGGGTGCAGTGTTTGGCTCGGTCTATGGTTGGGAAAGGCCTAATTGGTTCGCGCCTGGCGACTATTCATTGTCTGATCAAGATCTCGATAAGGCCAATACGCTATGGAATAAAAACCATTCCAAAGCTTTGGATGATGGCCGTATTGTTGAGAAAAACTCTTTCCGTCGTTCAAACTATTTTGACTTTGTCGGTCAAGAGTGCCGCCACGTCAACGAGAAAGTGGGCCTACTGGATATGTCCGCATTTTCCAAAGCGACTGTTACTGGCCCGGGTGCAGAGGCTTGGTTAAATAGTATTGTGGCCAATACGGTTCCCAAAGGTATTGGTCGTATTGGCCTGTGTCATATGCTGTCACAAAATGGTGGTGTACGCGCTGAGTTTACGATCTATAAGCGGGCTAAAAACAGCTACTACTTGGTATTTGCTGGCGCTCAAGAGCGTCATGACTGGGATTACCTGTGCAAACTAGCGCCAGCTGACGGTTCGGTCAATCTACAGAAAATCACCACTCAGCTAGGTGTGTTGGTTTTGGCTGGACCAAAGTCACGCGATGTACTGCAAAAGCTTACCGATACAGACCTCTCCAATGATAACTTCAAATGGTTAACCGGTAAGTCGATCAATGTCGGTTATGCCCAGGCTGAGGCGCTACGGGTTAATTTTGTTGGTGAGCTGGGTTGGGAATTACATCATCCGATTGAGATGCAGAATTACATCTTTGATGAGTTGATCAAGGCGGGTGCCGAGTTTGATATAAAGCCATTCGGTATTCGCGCCATGGACAGTATGCGTCTGGAAAAATCTTACCGTCTGATTCCGCGAGAAATGTCGATTGAATATTCTGCTCTGGAGTCGGGCCTGCATCGTTTTGTTAAGCTCGATAAAGACTGCGACTTCGTCGGTAAGCAGGCACTGTTGGCATGGCAGAAGAAAGGTTTTGCCAATTGTTTTGTAACACTGGAGGTTCATGGCGTAACTGATGCTGATGCGCGTGGCTCAGAGGGACTTTATAAAGAAGGTCAGCTAGTAGGGCGGGCGACCTCCGGAGGGTTTGGGTTCCGCACTAATAAGTCTTTGGCACTTGGCTTGGTGAAGGCNGAGNTNGGCNCNNTNGGGACTGAATTAGAGATTGAAATTCTTGGCNATCGCTANGCCGCGACAGTGATTCAGGAGTCACCNTTTGANCCTGATAACAGGCGTCTGTTGGGGTAAANTTAGCGCGTCGTNCACGGATATTNTGGTGTCGTAGCACCATATGCGNTGACNANCAAACANGCACAGACTGCGGGCCNTGGTGGGCCGATAAAANAAACGGTTTATTCACGCTGATGTGGACTCTAATGTGGACTACTTACTATGACTGAACGGACGGGACGAAGAAGGGCAGGTAGAGAGGCCGGCGGTCGCGAGGGGCGCCGTGAGGCTCGTGCTAACGCGACGGTTAAGGCAATGCCTTTTATCGAGCGCAAAATCCCTTTTGTGGATTATCTTAGCGATGAGAGTTTGCAGCTGATCGAGGATAATGCAGATACCATTTTGGAAGAAATTGGTATCGATTTCCTTGATGATCCCGAAGCGCTGGATATGTGGAAAGACGCGGGCGCTGATGTGCAGGGCACGCGAGTGCACTTTCCCAAGGGGCTATGCCGCTCTATTATTCAGGCTACCGCGCCTAGGGAATATACCCAGCATGCACGCAACCCTGACCGCAATGTCATTATTGGTGGCAAGCGCACGGTATTGGTGCCGGCCTACGGTTCGCCGTTTGTGCATGATATCGATCAGGGGCGACGCTACGCCACCATCGAGGATTTTCAAAATTTCGTTAAGCTTGCCTATATGGCCCCTGGTTTGCACCACTCTGGCGGTACCATCTGTGAGCCAGTAGATCTACCGGTAAACAAACGCCATTTTGATATGGTCTACAGCCATTTTAAGTACAGTGATAAACCCTTAATGGGTTCGGTCACTCATCATGAGCGCGCTCAAGATACCGTCGATATGGCTAAATTGGTGTTTGGTGATGAGTTTGTTGACCAGAATTGTGTGTTAACCAGCCTTATCAATGTCAACTCGCCTATGACCTACGACGCTACTATGTTGGGCTCTCTCAAAGTCTATGCGCGCAATAATCAGGCCACGGTGATCTCACCCTTTATCTTGGCCGGTGCAATGTCGCCAGTGACTGCCGCCGGCACGGTGACGCAAATTCTTGCAGAAGCTCTGGCGGGTATTGCCTTTACCCAGCTTTGCCGGCCCGGTGCACCGGTTGTTTTTGGCACCTTTGCCGCGGCAGTATCGATGGCGACGGGTGCGCCCACCTTTGGTACGCCAGAGCCAAGTCAGGTGATCTACGCGGCAGCGGCATTGGCCCGACGGTTGGGTGTTCCGTTTAGAAGTGGTGGTGGCCTGACGGGCTCCAAATTACCGGATGCTCAGGCGGCCTACGAAGCGGCCAATACATTGCAAACCAGTGCCTTGGCCGGGGTTAACTTTATGCTTCATACCGCAGGTTGGCTAGAGGGCGGCCTAGCGATGGGTTATGAGAAATTTATTATGGACTGTGATCAGGCCAGCATGATTTCTGTGCTGCTATCCGGCATGGATTTGTCTGAGAATGGGCAGGCTCTTGATGCTGTGCGTGAGGTCGGCCCCGGCAAACATTATCTCGGTTCGGCTCACACCTTGAAAAATTTTGAAACGGCTTTCTATCGTTCCACTGTTGCCGACAATAATAGTTATGAGCAGTGGCAGGCAGATGGTTCTCTGGATACCGCGCAGCGGGCTAATCAGCTGTGGAAAAAAATGCTCAATGAGTATCAGGCGCCGGCCATTGATGCGGCTGTTGATGAAGCATTGTTAGACTTTATGGCGCGTCGCAAAGGCGCGTTTGAAGACCGAGATTATTAGGCAGTAGTTTAATTGAGGGTGACATCCTATGTCCGATGAAGACGATATCGTATTAGCTGAATTATCTGACGAAGATTTAGTATTGCAGATGCATGATGATCTCTATGATGGCTTAAAAGAGGAGATTGAAGAGGGCACCAATATTCTGCTCGAGCGCGGTTGGTCGGCAGAAAAAGTTCTGGGCGAAGCACTTGTCGATGGTATGACCATTGTTGGTATTGATTTCCGCGACGGTATTTTATTTGTACCAGAGGTGTTGCTTGCCGCCAATGCAATGAAAGGGGGTATGGCTATTCTCAAACCATTGCTAGCGGAGACGGGAGCCAAGCCAGTAGGCACTATGGTGATTGGTACGGTTAAAGGTGATATCCATGATATCGGTAAAAACTTGGTGGCCATGATGATGGAGGGTGCTGGATTTGAGGTGCATGATATGGGCATTAATAATTCCGTTGAAGACTATATCGCCACATTGGAGCGTCATAAACCCGATATTTTGGGCATGTCTGCATTGCTGACCACCACCATGCCCTATATGAAAGTGGTGATTGATGCGCTGAAAGATCAAGGACTGCGTGATAAATATATCGTTATGGTCGGCGGGGCGCCACTCAATGAGGAATTTGGCACTGCGGTGGGTGCGGATGCTTACTGCCGTGATGCAGCAGATGCGGCAACCACCGCCATTCGTCTGGTAACTGAGCGCAGAGCGTTAGCGTCGGCGTAATGGTAGAGGCTAGTGCTCAGCCAAGGCTGCTGATAATTGCCTGCGGTGCACTGGNGCATGAGATTATTTATCTGCAAAAAATAAATCGCTGGAGCTCTGTTGACCTGCAATGTCTCGATGCTGAGTTACACAACCAACCTAAGCTAATACCTCAAAAGCTGCGGGCGGTTATAGATAAAAATCGCTCGCAATATGAGCGCATTTTTATTGCTTATGGCGATTGTGGCACGGGTGGTGAGATTGATCGTCTGATAAAGGACTATGGTAAGGGAATAGAGCGCTTGCCAGGTGCTCATTGTTATTCGTTCTATGCTGGCGAGGAGCGATTTAGACAATTATCTGAGCAGCAGTTGGGTACGTTTTACCTCACCGATTTCTTGGTTGAACATTTTGATCGACTTGTTATCAAGGGATTGAAGTTGGANCAACATAGGGAGTTGCGTGATCAGTATTTTGCCGGCTATCAGCTCGTTGTTTACTTGTCGCAGCGCCTAGATGAGCAATTGCTGGATAAAGCCAGAGCAGCTGCAGAGTTTCTGGGGCTCGCTTTTCGTCACCAACACTGCGGCTATGGTGACTTGGAAACAAGCTTACACGAGCAAGTGCTACGAGTTAGTTAAGAGAGAAACAGCATGCAAAAAATTGAAGTATTTTGGCGCGATATTCCTGCTCAGGTGTTAGTGAAAAGTGGTCGTGTGCGAGGTAAAGCTATGCTTAGTCATCGCTTTCAGGCCGCTATTGATCGTGCCGCCATGCGTGCCGGCAAAGGNGGCAGTGANGAGTATTTAGAGGACTGGCGCCGTATCACCACGTCATTTGAGGCCGAGGGGAGTGCCCAAGAATTGGCGCAGCAGTTCGCCGATGCTATCGAAGCCGCTTACTCTAATGCCGATATAGCAGCACTGGTGGCCAGCAAGGGCCTTGCGGTTAAATCGGGATGAAAATGGTCCGCTACTGGTCGGTTAACAATGCTCGCTGGCTACGTTGGGTTTATCGTGGTCTTGAAGCCTGCTTGGTGATTGCGCATCCATTGCTTAAAAGAGTTGGCTATCAGCGGCTGGACTCAGGTGTCGCTGGCATTGAAAAGCTGGTCAAAGGCTTTTTGTTCGATTCGCAATCCTGTGGCCAGTGCACTCTCGGTGAAACAGGTATGGCTTGTCCAATGAACTGTCCCAAGACGCTGCGCAATGGCCCCTGTGGTGGTGTGCGCAGTAATGGTCACTGCGAAGTAGACCCAGATATGGTCTGTGTTTGGGTAACATCTTGGCAGGGCAGNCAACGTATTGGCGCCCCCGAANCCNCTATTCAGGTGATACAGCCACCGGTTGATGTGCGTCTTAAGGNNAGNAGTGCTTGGNTGCGTGCAGTGAGAAAGANAGTGGGGTGGNTCGATGATATTNGATGACGAGCCANTNGCTGGTGAAAACNTGCCTATATTGCCGNGGCATGATTCGCCCGGCCGTTTTGAACGCGTATTGCGCGCGGGTCACTTTGCGGTAACAGCAGAAATAGCACCGCCTGACTCAGCTGATCCCCATGAAGTATACGCGCGAGCGGCNNTATTTGATGGCTATGTAGACGCTATTAATGCCACAGATGGTTCTGGTGCCAACTGCCATATGTCCAGTGTCGGCATGTGCGCATTGCTCAGTCGTCGCGGCTATTCGATGATTATGCAAATGTCCTGTCGTGATAAAAACCGTATCGCCATGCAGGGTGATGTGCTGGGGGCCTCTGCTATGGGGGTGTCTAATATTCTCTGCCTCACTGGTGATGGCGTGCAGTCTGGTGATCATCCACAAGCCAAGGCGGTGTTTGATATGGACTGTATGACCAGTCTGCAAATGTTATGCGGCATGCGCGATAAGGGGCAGTTTCTCAGTGGTCGTAAAATTTCCTCGCCACCACAAGTGTTCTTGGGTGCGGCGGCCAATCCGTTTGCGCCGCCATTTGACTATCGGCCATTACGACTGGCAAAAAAGATTGCTGCTGGAGCGCAATTCGTGCAAACCCAATACTGCTTTGATATTGCAATGTTCAAGGATTACATGGNTAAGGTGCGCGAGTTGGGATTGCATAAAAANGTGTTTATTTTACCTGGCGTTGGACCTTTGGCTTCGGCTAAGTCCGCGGAGTGGATACGCAGTAATGTGGCCGGAGTGCATATTCCAGATGCCATTATCAAACGTTTATCGGGTGCCCAAGATCAACAACAGGAAGGCGTTAATATCTGTATCGATATGATCAATCAAATTCGCGAAATAGACGGTGTCAGTGGGGTGCATATTATGGCCTACCGACAGGAACAGCGGATTGCGGAAATTGTAGAAAAAACTCAGGTGTTAGGGGANCGAATGCCCTGGCATCCCAATCGATAATGTCTGGAGACTAGTATGACCATCACGACAATTAGTTCTGCCACTAAAGAAGTCAAAATAGGCTTTGACCAGCCTTTTGTTATTATTGGCGAGCGTATTAATCCCACCGGTCGCAAAATTTTAGCTGAAGAAATGAAAGTCGGTGATTACAGTCGTGTGGAGGCCGATGCCTTAGCGCAGGTGGCTGCAGGTGCACAGATGCTGGATGTTAATGCCGGTATCCCGCTAGCTGATGAACCGCGTATTCTTGCTGAGTCTATTCAGTTGGTACAGTCAATTACTGATGTGCCGTTAAGCATTGATTCNTCGATAATTGAGGCGCTTGAGGCGGGTCTNGCGGTTTATCAGGGTAAAGCANTGGTCAATTCCGTTACTGGAGAAGATGAGGTGCTNGAGCGGGTATTACCTTTAGTGGCGAAGTATGGTGCTTCAGTCGTCGCTATCTCCAATGATGAAACAGGTATTTCTGAAGACCCGGACGAACGTTTTGCCGTAGCCAAAAAGATTGTTGAGCGGGCGGCTGACCATGGTATCCACTACAGCGATGTCGTGGTAGATCCGCTAGTGATGCCAATTGGCGCGATTAATACCGCGGGTTTACAGGTGATGCATGTGTTGCGTCGTCTGCGTGAAGAGCTGAAAGTGAATACCACCTGCGGTGCCTCCAATGTCAGTTTTGGATTACCTAACCGCAATGGTATCAATAGCGCATTTTTGACTATGGCTATGGGCGCGGGTATGACCTCNGCGATCACCAGTCCNTTGCANCCAGAAGTTATGGCNGCGGTNCGTGGTGGTGATGTGATGATGGGGCATGATCCCAATTGTGCNAACTGGATTCAAGCCTANCGGGANCCCGCCGCCGAAGGCGAGGGTCGTGCGCGGGGCGGTCGTAGACGACGAGGGTAAGAGTATTTTGCAACAGATGGTCAAGGTTGTTTTTACCCCCTCTGGTCGGCGCGGTAGCTTCCCCGTCAACACGCCGCTATTGCATGCGGCACGGGTATTGGGCGTCGATATTGATTCAGTCTGTGGCGGCCGCGGCCTATGCGGTCGATGTCAGATTATCTGCGCTGAGGGTTCTTTTGCCAAACATCAGATTGAGTCCGACAGTAGTCATTTATCACCCATTTGTGCGACCGAAATTAAGTACGGCGAACGTAAAACGCCATTGGCCACTGGTCGGCGCCTGAGTTGTCACACATTACTGCTGGATGATGTGGTTATCGATGTGCCACCTGAAAGNCAGGTTCATCGGCAAGTGGTGCGCAAACAGGCTGAATATCGCGACATCAGTCTTGATCCTGCTACGCGACTGTATTACGTGGAGGTTGAAGAGGCCGATATGCATGTGCCCAAAGGCGATCTACAGCGGCTGACTGACGCATTGGATCAGCAATGGGGCCTGACAGATCTAAGTTGCGACAATCTGTTATTAAAATCCTTGCAGCCGACTCTAGCCGTTGCTCAACGTGGTATTACCGTGGCCGTGCACAGTAATCACAANATCATCGCGCTGTGGCCGGGCTTTAAAGATACCGCTGTTGGTGTGGCGGTAGATATAGGTTCGACTACGCTTGCCGCGCATCTCTGTGATTTATCGACTGGCGAGATACTTGGTAGTGCAAGTCAGATGAATCCGCAGATTCGCTTTGGCGAAGATTTAATGAGTCGTGTCTCTTATGTAATGATGAATCCCGAAGGNGCAGAGGAGATGACTGTCGTTATCCGTGAGGCGTTGAATAGCTTGTTTACCCAAGTTGCACTGCAAGCTGAATTAGAGGTTGAGGATATTATCGAAGTATCTTTGGTGGCCAATCCAATTATGCACCATATTCTGCTNGGTATTAGCCCCGTGGAATTAGGGGGTGCGCCTTTTGCACTGGCTACTGATGCCGCGGTTGAAATGGCNGCCAGTGAAATGGCTTTGAATATTAATGCGACAGGGCGCGTCTATATACTGCCTTGTATTGCTGGTCATGTCGGTGCTGATACGGCAGGTATGATTCTCTCTGAGGCGCCTCAAGAGCAGGACCAGATGACGCTGTTGGTGGATGTGGGAACCAATGCAGAAATTGTTCTTGGCAATCGCCATCGNTTGNTAGCCTGCTCTAGCCCCACGGGGCCAGCGTTTGAGGGTGCACANATTAGCTGTGGACAGCGAGCGGCAACCGGTGCCATTGAGCGCGTGCGTATTGATCCGCAAACGCTAGAGCCGCGTTTTAAAGTGATTGGTTCAGAGTTGTGGTCGGATGAGCAAGGGTTTGATGATGTGATACAGGGTCAACCTGTGACCGGTATCTGTGGCTCCGGCATTATTGAAGTGGTCGCGGAAATGTATCTATCAGGTATTGTCACTGAAGATGGTATTATCGATGGTGAACTAGCCCAGCATAGTCAGCGAATTGTGCAAAATGATCGCACATGGTCGTATCTATTACACCAGTCCGACAGCGATGCACCTCAGATTGTGATAACTCAAAATGATATCCGCCAAATCCAACTGGCCAAAGCAGCGCTCTATGCAGGTGTTAAATTACTCATGGATCATATTGGTATTGATAGGGTTGAGCGTATTCGTTTGGCGGGGGCTTTTGGCAGTCATATTAATGTGCAGCATGCCATGGTCTTGGGTTTGATTCCCGATTGTGTATTAGACAGTGTTTCGTCAGCTGGAAATGCCGCGGGTACTGGCGCTCGTATCGCTCTGCTCAATCAAAAATCCAGAAATCTTATTGAAACAGTCGTAAAAAATATCGAAAAAATTGAAACTGCCATAGAGCCCAAGTTTCAAGATTACTTTGTTGACGCCATGGCTTTTCCTAACAAAAAAGATCCGTTCGCAAATTTATTTTCTGTTGTCAAAAAACCGCCATCTAAGGTTATTAGCGATACTGCTAGCGGCGCACGTAAACGTCGTCGCCGACAATAAATTTGGGTTAAATAAAATCTCAAATTAGTTAAAAAAAACCTTCTTTAAAATTGATTTGTTAGCCTATAATCAAGTGCTTTGATCGATGTTTATACTGTGTATCGAGGCATATAATAATTACAACACCATAACAAGAGATTGTGGATATGGTCGATACCGTAGATACAGTTGCACTAGAGTCTCAAGACATTTTTGAAACCATGCATATCGGTTTCCTAATGATGCCAGAGTACACCCTGAGTACCTTTTCAAATGCAGTCTCGGTACTGCGTATGGCCAATCGATTAAGTGATAAAGAACTGTATCGCTATTCAGTATTTTCCTTCGATGGCGAACCTGTTGTATCCAGTGCTGGTCTCGAATTAAATTTGGATGGCAGCTTGAAATCTGTGGGTGATATGCAGGTGCTTATTGTTTGCGGTGGCTATAACGTCAAGGAATATTGTACTAAAGCGACTCTTGAATCGCTCCGTGCTATGGCCAAGAAAAATATTCCCTTGGGTGGCATCTGCACAGGCAGTTATGTGCTGGCCGCCGCCGGCCTATTGGATGGCTATCGCAGTACTATTCACTGGGAAAATATTGCTAGTATGCGTGAGCAATATCCCAAATTAAATATCTCCTCGAGTCTCTTTGTTATTGATCGTGATCGCTACACCTGTTCTGGCGGCATCAGTTCAATTGATTTGATGCTCAACCTGGTCGCCAGTATTCACGGTCATCAGTTGGTACAACAGATTTCCGAGCAATTCACCTGTGATCGTGTGCGCACGGAGAAGGATCCCCAGCGCGCACCACTNCAGTACTTGATGGGGNCTAGTCAGCCGAGACTCGTCGATGCAGTGACATTGATGGAGGCGAATATTGAAGAGCCGTTGAGTCTTGATGAGGTCGCTGAATATGTCGGTATTTCGAGACGTCAATTAGAGCGGTTGTTTAATCGCTANCTGCACTGTGCGCCTTCGCGGTACTACTTAGAATTGCGTCTTTCACGGGCAAGGTTACTTTTATTACAGACCTCCATTCCGGTGATTGATGTGGCGATTAGCTGTGGCTTTTCTACTGCACCCCACTTTAGCAAATGCTATAGCGACCTTTATGGCAAACCCCCGAGCAGTGAGCGACGGGCGTTGAGTTAGCCCTGACGATACTCAGTGGGTCTTTTGGCAAAGACAGTGCGAAATGCCCGAGAAAAGTGGGCGGTGTCAGCGAAGCCACATTCCTGAGCAATATCGGTAATTGACCGCGGNGTGTTTTGCAGCAACCAGAGTCCATAGCTCAACCGAATTGCTCGGTAAAATTTTTGTAAGCTCTCCCCAGTATCATGCACAAACAGCCGTTCGAGTTGTCGCTTTGATATATTCAGGCGGCTGGCAATTTCATCAGTTGACAGGGGGCGGCTAAGATTTTGCTCCATCAACAATAGGGCTCGCACCACTGACTTATTTTTCACCTGATAATCTGAAGTGGGTTGTGGTTGTGGTGCATTTGCTGGTCGGGGACTGTCCATAACCAAAATTCGCAAACTTTTACGCGCCCAGCTCTGGCCTAAATGACGCTCAATAATATAGGCGGCTAAGTCTGCTGCCACAGCGCCACCAGCGCAGGTGATGCGGTCACCATCATCAACAAATAGTTGATCGGCTACAGGAATAACATCGGTAAAACGATCGGTCAGATCTTTGTGGTGAAACCAGCTGACACAGCAGCGGCGATTTTGCATTAAGCCGGCCCTTATCATGGCAAAAGAACCGGTACACAAACCGATAATCGGGATATGTGCACGATCGACACGTTTTAGGTAATCAATGATGTGTTGATTGCCATGCAATGTCTCGGATAACAAACCACCGACAACCACGATATAGTCAAATTCAGCCGGCTCGCGGTAGGTCTCCCAAGGCTCAATGGCAACGCCGGAGCTGGAGGTTATCTTTCTTAGATCGGGTCCCATTACTGTCCAGCGACAATGAATTTGTTCACTGTGATCACCCTCGTCAGCAGCGAGGCGCAACGCATCAATAAAGGCGGAAAAAGGCAGTAGAGTAAAGCTCGGCATCAGCACAAAACCTACCGACAAACTGGGCGATAAGGAATATTTTTCTGCGACAGTTGGAGCCATGGCTTGATTACTCAACAAAGCCAATATTGTAGATTTGTCGACGCTTATATACAACAAATTAAGACTAACCGTTGAATGTAAACGCCATTCTGGTTAATTTTTATCCAAATTAGCCATTATTGTCGTTTTTAGCCCTGCTGTTGTCAGTTTTATTCTATCCGCGATTACTGTTCAGTTGATCCAATAGAGCCACATTCAATAATTGTTTTGAGTTGTGACAATGAAGAAATACTCTGGCTTCAGTCTATTTAAAAATGCGCTGAGCTACCATGAAAATTGGCAAAAACTATGGCGTAGTCCGAAGCCTAAAACTGACTACGATGTGGTGGTTGTCGGGGGTGGTGGTCATGGGCTAGCCACAGCCTATTATCTTGCTTCGGTACATGGTATTACCAATGTTGCCATTATTGAAAAGGGTTATTTAGGGGGTGGTAACACGGCCCGAAATACTACCATTATTCGTTCCAACTATCTTTGGGACGAGGCGGCCCAGTTGTATGAGTTATCGCTCAAGTTGTGGGAGGGATTAAGCCAAGAGCTCAACTACAATGTGATGTTCAGTCAGCGCGGGGTGCTAAATCTTGGTCATAATCTGCAAGATATGCGAGATATTGAACGACGGGTGAATGCCAATCGACTCAATGGTATTGATGGCGAAGTTGTGTCCCCTGAACGAATTAAACAAATAGCCCCACTGATTAATATTTCCAGCGATTGTCGTTACCCTATTTTGGGTGCGTCTTGGCAGCCTCGAGGCGGCACTGCTCGGCATGATGCCGTAGCTTGGGGTTACGCGCGGGGTGCTGACGCTCTTGGTGTGGATCTTATTCAAGAGACTGAAGTGATCGGTATCCGTCGTAAAAATGGAACGGTGCTGGGTGTTGAAACCACGCAAGGTTTTATCGGTGCGCGCAAAGTTGCCTGTGTTACCGCCGGTAATTCTGGTGTCGTCGCCGCTATGGCGGGGTTGAGATTACCGGTTGAGTCGCGGCCCCTGCAAGCATTGGTCTCAGAGCCTGTTAAACCCTGTCTTGATACGGTGGTGATGTCTAACGCAGTGCATGGTTATATCAGTCAGTCTGATAAAGGTGACTTGGTTATTGGTGCCGGTGTCGATGGTTACAACGGCTATGGTCAGCGCGGCTCATTCCATATTATTGAACACACTCTGCAGGCCATTTGTGAGTTATTCCCAGCCTTTAGCCGAGTGCGTATGAATCGGCAGTGGGGTGGGGTGGTCGATACCTGCCCAGATGCCTGTCCAATTATCAGTAAAACGTCGGTTAAGGGACTGTATTTTAATTGCGGCTGGGGAACGGGAGGGTTCAAAGCAACGCCCGGCTCTGGATATGTATTTGCCGATACGGTGGCCAATGATCATCCCCATCCCTTAGCAGCCGCTTTTAATGTCGATCGATTCAATACCGGTGCCTTGATTGATGAACATGGCGCGGCTGGCGTTGCCCATTAATATGCTGACAATTTTATAGAGAACGGTTAATTATGCTACAGATATACTGCCCTTATTGTCGCGAAAATCGTGAAGAAGAAGAGTTTAGCTACAGTGGCGAGGCGCATATTGTTCGGCCGCTGAACCCTGAAGCTCTCAGCGATAAAGAGTGGGGCGACTATTTATTTTTTCGCAAAAACCCACGTGGACTGCATCATGAGATGTGGTATCACGCTGTGGGCTGTGGGCGTTATTTTTATGCCACTCGCGATACCTTAAGTTATGAGATTTTAGAGACCTATGTTGTCGGTGAGAAACCACAGGTGACGGCAACGGAGGCGGGAAAATGAAGCAAGTTAACCGATTGGCTTCTGGCGCTTGCACGGATAATTCAAAACTTATCAACTTTACATTTAATGGCAAAAAACTGCAGGGAGTGGCGGGCGATACACTTGCGTCTGCACTGTTGGCCAATGGTGTTAATGTGGTTGGTCGCAGCTTTAAGTACTCACGTCCGCGAGGCATTGTTGGTCATGGCGCGGAAGAACCAAACGCGATTATGCAGATTGGTTCTGGCGCCGCCACGGTACCTAATGTAAAGGCAACGCAGGTTGAGCTCTATGAAGGACTTGAAGCAGCTTCAGTCAATGGTTGGCCGAGTGTAAATTTTGACTTGATGAGTATTACCGGTTGGTTTGGGCGCCTTATGCCACCGGGTTTTTATTATAAAACCTTTATGTATCCAGCCAAGTTATGGATGACCTACGAGCACTTTATTCGCAAGGCGGCNGGGNTNGGNCGTGCGCCAGTGCAAGATGATCCNGATCGTTATGATAAATTAAATCAGCACTGTGATNTGTTAGTTGTNGGCGCTGGACCCGCTGGATTNATGGCCGCAAGAGAGGCGGCTCGTGCCGGTGCCCGCGTTATTATTGCCGACGAACAAAATCAATTTGGCGGTAGCCTTTTAGCCTCCACGCAACAGATTAATGGCCTGGTGGCGACAGCATGGGTGGCAGAGTTAGTTGAAGAGCTAAAAGCCTTCAGTCATGTGCAGACATTATCGCGCAGCACAGTTTTTGGTTATTACGACCATAACTTTTTAGCTATTTTAGAGCGTCGCACAGATCATCTGGGTATCAGTGCTTTATCGGGCGTGCGCCAACGATTGCACAGAGTACGAGCCAAAAGAGTGGTGTTGGCAACGGGTGCCTTTGAGCGGCCGCTGGTATTTGCTCACAATGATATTCCCGGTNTTATGCAAGCCTCTTCCCTATCGACCTATATCAATCGCTATGGCGTTGCTCCGGGTCACAATATGGTTCTTTTCACCACCAATGATAATGCTTATAAAACGGCTATCGATTGGCATCATACCGGGCGTAAAGTGGTAGCGATTGTCGATAGCAGAGCTCAACCCAGTGGTGAACTTTTCAATACGGTGAAAGCATTGGGTATTACCCTATTAGCTGGCTATGGGGTGATTGAGGCTAAGGGCGGTAAGCGGGTCAAGCATGCACTGGTTGCGCCTCTGAGTATCGATGGTCGGGAAATCATCGGGGCTGTGCAAAAAGTTGACTGTGATCTTATTGCCTGTTCCGGTGGTTGGAGCCCAGCAATTCATTTGAGCTCTCATACGGGTGCTAAGCCGGTGTGGGATGACAGTATTGTTGGCTTTAGACCGGGTCAATCGAAACAGCAGGAACGCTCTGTGGGTGCCTGTTCAGGTACCTATACACTTTCAGANTGTCTTGCNGAGGGAGCTAATGCTGGTGCAGAGGCAGCCAAGTTAGTCGGCGTTGGNAATGGCACAGTGCATTTTCCTCAGCCCCTTGTCGAAGAGTATCCAGAGCAGCCACAACAAGCTTTATTTCTNGTGCCTCATANCAAACCAACCAGTCGTGCGCCCAGTCAGTTTGTCGATATGCAACTCGATGTCAGTGCNAGCGGTATTGAGCTNGCNGTGCGCGANGGGTTTCAGTCGGTAGAACATATNAANCGCTACACGGCNATGGGNTTTGGTACCGATCAAGGNAAGCTNGGTAATATCAATGGTATGGCTATTNTAGCCAATGCTCTNGGACANAGTATNGNNGAAACAGGCACNACNATTTTCCGNCCGNCNTATTCNCCGACNACNTTCGGTGCTATCGCNGGNCGNGATGTGGGNGANTTATTTGATCCTGAACGCTNNACCGCNATGCATCGNTGGCACCANCAGCANGGCGCNGAATTTGANGATGTCGGACAGTGGAANCGNCCATGGTACTTCCCGCAGTCTGGTGAGTCGATGGAAGANGCNGTCAATAGAGAGTGTTTNGCAGTNCGCAANAGTTGCGGCATTCTGGATGCTAGTACATTGGGNAAAATTGATATTCAGGGGCCAGATGCCGCTGAATTTATCACNCGNATATACACTAATTCNTANCTCAAGCTAGCGCCNGGNAAGTGTCGCTATGGCGTTATGCTGAAAGAAGATGGCATGATTTTCGATGATGGCGTCTGCGCCTGTCTCGGTGATAACCATTATTTAATGTTTACCACCACCGGTGGCGCTGCCGGTGTGTTGGCTTGGTTGGAGTTATGGCAACAGACCGAATGGCCTGAATTAAAAGTGTATTTTACCTCGGTCACTGATCATTGGAGCACTGCTACGGTCACAGGGCCTAATGCTAGGAAGGTGATTGCCAAATTATGCGACGATATTGACTTAAGTGGCGATGCGTTTGAGTTTATGGATTGGCGGGATGGTCATGTTGCCGGTGTAAAAGCGCGGGTATTTCGTATCAGCTTTACCGGCGAACTGTCCTATGAAGTGAATGTNCCGGCTCATTATGGTCGCCATGTTTGGGANGCATTNATAGCGGCAGGTGAGGAGTATGGTATTACGCCTTATGGTACAGAGGCGATGCATGTACTGCGNGCAGAAAAAGGTTTNATTATCGTCGGNCAAGATACTGANGGTTCTATGACGCCGGGCGATATGAATATGGNTTGGGTGGTTAATAAAAATAAANNCTTTAGTTTTATTGGNCAGCGATCGNTNCAACGCAGTGATTCNATTCGCGACAATCGCAAACAGTTGGTTGGTTTGAAAACCNCAGTNGCAACCGATGTTATTCCCGAAGGTGCNCAAATAGTTTTTGATAAATCACAGCNGATTCCNATGTCGATGCAAGGTCATGTCACATCGAGTTATTACAGTGCCAATCTTGGTCGTTCTATTGCTCTGGCGGTAGTTAAAGGTGGTCACAAACGTTTGGGTGAGACAGTGTATTGTCCGCTCGCAGATGGTCGCATTATCGCTGCGGAAATAGTTAACGCAGTTTTTTATGATCCTAAAGGAGAGCGACAAAATGTTCGGTGATATAAACGTGGAATCGCCACTGCATTATTTACAAAAGTTATCTAGCCACTTTAAGGGTTATGGGAAAAGTGATCTTTTTAATACCGATGCCGATTACGCTGTGGTGGTAAAAGAGAGGCGAGGTTGTGCCTTTTTAAATTTGCGCGGTAGTGCTGAGGATAAACTATTTTGTGCAACGATTGCCAATGTTCTAGCTATCGAATTACCCACGACGCCAGGGCACTATCATAGTAATGATGACAGTTGTATTTACTGGTTGGGTCCGGATGAGTGGTTATTGGTTAGCAATAGTCAGGATGCTGGTCATCTGGAGGCCCAGTTGCGTGCAGATATTACAGGTCATATCTCTGTTGTTGATGTCAGCGGTGGTTATACCAGTATTAATCTTCGCGGTGTTGCTCATGCCCTTGACACTTTATTGAAAAAGTCTTCCGTGTATGACTTTGCTGGTTGGCCGGATGCGTCTTCCTGCACTGGTCGTTGTGCGCAAACCACTTTCGCTAAAGCCTCGGCGGTGATCAGTAATAAATTTGACGGTTCCTATGAGGTTATTATTCGGCGCAGTTTTGCGGACTATCTGGGTCGATGGTTATTGGATGCAGGTGAAGAATTTGGCTGTCGTATCGAGAGTTGAGGTAAAAAAATGATCCCGATACTACCGCATCATGCCTAGGCGGGGACTGATCATTCGGGATCCAAGGTGCTACAGGTTTAAATGTTGCCTTTTTGTGTGTGATGAAATTGTCGCTCTGCGATAGGCTTATTTCCGACTTTCAATGAGACTGATGAGTATGCCTGCATCGCGCCAGTGTTGGCGATAACAGCTTGCAGAGTTTGCCTGAACACAAGTCCGCAGGATCCAGTGGATTGAAGATAAAAAGTTGTTGCTGAGAACATATTCCCTTTTCAATGAAGATCTCCTTGATCTCTCCCTCTTTACAGCCAAGCTAGGCGTGTTGTTTAAAAACAACCTATTGTTAGAATCAAGGATAAGCCAACCTTGGCTATATTCCAAGTGAGTAATAAGATAAAACGTTATGCAGCGCCCAAATCCAGACTCAATTTATTACGATGATTTTATTCATTTGCAAGAGAAACTGTGCGCCAAAATTATTGCGCTTCGCAGAGGACGAAAATTAGTTCAGGAAGATATGGCTGACTATGAATTCTCGGTTCGACAGTATCAACGCATGGAACAAGAGCCCAGTTCTATTGTGTCCCTCTGGCAGATATTCAAATTGGCTAAGGCCTACGATTTAGATGTATGCGATTTGCTCGATCTCCAGACCTCGAAGAATCTATTGACTCAACTGTTTTATTACTTTTTTCTATTTGGCGTCAAGCTAGACGTGTCAGTTGTTTTAGGCCTATGCCACTCTCGTTGCTCAGCGATATAAAAAGGGAATTTAAATAAAAGCTATGCAAAGACCAAATTCAAATTCAGCTTATTACGATGACTTTATAGATTTTCAACAAAAGCTGTGCGCCAAAATAATTGTTCTGCGCAAAAACCGTAACTTGGTTCAAGAAGATATGGCTGACTATGAACTTTCGGTGCGCCAGTATCAGCGTATGGAGCAAGATTATAGGGCGATAGTTTCCCTATGGCAGGTTTTTAAAATAGCTAAAGGCCATGATATGGAAATTCATCAACTGCTCGACGTATAGTTGCATTTAATGCAATAGAGTTTTAACGGATTTATAGTTGCCGTTGCCCGCGAGATACCTACAGTAGTCTAAGTTACAGATATGAGACTGTCGCAAAGTATCTTTTGCAAGAAAGCCAATTTATAGTCGATTAGCATACAGCTTCAGCTATTCTAGGGGTAAAAGCTTGGGTTTCCATCCGGTTGAGTGCGGTAGCGCTTATATTCCCATTGATACTGTTCTGGCGTGAGCATAGCGACAGATTCTATTTCTCGGTTGAGGGCGGCTAGATGTGTGTCTTGGTCTGCACTATACAGTTCGTCAGAGACTGGTCTGAATATTAGTTTCCAACCGCCTGGGACCAATTCTGCTAAACAGATAATGGCTTGGCAGTTTGTACGTTGAATAAGATTGTGGATCAACGTCATGGTCAGGGCAGGTGTGCCAAAGTAGGGTGAGAAAGCACCACTGTCGAGCGGCGGTTGCTGGTCAGGTAATATGCCAGTTAACTCTCCCCGTTTTAACGTTTTCAGTACCGCGGCTACACCTCGAACATTGGTAGGAACCAATGTGGCTCCGCACTTTTCCCGACCATCCTTTATCCATTTCTCTACCAACGGATTTTTTGGTGGTTTGTAAAGCGTCGTCATTGGCACCCGTTGGGAGAGCCATTGGCCAACAACTTCCCAATTGCCAAAGTGCGGTGCAATGGCAATGATACCTCCGTCATTGGCTAACGCCGCTTCAAAATGTTCAATTCCCTCAATATGAATAATTTTTTTATCTGACCACTGATATCCTCTGCGCCATACTTTGAGTGTCTCTAGTGATATTTTACCCATATGACGCAGGCGCAGACGGCTGATTCTCTCAATCTCTTGTGTCGACATATCAGGATGAGCGATACGCAGATTGATGCGTGAAATTCTGATAGCTCTAGTGTTGAGCCAAGCAGCTACAATGCCGATAAAGAGACCGAATTGTCGCAGTACAGAGAGCGGTAAAAAAGATAGTAATCCGGCTAAACGCAGGATGATTTTAATTTTCAATGTTAAGCCTGTTTTTTCTTATGGTTACCAGCGATGGGTTAGCGTAAAACACTCCAATAGCAGAGAGTCCTGCTGATGCGTATTTTAGCCATTGAGCAAACCAAATGCTATCCTCGACTACAGGTATAAATATACTACAGGCAATGTTTTGCAGGACTTGGTTTCGCCAGGGATTAGATTGGGTCGCAACAGACGCAATAATGGCCAGTTAGCCAAACAATGACTTTAATGCAGCTAGAGATTCCTCTCCTTTTAGTTGATTCTCCTCGGCACTAAGTTGAGCATCACCACCACCAATTTTCACAAGATCATCCGCGGGTAATTCGTCAATAAACCGACTTGCTGTGGTCGCAGATGTTTCACCAAACTGGGTGCGTTGTCGAGCGCTAGTCATGGTCAATGTTCGCTGGGCACGGGTAATACCGACGTAGGCTAAGCGACGTTCCTCTTCGATCTGGCCGTTGTCAATACTGTTTTTATGAGGCAAGATATCCTCTTCCATACCAATCATAAATACATGCAGAAACTCCAAGCCCTTGGCGGCATGTAGTGTCATTAATTGCACTTTATCATCGGCAGATTCTTCCTGCTCACGATCCAACATATCTCTGAGAATTAACTTGGCAATGGCATTTTCAACGATGCTGTCGCCATTGTCGATGTCATCTTCTTCTCTATCTCGTTTGATGACCTGAGCTAGCTGTGCGAGCAAAAATTGTACATTTTCCCAGCGTTTTTGCGCCACATGGTCACTGCTAGCATTTTGTTGTAGCCAGCCCTGATAGTCAGCGTCATCGAGCATTTCGTTAATCGCGGTCATCGGGTTGTTATCGTAAAGATTTCTATTGACGTTCTGTATCCACTGTTTGAAGCGTTTTAATCGCTCTATATTGGTCGCAGGCATACTGGCATTTAGACCGACTTCGTCGATAGCAGCGTAGAGTGACAGGTTGCGTTGGTTGGCGTATTCGCCGAGCTTTTCCAACGTGGTGGGGCCTATCTGGCGTCGTGGCGTGTTGATAATACGCAGTAATGCATTGTCGTCAGATGGATTAATAATCAGGCGCAAGTAGGCCATGATATCTTTGATTTCTGTTTTGGCGTAAAACGATTGCCCGCCGGTTATTTCGTAGGGAATATTTTGCGACTGCAGTTTGATTTCTACTAATTTGGCTTGATAGTTGCCTCGATAGAGCACGGCAAAGTCGCTGTATTTACAACGGCGTTTAAGGCGCATATCAATGATCTCATTAACTACCCGCTCGCACTCGGATTCTTCATTTTCGCTACTGATAAATCGCAGCGGATCTCCTGGCCCGAGTTCACTCCATAATGCCTTATTGATAATGTGAGGATTGTTATCAATCAATGTATTAGCGGCTTTTAGAATACGACTTGTGGAGCGATAGTTTTGCTCCAGTTTAATAATATTAAGGGCAGGAAAATCGTCTTGCAGTTGCATAAGATTTTCTGGTCTGGCGCCGCGCCAAGCATAGATGGATTGATCGTCGTCGCCGACCACGGTCAACGCCTGTTTTTCATTGACCAGCGTCTTCACCAATTCATACTGGGCGAGATTAGTGTCTTGATACTCATCGACCAAAAGGTAGCGAATACGTTTTTGCCATTTAGCCAATATCTCCGGTTGTTCCTGGAAGAGCATAACTGGAATCATAATCAAGTCATCAAAATCCACAGCGTTATAGGCTTTTAGCGCTCGTTGATAGCGATCATAAAGCATGGCTATTGCTTGTTCGCCAGTGCTGCTGGCGGCACTAACGGCATGACCCGGCGGCAATAGTGAATTTTTCCAATTGGAGATGGTAGTCTGCGCGGTGTCGATCAATTTTTCGTCCAGTTCTGTATGACGCACTAACAACTCTTTTAGCAGCTTTCGACAATCTTCTTGATCGAGAATTGAGAAGCCGGGCCTAAACCCCAGTGCTTTAATCTCGGTGCGAATAATTGTCAGGCCAAAGTTGTGAAAAGTGGACACCGTCAGACCATTGGCGCGCTCTTTATCTAACAGGCTAGCGACTCGCGCTTTCATTTCTCGAGCGGCTTTATTGGTAAAGGTAACCGCGGCGATATTGCGCGCAGCGATACCACAGTCATTAACTAAATAGGCTATTTTGCGGGTAATAACGCTGGTTTTGCCACTGCCGGCGCCCGCGAGCACCAGTAATGGGCCATCGATATAGGTCAGCGCAGCCTGCTGTTGAGGGTTGAGATGTTGAGCCATTTACTGCTTAAGCCATTTCAGCGATAGCGCTACGTTTTTCGTTGAGTTGCGACAGTGAGCCTTCAAATTCCTCGAGCTTCTGACGCTCTTTAGCCACCACTTCTGCGGGGGCATTGTCGACAAATTTACTGTTACTTAATTTACCGGAAAGTTTTTTTGCCTCATTAGCTATTTTGTCAATTTCGCGGGCAAGTCGCGACAGCTCTGCGGCCACATCAATTAGGCCGGCCATGGGTACGAGAATTTGCATATCACCTGCGAGGGCTGTGGCGGATAATGGTGCCTCGACGGGATCATCGAGCCAAGTAATGGTTTCCAAGCTGGCCAGTTTACTGAGGAATTGGCGGTTTTCATCGAGGCGACGCTTGTCGTCAGAATTGCCTCGGGCTAAATAGATAGGCAGTGCTTTAGCGGGTGAGATATTCATTTCACCGCGTACATTACGCACGCCTACAATAACACTTTTCACCCATTCAATATCGGCATTAGCCTGCTCGTCTATATAAGCTGTGTCGGCGACGGGATAGGGTTGTAACATAATAGTATCACCCTCAGGATCCAGCGTTACTCCAGCTAATGGCGCGATGTTCTGCCAAATTTCCTCGGTAATAAACGGGAGCATTGGATGAGCAAGACGCAGGATAGTCTCAAGTACGCGCACCAATGTACGTCGGGTGCCTTTTTGCATAGCGGTATCGCCATTCTCATCCCAGAGCACCGGTTTGGACAACTCGAGATACCAGTCGCAATATTCATTCCATACAAAGTCATAGAGCGCTTGCGCGGCTAAATCAAATCTATAACTATTGATCGCCTCGGTGACATCCGCTTCAGCAATCTGTAGGCGCGATATAATCCACCGGTCGGCCAAGCTGAGTTTATAGTTGTCTGAGTTATCTTGACCACAGTCCAGGGCACCGTCTTCGCCCTGAGCATTCATCAGAACATAGCGGGAGGCATTCCATATCTTATTACAGAAGTTTCTGTAGCCTTCAAGACGCTTCATATCCCAGTTAATATCTCGACCGGTAGAGGCTAGAGCACAGAGGGTGAAACGCAAGGCATCGGCACCATGGGGCTCGATACCATTGGGAAATTGTTTTCTAGTGCGGCTGGCAATCTTAGCGGCCTGTTGCGGCTGCATCATATTGCCCGTGCGCTTCTCCAGTAATGACTCGATATCGATACCATCAATCATATCCAGTGGGTCGAGAACATTGCCTTTAGATTTGGACATTTTCTGGCCCTGTTCATCGCGAATGAGGCCGGTGACATACACGGTTTTGAATGGTATTTCCGGTTGCCCGTGTTCATCTTTGATCAGGTGCATGCTCATCATAATCATGCGTGCTACCCAAAAGAAAATAATATCAAAACCGGTTACCAGAACATCGGTGGGGTGAAAGGCTTTCAGCCTTGCGGTTGAATCGGGCCAGCCTAATGTGCCGAAGGTCCAGAGTGCGGCGGAAAACCAAGTGTCCAGTACATCGTCATCTTGATTGAGTACAGCATCACCCAAATCATATTTTGCACGCACATCTTCCTCACTCACACCCACATAGGCTTTGCCGGCTTCATCATACCAAGCAGGTATTCGATGGCCCCACCACAGCTGACGTGAGATGCACCAATCTTGAATATTGCGCATCCACGAGAAGTACATATTTTCGTATTGCTGAGGAACAAATTTAATCCGCCCATCCTCTACTGCCTCTATAGCAGGGCCGGCTAACTTCTTAGCATCCACATACCACTGGTTGGTGAGCATGGGTTCGATAACGACACCACCACGATCGCCATAGGGTACGGTCATATCGTTTTCTTCGATACTCTCGAGCAGGCCCAGTGCATCCATCTCTGCAACAATCTCTCGACGAGCGGCAAAGCGCTCCATACCACGATATTTTTCCGGCAATGTGGCGTCCATCTGATCATTGTCGCTACCATCGCTATTAACACATTCAGCGCTGTGGCGAATGTCGGCATTTATGGTGAGGATATTGACCATGGGCAGTTGATGACGCTGGCCTACTTCGTAATCATTGAAGTCATGAGCTGGAGTTATTTTTACACAGCCGGTGCCTTTGTCTTTATCGGCATGTTCATCAGCAACAATAGGGATTAGTCTGCCGACTAGCGGTAACATGGCATGTTGGCCAATAAGATTGGTATATCTTGGGTCATCTGGATTAACCGCCACTCCAGTATCACCCAGCAGGGTTTCTGGCCGAGTGGTGGCGACCACAATATAGTCCTTGCCGTCCAGTGTTTTGACCCCGTTAGCCAAGGGGTAGCGCAGATTCCACATTTTACCTTTGACATCACGATTTTCGACTTCCAGATCGGAGATGGCGGTATGCAGTTTCGGATCCCAGTTGACCAATCGTTTGCCGCGGTAGATCAGACCATCCTCATGCAGGCGGACAAAAGCTTGTTGTACCGCTGTATAGAAGCCCTCGTCCATGGTGAAGCGTTCGGTTTCCCAGTCCACAGAGTTACCCAGACGGCGCATTTGACGCATAATGGTATCGCCAGACTGCTCTTTCCACTCCCAGGTCTTTTCGATAAATTTTTCACGGCCCAATGCTTCACGGCTGGGCTGCCCCTCAGCGGCAAGCTTGCGTTCGACAACCATCTGCGTGGCGATGCCAGCATGATCACTGCCCACTTGCCACAGCGCATTTTTACCTTGCATACGGTTATAGCGGGTCAGAGCATCCATGATGCCATGCTGAAGGGCGTGGCCGATATGCAGGCTACCAGTTACATTAGGGGGCGGGATCACTATGCTGTAGGGGTCTTTTTGCGCTGCCATATTAGGCGAGAAATAGCC
>NYXU01000034.1 GCA_002685715.1 Porticoccaceae bacterium | reverse complement strand
ACCCTGTGGCGTCCTGCCCTTCAGCTTGAATACCTTCGACTAATTCATCCAAACCCTGCTGATCACTGCGACGACAGAGCACCGCATGATAACCCTCATAGGCAAAACGACGTCCGACATTGCCGCCGATTCCAGCTCCCGCTCCTATGATTAAACACACCGGCTTCATTGACCACTCCTATACTTTGTTTTATCTGCCTATCCGTACTGGCAATTAAGCGCGCACAGGCACGCCCTCTTTCTGCCGATTTTGCCACTCGGCATCGACATAGACCGACACGGATAAAGCCGGCTCGAGCACATCGCCTTGAATCAAACTGACTCCACGCTCAGCGACCATCATCGTCGGTGCATTAAGGTTACCATTGGGAATAGTTGGAAATACTGAAGCATCTATCACGCGCAAATTATTCAGACCTCTAACACGCAACTCTGGATCGACCACCGCCATAGGATCAGAACCTATCTTGCACGTTCCTGCCGGATGATAAGCACTGTCAACCGACTCTCTAACAAAGGCATCTATATCCTCATCAGTTTGCACATTGGCTGTTGGTTGAATCACTTCACCGCGGTATTTATCCATGGCTGGCTGGGCCATAATTTCGCGGGTTAAGCGAACGCAGTCGCGAAAACCCTGACGATCCTGCTCCGTAGCCAGGTAGTTAAATAGTATCTCTGGATGCTGACCAATATCATCAGACAAGGCTCGCACATGTCCCCGACTACTGGGTTTGTTATGCCCAACATGCACCTGAAAGCCATGCCCCTTAAAGGCCACTGATCCATCATAGGTGATTGCCCCGGGCAAAAAATGGTACTGAATATCGGGCCATTTAACCCCTGCCCTTGAGCGAATAAAGGCACAGGACTCAAAATGATTACTGCGCCCTAGGCCTGTTTTAAACAATAACCATTGCAGTCCAATCAAGGCCTTCTTAAACAAACTCAGTTCTGAGTTCAGTGATATGGGTTGCTTGCAGCGGTATTGAAAATTAAATTCCAAATGGTCTTGTAAATTTTCACCGACACCGGGCAACTCATGTAGTACCTCTATTCCAGCCTTATTAAGAACCTCTCGAGGTCCGACACCAGACACCTGTAACAGATGGGGCGAGCCAATCGCACCGGCGCAGAGAATAACTTCTTTATTGGCATTTATTCTGCTAACGCGATTAGCTACTTTATACTCTATTCCGACCGCAGTTTTATCCTCAAAAATAATGCGCGTGACCAGACTATGCTTAACAACAGTTAAATTGGCACGCTTGCGTTGGCGCTTAAGGTAAGCATGACTGGTGGAGGCTCTGATACCAGCATCAACATTCATAAACTTTTGACCGAAACCCTCCTGCCGATAACCATTGTAATCCTCAGTCTCGGCATAACCCGCCTCAACCCCAGCATCAATAAAGGCGCGATACAACGGATTGCGCATATTATTACCACCACTGATCGCTATAGGACCTTCACTACCTGTGTAGTCACTGGTAACGCAATGATGCGTCTCGAGCTTTTTAAAATAAGGCAAACAATTCTGATAATTCCAACCGCTGGCGCCATGGGCTTCCCATTCATCATAATCATGGGCATTACCGCGCACGTAGACCATGCCATTAATCGATGATGTGCCTCCCAGCACCTTACCGCGCGGACAATTCATAACGCGATTATCTAAATAGGGTTCGGGGATAGAGGTAAAACCCCAATTATATTTATCACTATTCATCGGGATACCCAAGGCTGAGGGCATACGGATAAACACACTGCTATCTCTCCCACCGTATTCCACAAGCAATACCCTAGTCTGCGGATCCTCACTTAATCGCGATGCCACGATCGCACCAGCGGATCCAGCACCTACCACAATGTAATCGTAATTTTTATGTTTTAGCATTGCTTTTTACACCCTATCTTGAGGTACTGTTATCGATACCGCCAAAGCTCCTAATCAATTCTTTCCTACGCTTAAATAGCAATATATAGATCGCCGCGTACAACCCAATCACAACCAACCCCACCCATTCAATTTTAAACGGTGTCAGCTGATATAGCAGCACTAGACTTGCCAATAACAACCAGTTACCGAGCACATATTTTTTTCGCCCGATGCTATTGACGTCAATAGTTAAATTATCGGTGTAAAGTCTAATGAGAGAGTCCAAAGAATTGACCACAAAAATCACTCCTAATATGACCATGGCAGTACCCAGCACCCCAACCACCGCAATATCATTAACAAAATAATAATATAACGCAGAGAACCACAGGGCGATGGCGATAGAGGGGACCACCAACAGTGCGAGTAACAACTGCCACGTTTTTAAGCCACTGACAAACCGAGCGACAAACTGACCAATCATAATACTCCAAGCAAACCACCAAAACAGATACCAGCCATGGTAGTCAGTAATGGGGCTGATAAAACGGTGAATATTAGTAAAGTAGCCACTGAGATTTGCCGCACTGGCCAAGTACCCCTCGACCAAAGCCCCAGAGGCAATAATCATTACCGCGGTAAGCGCAATAAATAACGCACTCGAGGTCAAGCTAAGCACCCTGACATAGCGAATATCGGTACTCGAAAATACTGCCGCTAAAATAATTAACCCAACCAACAAATATTGTTGCGCATCACCTATTCCCTCGATATAGCTGGGAACATAGGAGAGAAATAAATAAGCAGTAAAGGCACAGGTAGCAATCACCACCGCATTGTTAATCCACCGAATGGGCTTTAGCTGAAACAGCCCGACTCTGGGTTCGACAATGCAAAAATAGAATGTGGTTAAGAAATAGAAGGCCCATACCAGAAAACCCCAGAAACCAAATTCAATAGCCAATGGATTAGTAAAGCTATAGGGTTGTTCAGTGGCATACACGGGAAACTCAACCAGCGGAAACATAATCAGCCCAACATCGAGCCCTGAAGTAAATAAAATAGCCAGAAATGCCACCAACGACAATGGTGTTGGACCAGTACAACGTACATCACGCCACTTTATACAAATAAATAGCGATGTCGCCAAGGTAATTGCGATTGCCAAAGAGAGTATGTCATACATGTTTGCGCTGACCTTTTAGTTAATATCCCTGATGGCAATATACAGCGTCTACCGCCCAGTAATGAAGCTATCCAAATACTCGCCTTATATTATCTCAGGTAATTCCATTGTTTTATCCATTATTAACCCCCAACCAACAATCGCTTGACATAAAACTACTCAATCATGAATATAATTAGCTAACTAGCCTTCCCCTAAATCAAAAAAAGAGAGTCATTATGTTTATAAAATCCGTAGCAATCACTTTTCTCGCATTAATATTGTCCTCACCTGCACTATCAGACGGACATGCAGACGAACATGGCAAATCAAAAAGCTCGGTAGACCCGATGGTCGCACTGCAACCTGCAGCAAATCAAGATGCGGCTGCCGCCTACTACCAAGCAGTAGAAAAACATGTCTTCAACGGTGCCATGCCTGCCAAACAGGCGCAATTGGCGGCTATCTCTGCATCAGTAGCGATCAAATGTCTGTATTGCATCCCTGCGCACACCAGCATGGCCAAGGCAGCTGGGGCAACAGATGAAGAGATTAAAACCGCGGTTGCTATCGCTGCCGACGTCGCATTAAAGAGCGCCCTGCTCTATGGTAACCAATATGATATGGATACCTTTATAAAGATGTTCCCCCAGTAATACAATCCGTATCCTCTAAAGCAAAAAACCTCTCACATACTAGATGCGAGAGGTTTTTTAAAACAACAATTAGTGAGGCCCTTATAGTCGGTGGATACGTCCCCTAAGAGTTACAGTGATGATAGTGGTTTATCAACCGGTTGAGTCAATGTCCTTGGATCAACAGATAAACCAAAAATAGCACTGTAACCAGGGCTCTCCTCCCGATGCACCACACCGGCATGGGCGCTTATCTTTGTCCCTTGAGTACAGGTAATTGATTCACCAGTCTCATACTCGGTCACCGTTAATTCACCGCCAGTGATATAAAGAAATGAGTCAAAGTCATGCCAGTGGAAATCATTTTCTAGCGCGGGATAATCCGCTTTAAAAGGAAAATATCCCGCCTCTTTGATTTCGCTATAGGCTTGCGCCTCGTCTGTAAAGGTACTGATATTCTGCATTTTTAACTGCCTTTTTGTTTTTTAGCAGGCTAACACCCCGTTATTTACCAGTCAAACTAGTCTAACCATCTGCCGTCAACCTATTTTGCTATCTATTTATTGATCCTATTATCCAACAATCATATTGGTTAAGTTACAATAACAGGCCATGATAGACACTCTGCGCTATCGACTGGATAGCATTAGATTTAGAAAGGAGAAATATGCAGTGCCTGATATTAGTACCAGCGTGCCACTAAAGTTCAATAACGTATTTATAGCCACTAAACTCTGGTTAAAACGCACTTGGACAATAATGCTACCTATCACCATTGCGATCTCTCTCAGTGGTTGTTCTGATCCATACGAAGCTTGCATGAAAGAAGAAAAACGCAAAAATGCCTATTTGGGCGAGGCTGACTATATCAAGCAAAGCGCCCAGTTTTGTGCCAGAAAGGTACGGCAGTCAAAATAAAATATCATAACTCGCATTGTGTTGACTAAAAGGGCTGAAGAAACCCAGCGTTATAACCTGCTTATTTCTAAATGGATGGCCCTGCTCGTATCTAGATTAGCAACGACGCTAGCGGCGCTAATCACTTACATCTACGCAGATCGGTTTAACACTTTGATAAGAGCGCCATATATCAGTGGCGTCATAATCAGCCATGGCAACTGGCTACTCAGCCTTATAGTGCGATCATTGAACTCAAACAAAATTGGGTCAAACCAAGGCCCCAGAGGTGACAGCGGTGCCCATGAGAGTCTCGTACCCTCAGCGAGTTGATCATGATAGAGGAACATCTCCACCATAATATTTTGCCCCATAAAAATTACCCCTAGCAGAGTAAAAACACGCCAGTTCCACTGCCGATAAATAGTCCGTTGACGGCCCATCACTAACCACACAAACAGCAGACTGCCGCAACAAATAGTACCGGCATCTGCCAGCGAATTTAACAGTCCATTGATATGCAATGGAATAATCTGATTTAACACCTCGGCACGTCTAATATTGACACTGTCACCTGCCACTAAACCGTAGTTGAACCATAGCTCCCAACCTATGGCACAAACCAAAAAAACCACAGTATAAAAAGGTAGAACCCAAGCGGGAATTAACTGGCGGCGATGCAATAAGGGAATAACGATCAAGGGCAATAAGGCAGATGTATACACTACTATTACAAGACGCATTTGCTCAAAAGTTAAATTTTCCAAATTCATAGCCCCCCATTCAAAGATGCGGCTAATATGATTCTATTCTTTTCGATAACCAAGAAAAACAATAATTACCCATCTTTTCTAGCGTCTAGCAATCGTCTTTTAGCCTGCCATTATTTACGGTTGAGGCATTGCCAAGTGAACGACAAAGTGCCAAATCACCGACAGAAACAATAACTAAGCCAAGCGCAATTTTATAACTTAAGCCAAATCCTTGAGCACAGTAGATAAGCGATTTTAAAAAAAGTAACTATGGTACGGTTTATAGAATATTGCGCACAATAACCACCGTAGATAAGCCAATCCACAATGTATTAAAAGCAACCATAGTGGGCAGTAGTTTGCGCTCAGATACCCAGATAAGTAGGGCCGAGGTGAATAATGTAATTAAATGCAATTGCCAAATTTCTTTCTGCCATACCAACCCCGGTAAAATAACCGCAGCTTTAGCAAGCCAAGCGACCGCTTCTACAATATTGTAATTGACCCAATAACCATCTTGAAACCACAGACGATAGCTATTGTTAATATTGATAAAACCTACCCGCGAATAAACTAAGGTGGTAATGGTTAAAAAAACCAAGAATGAAATAATAATTTCCACGGTGTTTTCCTTACAGCTAAAAATACTGGGCGAAACCGAATAGACCATATCCGATTGGACCAATTTACAAAATATTGCTACCCGCTACGACAGAAGTAGTAATTAATTAAACAATGACATCTGGGCACTTGACTGTTGCGGAGCTCTGATTTTTTGCGGCCTATTGCGGCTACCTAACTTATGAAAAACCTGATTCGCCTCAACGCCATAACCTACTCGTCCACGGGCGACACTTAACTTACGTCGCGCGTCTTTAATGGCGGCGGCATGATCAACAATTGGCCGCGGATAGTCAATGCCGATCGTGCACTGAGCCTCTATTTGTAGGGAATTACTCATTAACCAGGGCTGGTGAATCCAGCTATCTGGGACCTGCTTTAACTCGGGCACCCATTGACGAATAAACGTGCCAGAAGGATCCTGATCTTGAGACTGTTTAATAGGGTTGTAGATACGAATGGTATTGATACCCGTAACGCCTGATTGCATTTGTAATTGGCTGTAATGAATCCCCGGCTCATAGTCGGTAAATAACCTTGCCAAATAATATCCGGTCTGCCGCCAGTCAAGCCATAAATGGTAACTGGCAAAAGACACCAGCATCGCTCGCATACGAAACGTCACCCAACCGCGCTGGATAAGACTGCGCATACAAGCGTCTATCAGCGGGTAGCCGGTCTGCCCCTGTGCCCAGGCTTGATAGCGCACAGCATCTCCCTTTAATTGGCGCATATTTTCATAGGCGCTATGCATACACTGAAACTCTATTTCCGGCTGGTCTTCAAGCTTTTGCATAAAGTGACAGCGCCATGATAGTCGCGATATAAATGCTGACAAACCACGATATTGCTTGACGCCACGATCCAATGCCTGTGTACGAATATGGTCATTGGTCGCCTTAACTACCTCACGGACCGACAATGAACCCCAAGTAAGATGTGCTGATAGTCGTGAACAATACTGCTCAGCCAGACCCGGTTTAGCGATATTCTGTATGTACCGAGCAGAGCGGATTTTTAGGAAGCTTTGCAACAACTCAAGTGCCGCATGTCGCCCCCCAGTTTGCACTGTCCCCTGAAGATCCTCGCCAAACATTGGATGGTCTACTGAGGGTATATCGCCCTCAGCAATATCACTTACCGGTAAAATTGTATCCGGCCTGTGGATAGTATCTTGGGCCATGCGCTTATTGCGTAACCGCGCCCACTGATCACGGTTTTTTAGGCGCCGCACCACACCATTATGAGGGTATTCATGCAACGGTACATTATTGCGCTGACACCAATGGACAACCGCTTTATCTCGATCATAGGTCCACTGATTACCGCACTCTTCGTGAGCATAAATACCTCGGATAGTAAATTCTTGGTGTAAGGAACCGAACACATCGATAACGTCACCCACTCTAATTACTAAGGGCTGGCCCAGATGTGCAGTCTGATGCCTCAGCTCAACCAAACAATCATAAATAAAGTGCCAGTGCCTGCGCGATGAGAATTTTTGCTGCCAATAGTGAGGCTCGACCACATACAGTGGCAAAACAGGAATATCATCGGCAGTTGCTTCACGCAAGGGCGCATGATCATCGACGCGTAGATCACGCTTATACCAGACAATATTGATATCTTGTTTAATGGACATGGCAGAGACAAAGTATGTTTTATGGCAATCTAGTTTTGATGCCTAAAGGCATTAATTTAATCGAACCCATGTATTACGGGCTCGAGTTACTCTTGGCTTTTTTATTAAGCCAATTAGTTTCGCTCAATGAGCTTAGCAGTATTGTTGGTCGACCTATCTTCGTTACCAACTTAATCTATGCTAATACGTAAAATAGACAATCAGGTGGGGGCACAAGGCTTGGAGTCAGCTCTGTCTTGTCGAGGGCCTGCGCATAAAACGAGACTGTTATTGATTTGATATGGGGAGACAATACTTTACTCAGCGAAGCAACATCGTGGACAGGCCTGAAAAAAGCAAATACCTTAGAGATTCAATTGCAATTTAGATTTGAGTAATTACGGTCTGTTGGTCGACTTTGAGTGGATGAGTCATTCATTTGTGATTAGTTCAGCTATATTTTAAACTGAACGCTCGGATATTATGGCGTTATAACGATGAAAAAAATCCTGCTTGTCCCAATGAGTATCTGCTGGCTGTACCTTATGAGTGGAGTGCTTTCACTCATCCTAATTCATCTAGCAATACTTCTGTCTATCTTCATCCCTAATAATGTCTTAGGCAATGTAATGGCTTTTATCACGGAGCTGGGTAATAACGGTATCGTTGGATTAGTTGCGCTTATAGTTTTTGTAGGGCAGTACATTTTAGCTTATCGTTTGTATCTATTTTTTAAAGCTAGGGCTGCGTAATTGAGCCTTAGATAAGGTTCTACAAACGTCTAGCACAGTATGGCGGTGAGAGAGGGATTCGAACCCTCGAAACGCTATTAACGCTTACACACTTTCCAGGCGTGCTCCTTCAGCCACTCGGACACCTCACCGTAAACTGTTACAATTCACCGCACTTGTCAGGTGACAGCGATACTCTCTTAAACCACTACTGTCGCGGTTTCTAGCTCTTTAAAAGCGCGGCAACTGTACACAAACAGGCTATGAAAATCAATCCGATTACCAATAGTTAACCAGTTCCAATTATTTTGCCAACTGGGTGCTAGACTTGGGCTATGCTAAAAAACGCTGCCATATTTCCCATACCCAAAATACAAGAGCTCTACCGGCTAGCGTTGTGTACTTATTGGATCATTATTCTTCTGGGGGTATGGCATGCTACCGACTACCATCCCGCTTTTTTGCTCTGGCCACCGATATTATTTGTGTATCAATACAGCAGTCATTTTATATCGACTCGATCACTGAAGGGCCGTAACAACCATGGCACCGCTAGAGTTTTGGCGTTTATCGATGGATTGCTGACAGGCATGCTACTCAGCTTATCGAGTTTTCAACCCATTATTGCCATGGCAATTGGCTTGGTTTTCTTGATACCCATTATGAGCTCAATAAAACCCAGAGGTCCTTTATGTCTTGCTGGATTAGTTCTGAGTGCCCTACTCACTTTCTGGTTATGCCCTTTCACCATTATTCCAAACTCATTAACCCAGACATTGCTTTTGGCTGCAGCGGCCTGTTTTAGCCTGCTACAAGCCAAAATCGTCCGCAAAGCCTATTGTCAATTATCCGAGAAATATGGTGACGAGATGCTAAAAAAGGAATTACTTGAGGTACGGTTGTTTCGCTTATCCAAATATCTATCACCACCTCTACGCAAGGCGATTTTATCCGGCCGTAATGTACGCGCAGAAACCCAGGAAAAAGACCTGACTATCTTTTTCTCCGATATTATTGATTTCACACCACTCGCAGAAGAGCTCGAGCCCGAACAACTCAGCTGCTTTTTAAATACCTATCTATCAGAAATGTGTGAAATTGCTTGCCGTTTTGGCGGCACCATAGACAAGGTTATCGGCGATTCTATTATGGTGTTCTTTGGCGATCCTGAGAGCCGTGGCACTCAAGCTGATGCTGTGGCCTGCGTATCCATGGCGATTGCAATGCGCCGAACAATGCAAGAGCTAAAGCAACGCTGGCGCACAGATGGAATAAAACAGCCTCCAGCATTGCGCATAGGCATCAATAGCGGCACGTGCAAGGTGGGAAATTTTGGTACTGAAAACCGCTTGGACTATACCTTGCTGGGCCATGCGGTCAATCTGGCAAGTCGACTAGAATCGGCAGCGCAGTGCGATGAAATACTGCTCTCTGACAGTACCTACCAACTGGTAAAAACAACCATCCACTGCGCCGACAAAGGTCATATCTCTGTCAAAGGTTTTTCTAAACCCATCAGCGTCTACAGCGCCATAGATGCCAATAAATGCTTGCAAGATAAGTCCTCGGCTGAGCGGCAATAGACCGTTAGCCTTGCGCCTCTGCCAATCTCATCAGTCGCTATTCGTAGTCAGCAATAGAGGGACAGGAGCAAACTAAATTGCGGTCGCCAAAGACATGATCGAGACGACCCACCGGTGGCCAGTATTTATTGTCTCGCAATGTGGCTACTGGATACGCTGCCTGACTGCGACTATAGCCCTTCTGCCATTCATCGGCACTTAGCATAGCCGCAGTATGGGGCGCTCCCACTAGCGGGTTATCATCCAATGGCAGCTGGCCACTGGCTACCTGATCGATTTCACGCTTAATCGCAATCATAGCGTCACAGAAACGATCGAGTTCGACCTTCGATTCACTCTCTGTCGGCTCAATCATTAATGTACCAGCGACGGGAAACGACATAGTTGGCGCATGAAAGCCATAATCAATCAAACGCTTAGCAATATCATCGACACTGATACCCACCTCATCTTTAATCGGCCGAACATCGAGAATGCATTCATGGGCAACGCGGCCATTAGCCCCTGTGTACAGCACTGGATAATGATTCTGCAGACGGTTGGCCATATAGTTGGCATTGAGGATCGCCACCTCAGTAGCTTGCTTGAGTCCAGAGTGACCCATCATGCGAATGTACATCCAGGTGATCGGTAAGATGCTAGCACTGCCATAGGGCGCCGCCGACACTTGCGCNCCCTGACGATCGCCTNTGGCGCTTTCCCGCGGCAGAAATGGTGCCAAGTGTTCACCCACACCTATGGGGCCAACACCTGGTCCACCGCCGCCATGAGGAATACAAAAAGTTTTGTGCAAATTGAGGTGAGAGACATCACCGCCAAATTTACCCGGCTGACAGACACCGACCATTGCATTGAGGTTGGCACCATCAATATACACCTGACCACCATGCCTGTGGACAATATCGCAGATCTCGCTAATACGCTCTTCAAATACACCATGGGTTGATGGGTAGGTCACCATAATCGCCGCCAGTTGCTCAGCATGCAACTCGGCTTTGATCTTTAAGTCCTCGACATCGACATTACCCTGCTCATCGCACTTGACCACCACCACTGCCATACCGCACATTTGCGCCGAGGCAGGGTTAGTGCCATGAGCCGAGCTGGGTATCAGACAAATAGTGCGCTGGGTATCGCCGCGACTTTCATGGTAACCACGGATCGCCAGTAATCCCGCATACTCACCTTGCGAGCCTGCATTGGGTTGTAATGACATCGCATCATAGCCCGTTGCAGCACAGAGCATTGACTCTAAATCATCGATTAACGCTCTGTAGCCTGCGCTTTGATCGACTGGTGCAAAAGGGTGCATATTGGCAAACTCTGGCCAAGTAATAGGCAACATCTCTGCCGTTGCGTTGAGCTTCATGGTGCAAGAGCCCAGCGGAATCATCGCGCGGTCGAGAGCGATATCTTTATCTGACAGCTTACGCAAATAGCGCAACATTTCGGTTTCAGAATGATATTGACTAAATGTGGGGTGACTGAGGAAACTCTCTGTGCGGATCAAATCGGTGGGCACATTGGCCAATAGTTGGTCGGCGATAGCCTCAACCTCTAGGCTGTGGTCACCAATAATAATATCCCATAGTAAAGCGATATCTTCGCTAGCTGTGGTCTCATCCAATGAAAGTCCGATATGACCATCATCAATCTGTCGCAGGTTGATTTGCCGTTGCTGAGCAGCCGCAATAATCGCGTCGGTTTTATCGCCAGTATTGAGGGTCAAGGTATCAAACCAGTGCTGATTCACAATCGACACGCCACTATTGCTAAGCCCCTCGGCTAGCACGGAGGTCAACAGGTGCACGCGCTGAGCAATCCGNTTAAGCCCTTCTGGCCCATGATAAACAGCATACATACTGGCGATAACCGCCAATAACACCTGCGCGGTACAGATATTGGAGGTCGCTTTTTCGCGTCGAATATGTTGCTCTCGGGTCTGCAGAGCCAAACGGTAGGCAGGGTCGCCATTAGCATCCTGTGACAGTCCCACCAGCCGACCGGGCAAGTTGCGTTTGTAGGCTTCTCTAGTGGCCATATAACCGGCATGAGGGCCACCAAAGCCCAGCGGCACGCCAAAGCGTTGAGTGGTACCAATAGCAACATCGGCGCCCAATGCACCCGGTGACTTCAATAACACCAGACTAAGAATATCTGCCGCCATGACCACCAGACCTTTTTGTGCCTGAACAGCCTTAATCACCTCAGAGTAATCGCGCACCTCACCGCTAGCACCTGGGTACTGCAATAGCGCGCCAAAAGCCTCGCCAGTAAAATCGTCCGGATTGCCAACTTCAACCTCTATTCCCATTGGCTGGGCACGAGTTTTAATCACCTCGATGGTTTGCGGCAAGCAATCGATATCAACCAAAAAACGCGTCGATTTTGATTTCGACATCCGCTGACACAGTGCCATAGCCTCAGCCGCGGCGGTACCCTCATCAAGCATCGAGGCATTCGACATCTCCATACCAGTAAGGTCGGTGATCATAGTTTGGAAATTGATTAATGCTTCCAGTCGCCCCTGAGAAATTTCTGGCTGATAAGGCGTATACGCGGTGTACCAAGCNGGGTTCTCCAGAATATTGCGCTGAATCACATTGGGGGTAATAGTGCCGTAATAGCCCTGCCCAATAAACGACTTGAACAGCTGGTTTTGACTGGCGATATCGCGCAACTCTGCAAGGGCCTGAGCCTCACTGCAACCATCAACAATATCCAGCGGCTGTGCCATCGCAATCGCCTCAGGTACCACCTGAGTGGTGAGCTCAGACAGGTTAGTACAACCCAGACTGGCTAGCATTGCCTGTTGTTGCTGTTGATCGGGACCGATATGGCGGGCGACAAATTCAGATGGATTTTGTAGGTCTGCAAGACTACGTTTCTTTTGTAACATTAACCGAGCTCCAATCATTTAAACAGATTAACCACGAAAATAGCGTTGCTCTACCAGCGGTAGTTTTGCCACGGTAATCGGTCGCGCTTTACCGCGTACCATGGCCTGTAATTGTGTACCGACAGCCGATAATTCAGTGGGCACATAACCCATAGCAATTGGTGCCTGCACNGAGGGACCAAAGCCACCGCTNGTAATCTGACCGATAACAGCGCCCTGCTGGTCAACAATATCCGCGCCCTCGCGCACCGGTGCACGACCATCGACTAAAAAGCCAACGCGCTTTTTAGCAACACCATTGGCCAATTGATCGAGAATAGTATCGGCACCAAGGAAACCGCCGGCTTTGACACCGCCACTGCGACGCGATGGACTGATACTCCAGGCAATACTGGCTTCTACCGGCGAGGTCTGTGCATCCATATCATGGCCATAGAGACACAACCCTGCCTCCAATCGCAGTGAATCTCTGGCGCCTAGACCAATCCACGATACAAAAGGAAAGGTCAGCAACAAATCAGCAACAGCAGTGGCATCCGCTGCAGATACCGAGATTTCAAAACCATCTTCACCGGTGTAACCAGAACGCGTGATATAACAAGCCATACCATTGAGAGAGGCATGGCACCCCTGCATAAAGGTCAGATTATTCACCTCGGGAGCGAGTGCGGCGATCACCTCTTTGGCACGCAAGCCTTGCAGTGCCAGTAGCTGACGATCCTCCAGCGCATTGACTTCAAGATGGGCCAAGTGATGACACAGATGAGCTAGATCCTGCGCCTTGCAGGCGGCATTGACCACCAGAAAAAAACTGTCCTGCGCCCAGCGTGTAATAATAAGATCATCGGCAATACCGCCAGACTCGGTGGTAAAGGTGGCATAGGTTTGTTGATTGACTGCCAAGGCCTCCAGATCAACGGGAACCAAGCGTTCCAAAGCCTGCGCGGCGCCCTGCCCCTGCACTACCACCTGTCCCATATGAGAGACATCGAACAGACCGGCATTATCTCTGCAGTGCAGATGCTCTTGCATAATGCCGTCGCGGTATTGCACGGGCATCAGATAACCAGCAAACGGCACCATTTTACCGCCGGCAGCCAGATGGTAGTCATAAAAACAGGTTTGCTTAAGATCACAGTTGTCAGGCATAGCAACAGACTTAATAGTAAGGGTTATCGGCTATGAAAACGGAATAATAGAGCCTTATTTATGATTTGTTAAATTAATAGATATAATGCTAGCATTTACAATTTAAATGGTTGAGAAAGTCATGAAAAATCTGCCTATGGACCTGCTTCGAGCCTTTGTCTCTGTCGCCCAACTCAACAGTATTACCAAAGCTGGCGATATGCTCGGTCGCTCTCAACCCGCTGTAAGTCTACAAATAAAACGCTTGGAAGAATTACTCGATGAAACATTGCTGGTGCGCAATGGTAAGAGTTTAGAACTGTCCGAGGCGGGTGAGCAGTTTTATAGTCATGCCAATCAAATACTGTCACTCAATGATCTCGCGCTCAGTCAATTTTCCAAAAATAGCATCAGCGGTAAAGTGCGCTTGGGAATCCCTAGCGAATTTGCCACTATCCTGTTACCAAAAATTGTCAGTCGCTTCGCCAAGGCCTACCCCAATGTCACACTCGAGGTTAACTGTGAACTAAGTAAAATGTTGCTATCTAAAGCCGGTAAAGCCAGCCATGATCTTATTCTGGCGCTACAGAATAATCCGCGTGAGAGTAGTAATGAATTGGTTAAAATGGATGAATTAGTCTGGGTTACCAGCACTGATCACAATACCCATAAAGCGCCGATTGTGCCGTTAATTGCCGCTGCTCAGGGTTGTATCTATCGACATCGAGCAATTGCAGCGCTGGACGATATCAGTCAGCCGTGGCAGATTGTTTATACTATTCCTGATCTGACCGGCATCCAATACGCTATTCAGGAAGGCTTAGGGGTGACCGTATTGGCCAGAAGCACCGTGCCTGAGAACCTGCGAATCTTGCCGACTTCAGCACGCTTTCCCGATCTTGGTAGCGTCGGTATCAGTTTGATCACAGCAGGTAAGACTAAAAAGAATGAAGCCGTGCATCGACTGGCAGATTTCCTGAAAACGAGCCTCGCCTAGACTAACCTAAAAAGCCTACTGGCGTACCTGACGGTAACGAGGCGGGACAGTCTGACTGGTACTGCGAAAAGGATTAATATCGAGTCCACCGCGACGCAGATAGCGGGCATAGACAGTTAATTCAGTGCAATGGCAGTGCAATAAAATATCCGTAAAAACCTTCTCCACACATTGCTCATGAAAATCCTGATGCTGGCGAAACGATACTATGTATTGCAGCAACCCAGCTCTATCTATCTCTGGTCCTGCATAGCTAATGTAAATCGATGCCCAATCGGGCTGATCTGTTACTGGACAATTGGTTTTTAATAAATGCGAATACAGCATCTCGGTAACAACATGATCACTGTTAGCACTGAGTAAATCTGCATCTGGCTGGTAGGCCTCTATAGTTATCTGCTGATGATCCAAACAGCTTCCCCTGGGTTCGGCAATGGGGTTTAAACCATTGTATTCCTCAATATCATACAAAATCACATCCACCTCAGACCCTGCGGCGGCGGATAAGTCTGCGATCAATAGATCATTCACTTGCTGTCTAGAGTCAAAGCGCGTTTGAATAAAAGAATTGAGATATAACTTAAATGATTTTGATTCAATAATCGCCTTACTGGTACAGGGGAAAATAAACTCGCCTATGGCAATGTGCGGCAGGCCCTGCGGGTTTAACCAAGATATTTCAAATGCCGTCCACAAATCAACGCCGACAAATGTCACCGGCATCTCAGCTTGGCGCGCCTTGTTGCGTGGAATGGGATCCAATAAGCTAGGATCATACTGGTCACTGTAGACAGTGCCCTTGCCCAACTCTGTATCTGAGTAATCTGCCATTAACTGCGCAACCTCGAACCACGTTCCAACAACCGCAGCGCTACAGCAAACAGTAGCAAGGAGAACACGCCGACCATCGCAAACGATACCGCGACATTGATATCAGTAATGCCGACCATGCCGTAACGAAAGGCATTTACCATATACAAAATGGGATTAATCAATGACACAGATCCCCAGAAATCGCCGAGTAGTTCGATGGAATAAAATACACCGCCTAAATAGATCAGCGGCGTTAATACAAAGGTTGGGATAATTGAAATATCATCAAANCTNGCGGCAAAAATTGCATTGATCAAACCCGCCAGAGAAAACATTAGCGAGGTCATTAATACAATGCCAATGGTGATGGGCAGGCTGTGTAAACTAAAATCGGCAAAATACAGTGATAGTAAGGTCACCATCGCGCCAACACCCAAGCCGCGGCTCATACCACCCACCACATAGCCGAGTAAAATTATCCAATTAGGTGTTGGTGACACCAACAGNTCCTCAATATTGCGCTGAAATTTTGAACCGTAAAAGGAAGACACCACATTGGAGTAGGAGTTGGTTATCACCGCCATCATAATCAGGCCTGGTGCGACAAACTGGATATAGGGTAAGCTCGCCATTTCACCAATACGCGAGCCAATCAAACGACCAAAAATCACAAAATACAGCACAATAGTGATAATCGGTGGCACCAATGTCTGCGGCCANATACGCATAAAGCGATGAATTTCACGGCGCACAATGGTGCTAAAAGCAATCCACTTTTGGCTATTATCCATGATCCTTCTCCTTTTGCTTTTGCTTCGCCTTGTCTAGATTTTTATCCTGTCCTTGCAAATTTTTCTCCACTAGGTCAAAGAACAACTCTTCCAAGCGATTACTTTTATTGCGCATACTCAATACCTGTATTCCCTGCGCAGAGAGTTTGTCGAACAAAGCATTAATTGACTGTGACTTTTCAATAGCCACTTCGAAACTGTGATCATCAACCTGAATCATCGGATAGCCTGCAATAGCGGGACAGTCAGTCACGGTCTGTGCCACATCGAGCACAAAAGTCTCTTTATTGAGTTGCTTTAAAAGCTGGCGAATGCTGGTATTTTTAACAATCTGACCCTGATCAATAATGGCGATATTGCGGCATAAGCTTTCCGCCTCTTCCAAATAATGGGTGGTCAGAATAATGGTCGTGCCCTGCTGATTAATCTCTTGCAAGAACGCCCACATAGATCGTCGCAACTCGATATCCACGCCTGCTGTAGGCTCATCCAGCACCAATAATTTAGGCTCATGAATCAACGCACGGGCAATCATCAGTCGACGCTTCATACCACCTGACAGCGTGCGCGAGGCGATATCACGCTTATCCCACAAGGCCAGCTGCTTTAAATACTTTTCGGCCCGCTCATGGGCCAGTACTTTGGGAATACCATAGTAGCCAGCTTGATTAACCAAAATATCAATGGGCTTTTCAAATTGATTAAAATTAAATTCCTGCGGCACCACGCCAACAAATTGTTTCGCCAGACTAAAGTCCTTATCGATATCATGGCCAAATATTTTCACTGAGCCGGCACTCTTGCGTACCAGCGAGCAAATCACACCAATAGTGGTAGACTTACCCGCACCATTAGGGCCTAAAAGGGCGAAAAAGTCTCCCGGTGCGACATTGAGGTCAATACCTTTAAGTGCCTGAAAACCATCGTCATAGGTTTTACTGAGCTGTGAAATGGCCAGTGCTGGCTCTACCTTGGTTTTCAACTGATGCTATCCATCTTGGTCGGTTAATTAGTGCGCTATTGTAGCCTTGCCTACGCAATAAGTCTGGTTTTAGACCGTATTTATACTAGTTACACAGACCGGTTAAAGGCATAATGTCGGGGCCGACTGGTTATTTAAAGGGAACCTATGCCGCGCAAAACTCTCCATCGTTTTTTACCTGATATCGGCCGACTGTTGCAACGCCCGTCGTTGCGTTGGATAAACTCCCTCTCTCATGATCCGAATTTGCTCCATCTCAATCGTCACTCAGTTTCTCTGGCAGTATTTGTGGGTATATTCTGTGCCTTTATTCCATTGCCAGGGCAAACACTGCTCGCCGCATTAATGTGTTTTTGGCTTGGTGCCAACTTGCCCATAGGCATTATTCTAATCTGGATCAGCAATCCAATTACCATCCCACCCATGTTTTACCTCACCCATAGATTAGGTAGCTTTATACTCGACAGTGACCCTATCTCATTTACCGTCACATTAAGTTGGCAATGGTTTTCAAGTATCGGCTCAGCTATCGTACTGCCATTGATCACTGGCAGTTTATTGTGTGGCATCATCACCGCATCAATAGGCTATTTTGCCGTGCGCTATCTATGGCGTTGGAAAGTAGTGAAAAACTGGGAAGCCCGCAAGGATGCAAGGCTACTAGAAAAACAGCGGCAAAATTCCTAACCGTCGTAGCGCAACTCATCCGCAGGAGCCACACGACTCGCTCGCCGCGCGGGGTATATGGTCGCCAACATATTTAAAAGCATTGCCACCGCAGCGATAGTAACCACATCAGACCACCGCATATCCACCGGTATATAATCAATCGGATACACCGCTGTATTAAGCAGATTACTGCCCAGCGCCGCCTCGAGCCAAGCGACTAGATCTGCTAGCCAATAACAACCCAGTAAACCAAACAGCACCCCTAGCGCGATACCAAATAAACCAATCAATGTGCCCTGAAATAAAAACAGTCGCAAAATACCCGCTTCCGATAATCCCATTGTCTGTAACACCG
Organism: Porticoccaceae bacterium; assembly: GCA_002685715.1. GTDB lineage: Bacteria > Pseudomonadota > Gammaproteobacteria > Pseudomonadales > Porticoccaceae > HTCC2207. Next base: position 37,872 of record NYXU01000034.1, on the reverse strand, counting down.
CAATATCTTTGCGCTTACTGACCACAGACATCATCAGCATCGATACCACATTAAACGCCGCAATAGCGACAATAAGAAATATTAGCAAGCCAACCATATTGCGCGATAACTGAATCGCTTGGTAGAGATTACCATGGGTTTGAAACCAATCGCGAAAACCATAACCATAGGGCAAATCATCCAACATCTGATAACCGATACGACGAGCATCGAACTGCTGATCGATCTGCACTCTAAAACCCTGTACTAAGTCACTGGTGCCATTGATTTTAGCAACCTGCTCGAGAGATGCGAGACCCAGCAGTTGATCCAACTCGGTATGGGTGACAAAAATGCCTGCAAGCNGCATTGAAAATACCGCTGTTTGGCCGCCATCAATCGCCGGAATAATAATCCTTACCTGTTGACCAACCACCAAGTCGAGCTTTTCTACCATAGNTGCTGGCAGCAGTACGGCATTGCCCNCNGGCAAATCTAGATCTGCATCGCGCAACATTGACGCCATACCAGCCGGCATGGATGAATCTGCTAAACCAAGTAACTGCAGTGGCCGACTTTGCTGACCACTGTACAGTAAGCCATCTACTTGATTATAAGGACTGACCTCAGTGACATGATCAAGTCCTGCAATTAACTGTTGCTGTACCTGCCAATCACTGACACCGGTATTGTGGAGCAACTCGATATGCGGTACCACCGACAAAATTCTTTCACGCAACTCGCGGTCAAAACCATTCATCACTGACAGCACTACCACCAGCAACGCAACACCCAGCGCCATGCCGGTTATTGCTAACAGCGAAATAAACGACACCAAGAGATTGCCGCGACCGGTGGCAGTAAAATAACGCAAGCCAACCCATAATGGTACTGACCTAAGCAATAGCACTGACCTAAGCAACGAAAGGCTCCAGCTGACCATCGGTTAGGCATAATGTGCGATCCATCCGTGCCGCAATAGCCGGATCATGGGTTACCACAACAAAGCTGATTTTTAATGCCTGATTGAGCTCCAATAACAGTTCAAGCATGCTACCCGCGGTGACTGGGTCAAGATTACCGGTTGGCTCATCCATTAACACCACTGAGGGTTGAGTCACCAGCGCTCGCGCGATAGCTACACGCTGACGTTCGCCGCCGGACAGCTGTGCTGGCTGATGATGCAAGCGCTCGGCCAAACCAACCCTGGCTAATAATTCACTGGCGCTATGCCGTGCAGCGGCAACAGAGGCACCGCCAATTAGCAGCGGCAACGCAACATTTTCCAGAGCCGAAAACTCGCCGAGCAAATGATGAAACTGATAGACAAAGCCGACATGCTGATTGCGCCAACTGGCACGCTCAGTGGCATTTAAATCCTGCCAGTCCTTATCACAAACCGAAATTACACCGGCATCGGGCTCATCGAGTCCACCGAGAACATTGAGCAAGGTCGTCTTACCTGAACCAGACACGCCAATAATAGCCACCGTTTCACCTTCAACAATGGATATATCAACTCCCTGCAAGACAGACAACGCATCNCCTGCCTGCTGATATTGACGACATAGNCCTGTGGCCTTNACTACAGATTTATTGGTCATAACGCAGGGCCTCCGCCGGTAATACCTGACCCGCTCGCCAAGCCGGATACAATGTTGCCAAAAGACTAATCACAAGAGCACAGCCAATAACCGTTGTCACATCGGCAAGCAGAATTTTGGATGGCAGTGAACTAATAAGATAAACCGAGGGATCAAATAGATACAGGCCAGTGATGGTCTCAAAAGCAGCGACCAGATCGCCGATTGAGTAGGCCAGCAATAACCCCAATACCGTGCCAACCATAATACCCATCATGCCCACCGCCATACCCTGCACAACAAATATTTGCGTTACCATCGCCGAAGAGGCACCCAATGCGCGCACCACGGCAATATCCTTGCGTTTATCGGCCACCATCAACACCAGACTAGCGATAATATTAAATGCCGCCACAGCAATAATGACTGAGAGTAAAAGGCTAACCACCATTTTTTCCATGCGCATGGCTTGAAATAGCGTGCCCATTTGTTGCGACCAAGGGCGCCAGCGCCAATCAAAAAGCTGCTGATTTTTTAATACCCATTGATCAGCAGCATAGGCATTGTGCATCTGCAACTGCACACCTTGATAATTGCCACCCAAGCGCAATAACTTACGCGCATCCTGTTGATGAATAAAACTCACCGACGCATCGACCTGAGCGCCCACCTTAAACACGCCGACAACCACAAAACGTTTNATCCGAGGAAANACACCNGCAGGNGTTATATTGACGTCAGGCAAGGTTAGCTGCACGCGNTCGCCNACAAATAAATCCAGTTTGCGCGCGACCTGNCTACCCAACACAATGCCAAATTCACNAGGTGCTAGCTGCGCAATATGACCTGCAATCATATGCTCTTTGACTAACTGCACTGTAGGCCAACTAGCATCGATGCCCTGCACCATCACCCCGACCTGTTGTCCAGCATAAGAGAGCATGGCATAACTCTGCACCATGGGTACGACAGCAGCGACTTCGGAATCATTAGCCAGATGCTGCTCAAGATCAGCAATCTGTGGTGCAGATATCGGTTCAGGACTGACGGCAGTAATATGCGGTACTACTCTCAATAACCGCTGTTTAATCTCCGCATCAAAGCCATTCATCACCGACAGGACAACAATGAGCGCCATAACACCGAGCGCCATAGCAAATAGCGAGAACCCAGAAATAAACGAGACAAATCCCTCCCGCCGCTTGCTGCGGGTATAGCGCAATCCGATAAACAGTGGAAGGTTTTTAAACATGCAGGGATTAAACCTGAAAGCCAGTCTACACACAACTTTGACTGATAATTTGTACAACCAAACATATCAGCTATTGGTCGTGGGAAACGTCGGGGATAGGCTCAGGCGTCAACTAACACAGTAGCACGGAGTATGTACAGGTAATCGCCGCAGCGGCAATCAGTCCAACACTAGCGCTGTTTGTCCTCAAAATAACGGTGCTCACGGCTAACTCGATTGAGCCCATTCATAGACGCAATGCGATAGGCCTCAGCCATGGTGGGATAATTAAACGTGGTGCGCAAAAAGTACTTGATACTGTTGGCCTCACCCTGTTGATTCATAATCGCCTGGCCAATATGGATAATCTCCGCCGCTTCAGCACCAAAACAATGAATACCCAAAATTTGCAAACTGTCCTGATGAAAGAGGATTTTTAACATACCTACTTCTTCACCAGATATATGCGCTCGAGCAGTATCTTTAAAGTAGGCTCGACCAATCTCATAGGGGATTTTCTGCTCGGTCAGTTCGGCTTCATTTTTACCGACAAAACTAATCTCTGGAATCGTCCAGATCCCCGTAGCAACATCATCGACGCGATATTGATCTTGCATGCCGCACATATGCGAGGCAGCAAATCGACCCTGATCGTAGGCTGCCCCGGCCAGTGCCGGCCAACCCATTACATCCCCCGCGGCATAAATATGCGCTATCGCGGTTTGATAATCTTTATTGACTTTAAGCTGACCGCGCTTATCGGCCTCAAGACCAATATTGTCCAGCCCCAGATTTTTGGTATTGCCCGTGCGCCCGTTGCACCATAGCAAGGCTTCACCATGAATACGTTTACCTGATTTTAATTCCAGAGTCACCCCGTGCTCAGAAGTAGTGACACGCTCGTACTCTTCATTGTGGCGCACCATCACCTGTGAATCTCGCAGATGGTAACTGAGTGCATCGGAGATCTCATCATCGAGAAAGCTCATCAGCCATTCTCTGGTATTCACCAGATCCACTCTGGTATCTAAACCAGAGAAAATCGATGCATATTCGCAACCGATGACACCGGCACCATAAATAATGATATTGCGCGGTGTACTATCGAGATCGAGAATAGTGTCGCTATCAAAAATAGCCGGATGATCAAAATCAATATCATCAGGGCGATATGGGCTCGACCCAGTGGCCAATAGAAAATGTCTACCACTGACTTCAATAACCTTGCCATCTGCACTGACCACAGAAATGGTATGCTCATCAATAAAACTGGCTCGGCCTATATGCATGGCGACACGATTGCGCGCATAGCCTTTGGTGCGGCCCTCAACCTGTTTGGTAATAACATTATCCGCGGCCTTCATAACCTCGGGGAAGGAAAACCATTTCGGCTCACCCACCGCGCGAAACATTGGCATTGTATTGTACTGCATCATACGCCGAACCGACTGACGTAAAGCCTTCGAGGGAATAGTACCCAAATGGGTGCAATTGCCGCCAGCCAGTACGCGCTCATCAACCACCGCCACACGCCAGCCCTGCTTAACGGCATTCATTGCCGCACCTTCACCCGCTGGCCCACTGCCAATAACAACGAGATCATAGGAGAAGTCAGCCATAGTTATGACTTAGCCTTATCCGACAGCGTCGCATCATAGGCTACCGCTGAATCCATTTGTTCATCACATTTATTCGGGTCTCCACCACAGATATCACAACTGTAGTTAGTCTCACCCAGAGCCGCTCCGACACCACCACAGGAACCAGCAATCGGTTTACCACCCATCAGCACACCGATCGCCATTGCTGCAAACAGTAGGCCAAAAATTAACACTGCCAATAGTATTTCTGCCATGCCATTAACTCTGCTTATCGGGACTATGTGATCGATTCAAATAAGGCGCAAATGCGCTACTGCTAAGCGCCTCAAAGCCTTCGTCCGTTTTTACTAACATATACACCGCCAAGTCCAACTGCTCTGCCAGCAACATGCCCTGCTCTTCACCCAATATAGTCAGCGCCGTTGCCCAAGCATCCGCCTCAGCGCAAGTCGCTGCCAACACAGTGACCGAGGCGAGACCGTGGCTGACAGGACGTCCAGTGCGTGGATCAATACTGTGCGAGTAGCGCACACCATCGCTTTCAAAATAGTTGCGATAATCACCAGAAGTCGCCATCGACGTGTCAGCAACCTCAATAACTTGTTGCACCTGCGGTATCAGGCTGGGCTGTTCTACCGCGATACGCCAAGGCTGACCTTTTGGGTTGGAGCCACTAAGACGCATCTCGCCACCCACCTCGACCAAGTAATCTGGCAGAGCCAACATTTCTAGCATGTCAGCAATCTGATCAACGGCATAGCCCTTGGCTACAGCCGAAAGGTCCAAACGCAGAGGCTGAGTTTTACTGAGTCGATCATCAGCAAGACGCACATGTTGGTAGCCAATCTCGGTTAAAGCCGTGTTTATTTGTTCGTCCGAAGGCACGACATTATCGGTAGTTACCGGGCCAAAGCCCCATAAATCCACCAATGGTCCAACGGTAGGGTCGAAAGCACCGGCACTCTGCTGCCAAATACTTCGACTAATGGCCAATACCTGAGCAAATTCAGCGCTGATCTGCTGCTCGGTATTAATGGCTAATTGGTTAAAGCGACTGATTTCAGAGTCGGGCTTATAAGTCGACATGGACTGATCGATAACCTCTAAAACNGCCTCAANNCGCTCAGCTAGGTCGTCNGGCGCAGGNTGATCAGCCACTANNGTNATGTGNTANCNNGTACCTAANGCGGCNCCAGANATATTNATNATATCNGGTTTTGAATCACAGCCNGTGAGCCCTAGNACNACCCCTATGCTGAGNACANAAAACAAAAACGAGGCTCGTTTAANAAGCCCCGTTANANNNTCNAAACNNAATGCATTATCCGCCGAAGTCATCGAGGAAAATATTCTCNTGCTCAACACCGAGATCGACCAATAGNTTAACCACTGCNGCATTCATCATNGGTGGGCCACACATATAAAACTCACAGTCNTCNGGNGCNTCATGATCTTTGAGATACTGCTCATAAAGNACATTGTGNATAAACCCTGTGAGNCCATCCCANTTATCTTCCGGTTGCGGATCGGACAGGGCTAAATGCCATTCAAAGTTATCATTTTCAGCGGCCAGCATNTCGTANTCATCATCATAGAAGCACTCGCGCAATGAGCGGGCACCNTACCAAAAACTGATCTTGCGATCCGAGTTAAGACGCTTGAGTTGATCAAAAATATGCGAACGCATCGGCGCCATACCAGCACCACCACCGATAAACACCATCTCATTGTCCGTGTCTTTGGCAAAGAACTCACCAAAGGGTCCATAAACAGAAATCTTATCACCCGGTTTAAGACTAAATACATAAGATGACATTTGGCCAGGAACAATCCCCGTCGAACCCGGCGGTGGAGTGGCAATACGAATATTAAACTTCACCACACCTTTTTCATCTGGGTAGTTAGCCATTGAATAAGCCCGTATNACGGTCTCATCTACGATCGACTCATGCTTAAAGAAATCAAAGCGCTCCCAGTCTCCGCGATACTCTTNTTCAATGTCGAAATCAGCATACTTAATATGGTGCGGTGGGCATTCTAGCTGAACATAACCACCAGCACGGAAATCAACGTCCTCACCCTCTGGCAATTTCAAGGTTAGCTCTTTGATAAACGTGGCAACATTGGGGTTTGACTCAACTTCACATTCCCAGCGCTTTACACCAAATACCTCTTCAGGCACTTCAACACGCATATCTTGTTTTACCGGCGCCTGACAGGATAGCCTCCAGCCCTCGGCTGTTTCACGGCGATTAAAGTGCGCTTCTTCGGTGGGCAACATAGAGCCGCCACCTTCGCTGATAACACATTTACACTGCGCACAACTACCACCACCACCGCAGGCTGAGGGTAGAAACAGCCCTGCGTTAGACAATGTCTGCAACAGCTTATCGCCGGCGGGCACGGTGATAGTCTTTTCGCCATTGATAACAATATTGACATCACCGGAAGATACCANCTTACTGCGNGCNGCNAGAATAAAGGCCACCAGTGCCAGAATCACCGCGGTAAACATACCGACGCCAAGAATAATTTCTGTGTTCATANGTTATTACTTCTCCGTGATAACAGGGTCGCAACGATTAGCTACAGATCTATGCCACCAAAAGACATAAAACCAAGAGATATCANACCAACNGTAATAAATACGATGCCCAGCCCCTGAAGGCCTTCTGGAACATCACTATATTTTAACTTTTCGCGGATCCCCGCCAATACGGCAATAGCCAATGCCCAAGAGGTGCCAGAACCAATACCGTAAACCACTGACTCAGTGAAATTAAAACCACGCTCCGACATCAGCAGAGAGCCACCGAGAATGGCGCAGTTCACCGTAATCAAGGGCAAAAATACCCCCAACGCGCCATACAGCGCGGGCACATACTTATCCAACACCATTTCCAAAATCTGCACGATGGCGGCAATCACACCAATAAAGCACAGATAGATAAGGAAACTTAGATCGACATCGGGCAAACCTGCCCAAGCTAGCGCGCCATCGGCAAGCAGGTAGGTCAACAGTAGATTATTGACCGGCACAGTAATGGTCTGCACCACAATTACCGCAATACCCAAACCAATCGCGGCATCAATTTTTTTCGACAGTGCAATAAAGGTACACATGCCGAGAAACATACTCAGCGCAATATTATCGATAAAAATCGCGCGAACTAAGATACTCAGATAATGTTCCATTAGGCTACCTCGCTCGGGCGGCTATTCGAGGTGATCTTAAAGTCCGGTTTTTCGACCTGCTTTTTATCGCGAATACGAATAACCCAGATTAATAAGCCAATTAAAAAGAACGCGCTAGGTGGCATCAACATCATGCCATTGGCAACATACCAACCACCGTCGGTAGTCAAAGCAAAGACTTCATAACCCCAAAGCTTGCCAGCACCGAATAATTCACGGAAGAAGCCGACGACCAACAACACCATGCTGTAACCCAAGCCATTACCAATACCGTCATAGAAGCTCGCCATTGGCGGATTCTTCATAGCAAAGGCTTCAGCGCGACCCATAACAATACAGTTGGTGATAATCAATCCAACAAATACCGACAGCTGCTTACTGATATCGTAAGCCACCGCCTTGAGCACCTGATCCACCACAATGACTAACGAAGCAATAATGGTCATCTGCACAATAATGCGAATACTGTTGGGGATATGGTTGCGAATAATAGACACGAACAAATTAGAAAAAGCCGTTACGGTGGTCAGTGCCAGACACATAACAAATGCCACTTTGAGACTGGAGGTTACCGCCAGTGCTGAACAGATACCCAACATCTGCAGTGCGATAGGATTATTGGCAACAATCGGTTCTACCAATGTATCTTTAACCTTTGACATGGTTTACGCCTCCCCTGCTTGTAAATAATTAATCAATGGCCGGAAGCCTTCATCGCCGAGCCAGTAGCGTACCAAATTATCGACACCTCGGGTGGTCAACGTGGCACCGGCCAAACCATCAATCTGGGAATCAGCGCCCTCCCGGCTCATATCAACTTTACCTTTGAGCACATTAATAACCACATCGCCCTGACGATAAGCACGCTTGCCTATCCAGCCAGCTTTCCACCGAGGGTTATCTATCTCACCACCCAAACCCGGCGTCTCAGTGTGTTCATAGAAACCGATACCGGCTACCGTTTGCAGATCAGACTCAAGTGCCAGAAAGCCATACAGTGTTGACCACAGGCCATAACCCTTGATCGGCAAAATAATTTTTTCAATGCCCTGCTCCGTTTCAAGCAGATAGACCGTGGCGTAGTTAGCGCGACGCTTGATCTTGGCTGGATCCTGCTTTGGGTCTAACGCGATCGACAGCGCTGGATCTTTAGAGGCTTTGCGCTGGTCATAGCTAGCAACATCTACCGCATCAGTAAAACGGCCTGTCTCCAGATCGACAACACGTGTACTGATCTGCTCAAACTGAGCTTCAATAGAAACTCCTTGCTCTAGCAACCCAGCAGAAGCCAAAATATTGGTTTTAAGATCCAATAACTTATTCACTTCTTGCGTGGGCCGCAAAATCACTGCGGCGCTGGACACCACTACCGCGCAGACGACACAAAGCGCCAACGCGACAGCAAATGTTTTAGAAATACTGTCATTACCCACGAGCCAGTCTCCTCTTTATATTGCCTTGAACAACCCAGTGGTCAAACAATGGTGCAAATAGATTGGCAAATAGAATCGCCAGCATCATACCCTCAGGGAATGCTGGATTAACCACACGAATCAGTATCACCATCACACCGATTAAAATACCGTACCAAAACTTACCGGTGTTGGTCATCGCCGCAGAAACTGGGTCAGTGGCCATAAAGATGGCGCCAAAGGCAAAGCCACCAATAACCCAATGCCAATAAAACGGCATTGCGAACATCGGGTTATCCGAATCGATAGTGTTAAATAGCATGGTCAGTGCGGCCGAACCAATAAGGACGCCGGCGATAATGCGCCAAGAAGCGATACGCATAACCAATAAAATCACCGCCCCCATTAAGATAGCTAAGGTTGAGGTCTCACCGATGGATCCTTGGATGGTACCAATAAAGGCCTGAGTCCAGTTGACACTCTGTTGTAGCGCCGCCATACCATCAGCGGCTGCGACAGACAGCATAGTCGCGCCAGTATATCCATCAACCGCCGTCCATACTGCATCGCCCGACATATAGGCAGGATAGGCGAAGTACAGGAAGGCACGACCGGTCAGTGCGGGGTTGAGAAAGTTCTTACCGGTGCCACCAAATACCTCTTTACCGATAACAATACCGAAGCTGATGCCGACTGCGACCATCCATAATGGCAGATCCGGGGGACAGCAAAGAGCAAAAAGCACCGAGGTGACAAAGAACCCCTCGTTCACCTCATGGCCACGCACGGCGGCAAACAGTACTTCCCAAAATCCACCGACAATAAACGTGGTCATATAGATAGGTAAAAAGTAGGCTGCACCATGAATCATATTGTCCCAAATGCTATTGGCGTCATAGCCCGCTAACAGGCCAATAAACACACCACGCAGGCCCTCTTGGGAAACCATGCCCATATCGGCCATAATGCTATTGGCCTGAAAACCAACATTCCACATGCCGAAAAACAGGGTTGGAAAGGTTGCTAACCACACTGTGATCATAACGCGCTTTAGATCGATACCATCACGCACATGCGAACTATTTTTGGTGACGTCCGAGGGCTTATACAGCGCAGTATCGACCGCCTCAAAAAGCGCATACCAGTTTTCCCATTTGCCGCCCTTATGGAAGTTTGGCTCTAATTTATCGAGAAGATTACGCATCATCGACTCAGCCCTCCTGCTCAATTCTGGTTAGATTGTCACGCAGAATAGCGCCGTACTCGTACTTGCCTACGCAGACATAGGTATATAGACCAACATCTTCTTCATCCAACTCTAAACAACCCAGCTTCTGGGCCATCTCGGTGTCACCGACAATCAGTGAACGCAGCAGTTGCACCGGCAATAAGTCCAGCGCGGTAACATCTTCATAGCCACCCACTGGCACCATTGCACGTTCACTGCCATTGGTACTGGAGGTCATATTAAATAACTTTTTACCCAGCGAAGAGGCAAAGATCGGCAGTGCAGAATGCCTATCAACGCCAGCGCGGAGATAGTGCAACAACTCTCGTTCACGACCCTCGCGAATAACGGATACCTGATTGTGGTAGCGGCCGAGAAAAGCAAACTCGCCAGAGGCTTTGCGACCGGCCAACACAGAGCCGGAGATAACCCGATTTTCATCATTAGCCAGTTCACCAATCACTAGCTGGTTAAGATTGGCGCCCAGTGCTGTGCTTAGCAACCGCGGCTGTCTTACCTGAGGCCCAGCCAGTGCAACTACGCGCGCGCTGTCTAACTTACCCGAAGTAAACAGCGCACCTGTGGCAATCACATCCTGATAGCCAATGGTCCAAACGGTTTTATCAACACTCACCGGATCGACATAATGAATATGGGTACCGGGCAGACCCGCTGGATGTGGGCCGCTGAAGCCAATTTCGCGAACACCATCCACCTCATCACCGGGAACACCTGCGTTGGGTGCCACACAGAGATTGACTGGACCGTCGGTCAGACGAGTTAATACCTTGAGCCCATTGATAAAGTCGTCCTGACGCGCCGCGATAAGCACCGCAGGATCTGCCGCTAACGGATTGGTATCCATAGCAGTAACAAATATAGAGGCGGGCGTTGAATCAATCTGTGGGACTTTTGAATAGGGTCTGGTGCGCAGTGCAACCCACTGTCCAGAATTGACCAAGTTATCAACCACTGCCGCGCGATCTAAACCAGCGAGATCCTGTGGCTTAAAGGATTGGAATTTTTCCGCTTTAACACCGCTGATGTCGATAACCAGCGATTGAAAAACCCGCCGCTCTCCACGGTTAATTGCCACTACTTTACCCGCGGCAGGCGCGGTAAACACCACCCCGGCATTTTTCTTATCAGAAAATAATACCTGACCCTTAGTGACGCGATCGCCCTCGCGCACTGCCATGGTGGGTTTCATACCTGGGTAGTCTGAACCCACTACCGCCACCTGACTTATTTTGGGGCCATCGTGAATGACCTGCTCCGGTGCACCGGCAATAGGCAGATCTAATCCTCGACGAACTTTGATCATAGGAAATACCACTATTAAAATTTAAATTCTGGCTGCAAAACCAAATGGTTGCGGCATTCAAAACACCGCGACTCAAACCCAAATCTAAGCTTGAGAGCTACGCAAATATCAACTGTGCAAATATCATTGTGATCACGCCCATTAGATGCCCTGAGAGCAAGGGCCAAAATTGGTCGATCTAAATCGCGCGGGATTATAAAGGGGTATACGTCACGATTCCAGCGCTAAGGCACTTAAAACGTAAATCTGGAGCTTTTTTTTCGATTCTGGCAAAAATGGCGGTGAATTGCGCTTTTACCCAAGCCGACTACCAACTATTGCGGCACTCACGCAGGGCTAAAAACACCTCCGCCTGACTGGCAGAAGAGGCTAGTTGCGGCAGATTTTCGATCACCTCGGCACTGTCGGTGCGGAAAAACGTATTGATCTGCCTCTCTTGACCTAAATTGGTGATCAACGCATGGTTGGGATCCTGGCTCTCGACCTGTTTTAACAACCTTTGCGCCACTTGATTGCCCGGCTCTCGATCAAGAGTAAAACGCAAATTATTAACAATATAATCATGGCCCGGATAGAGCAAAGTACTGTCGGGCAGTGCCGCCATCTGCGTCAACACAGTCTGCGCCAAAACCTCCGGATCACCGCCAGCATGGCAATGCCCTACTCCCGCATTAAACACTGTGTCACCACTAAACAACGCGGGAGTCTGCGTTTTCGATAGCAGGCACACATGAGCCATGGTATGTCCTGGCGTATCCAGCACCTGCAACTCAACAGAGCGGCCAACCTTAATAATCGAGCCCGCCTTTAAGCCGGTATCCATACCAGAAATCTTATCTCGGGCATTACTGTGGGCGAGCACCTTGGCTCCAGTGGCGGCGACCAAGGCCTGATTACCGTCGATATGATCAAAGTGCTCATGGGTATTAACGATCTGCGTGATCTGCCAACCCAACTGCTCGGCACGTTGCAGAACCAATTGATGGTCATAGGGATCTATAGCCAGTGCCTCAAGCGTGTCTGGACAGGCAACCAAATAGTGAAAATTGCGCAACGGATTATCTGTCCAAATCTGTTCTACCAACATAGGTTTAAACCTCTTACTTAAACGCTAAACTATTCCACCTCTAGAGGATAACTCGGCCAAACCACACCGGCAAACTTCTCCAAACAGCGCACCACCTGACAGCTGTAACCAAACTCATTGTCATACCAGCAGTAGAGCACACAGCTGTTGCCATCGGTAATGGTCGCCTGAGAATCCAGTACACAGGCTTGGCGCGAACCGACAAAATCGGTCGATACCGCTTCAGTTGACACGGTATAACCGATTTGCTGCTGTAAGCTGGAGTGCAAGGCTTTTTGCCTTAAAAACTCGTTAAGCTCCTCAACATTTACCGCTTTGCCCAATTGCAAATTGAGAATTGCCATCGACACATTGGGGGTCGGCACCCGAATAGCATTGCCGGTTAGCTTACCTTTTAATTCTGGAATCGCTTTGGCCACTGCTTTAGCGGCGCCGGTGGAGGTTAAGACCATATTCAGCGGCGCACTGCGGCCGCGACGATCACCTTTGTGGTAGTTATCAATCAGGTTCTGATCATTGGTAAAGGCATGTACTGTTTCAACATGGCCGTTATTAATACCGTATTCGTCCAGCAAACATTTCAATACAGGAACAATCGCATTAGTGGTACAGGAGGCCGCGGAGATAATCTTGCGCTCCGGCGTTATTTCATGGTGATTGATACCGTAAACAATATTGGGAATATCATCGCCCGCAGGGGCCGTTAGCAATACCTTTGCGGCACCGGGACGCAGATGACCACTGAGACCCGCATTGTCTTTCCACACCCCAGTATTATCGACGATCAGCGCATTATTGATGCCGTACTCGGTGTAATCAATTTCCTCTGGGCTATTGGCATAGATGACTTTAATTGGGTTGCCGTTGACCACTAGCGTATTACTGTCGCTAAGCACACGAATGGTACCTTTAAAGGAACCGTGCACTGAGTCTCTGCGCAATAATGCGGCACGCTTCTCGAGATCGTTATCCAGCTTACCCTTACGGATCACAATGGCCCGCAGGCGCAATACATCGCCACCACCGGCTTTATCAATTAAAATTCTGGCGACCAAGCGACCAATGCGACCAAAACCGTAGAGCACGACATCCTGCGGCTCTGGCAATGGCTTGATATCGGAACCAATAATATTAGCTAATTCATCATTGACGAACGCTTCAATTGAACGACCATTGCCATCCTGTTGGTATCTCACCACCATTTTGCCCAGATCTAGATGCGCGGGACCTAACTGCAACTTAGCAATAGCATCAAGCATTGGCGCCGTATCAAATTCAGACAGCTCATTCATTTCAACCTGACGGACAAAGCGATGCGCCTTCATTAAGTCAGTAACCGACTTATTGACCATGTTATGGCCGTACATATAGGTACTGACATTATGCTCCCGATACAGCTTACCGATCACTGGGATCATACCCTCAGCAAGCGCCTCGCGTTGTTTCCAATCTTTGAAAAAATCATCAGGCAATGGCCGTGTTAGCTCGGTCATACAACAGGTCCTTTTAGCATGGTGGGGAAGCCGAGCATTATCTAGCATCAATGCTTATGAGACAACACTCAATCATAACAGCTATAAGATAGACAATATTTTTCCCATCAATACCCCGACATCGTTAGAATAGCGGTCTTTTTAGCCTGCGTTGCGTATAGCCCTTCGTAGCCCACATTTATTAGTAGCCAATTATTTATGAGCATTATTCAGCGACAGCCCGCCGCAAACCCAGGTGACAAGCAATATTGGGGAGAACTTCGTGCCGCCGGACGCGCGCTGGCAGTAGCGGAAGCCGCCTTGAGCTATTCTGGTCTGACCATGTTGATCACGGAGACGGCTCGTCAAGCCGCTGAGCAAACGAGAGCACTGGCGTTTTTTAGTGCTGCACAAGACCTGCCTATCTACAGTTTTCCGGATTGGGAGACACTGCCCTACGATATTTTTTCACCCCACCAAGATATTATCTCAGCGAGGCTACAAACGCTGGCCAATTTGCCCAATGCCAAACAGGGCATTATTGTCGTGCCCCTATCGACCCTGATGCACCGTATCGCCCCCACCGATTTTGTTGCCTCGCGCTCCTTTAGTTACAATGTTGGTCAAACACTGGATCGAACGCAACTGCAAGATCAATTAAGCCGCGCGGGCTACCAACGGGTCGATACAGTATTTGAACACGGTGAATATGCCTTCCGTGGATCCATTATTGATCTGTATCCGATGGGCGAAAAAAACCCATTTCGTATTGACCTGCTTGATGATGAGATAGAATCATTGCGTCTGTTCGACCCTGAGAGCCAGCGCAGCAAAGAAAAAGTCAATCAACTGCTACTGTTACCAGCGAAAGAATTTGCCACTGACAGCGAGGCGACGAACCGCTTTCTCAACAATTGGCATGATCATTTTGATCACAACCCAAATCAATGCTCCGTGTATAAAGATATCAAGGACGGCATTGCGCCCCAAGGCATTGAATATTATCTACCGCTATTCTTTGAGCAGACTGCCACGCTATTTGATTACTTACCCAAAGATATCCAACTATTTACCCATACCGGCATTGAGGAAGCGGCGACATCTTTCTGGCAAGATATTAACAGTCGCTATGAGGAATACGGTGTTGATCCAGAACGACCCATTCTGCCACCAGCTGAAATCTTTATTGCCACCGAGGACCTTTTTCACAGCATTAAGCAGTTGCCGAGAACCATTATTGGCCATCAGCAGGTGGAGGAGCAACCGGGTCGCTGTAATATAGGTCTTCTGGCTGTTCCCGATGTCACCGTCAATGCTAAATTGGCCCACCCTTTAACCAATCTGCAAGCCTTTATCAAACAGGCGCCTGCCGATATGCGTCTGCTGTTTTGCGCAGAATCCGCGGGCCGCAGAGAAGTCCTAGGCGACCTGTTAAAAACTATCGATATCAGACCAGCGGAGGTCGATTATTGGCATCAGTTTATCGCCAGTGATGCAGCCTACAGCATTACCACCTACCCTATTGATCGTGGGGTTTACTGTCCCGATCAAAGTATCTGTCTGATTACCGAAGGTGAACTATTCGGTCAGCAGGTGATGCAGCGACGGCGGCGATCAAAGGCTGCCGAATCGCCAGACTACGTATTTAAGAATCTCGCCGAACTCAAAGTTGGCGCGCCGGTGGTGCACATAGATCATGGTGTGGGTCGCTATCAAGGATTAGTGACTCTGGAAGTTGACCGCACCACTCAAGAATTTCTTATGCTCAGCTATGCCGACGATGCCAAGCTCTATGTTCCTGTGGCATCTTTGCATCTGATTAGCCGCTTTGGTGGTGGCGATCAGGTCGCCGCGCCACTTAATCGTCTCGGCACCGATAAATGGGATAAGGCCAAAGAAAAGGCCGCCAAACAAGTGCGTGATACTGCCGTGGAGCTTCTCGATATTTACTCACGACGAGCGGCGCGCCAAGGCTTTGCCTGTGACTCTAATGCAGAGGATTACCGCACATTTAGCAGTGACTTTGCCTTTGAAACCACAGCAGATCAGCAGGAGGCGATTGATGCTGTGCGTCGCGACCTGCTCAGCAACCAACCAATGGACAGGCTAGTCTGTGGCGATGTCGGCTTCGGCAAAACCGAAGTGGCTATGCGCGCGGCCTTCACCGCGGTCACTAGCGGTAAACAGGTGGTTGTTTTAGTACCCACCACCTTGTTAGCCCATCAGCATTTACAAAACTTCCGTGATCGCTTTGCCAACTGGCCGGTGCGCGTCGAAGAGTTATCAAGATTTAAAACCAATAAAGAACAAAATGACATTATTGCCGCCACTGAGTCTGGCAATGTGGATATTCTTATCAGCACCCATAAATTACTCCATGCCGATATCGATTTTAGCCGCTTGGGATTAATGATTATTGATGAAGAGCATCGCTTCGGTGTGCGTCAAAAAGAAAAAATAAAATCACTGCGTAGCGCCGTCGATATTCTCACCATGACGGCCACGCCGATACCGCGGACATTAAATATGTCGATGCACAGCATTCGCGATCTGTCGATTATCGCCACACCACCAGCCAAGCGACTCTCGGTAAAAACCTTTGTGCGCAAACAGGAATCACGCGTCACACGCGAGGCTATCTTACGAGAAATACTGCGCGGTGGTCAGGTGTATTTCTTACATAACGATGTTAAAAGTATTCGCCGCGCCGCTGATGAATTGGCCGAACTGGTACCTGAGGCGCGCATAGAAATTGCTCATGGGCAAATGCGCGAACGCCAGCTGGAGTCGGTTATGTCTGATTTTTATCATCAGCGCTTCAATGTTTTGGTGTGCACCACCATTATTGAAACCGGTATTGATGTTCCCAGTGCTAACACCATCCTAATCGAACGGGCGGATAAATTTGGTTTGGCACAACTGCACCAACTGCGCGGACGAGTCGGCCGTTCACATCATCAGGCCTACGCCTACTTGATGACACCGCAAGATAAAAAACTCACTGCTGACGCTATAAAACGGCTCGAGGCAATTTCTGCCGCCGATCATCTGGGTTCCGGCTTTACCCTCGCCACCAATGATTTAGAGATCCGCGGTGCCGGTGAACTCTTAGGAGAAGAACAGAGTGGCCATATCCAAGCGATCGGCTTTACCCTGTATCTGGAGATGCTCGAGCGTGCCGTTAGCGCTATTCGCAAAGGNGCGACACCAGATTTAGATACCACGCTCGATCAAGGTATTGAAGTGAATATGCATTTACCGGCGTTAATCCCCGATGATTATTTGCCCGATGTCAATATGCGACTGACATTGTATAAGCGCCTGTCNAACTGNCAGACNGANGAGCAACTCCACGAACTGCAGGTGGAAATGATNGATCGCTTTGGCTTGCTACCNGAACCNGTTAAAACCTTATTTCANCTCGCCGAACTGCGCCAGCAAGGNGAGCGNCTGGGNTTGAAAAAAATTGANGCTGGNCCCANCAGTGGACGNCTNCAGTTNACCGNCAANACTGCGGTAGANCCCATCACTATCGTAACCATGGTGCAGAAAAANCCCNCTATATTCCGCTTGCAAAACAATGANCAACTGAGTTTCACTATANCAATGGATACTGCAGANCANCGATTTNCTGCAGTCAATAACATACTGCAGCAGTTGCTGGCCGCAGTGTAGGAAGGGCAAAAGGATGCTAATAAACCGTGCATTAAACCTCGCCAAAATAGCCACAACATCAGTACTTGGCCTATTGACTGTACCCCCGATAATAGCGCAGGAAGCCGACCCTAATGAGGAATTGACTGCGCCCGACAACTGGTACCAGGTTGAGGTCATCCTATTTACCCATCAGGGCAACCTAGGTGGCGAAACACCACCACAGCAATATCTCACTGAGTTCCCTGATAATTGGCTAGAACTGGTCGACCCCAATATGCCGACACAAGAAAATGGCTTACCGCTGGCCAATGGTGGGCTGTTAGCTGTGCTCGAGACTGAGCTTTCTGAGCAACGTCTGATCCCGCTGGTCAGCGTGCAAGACCCAGCGCTAGGCGATCAGATTGACGGCAACACCTCTGTTGATCTCGATAACCAGTCAGTCAGCGGTATAGATTCTGATCTCGACAATCCCGCCTTAAATTATGCGCCGCAATACGAAGCACCCTTCCGACTACTTGATCGCGAATTCCGCGACCTTAATGAAAGNGCCACCGCGCTGGATCGCAGACAATANAATGTNGTCTTTCATNAAGCCTGGCGGTTTCCTGCACAGGGTGAGGATATGGATCCATGGGTTATTATAAAAGCCGGTCAACGTCTTCAGGGCCGCTATCAAATTGAAGGCGCACTGCGCTTCTACAAATCGCGCTTCTTACACTTTCAACCCAATCTGTGGTTACTGGAATTTGCTAACGATAATACTCAGTTGATTGAACTACCAGATTTTCCAATTAAAGCGGCGACTGTAGAAGCGGAGATCGAACTGAGTGAAGCCTTTAGCGATATTCAACTTAACGGCCTTGATCTTGGGTTAACCAATTTTGACTCTCTTGATACCGCTGAGAAAACCCTGCAACCAATAGCGATAAATAACAGTGATCAAGCTAATAATATCGCTTCAGCGCAGCCCATGACTGACCTGATATACCCCCCAGCACAGCAAGCTAAGCCTCTTGATCTGAGCAACCCAGTCGATGACCTAGCGCCGTTATTAATCACCGAGCACAATCGAGACAACAAATATCCCGTCGCCTCGGTATGGGTACTGAATAGGTCAAAACGTATTGATGAAGATGAAATCTACTATATCGATCACCCTCAGATGGGCGCGATAGTGACCATTAAACCTTATCAGCCGACACCGTTAAATCCATTGCCGGACGAGGCCATTGAGGCTAACGAAACTGGTGAAACTGGCGAGACCATCGACCCCTGAACCACAGACTCGCTTTATCCCTCGTCACCATGATGGACAAAAATCAGCGCCTCAGTATCAAATCCCAAGGTAGCAGACTGCTCAAGAAAATCCTGCATAACCTGCTCAGAGACTTCGGGTGTACGCGACAGTAGCCACAGATAATCCGTAGTATTGCCGGCAACAAAGGCATACTGATAATTTTTACGATCCAGATCAAAAATAATATAGGAGCCAAAGAAAGGCCCAAAGAATGACACTTTTAAATAGCCGGTATCCTCAGCCTCAACAAAGTAGGCTCGCCCCACCGCCTGCTCTCTCCCGCCCGTAGCCGCAGATCGACCAGAGTTTACTACCCGCAGACCACCATCATCACGCATGGAATACTCGGCAGACACCGCATCGAGCCCGCGCTCAAAAGAATGATCGAGACGTGCCACCTCATACCAGACGCCTAAATAGCGATCGACATCAAAATTCTTGACGGGCACGACACCCTCGGGAGCACCGAGGCAGGCACAAAGGTTACAACAAATAAAAACAATGAGCGGTAAACGCATTAAAGTCTCGCCATTAATAAATAACCAAATAGTCGCTTGGCAACGGGTACCGTCACACAGCGTTATTACACAGGCTACTATGAAAAAACACAGGCTTAATTATTATTTAATTATTGCGTCTTAATAGCATCATTAGAACCCGTAACCAGCGCGGCCAAATCAGCGGGCTCACTGTGCCCATCAATATGTAAAGTCGATGTTGGGAATGCAATCTCTGCCTGATTGGCCTCAATAATCTGCGCCACTTTAAGCAACACATCCTGTTTCACATGATGAAACTTGACCCATTCTGTGGTTTTGGTGAAGGTATAGATAATAAAGTCCACCGAACTTGCCGAGAACGCATTAAAGTTAACAATCATAATCTGCTCTGTATCAATCTCGGGATGCTCGCAGAGCATCGTCGTGACCTGATCAACAATGCTCTCCATACAACCGATATCAGCGTAACGAATACCCACCGTCTCATAAATTCGGCGATTGGTCATACGCGATGGATTTTCTACCGAGATACTGGCGAAAACAGAATTGGGAATATACAGCGGCCGCTGATCAAAGGTTCTAATTCTGGTCAAACGCCAGCCAATATCCTCGACCGTTCCCTCAATCTCTTTATCCGGTGAACGCACCCAATCCCCCACCGAAAAAGGCCGATCAAGATAAATCATCAGCCCACCAAAAAAATTAGCCAGTAGATCCTTAGCGGCAAAACCAACGGCGATACCACCAATACCACCAAAGGCCAATAAGCCGGAGATACTGTAGCCAAATAGCTGCATGGCGACCAATAATGCGGTGATAATCACCGCCGCGCGCAATAACTTACCCACTGCACGCACCGTCGTCGCATCAATGGGCTTAGCCATATAGTCGGGGTGGAGTAAATTGCGCTCGGCGCGCTTAATAAAGCTAGTAATAAAAATAGTCGCCAGAAAAATAAGCGCCAGACGGTTAATCGGATCAATCAGCGCCTGCACCGGCGAGTCCATTTTCTGTGCCGCGATGCTGGCAGCAAAGTTAACCCCCAAGATCCAAATCAGCCAGATCACCGGTTTGCGACAAGCCTCAATTAAAGCGTCATCCCATACTGTCAGAGATTTATTCGCCTGTGTTTCAAGACGATCAATAATTCTATTAACCAAATAACCCAGACTCAGTGCCAACAACACAATAACAAACAGTTCGAGTATCCATAAATATTGCTCGCCGGTTAAATTAATCAACCATATTTCAACGCTATCCATCAATTCGCCTCCATCAACTGCTGTAATAGTGCAATGGTTTGCTGCCGTTTACGACTGGATTTTAATTCGGCCCAATCTACCGACTTCCTCGCGCGCATGGTGGCAATTTTATCGCAGCGACTGATATTGTTATGCTGCATAAATTCCACCACTTCCAACGCCCCCTCGGGACAATTACACACCAAGATCATATCGCATCCTGCATCCAGAGCACGCTTGGCCTTATCCGGATAGCCACCAACAATATCAGCGCCTTTCATACTCAGATCATCACTAAAAATTACGCCATTAAAGCCCAGCTGCTCACGCAATACTTGCTGCAACCAAAACTGCGAGAAGCCGACAGAATCTGCGTCTACCTCAGGAAACGTCATATGTGCCGGCATCACTCCATCTAGGTCCTTCGCCAGCGCGGCAAAGGGCTTTAGATCATGATCCAGAACAGCTTGCCAAGAGCGATAATCCACCGGTGCCTCCAGATGGCTATCAGCCACCACACCACCATGACCGGGAAAATGCTTGCCGGTCCCCGCCATACCGGCCTTATGCATACCCTGAATAAACGCGCTGCCAAAATCGGTGACCAACTGCGGGTCATCAGAGAAAGCGCGGTCGCCAATAATGCTACTGGTATCCCTGTCGACATCCAGCACTGGCGCAAAACTAATATCAAATCCGCAGGCCAGCACCTCCGAGGCCAGTAGCCACCCGACATCTCGAGCAAATGCCATGGCATCGATTTGATCATTGCCCAGTAAATCACCCAACAGTTGCATTGGCGGCAGACGGGTAAATCCTTCACGCAACCGTTGCACCCGACCACCCTCCTGATCCACTGCAATCAGCAATTGCTCGTTAACCGCCCTAACCTCAGCCAACAGTGCCGCGACCTGTTCCGGAGACTCAATATTACGGGCAAACAGAATCAGCCCACCCACCTGAGGGTTTTGCAATAACTGAATTTCCTGTGGTGATAATTGAGGTCCCTCAATATCAAGCATTAAGCGGCCATATGACATTTTGTAATTCCCTAGTAAGGCAGACTGATTAATAAGCCACAGCGGCTACGTTAGGCCCCTAGTTTACCTATTTAATAAATCTCAGCACAGAGAAAATACCAGTCCACAGTGTAAATATTCGGCAATCACCCTGAACCAAAATACCTGTACCGACAGGCTTAGGTACTAGAATCTAGTGACCTCAAACGCTCCCACCGCAGAAAATAAAGCCAACACTTGCGAAACACAGAATACTGTATATAATCACAGCAACTAAAGAGGAATCTACCTATGGACCGTCTAACTGCGCGACAACAACAGGTTTTTGACCTAATTAAAGATAATCTCGATGAGACCGGTTATCCCCCGACCAGAGCCGAGATAGCTCAAACCTTAGGTTTTCGCTCTGCCAACGCGGCAGAGGATCATCTGCGCGCGCTAGCTAAAAAAGGCGTTATTGAGATGATACCCGGTGCCTCCAGGGGCATTCGAGTGGTCGAACAATTTAATGGTATTCCCATTGTTGGTCGCGTTGCCGCCGGCGAACCCATCCTCGCTGAGCAAAATATCGAAGACTATCAAGAAATGCCCGCGGGCAGCTTCCACCCGCATGCTGATTACTTTCTACGCGTGCAGGGCCAGAGCATGGTCGATGTGGGCATTATGGATGGAGACCTACTGGCAGTGCATCAACAGCCTACAGCAGAGAACCAACAGATCGTCGTCGCCCGCGTAGATGGTGAGGTTACTGTGAAACGCCTTAAACGCACCCGCAGCAAACACGAGATTCAGCTACTACCAGAAAATCGCGATTACTCACCGATTATGGTTGATTTAAGAGCGCAGGACTTTGCCATTGAAGGTTTGGCCGTGGGTGTTGTAAGGGTTGCTATTTAATACTGGCTTGGTCAGTTTTTTATGCTCTCCAACAACACCAGAGCAAACAGACTGATTAAAGCTGAGTGTTAGCGAAAGAATATTTTGTCACTGGGTTGCCATTGAGCACATGCTCTTGAAGAATCGTCTCTATAACTTCCGGCGTACAGCTATGATACCAAGTGCCATCAGGGTAGCTAAGCATAATTGGCCCCTGCCGACAGATGCGCAGGCAATCGACCTTGGAGCGATAAACTCCCGACTCCACATCCATTAGATTTAACTCACGAATGCGTTTTTTTAAGTAATCCCAAGATTCACTGGCTTGCGCTACCGAGGCACATTTGCCCGCCGTGCACAGCAGTAGGTGCTGACGTGCAGAGCTAACCTTTCGTTGTGCAGCAAGGGTTTTAAGAATATCGGTATTATCCATAGCGGCGTTAGAGAACTAGAGTAATTGCGTTAGTGTAAGGTGTGCCGCACTTCATCATCAGCCACTGCCTCAGGTGCACGCTCTTCATTAATTTCAAACACAGTTTGGATACCGGCATCCATCATGCTTTTAGCAACATCGACATGCTTGCCATCAAGATAACTCAATACATCTTTGGAAAAAGTAATACGCACTAGGGGCTCATCGGCTCCAGAGCGCTGCAACGCCACTTCACCATTATCCATCATAATCAATTCAAACTCTGTTAGTGCCATATTTAAAATCCATTGCGTTGTAAGTTGCGTTGTAAGTTGCGTTATAAAAAATTTACTTCCCCTATTACAGGGTATCGACAGTTGGCATTAAAACTCGACCATCATATCACGCTGCCGTTCAACCAGTTCTTGTAGCTGGGTCAGCCATAGTTGCGCGCGCTCAAGCGTCCATTCAACAAGCTTAGCACCTTCAGCATTGGTGGCGTCAACTGCAATCATCGGCAGACGGTCTACATCCATTTCAGCCTTGCGTATTACCGGCAACTCATACACCTGAGCCTGCGCATTAAACAACTCAGCCACCCAAGATTCACTGTCTGCTACCAGCGCTTGCATTTCAGTGGCCTCGGCTGGGCATTTATCCTCAGCCGCCAGCATTTCCACCAATATCTCTGCGCTTGTCACATCATCTGGCGACGCCAACTTGTAGTTACTGGCAATATCTCGAAGGTGAAAATGCCAGGCTTGATAAAGCTGTACCGCCACTGACTGGGCAATCGCCTCAACCTGATGACTATCCTTAAACGCGCCTTGCCTTGATGATTTGGCACTATCGAGCAATGCTATTAGCTGTTTAGCAAACAGTAACTTTTGATTCACCGCTGATAAATAGACGGAGAGTGCCACTGATTAATTACTGCCCTTTTCCGCTGCAGCCCAACGACCATCATTGTAGAACGCGCTCCAACCGGACGGCTTGCCCTCGTTTTCACTACGCACATATTGCTCTTTGGTTTTACGGCTATAGCGCACTACCGTAGGCAATCCATCGGGATCATAAGCTGGCGCCTCAAGCAAAAATTGATACTTTGCATCAATCTGTTGTTTGTAGGGCAATAACTCGGTTACCAGTGGTGCCCTTGTCTCGCGATGACGGGGGAACTGGCTGGCGGCCAGGAATATCCCCGAAGCGCCATCACGCAGCACATAATGGTCGTCCACTTTGGCACAACGCAGTTCTGGCATCGCAATAGGATCTACCTTAGGCGGCGCTGCTTCACCATTGCGCAATAGTTTGCGGGTATTCTTACAAGGTTGACCCGGGGCAGTCTCACCGGTACAGCCGAAGTATTTACCAAAACGACCGGTCTTTAATTGCATTTCACTGCCACATTTATCACACTCAAGCACCGGCCCTTCATAGCCCTTTATCACATACTGGCCGAACTCCACTTCATAACCGCTACAATCCGGATTATTACCACAGATATGCAGTTTGCGGGTTTCATCCAATAGATAACTGTCCATGGAGGTGTTGCACAGTTTGCAACGGTGCTTATGAAGCAACAGTTTAGATTCTGCTTCATCGTCCTCTTCAATATTGACCGCTTCATCACCGGCGGTAAGGTTTACCGTATGCTTGCAGCGTTCTTTAGGCGTCAGTGAATAACCAGAACAACCTAAAAACACACCGGTGCCCGCGGTTCTAATCATCATCGGGCGACCGCATTTAGAACATTCAATATCGGTGGCAGAGGGGTTGTTGGGGCGCATACCCCCCTCTTCATTCTGAGCACTATTAAGCTTTAGATTAAAATCGCTGTAAAAGCGATTGAGCACTTGCTTCCAATTGAGTTTACCCTCGGCAATATCATCCAATTGTTCTTCCATGGTGGCGGTAAAACCATAGTCCATAAGATCGGTAAAATTTTCCGACAGTCGATCGGTAACAATATCACCGATCTTTTCAGCATACAGGCGTTTATTCTCAATCCGCACATAACCGCGATCTTGAATCGTAGAAATAATCGCCGCATAGGTGGATGGCCGGCCAATACCACGCTTTTCAAGGTCCTTCACCAATGCCGCTTCCGAGTAACGCGCCGTAGGTTTGGTAAAGTGCTGTTGTGGAATCAGAGCCAATAAACTCATCGCATCGCCAGTCTGTAAATCTGGCAATTCATCATCCTCATCTCGCGCCGGCATAACCGACAAATAACCATCAAAGCGGGTCACACGACCCTTGCACTGCATTTCGTAGTCCCCTGCCGCAACGGTAATTGTTGTGGCGGTAAATTCCGCTGGCGTCATCTGACAAGCCACAAACTGCTGCCAAATCATCTGGTAGAGCCTGCGCGCATCTACTTCCATATCACCGAGATCACCTGGAGAGATATCCACATTTGATGGCCTAATCGCTTCGTGAGCATCCTGAGCACCGGATTTACTGCTGTATGAATTGGCTTGCTCAGGTAAATATTTTGCCCCGTGGCGCTGCTGAATATAGTCACGACAAGCGTTGACGGCATCGGCACTAAGGTTAGTCGAATCCGTACGCATATAAGTGATATAGCCCGCTTCGTAGAGACGCTGAGCCATCATCATGGTTTTCTTTACCCCAAAGCCCAGTCTTGTGCTGGCGCCCTGTTGCAAGGTGGAGGTGATAAACGGTGCTGAGGGTTTAGACTTGGTCGGTTTATCCTCACGCTTGCTTACCTGATAGTCAGACTCACGCAAGCTTGCCAACGCCAAATCAGTCTGCTCTTTATTACTGGGCCGAAAGCCCTTGCCCTGAAACTTCTTGATATCGAAGCGCAGCTTTACTTCATCATTGTCCTGTTGATTTTCAAGATCGGCTTGGACCGTCCAATACTCCTCGGGAACAAAGGCTCTAATCTCTCGTTCGCGTTCGACAATCAGTTTAACCGCCACCGACTGCACGCGACCCGCAGACAGGCCCCGACCCACTTTTGCCCACAGTAGTGGTGACACCATAAAGCCAACCACGCGATCGAGAAATCGTCGCGCCTGCTGCGCATCTACTCTATCGGTATTAAGCTCTCCAGGATCTTCAAATGCTGTGCGGATGGCCTTTTTAGTGATTTCATTAAACACGACACGCTTGTAGCGACTATCGTCACCGCCGATCACCTGAGTTAAGTGCCAAGCAATGGCCTCTCCCTCTCTATCCATATCAGTCGCGAGGTAAACAGTGTCTGCATTTTTTGCTAGCTTCTTCAGTTCGGCAACCACTTTCTCCTTGCCGGGCAATGTCGCATATTCAGCTTGCCAGTCATTTTCAGGGTCAATGCCCATACTTTTGACTAATTGAGCCTTGGCCTTCTTCTGTTTATGGATGACCTTTTCTTCCGCCGACAATTTCCGCGTTATAGCGGCTTGCCGCGCGCGCTCTTTGGGGTCCGTCGTGGTACGACTGGCACCGGTGGGAAGATCGCGAACATGACCTACGCTAGACTTAACAACATAGCTATCACCGAGATAGCGATTGATTGTTTTGGCTTTTGCCGGTGACTCTACAATAACTAAAGATTTACCCATAGGGGCTTCGATTCCTTAAAAAAGCGATACCAATTTTTCGTCGTATTGATGCTCCAACATGACAAATGCAGCAACTTTGTTGACGACAAGGTGCGCATATATACGTGTTTGCCTGCCCTTTGGTCAAGCTTCACACACAAATTTCTTCAGCTTTCTGTCGCAATAGCATTAAAAGCTGGTTAATTTTCTGTACATCATCTGCGCCTCCCTGCTCAGTCCAAATAACACCAATACCCGCATCACTGGCGATAAGGGCCGTGACTGACTCCGGCATATCTGCAGTAATCCGGGTTAAGGTGTCGTCTAATGCAGCGTTTGCTTGATCGACAGTCCAATGCCACCCCTGACAATGGGATTCCCAGCCACGACTACTGTAGCGCTGAAGCACCCAATTCTGCCGACAGTCAGTATCGGTCCAAGGTAGGCGGTAACAGACTGTTTCAAGTCGCATTTCATCGTCGCGCGCGTCTGGGCGCCGGTGCAACTTAACCTGCAATAACAGACTGTTGGCCAGTCGGCGCAATTCCGTGATGTGCTGCTGATGGGGCGATTGTTTAAACCACATTAGTGGCGAGATCACCAATGCTAAACCCAACAGTATTAACAACCATGTCATGTCTAACTACTCTTTATAAAATTTATACCGAACTGCTACAATCTACTGGGTAAAGCCATTTTCAATGACCGACAACGAGGATAAACGCTCATGTCTAGCTACAAGCACGTGTTAGTCGGCTTGGATCTGTCGACAGAATCTCAGCAAGTGATAGATCGGGTCAAGTTTCTTTTCGCTAATAGTGATAGCAAAATATCGCTGTGCCATATTCTCGAGCCTCTCGCGTTCACCTACGGTGGAGATATTCCCGTAGATCTATCTGATGTTCAAAACCAATTGCAGCAACAGGCGACAGAACGTCTGGCTGCATTTGCACAGCAACTACCGGTAGAGCAACCCGACCAACACATTATTCTAGGCCATCCGGCGCAAGAAATGCATAATTTGGCCAAGCAGACAGATATCGATTTAATTGTTGTCGGCAGTCATGGCCGTCATGGACTAGCATTGATCTTCGGCTCTACAAGCAACTCTGTTCTTCATGGTGCTAGCTGCGATGTTCTTGCCGTTAGAATCGCCGACAGCTAACCATTTGCGTCCAGACAACTAAGCAGCTCGCACAATTGTCAGCAAACTGGTAACTTTCTTTTCGCAGGGTAACCGTTACGTTCTGTGGCCAACAAGGATTGCAATGTCTTTAGCAAAATCGATATCCATTGCGTTAATACTGCTGTTGTTTATGCGACAGGGCCCTGCGTTGGCCAATAATTTGCCTACCGATTCGTTAAATGGCGGCTCCGATGTGTTAACCCCTCATTCGTCCGCGCAGACGTTAGCCCAAGATCGCCAAAACTATGCCAAGGCGATGCAGATGGTCCGCGATGGTCAGTGGCAAGCTTTGCAGCAGTATCGTCATAATCTCGCAGACTATGCACTTTTTCCTTATTTAATCTACGCAGATCTAATCGCCAACCTGCACTATCGCCGTCGCTCAGAGATCACTGATTATCTGAGCAAGTACGCAGGTAGCGTTAAAGCAACCCATCTGCGCAGTCACTGGTTGGACTATCTAGCCAAGCATGGTTACTGGGCTGCCTACGATAAGGCCTATCGCGCAAGCACGGCGAATTATAGCCAGCAGTGTAACTACTTCTTGGCGCAGCACAGGTTAGGCAACCACAGTAAAGCCATCAGTGGAGGGCTAACAATATGGGTAAATGGACGCTCTATGCCCAAAACCTGCGATCGTTTATTTGGCATTATTATTAAAGGGGGACATATCAGTGAGCAGTTGGCATGGCAGCGATTTAATGCCGCAATGGTCCAGCGTAATTATCAGTTAGCGCGCTACTTAAAACGTTTTTTTCGCAGCCCTGACTATAAAAAGCGCTATCAACTCTACTACGCCGCCGATCGCAACCCCTGGAGTATTAATCAGCGTCATAACTTTACCAGCAAAACGCCAGAAGAGGCTAGGATTCTTCAGCGTGGCCTTATTCGTCTGGCCCCGCGCAATGCGCAAACAGCGTTAAAACTGTGGACTCGCTACCAACTTAGCCATGAATTTAGCCATAGTGCTCAGGGCAAAATAATCAGTGCGATTATTAAAAACCTGTATGCTCAGGGGCATCGAAAGGCCGCCGATAGTTACCATCTCGATAATCTACAACTGCTTAACCAAACACTCGATGGCAGTTTGGCCGAATGGCGTATTCGGCAGTCTTTAGCGCAGTTAGATTGGCCGATGGTAAGCACTTGGCTAGCGCGATTACCCGCGGATTTACAGCGTAAATCGCTATGGCGCTATTGGGTCATCCGCAGTGCCGCGGCAGATACAACCAAGCCTCAGAACAGTTCCATAACGCAACGGACTCGCGATCTGGCCAAGGAACGAGATTTTTATGGTTTTCTCGCCAGTGACAAAATTGGTGTGGACTACAGCATCAATCACCAATCACTCCTAGTCGATCAACAGCAGCTTCGCACAATAGCCGCCAATCCGGCAATGCGCCGCGCTCGTGAGCTACATTTCCATGGTTATAATCTCGATGCCAACCGCGAGTGGGCAGCAGCCAGTAGTGACTTCCAATACCAAGATTGGTTGGCCGCTGCCGTTTTAGCCCATCAGTGGCAGTGGCATAATAAAGCGATTGCTAGCCTCGGAACCGCGAGGTATTGGGATGATATTGATATTAGATTTCCGCTGGCCTACCAACAATCGATTCAGACTGCCGCCAACAACGCTGGCGTTGCAGACTATTTATTATTTGCCTTGGCGCGCCAAGAGAGCGCCTTTAATCCCAGCGCCAGTTCCAGCGCTGGTGCCATGGGTATCGTGCAAGTTATGCCGGCGACGGCTAAAGCCACGGCAAAAAAATACCGCATACCGTACCGCAATAAACAGCAATTGCATCAGCTAACAACCAACCTTGCCATAGGGTCAAACTATTATCAGGGACTACTTGAACGTTTCACTAACAATCGTATCTTGGCGACTGCCGCCTACAATGCCGGTCCCAGTCGTGTCGATCAGTGGCTACGTAACACTGATGGCAAATTGCCCTTTGATGTATGGATAACCTTGATTCCGTTTAAAGAAACACGCCACTATGTCAGCAATGTGCTGATGTATTCGGTGCTATATTCACGCAAACTCGGTCTGCGAACGCCGATGCTCACCGCGGATGAAAGAGACAGGTTACTTTAGGCGTAATACAATACTGGGCTCACAGGTTCTATAAGCCTTATTTAAGGGCTTTTCACAGGCATGGATAGATGTTGGTCGATATTGGTGTAAACCTCTCAAATAAGCGTTTTAAGGATGATGTAGGAAATGTTCTGCAAAGAGCCCAGCAAACACAGATCAGCAAGCTTGTCTTAACTGGCACCTCTATAGTCGAAAGCCATGCGGTGATTGCCCTATGCGAGCAATACAGCGACCGTTTTCCCGATATGCTATTTGCTACCTGCGGCATCCATCCCCATGATGCCGATGATTTACGCGCTGATTCAATCGATAGACTTCGTGCTCTCGCGGCTCACCCACAGATAGTCGCTATCGGTGAGACTGGCCTCGATTTTAATCGCAACTTTTCCAGCCCCAGGGCACAGCAAGTGGCTTTTGAAGCGCAACTGGAGTTGGCTATTGAACTGAATATGCCGCTATTTATGCATGAGCGTGATGCCGCTCCGCGACAATTAGAGATACTCAGGCACTATCGAGATCAGATAACTGCGGGTGTGATCCATTGCTTTACCGGTGATAAAAAAACCCTTTTTAGCTATCTGGATTTAGACTTACATATTGGGATTACTGGATGGGTATGTGATGAAAGACGCGGCTTGGAATTACAAAAAATAGTCCACAATATTCCATTACAGCGACTTATGATCGAAACCGACGCACCTTACCTACTACCGCGAAATATGCCCTCTAAGCCTAGTGACCGGCGCAATGAACCGGCCTTTCTTCCCTATGTAGTGCAAGCAATAGCTGCAGCACGCAGTGAGAGTGCGGATGAAATAACGGCAGCAACGGCCGCCACCGCGATGCAATTTTTTAATTTTAATCGAGCTATGTAGGGTTATTCGAGGCTATCACCAACAGAAACCACGCCATTACTGAGTATCTGCGCTCGCAAGCCGCCTTTGCCCACCAACTCAGGCAAAATACTGACCCCTAACCGCTGTTGCAAACTGGCGCAGGGCTCACAGAGTTGCACACCGTAAAAAAGGGTATTGTTGATACAAAAACGCTTGCCTACCAGATTATTAAGCTCGACATCGCGGGTAACCAAATTGCGGCGGAAATCGCTTACATGAAACTGATGTCCTTCACTGCGGTTAAACGCCTCCACAACCTCGGCCTCGATCAAGGTTATTTCCCAATCGGGCTCACCCTTATAGTTAGAGCGGTTGTTACCTGTTTCAGAATAATAACGATCACCAACAATGCCTTTGCCCGCCTTAACGGCAACCTTGTTATGACCTTGAATAAGGTCACCGTTTTGCGTTGCGATATAAATTCCATCAATAGTTCCAACCGCCATAAAATTACCCTTATTTATCCTCTAACACTGCATATATACTGTTTTTAGGCTGACTAAACACCGAGCGTACCATGGGTTCAAACAATGACAAGCTTAGTTCAGGCATGGCTGGATCGAAGGAAGGATCATCGTATTTAGCAATAAACCGCGCAGTGCGCTTGAAGTGCTCGCTATCGCGAAACTGATCGCGCATATTGCGGTCGCCACCAATAAAATGGAAGAAGTTATAACCCTGAAAAATCGCATGATGTTTGATCATCCAATGATTCTCTTCGCAGACAAAGGGCTGCAAGATAGCTGCCGCAACATCGGCATGGTTGGCGCTACCCAAGGTATCGCCAATATCATGCAACAGGGCACAGACAATGTACTCGTCGTCTTCACCTGCCTCAGCTGCACGATGGGCGGTCTGCAGTGAATGCTGCAAGCGATCAACGGCAAATCCCCCGTAATCGCCGGTCAGTAATTCCATATGGCTCAGAATACGGTCGGGCAATTTGCTAAAAAAGGCTAACTGCTGTGGCATTATGATCTGCCAGTCTTCAGCCGTGCTGTTCGACATTTCTGTGAAATTTGCTCTCATCGACATCACCTATGCACATCTACTAGTTAGTTGACGTAAAGGATACTATCAGTACAAAACAATGTTTGCCAAGATAACCAATGACCCAAAAGTACCATCATTGAAAAGATAAAATCGCGAGTCCAAACAGATTAAAAAAGGGGCCGCAATAGCCCCCTTTTTAATCTGTCTAATAGCTACTACTTGATAGCCAGAAATAATCTAACTAGTCACAATTCATCACATCGGGACCAACCGCGTCAGCAACGATGCGCACATCTCTAAAAGTAATTATCAATGGTTCAGATGTAGCCAATACCAATGGCGAGTTTATCTTCTTTAAATTAACACCATGTTTAGAGAAGCATTCCAAACCAATACCCAGCTGGCCTAGCTTACCTTCCGGTTTTGAACGCAGTATGGTATCCAGTGCGAGCTCAGCATGACAAGGCCATTCACAATCCATGCGTAACTTCACTGGACCCTCAGGGTGCTTATCAACGGCAAAGGTCATCATCAGTGCTGGATTATCACCGGGCAATGCGGAAAGATTTACTGAATTATCTGTCTGCCAGAAAAACTGACTTTCATGGCCACCGGTCCACTCTACGCGGCGAGAATCTTCTTGCACGGCACCATCGACAGTAGTGACGGTTAGCGCCCCATAAGGGGTGGTTGTAGACTTACCACTAACTTCCTTACTCCAATCACTAGCATCGCCGATATAGACCTTCCACGGCGGTCTGGTGGTACCACTAAAAATCACTTGCTCTTTGGAAGAATCATCAATTATTGACTTCTCATTCAAGTTATCTGCGACCAACTCTGCATCGCCATAGGACAACCCTTGACCACGCTTTAGCAGGTGATCGGATACTGGCAAATCATCGTTGCGCGCATTAATCTCCGCCGCCGGCCAGTCAAAGGAAAGTTTACCGGTGAAATCATAGCGCGGCTTACCCTTAGCATCAGCCACGATCACATCAGCTATACCACCAGCCTCTGAACCAGGTAGCCAAGCTACCACAAAGGCATCTGAGCTATTGAGTTCGGCATTAACCCACAGAGGACGTCCGGTGAGAAGAATGGCAACCACCGGAATATTCTGTTGCTTAAGTTTGCGCAACAGCGCCAAATCCGTTTCCATACCCTCGTTCAAGATAAGAGAATCTCTATCACCAGACCCCTCAGCGTAGGGTTCTTCACCGAATACCACCACCGCCACATCAGGCTTTTTAACAAAACTGCCATCAGTAGATAACTCGGTGGTGCCACCAATCTCATTTACTGCTTGCTTAATACCTCCGAAGATTGAGGTCGCACCGGGGAAATGGCTATTGAGGTTCTCAGTGCCCTGCCAAGTAATAGTCCAGCCCCCATTCTGCTTGCCGATATTATCGGCTCCATCACCAGTGACCAAAATATGTTGCCCGGGCTTTAACGGCAGTAACTGCTTGCGATTTTTCAGCATTACCAACGACTTTCTAACAGCATCCCGAGCTACCGCACGATGCTTAGCTGAGCCTATAATACTGCTGTCAGCAGTGATTTTACGCTTGGACGGCGCTGCCTTTTCAAACATACCGGCACGCAACTTGACCCGCAGAATACGGCTAACCGCATCATCAATGCGCGCCATCGCTATCTTTCCGCTGCGCACCTGAGCGATGGTGTTTTTATACACCTGTTTCCAGTCTTCCGGCACCATAATCATATCTACGCCGGCATTAATGGCTTGAGCACAACCTCTGTTGTTACAACCATTGACCTGACCTATGCCATTCCAGTCACTTACAACAAATCCATCAAAACCCATTTGCTGTTTGAGCACGTCAGTCAGCAGCTGCTTGTTGCCATGGATTTTGTCTCCATTCCAGCTATTAAATGAGGCCATAACTGTCTGAACCCCAGCCTCAAGCGCAGTAACATAACCTTGACCATGTTGATCGAGGAGATCCTCCAGGCTCAACACCGTGTTACCTTGATCGTCTCCGCGGAAGGTCCCGCCGTCACCGATCCAATGTTTAGCTGTAGCAATCACCTTGCTAGAATCCATCCGCAACTGCTTAGCCGAACCCTGTAAGCCTTCTACAATTACGCCGCCATAGGAGCGAACGATAGGGGCCTCATCGCTGTAACCCTCATAAGTCCGCCCCCAACGATCATCTTTGACTACGGCAACTGTTGGCGCAAAGATCCAGTCAATACCGGTGGCGGCAACCTCTTTTGCTGTAATAGCACCAATCTCTCTTACAAGTTCAGGATCATCGGCAGCACCCAAGCCAATGTTATGAGGGAAAAGGGTGGCACCGATAACATTGTTATGACCATGAACCGCGTCCGTGCCCCAAATAAGAGGAATCTTAGCTTTAGTTTTCATTGATGCACTGTAGTAATCATCCGCCAGCTTCAACCAATCATCGATAGAAGAATTTTTGCGCTGATTGGGGAAAGAACCACCACCATTGAGAACAGAGCCAAGATGATACTTTGTCACATCCGCAGGAGAGACCCATATAATTTCGCCCTGCACCATCTGACCAACTTTCTGCTCTAAGCTCAGATCACTCAAAATTGTTTTTACTCTGCTTTCAACATCGGCGTTGATATCAGCCACGGCCGTCGGTGCGACTAAACAAGTAATTGTCAGCAAAATGAACGTTGCCAACGCCTTTGGCAATAGGCTTAGGGGAGAGTGATGTTTCGGTGTTAACTGAACTTGCATAGTATCTGGGTCCTTAATGCTGCTTACAAATATTAACCCGACTGAAGCACCCAAACCTCGCAAACAACAGAAGTTCAGTATGATTCCACGCTATACAATGTGTAATAGTTTCGTTGCCAGCCGGAGCAATAAACCAAGCCTGACATGAGGGGTAAGTAAGGAGAAGCTAAGATGCGATAGCCTGTTTGTGATCTGCGATAAACGGGACGCTGCACGCGTTAGGGCCATCTTTGGCAGATTGGCTAACTAATTTACTGAAATAAATTACGTATTGCTTCGCGGTAATTTCTGCTAACTTTAAGCTCTTCACCGCCGGACAAGTGCAATCGACTACCGCCCTTTTGCAACGGACTGACACTCACCACGCGCTCGATATTGACTATGGTAGAGCGGTGAATCCGAACAAACAAACTATCATCAAGTTTATTGATTAACTCGGTAAGGGTGCTTCTGACAATATGAGTCTCACCCAAGGCATGGACACACATATAGTCGCCCGCCGCGTCTACCCAATCAATATCGTCAAATGGAATCACCTTGACCACCCCTGAGTCACGCACCACCAGCTTTCGCTGCATACCTGAGGGCTGCTTACCTTCTGCCTTGGTCACCGTCTTCTGCGCTACGCGATCAGAGATAGCGTCGATAGCACCGATTAACGGCGTTTTGAAGCTTTGNTCACGGTCTGTNTTCAGTCGATCTATTGCTCGNTCGATCGATCGNCCGACGCGCTCCTCATCNAGNGGTTTGAGAATATAATCCACCGCATGNAGATCAAAAGCCTCAACTGCAAATTGATCAAATGCCGTAACAAAAATNACCATNGGCATCAGATCTGCNTGTAGCGCCTTAACCACCTCGAAGCCATTCATACCCGGCATCTGAATATCTAAAAACAATAGCTCCGGTTGCAGCTCAACTGCAGCCGCCACCGCATCGCGACCATTGCGACACTCTGCAATAATTTCGACATCGGCGTTGCCGCTTAGACAGGAGCGAAGAAAGTCCAATGCCAAGGGCTCATCATCAACAATTATTGTTCTTAATTTTTGCATAATATGATTATCTAACCTGCTTCTCGAGTGGTAGACGCATAAAAACTCGGAGGCCCCCAGAAGCTGCGGACTCCAAGTTAAATGTGTAATTGTCACCATAGAATTCATGCAGTCTATCTACGGTGTTTCTAAGGCCAATACCAACACCTTCTAGTGACTGATCCTCAGCTTTGATACCCGGCCCTGAATCAAGCATTTCGATGCAGACATAGTCCTTATCAAGTTCNGCTGAAACCGAAATTTTTCCACCCTCTTCCATGGGCGCTACAGCGTANTTAATCGCATTNTCGGCTAGAGGNTGGAGTAATAAACTGGGTATTCGCACCACCTCGGCAGAGGTATCGATTGCGAAATCCAATGCCAATCGCTCGGCAAACCGCGTCTGCTCAATATTGAGATAAAGCTTAAGCGCATCAATCTCCTCCTTGAGGGTCACCCGTCGAACGGGNTCATTATCCAAGGAATACCGCANAAAATTACTTAACTGCACAATCATGGTACNCGCTCTNGANAACTCCTTTGCCGTCACCAGTGCCGCTATNGCGTTTAAGGTGTTGAAGAGNAAATGAGGATTTANCTGATATCGCAGCATTTTAAGTTGCGCTTCGTGGGCGATCGCCTCGGCTTGCGACCTGCGCAGTTGTTGCTCTTTATTTTCTGCCGCAACCCGTAGCAAATTAGCGTGCTCGGACTGTAACAACTGATAAAACTTCGCCCCATGGTAAAAGGCCGCCCAGCAACTGAAAATCAGTATCGAGCCAAACAACCAACCACCAAAATCCGTCCAAAGCCCTTGCTCACCGGTCATGGCCATAAATGTTGTTATGCGCAGAATGGTCCAAACAACTGAGCAGGCTAGTACACCAGCCATGCCTGCGGCAACCAGAGACCAGACGCTTTTGTTCCAAAAATGATGAAATAGCGGCCGCAATGGCCAAGACACCAAAATACCCAGTAATGACTGCAGTAGAGTGTGAGCAATATAGTTAAAACTTTGCTGATCGTACCATAATGTCAAACTGAGAAAACTGATAAGTGAGAGCCCAAACCAGCCGACGACCTGTAGCAGCCAGAACTGATAGCTAGTATTGCGATATAGCGCTTGAGCAAAAGGGTGGAGATCGTAAGCAACCATAATAACGTCTTTAAGGATCTATAAAACTAGTGGGTAAAATAACATATTTTCGCTACTAGCTGATACCCTATTTAACCCTTGGATGGGCAACTTTAAGTCAGTTGGCGAGACAGATAAAAATACTGCGACCAATTCACGCCAGAATTGTAAATTCAAGCCATTGATGCACTCAAAAAGTCAACTTTATTAGCCAACGAATCACATCGACCCCCTACCTACCTCCTTTAACCCAAAAAAATACCCTTTGATCGCATCCACGGTTATTTGCAACGCCTTGTTGGGTAAAGTAAGAGCTCAGATTTGAACATTACAAGAAATCTACACGTAGTTATAGCAATAGTTTTCCATCTAGGGGGTTAAATCAGTATGTTATTTAAAAAGAAAGTTCTTGCGAGCAGTGTCGCCGTTGCGTTGGCTGGGTCAGTCGTTCCTGTCTCCGCGCAAGAGACCGCTCTTATCGAAGAGATTATTGTTGAAGGCGGTATACGCGGAAGTTTAACGCGTTCAATGGACATCAAGCGTGATTCAGCAGGTGTTGTTGATGCAATTTCTGCCGAAGAAATGGGTAAATTCCCAGATGCTAACCTCGCGGAATCGCTACAGCGTATTACCGGTGTATCTATTAGCCGCCAGCGTGGTGAAGGTAGCCAGGTCACGGTTCGTGGCTTTGGCCCAGAATATAATCTTGTCACCCTTAATGGACGCCAGATGCCAACGCACAGTGCATCAAGCCGCTCATTCGACTTCGGGGATCTAGCATCAGAGGGTATTGCTGGCGTACAAGTGTACAAGACAGGCCGAGCAGATGTACCTACAGGCGGCGTGGGTTCTTCGATCAATATTTCAACAACCCGTCCTTTGGATGCGCCTGGCCAAAAGGTTAGTATGTCCGCCAAGATGGTTAATGACACATCGACCCGAGAAGGTGATGAAATCACTCCTGAATTTTCAGGCATATACTCAAACACATTTGCCAACGATACGATCGGTATAGCTATCACTGCGTCGTCACAGAAACGTAATAACTCTGTCAATGCCGCTGAAACTTCTGGCTGGTTTACTAAGCCTGGCGATCACAGTGGCGCCGACGGTATCCCCAAT
>NYXU01000033.1 GCA_002685715.1 Porticoccaceae bacterium | reverse complement strand
AGACACAAGAAACAAGAAATAAGCGACAAGGGTAAAGCGAAATGCTGCAACCGAAACGTACAAAATTCCGCAAAATGCACAAGGGCCGCAATCGTGGTCTGGCGCAGCGCGGCAGCAAAGTCAGCTTTGGTGAGTTTGGACTGAAAGCCTCGGGGCGCGGTCGTCTAACTGCTCGTCAAATCGAAGCGGCGCGTCGTGCGATGACCCGACACATTAAACGTGGCGGTAAGATCTGGATTCGAGTGTTTCCAGATAAGCCGATTACTAACAAGCCGCTCGAAGTGCGTATGGGTAAAGGTAAAGGTAATGTCGAGTACTGGGTAGCATTGATCCAGCCAGGCAAAGTTCTTTATGAAATGGAAGGTGTGAGTGAAGCGTTGGCGCGCGAAGCATTCGCTTTGGCGGCAGCCAAACTGCCCGTTGCCACCACCTTTGTTAAACGCACGGTGATGTAAACATGAAATCAAACGAATTGCGTGAAAAATCAGTTGATGAGTTAAAGGCGGCCTTGGGTGATGAGCTCAAGTCCCAGTTTAAGTTGCGTATGCAGCATGCCACTGGTCAGTTGAACGAAAGCCACAAGGTTAAAGAGACGCGCCGAAATATCGCGCGGATCAAGACTGTTATTAACCAGAAGGCAGGGGAATAATTATGACTGAATTGCAAACGAGCTCGCGTACGCTGACTGGCCGTATTGTCAGCGACAAGATGGATAAAACCATTACTGTGATGATTGAGCGTCGTGTTAAGCACCCGGTGTACGGGAAGATCTTGACTAAATCGACCAAGATTAAGGCACATGACGAAGCGAATGATGCGAATACAGGTGATCTAGTAACGATCGCAGAATGCCGACCTGTCTCCAAAGACAAGTCGTGGAAACTGGTGAATATTGACGAGCGCGCTGCTGCAGAATAAATCTGCGTATGGCGAAGGTTTCGGAGTAGAAAATGATTCAAACAGAAAGTTATCTTGATGTAGCAGACAACAGCGGTGCACGTCGCGTGATGTGTATTAAAGTGTTGGGCGGTTCTCACCGTCGCTATGCTCGGGTTGGTGACATTATCAAGGTTACCGTTAAAGAAGCGATTCCCCGCGGCAAGGTAAAGAAAGGCCAGGTGATGAGTGCTGTAGTAGTGCGCACTAAGAAAGGTTTGCGTCGCCAAGACGGTAGCTTGATCAAATTTGATGACAATGCTGCTGTGCTGCTAAACGCAAGCAATGCACCTATTGGTACACGTATTTTTGGGCCGGTAACTCGCGAGCTTCGCACTGAGAAGTTTATGCGCATTATCTCCCTAGCACCTGAAGTGCTGTAAGCGAGGAATTAGAAATGGCAATGCTTAAAATTAAGCGCGATGACGAAGTCGTTGTGATTGCGGGTAAAGACAAAGGCAAGCGAGGTAAAGTGCTTAAGGTGCTTGAGAATGATCGGTTGCTAGTGTCTGGTGTACAGATGATTAAAAAGCATCAGAAGCCCAATCCTCAGGCTGGTATTCCCGGTGGAATCATTGAAAAGGAAGCACCTATCCAGGTTTCCAACGTTGCAATCTTTAATAGTGCAACCAACAAAGCGGATCGAGTTGGCTTTAAGATCCAGGAAGATAACAAAAAAATTCGTGTCTTTAAGTCCAGCGGCGAAGCCGTCGACGCTTAAATTAACA
Source organism: Porticoccaceae bacterium (assembly GCA_002685715.1). Classification (GTDB taxonomy): domain Bacteria; phylum Pseudomonadota; class Gammaproteobacteria; order Pseudomonadales; family Porticoccaceae; genus HTCC2207. The sequence goes on along the minus strand of NYXU01000033.1, from coordinate 48,269 downwards.
GGTATCTGAAATGGCAAGGCTGAAAGAAGTATATCAAAACGAGTTGGCACCCAAGCTTAAAACAGAGTTGGGTCTGGCCAATGTAATGGAAGTGCCGCGCATTACCAAAATCACTCTGAATATGGGTGTAGGTGAAGCGATTGGTGACAAAAAATCGCTGGAAAACGCGGTGGCAGATCTCACGTTGATTGCCGGTCAAAAGCCAGTAATCAATAACGCACGCAAGTCTATTGCAGGGTTCAAAGTGCGTCAGGGATGGCCGATTGGTACCAAGGTAACCTTGCGCAGTGACCGTATGTACGAATTTTTAGAGCGATTGGTCGGTATTGCCATCCCACGTATCCGCGACTTCCGTGGTATTAGTCCCAAGCAGTTTGATGGCCGTGGTAATTTCTCAATGGGTGTGAGTGAGCAGATCATTTTCCCTGAAATCGACTATGAAAAAATTGATAAGTTGCGTGGATTGGATATCACCATTACCACCACCGCGCGTAACGATGACGAAGGCCGTGCACTATTGCGCGCCTTTAACTTCCCGCTGAAAGGTTGAGGTAGTAGATAGATGGCAAAGGTATCCATGGTTCAGCGCGAAGTAAAGCGCGCTAAGACAGTTGCAAAGTTCGCCGCGAAGCGCGCTGAACTAAAAGCAATTATTCACAGCGTTGAAGCCTCTGATGAAGATCGTTGGCAGGCGCAACAGAAGTTACAAAAATTGCCCCGTGATGCGAGTCCCAGTCGCCAGCGTAACCGCTGCAGAATTACCGGACGTCCACACGGTGTTTACAGTAAGTTTGGCCTGTGCCGAAATAAACTGCGCGAATCAGCGATGCGTGGTGAAGTTCCGGGACTGGTTAAAGCCAGTTGGTAAGTTGAGGAGCCAAACAGCATGAGTATGCAAGATCCAGTTTCAGATATGTTGACGCGCATTCGCAATGCGCATCAGCGCAGTCACCCAGAGGTGACGATGCCTGCGTCAAAATTGAAAGCCTCAGTAGCAAAAGTGCTACAGGATGAGGGTTATATTGCCGGTTTTACGGTTAGTGAAGAGGTCAAGCCAAGCTTGACGATCGAGCTAAAGTATTTTGAAGGCAAGCCCGTTATTGAAGAAATTACGCGCATCAGCAAGCCCAGTTTGCGTAGCTATGTTGGCACGAATGATCTGCCGAAAGTTCGTAGTGGTCTGGGTATTGCCGTTGTCTCCACCAGTAAAGGTGTGATGACCGATCGCGCGGCTAGAGCTGCCGGTATTGGTGGTGAAGTGCTTTGCACCGTATTCTGATAGGAAAGAAAAATGTCTAGAGTTGCAAATAACCCAGTAGAGTTGCCCAAAGGTGTTGAAGTGACACTTGGTGGCACTGAGATCTCTGTTAAGGGCGCAAAGGGTACCCTGGCAATGCCGGTTAACCCGCAGGTAGAAATCAAACAGGAAGACAATGTTCTGACGTTTGCCGCCCGTACCACGGACCAGTTTTCCAAGGCTATGTCTGGTACCACCAGAGCGCTGGTTAACAACATGGTAACAGGCGTGTCCGAAGGGTTTGAGAAGAAGTTAGAGTTAGTCGGCGTAGGTTACAGAGCGCAGGTGCAGGGTAAGAGTATCAATTTGACTCTTGGTTTTTCCCACCCAGTCATTTATGAGCTGCCAGAGGGTGTTACCGCTGAGACGCCTAGTCAGACTGAAGTATTGTTGAAGTCTTCGGATAAGCAGAAGCTGGGGCAGGCCGCAGCTGAGATTCGCGCTTACCGCCCACCAGAGCCTTACAAGGGTAAGGGTGTTCGCATCACTGGTGAATATGTAAGACGTAAAGAAGCCAAGAAGAAGTAATAGGGTAATTCGATGAGCGATAAAAAAGTATCACGTCAGCGCCGAGCTAAGCGTTCACGCATGAAGATCCGCGAGCAAGGTGTTACACGTTTGTGTATCAACCGTACTCCCCGTCATATCTATGCGCAGATTATTGCTGCCGAGGGTGACCGAGTACTGGCTAGTGCATCCACATTGGATAAAGATTTACGTACTGGTAGTACTGGTAATGTTGAAGCTGCCGCTGCCGTAGGCAAGCTGGTTGCTGAGCGTGCTGTTGCTGCCGGTGTAACCGCAGTAGCGTTCGATCGTAGCGGATTCAAATATCACGGCCGTGTTAAAGCACTGGCAGACGCCGCGCGTGAAGCCGGCCTCGCATTTTAATAGGTAGACAATATGGCTCTTACAGATCAGAAAGACGCAGCCGCTGAAGGCATGATGGAGAAGCTGGTTCAAGTTAACCGTGTTGCTAAGACGGTTAAAGGTGGACGTATTTTCGCCTTTACCGCATTGACCGTAGTCGGTGATGGTAATGGTAAAGTGGGCTTCGGGCGCGGTAAAGCCCGTGAAGTACCGATGGCAATCCAGAAGGCTATGGAGTCAGCTCGCCGCAATATGATTGATGTTGCGTTAGACGGCTCAACTATTCAGTACCCCACCAAAGGCATTCATGCAGCGTCTAAAATATACATGCAGCCCGCGTCTGAAGGTACCGGTGTTATTGCCGGTGGTGCAATGCGTTCAGTGCTTGAATTGGCGGGTGTACAAAACGTACTGGCAAAGTGCTATGGCTCAACTAACCCGGTTAATGTAGTGCGTGCAACCTTTAAAGCGTTGCGCGATATGAAATCACCGGATGATGTTGCAGCAAAACGTGGAAAATCTGTGGAAGAAATTCTGAACTAAGTGACGGCACAGCGACCGTCAGTTATTGGAACTGGATCATGGCAAAAGCGAAAATTAAAAAAGTTAAAGTAACTCAAACTAAGAGTTCAATTGGACGATTACAAAATCACAAGGCCTGTCTAACAGGGTTGGGTTTGCGTCGTATTGGCCACACCGTCGAAGTGGAAGACACTCCATCGGTTCGCGGCATGATCAATAAAGTTAACTATATGTTGCAGGTTGAGGAAGCATAAAATGCGTCTAAACACCCTTAGCCCGGCCCCGGGTCGGATTAAACAAGGCAAGCGCTGTGGTCGCGGTATGGGCAGTGGGCTTGGTAAAACTGGCGGCCGTGGTCATAAAGGCCAGAAGGCACGTTCCGGCGGTTCTGTGCGCCCAGGTTTTGAAGGCGGCCAGATGCCGTTACAAAAACGCCTACCAAAATTTGGTTTTACTTCGCGATTGGCTTCTGTCACTGCTGAGATTCGTCTTTCGGAGTTGGATAAAGTAGAAGGTGGGATCGTCTCTATTGAATCACTGCGTGCCGCAGGGATTATCAATAATAGTATCTCGCGCGCAAAAGTATTTAACTCTGGTGCGGTAACCACGGCGGTTACTCTGCAAGGTGTCTCTGCGACCAAAGGTGCCGCAGAAGCGATTGTCGCTGCTGGTGGCAAGGTAGAAGAGACCGCGTAATGGCAACACCTGGCGCTATGCCCATGGGCAATACAAAAGGACTAGGCGAGCTTTGGGCTCGCCTTCGATTTTTGTTTATGGCCATTATTATTTATCGCATAGGGACTCATATCCCTGTGCCAGGCTTCGATCCTGACCTGTTGGCTGATATGTTCAAACAGCAACAGGGCACATATCTTGGCCTATTTAATATGTTCTCTGGTGGCGCCTTAGAGAGAATGAGCATATTAGCTTTGGGTGTTATGCCCTATATTTCGGCATCGATTATTATGCAGTTGCTATCAGCCACTGTGCCGTATTTGGAGCAGCTTAAGAAAGAAGGTGACAGCGGTCGCCGCAAGATAAATCAGTACACGCGCTATGGCACCGTTGCACTGGCGTTTATTCAGGGCCTCGCTATGGCAAAGGGATTTGAATCGCAATCCTACACCGGCGCAGAGTACTTTTTGCCGGTTGCTGTATCGTCTTTGGTTGCTGGTGCAGTGTTTCTGATGTGGCTGGGTGAGCAGATTACCGAGCGCGGTATTGGGAACGGTATTTCGATGCTTATTTTTGCCGGTATTGTTGCAGGCATTCCCGGTGCTATTGGTCAAGCGTTAGAGTCAGCGCGACAGGGAGATTTAAACCCACTGATGCTGATTGTTGTGTTAATTATTGCGTTGGCAGTGGTGTACTTTGTGGTGTTTATTGAGCGTGGACAACGTCGACTGACGGTTAACTATGCTCAGCGTCAGGGCAGAAAGGCCTACAATGCGCAAACATCGCATTTGCCGCTCAAGGTCAATATGGCCGGTGTGATACCAGCAATTTTTGCTAGTAGCTTATTGCTGTTCCCGACCTCTATTAGTCAGTGGTTTGGGTCTGGCGCCAATGCCCCTGCTTGGTTGCAGGATGTGGCAATACTGATCGGTCCGGGGCAGCCGCTGTATATTTTGCTGTTCTCAAGCTTGATTATTTTCTTCAGCTTCTTCTATACGGCGTTGATGTACAACCCCAAAGAAGTGGCTGATAACTTGAAAAAAGGTGGTGCGTACTTACCAGGTATTCGTCCTGGAGAGCACACTGCTAAATATATTGATAGTGTGACTACGCGTCTCACATTGATCGGTGGTATTTACATAACATTGATCTGTTTGATGCCCCAGTTTTTGAATGTGTACTTTAATGTACCTTTTTATCTGGGTGGGACATCACTGTTGATTGCGGTTGTTGTGACAATGGATTTTATGGCTCAGGTGCAGTCGCATCTTATGTCGCAGCAATATGATTCGCTAATGAAGAAGGCCAACCTTAAAAATGTTGGCCGTAAATAAAGAGGTGATGCTGTGAAAGTACGCGCATCGGTTAAAAAGATTTGTCGTAATTGTAAGGTTGTCCGCCGCAAAGGCGTGGTTCGTGTTATCTGTAGTGTTGAGCCCCGTCATAAGCAGCGCCAAGGATAATCTGGTTGATTTTTGATAGATCTATCGGTATTCTACCGCGCCTTTTTAGCAGGTCTAAAGGCCTGGTACACAGAGCGGAAATACTGATTAAACCCATAGTAATAGTGGAGTAATGTGAATGGCCCGTATTGCCGGTGTCAACATTCCAGATAACAAGCACACAGTGATTTCGCTGACCTATGTGTTTGGTATTGGTCGCCCAACAGCACGGAAAATCTGTGCCGACACGGGCATTGCAGAAGACACAAAAATTTCTGCGTTAGACGAAGCTCAGTTAGATAAACTGCGTGCTGCCGTAGGGCAAAACGAAGTTGAAGGTGACCTTCGTAGAGAAAACAGTATGAATATCAAACGTCTGATGGACCTTGGTTGCTATCGCGGCCTGCGCCATCGACGTAGTTTGCCGGTACGCGGACAACGTACTAAGACGAATGCGCGCACCCGCAAAGGTCCGCGTCGTCCCATAAAAAGATAATTAGGATTACTTCTAATGGCAAAAGCAGCAACTAAGCCGACCCGTAAAAAGGTCAAGAAGACAGTGATAGATGGCATTGCGCATATCTATGCTTCTTTTAACAACACGATTGTTACCATCACTGATCGTCAGGGAAATGCACTTTCTTGGGCGACATCGGGTGGATCTGGCTTCCGTGGTTCACGTAAAAGCACGCCATTTGCCGCACAGGTTGCAGCAGAGCGCGCAGGTGAAGCGGCCAAAGATTACGGTTTAAAGAACCTTGATGTTCAAGTGAAAGGTCCCGGTCCTGGTCGTGAGTCAGCAGTACGAGCGCTTAATAACGCTGGGTATAAAATTACCAATATTACTGATGTGACGCCTGTTCCGCACAACGGCTGTCGTCCACCTAAAAAACGTCGCGTGTAAGGGAGATAGAAAATGGCTAGATATCTCGGACCAACTTGTAAGCTGTCACGCCGTGAAGGAACTGATCTGTTCCTTAAGAGCGGTGTGCGTCCACTAGAATCAAAATGTCGCCATGAAAGCGCGCCAGGCCAGCATGGTCAGCGTCGTGGCCGACTGTCAGACTACGGTGTACAGCTGCGCGAAAAGCAAAAAGTACGCCGTATTTATGGCGTTTTGGAAAAACAATTCCGCAACTACTACAAAGCTGCAGCGCGTCTTAAGGGTAATACTGGTGAAAACCTGCTGACCCTGCTTGAGACTCGTTTAGATAATGTTGTCTATCGTATGGGCTTTGGCGCCACACGCGCTGAATCTCGTCAATTGGTGGCGCATAATGCCATTCTTGTAAACGGTCAGAAGGTTAATATTGCCTCGTTTAAAGTACAAGAAGGTGATGTTGTGGGATTGCGTGAAAAATCGAAGAAGCAACTGCGTGTTCAAACTGCTCTGCAGTTGGCGGCACAACGTGGCGAAGTCGAATGGATTCAAGTTGATACAAACAAGATGGAAGGGACGTTTACGCGCAATCCAGATCGCTCTGATTTGCCTGCCGAGATCAATGAGAACTTGATCGTCGAACTTTACTCTAAGTAATCGCTTAACAGCTCTTACAGGTAATTATATGCAAAATTCTGCTACTGAAATGCTTACACCGCGCAATATCGATGTAACATCCTATGACCCAAACCATGCCAAGGTGGTGCTAGAGCCATTAGAGCGTGGATTTGGCCACACACTGGGTAATGCCCTGCGTCGTATTCTGCTGTCCTCTATGACCGGCTGTGCGATTATCGAAGCCGAGATTGAAGGCGTTGAACACGAGTATTCCGCGATTGAAGGTGTACAAGAGGATGTGATGGAAATCCTCCTCAACCTCAAAGGCGTTGCCATCGTGATGGAAGGCCGTGATGACACTACCGTGTCATTGAATTTTACTGGCCCTGGCGTGGTTACTGCGGGTGATATTGAAAGCGACGGCCATATTGAAATTATCAACCCAGATCATGTGATTGCTACCATTTCTGGTAAGACTTCCCTGAATATGCAGTTACGCATTGTCCGCGGCCGTGGCTATCAGCCCTCTGATGCCCGCGCCAGTGATGATGAAAACCGCACTATTGGTCGTCTACAGTTTGATGCCACATTTAGCCCTATTTTTAAGGTGTCATACAGCGTCGAGAATGCGCGTGTTGAGAACCGCACCGATTTGGATAAATTGGTACTTGAGTTAGAGACCAATGGCACTATTGATCCTGAAGAGGCGATTCGTCGTGCTGCGACTATCCTACAGCAACAGATGGCAGTATTTGTTGACCTTGAAGGTGAGACGACTGCAGAGCCCGAAGAGAAAGAAGAAGAGATTGATCCAATTTTGCTACGCCCAGTTGATGATCTCGAATTGACCGTTCGCTCTGCTAACTGTTTAAAAGCTGAGAGCATCTACTATATTGGTGATCTGATTCAGCGTACCGAAGTTGAATTGCTGAAGACACCGAACTTGGGTAAGAAATCTCTTACTGAAATCAAGGATGTGTTGGCCTCTCGTGGTTTATCTCTGGGCATGCGCCTTGAGAATTGGCCGCCAGCAAGCCTAAAAAGTGAACGCGAACTGGCCTAAAAAGGGCAGTTTGTATAGATATCATTGCTGAGACAGCAACGAATTAAGGAATAGAAACCATGCGTCATCGTTACAGTGGCCGCAAACTGAATAAATCCGGCTCTCACAGAAGAGCAATGTTTCGCAATATGACCGCTTCATTGGTCGAGCATGAGTTGATTAAAACTACTCTGCCAAAAGCCAAAGAACTGCGCCGTTTTGCTGAACCATTGATCACATTGGCTAAAGAAGACAATGTCGCTAACCGCCGTTTGGCCTTTGATCGTTTGCGCGATAAGGCGACTGTTGGCAAGTTGTTCTCCGATTTGGGTAAACGCTATCAGGAACGTCCTGGTGGTTACATGCGCATACTCAAATGTGGTCATCGCACTGGCGACAATGCGCCAATGGCCTATGTTGAGCTAGTTGATCGTGATATTAGTGACGTTGCTGAAGAAGCAGTGGAAGCGGCGGCAGAGTAAACACTCAAGGCATAAAGTGTCGTTATAAAAAAGCCGGGCTAGTAGCTCGGCTTTTTTTTCACTGCGAAAAAGGTCACTGCCAAATTCTTACCCGTTGATTCTGAGGTAGGTACAGATCATCACCCTCTTTGACCTGATAGGTTTGATAAAACGCCTGCATATTGGCAAATACCCCATTGACGCGATATTTATCTGGAGAGTGGGGATCGGTCCTAACAATTAACTCCAAGATCTGTGGGCGCCACTTAAGGCGACTTGATTGCGCATTGCCAAGAAAAAACCGCTGTTCCGCTGTAAAGCCATCAATAACCGGAGCAGCCTTTCCTTGCAACGACATACGATAGGCCTTTAGCGCGATCGCGGTACCGCCCAAATCACCGATATTTTCTCCCAGTGTGAGCTCGCCATTGACGAAAAGTCCCGGCAATGGCTCAAACTTGTCATACTGCTGTACCAGCCCTTTGGTGCGTTGCTCAAAATTGGCCCGATCTTCCACTGTCCACCAACTTTTAAGATTGCCGTCACCATCATACTTACTACCTTGATCATCAAAACCATGGCCAATCTCATGGCCAATAGTGCTACCAATGGTGCCGTAGTTATAGGCATCGTCTGCACTAGGTAAAAAATTAGGCGCTTGCAAATAGGCTGCGGGAAAGACAATCTCGTTAAGACCAGGATTATAATAGGCGTTGACTTGCTGAGGCGCCATAAACCATTCATCGCGATCAATGGGCTGGCCGAGTTTGGCGAGGTTGCGTTGATGACCAAACACCCGCGCCCGTTTGATATTGCCGACCAAGTCATTCTCCTGTACTGCCAGTGCTGAGTAATCGCGCCACTTATCAGGGTAGCCGATCTTAGGGGTAAACTTGGACAGCTTAAGCAAAGCCTGTTGTTTGGTGGCTTCCGTCATCCATGGCAGATTTTTGATTGAGTCAGCGTAGGCAGCGATAAGATAATCGACCATTTCCGTCATTCGTGCTTTGGAGGACTCTGGAAAGTGTTTCTCCACATACAGCTGTCCAAGTAGTTCACCAAGGTAGCGATTGATGGAGGATACGGCTCTGCGCCATCGTGGTTGTTGTTGCTCGCGCCCCGATAGGGTTTTGGCATAAAACTGAAAATGCGTATCGACATAGTCAGCAGATAAATAGGGTGCAAAGCTAGTCAATAGTCGCACTCGCAAATAGTCTTTCCATACCGCTACATCAGTATCGATAAAAATATTATTCAACGCTTGAAAATAACTTGGCTGACTAACAATGACATAATCAATATTGTTGGCGCCAATATCGCTTAAATACTGATCAGGATTAAGGTTAGACAATAGGCCGATAAACGCGTCTTTACTGTATTTGTTATACACCTTGTCTGCGTCGCGGTTTTCCACTTTTGACCATTGCATCGCGGCCAGTGAACGTTCAAGCGCAAATATCTGCTCTGCGGCTTGCTCTCCATCGAATCGCCCGCTGTGGTGTAATATGGCATTTATATAGTTTTTATATTGACTGATGATAAATTTGCCGCGTTCAGAATCGTCAGTATAGTAATCGCGATCAGGCAGCCCTAGTCCGGATTGCATAAAGAACAGGGCATAGTTGGTAGCGTCTTTGTCATCTTGACCGACATAGAGATTAAGTGGTCCGCCGACACCGATAGCATTGCTGCGCCCAAAATAGCCCGCAATATCGGCATGAGTATTTAAGGCATCGATATTGGCAAGGTCAGTAGCGATAGGGGCAATACCCTGTTTTTCAATCGCCGCTTGATCCATAAATGCATTGAAATAGTCACCAATTTTTCTTTTGTCAATATCGCTTTCTGGATTCTCAGCCGCGTCTTCTACAATAACCCTACTTTGCTCAAGACTCTCCTTGCGCAATGTCATATAGCTTCCCCAACCCACTTCATCCGCCGGTATTTCCGTATTGGCTAGCCAGCCGCCATTGGCATACTCATAAAAATCATCTTGCGGGCGCACTCCAAGGTTCATCCCCTGCGTATCAATGCCCGAAGTAAGTGGCTGTCGAATGGCTGACTGATCACTACAGGCTAACAGTAATATGGCCAAAATCGGGATGATGCATTTACTAAGCATAATATTGCTCCTCTGGCAGTGGGCGATAAAAAGTCTATGCCGACTGATGGAAGTACTGTTGGTTACCTAAGTTCATTAAGCGTAGAGGACCGCCCCACACACAGCCAGTATCAAGCGCAAAGATATTGTCAGCACAGTGGCGACCCTCAAGTGCTGCCCAGTGGCCGAACAGGATGTTGTCGTCGCTAGTATACTTACGTGGATGCGCAAACCAGGGTTTAAAGGGTGGTTCCATGGTCACAGCCGCCTTGGTCTCAAGTTCAAGTTCACCGGTGGCTGAGCAAAAGCGCATTCTAGTGAGATAGTTAGTAATAAGGCGCCAGCGTTCAGGGCCTTGTAACTGGTCACACCAAACGGCAGGTTGATTGCCATACATATGTTTGAAGTATTCTGCGGCGCTATCTGAGCGCAATATATTACTCACTTCGTCAGCAAGCCGATGAGCTGTGGTTAGATCCCAGATAGGTGGGATACCCGCATGCACAACATGGTATTGTCCAATCTGTAACAGGAGTGGCTGTTGTTGTAGCCAATGCAGTAACTCCTCTCTGTCCGGTGCGCTGAGAATATCATTAAAACTGTCGTTAGGATTGGGATCTCTTACGCCTTGAGCAATGGCCAATAGATGCAAATCATGGTTACCCAATACCGTTTTAAAACTGTCCCCAAGACTGTGACAAAAGCGCAGGGTCTCAAGAGACTTAGGCCCTCGATTAACGAGGTCACCCACGGCAACCAGTCGATCTTGCTCGGGGTCGAAGGCTACTGTTTCCAACAACTGTAATAGTGGATCTAGACAGCCTTGAATATCGCCTACAGCNTAATCGGTCATTTAGTGCACTGCATTGGGCATTGATAATAAAAAGGGATGTATNGGGGCGTCAAAGGCGTCCCCTTGCTCATCAATTAANTGATAGGACCCCTGCATNGTACCTATCGGCGTNTCCAGNACTACACCACTGCTATAGCGGAANCTGTCACCNGCAGCGATTAGGGGNTGCTCACCAATAACNCCCATNCCTTTNATTTCTTTACGCNCCTGATTNGCATCTACGATCACCCAATGGCGGCTGAGTAGCTGTGCCGNTGCNGANCCACAGTTNTCAATGGTGATATGGTAAGCAAATGCATAGCGGCTCTCCTCAGGCTGTGACTGTCTAGACAGGTATTCGGTTTCGACGCTAACAATGATTGGTTGGGCACTCATANTGGATGCAGACTCTCGTTAATAGAATTGGTTAATGTNACAAACTCGGCTACAGNTAATTGCTCTGCACGACGCGACAAATCAATNNCCTCTGCCACATTGTCCAAGTGCTGTGCATAGGCGCGCAGACCATTGCGTAAGGTTTTACGACGCTGCTGAAAACATTGGCTGACAATTTGGCTGAGCAATGTTTCATTGTGACAGACAGCGGGCAATATTTTGTGGGGTTTTAAGCGTACCACTGCTGACTGCACCTTAGGCGCTGGCTGGAATGCTTGTGGCGGCACAGGAATTAGCGGGGATACCCTGCAATAGTACTGAATCATAACTGAGAGCCGGCCATAGGCTTTGGTTCCTGGCGCGGCCCCAATCCGATCGACGACTTCCCGTTGCAACATAAAGTGCATATCTTTAATTAGGTGGCCTACCTCAAGAAGATGAAATAGCAGGGGAGTGGAAATATTATACGGCAGATTTCCCACCAAACGGAGCTCGCGACCTTGGTGAAATTGTGCAAAGTCGGTCTTTAATGCATCGCCACTGTGAACAGTGAACTGGTCATTGTGAGCGAATTTTTCCTGAAGAAACGCTACTAGGTCTCGGTCGAGTTCTAGCACTGACATCGCTGGACAATATTTAATAAGGTGCTCAGTGATAGCCGCCATGCCGGGACCAATTTCGATCAGATTGTCCTCTGCCTTAGGATTGATGGCAGAGACTATCTGAGCAATAATTTGCTGATCGACCAGAAAATTCTGCCCAAAGCGTTTGCGAGCCTGATGATTAACAGTCAACGCGATTTTCCCTGTGCCATTTGGCAGGCAACCCTAATAGCGGTCTCTAGACTGCCACTATCGGCTTCGCCAGTGCCAGCCAAATCTAGCGCGGTACCGTGATCAACAGAGGTTCTAATGATGGGTAGGCCGAGAGTAATATTAGCCGCACGGCCAAAACCCTGATGCTTCAAAACGGGTAATCCCTGATCGTGGTACATGGCCAACACCGCATCGGCATTGTTTAGGTGTTTGTCGGTAAATAATGTATCAGCGGGCATCGGTCCCAAAATATTGTCACCGCGCTGACGAAATAGTTTGAGCACAGGCTCAATAACATCGATTTCCTCTCTGCCTAGGTGTCCACCTTCGCCAGCATGGGGGTTTAGCCCGCACACCAAAATTGTCGGCTGTTTAATGCCAAAGACATTTTCCAGATCATCACATAGCACCTTAATAACATCAGTTAGCAATTGCCTATCGATGGTTTGTGCAACCTCTCGCAAGGGCAAGTGAGTAGTGACCAGAGCCACACGCAGTTCCTCGGTTGCCAACATCATCACCACAGTCGAGGTATTTGTTCTGGCCGCCAAATATTCAGTGTGGCCAGAGAAACTAATTCCCGCTTGATTAATCACCGACTTTTGCACTGGGCCGGTAACCATAGCATCACATATCCCTGTCTGACAGGCATCCACCGCTTGATCCAGTGTGGTAAGGACATACTGTGCATTGGCTTGATTTAATGTGCCGGCGATCACTGGTTGCGCGACACTGGTTGCAGCCACCGACAGCACACCAGCCTGACTGGGTTGCGGCGGTTGAATAGGCTCAAACGGCTTGAGTTTTAGGGGGAGTTGGAGCTGTGCCGCACGTTGGGCGAGTAAATCAGCATCGGCAAAGGCAATAAGCTCTACTTGGTGGGGCTTTTGCGCAAGTTGAATTAATAGGTCTGGGCCAACACCGGAGGGCTCTCCAGGTGTTAGCGCCAATCTTATGGTCATGACTTATCTGATCCTTTGATTTCTATAAAGGCTTCGTCACGAATTTCTTGCAGCCATACTTGTAGCTCCTCTTCGTACTTGCGTTGGCGCAACATATTGGCCGCATTATTGCGCAGAATGGTGGAGCTGAAATCTTCATTTCGTCGCTCTGTTACCTGCAGAATATGCCAGCCAAACTGGGAGCTAAAAGGCTCACTGATTTCATTTAATGCAATACTATTCATGGTGTCTTCAAATTCNGGCACGAACATGCCNGGGGTTGACCAGCCCAGTTCNCCGCGTTTTAGTGCTGAACCTGGATCCTCAGAGAATTCCTTTGATAGNTCACCNAAATCTTCACCGGCAAGCGCNCGATCTCGNAGNTCGTTNAGTTGGCTGATAGTCGCCTGCTCNTCTCGTATCTGGTTCGGTTTAATAAGAATATGGCGGGCAAAGTGCTGTTCTACCAGACGCTCACCGCCACCGCGACGCTCATAGAGTTTTAATAAATGAAAACCAGCAGCACTGCGAATTGGCTCGGAAACCTCACCCAACTGCAATTGTTCAACTGCATCGATAAATACGCCAGGTAATTGCGCCATTTTGCGCCAACCCAAATCACCACCCTGAAGTGCCGATTGATCTGCGGAGTTAGCTATTGCCAGTTGACGGAAATCTGTACCGTTGTTGATTTGCTCAAGTAAGTTTTTGGCGCGACCCATGATACTGTCGATNTCATCATTGCTGGCGCCTGTCGGTACNGACAACAAGATTTGCCCAACATTGACATCGGGACTCGTTAGGAAGCGGCCCTCCTCTGAATTAAGAAAGTTATCCAATTCTTGGTCGCTAATTTGAATGCGCCGCATAACCTTGCCTTGCTGTACACGCATTATAGAAATTTCATTGCGTATATCTTCTCTCACATTGGCCACGGTGCCACCCTCAGCGTGAATTTTCGCGATATACTCTTCCATGGTTAGTTTGTTGTTGGCAGCGATTCGCGCCATGGCTTGATTGACTTCCTCATCAGTAATTCGCACACCAGCGTTATAGGCGATATTCAATTGCAGTCGCTCTGAGATCAGTCGCTCCAGTACCTGTTGTACTAAAATATCTTGTGGTGGCGCTTGGGTTCCCGACGCCTGAATCTGCGCGTAGATTACTGCCAATCGCGCGTCGAGTTCAGTCTGTAGCACCACATCGTCATCCACAATGGCGATGACTTTATCCAATATTTGCACCTGAGCGGTGGCTGCTAACGAGAGTGCCATTGCACTGGCTGCGACAATCGCAGTTGAGAGTGATTTAAAAGTTTTCCAGAGGTTCATAGCCATAGATACCATTTTTAAGCATTGCGTCCACCCGGCTATTAACACTAGCCAGACCTTTAAATTGGATTTGAAAGAAAATACCAGAATTTATTTTTAGGTTCTGCTCCGGTAGCAGTATTTCATCTTGGCGATCCAACCAGCGTCTAAACACTAGGCTAGCGCGCCAGCAACAATTGTTGTATTCGAGGCCAGCAAAGGTCTCTAGTTCCCGATCATTAGTAAAATCATAATTCCAGCGGCCAACCCACTTTAAATTATTGCCTGTTGGCACAAAGGCCGAAATATCCACCTGCTCAATGTCCTGATCTATCTCGGTACTATCAAAAATTCTCGCTAGTTGTCGATTATGTCTGTAAGTGAGGTTGAACAAGCGATTTTGATTGTCATTGTAGCGCATTCCTAGGCTCGCTTTATCCACTTCGTCGTCGCGATCATCATAAATAATATCGCCAGTAAATTGCCAATTGCTGCTGAACCGCGCCGCCAGTTCAATAGCCAAAGGCGATTGATCTCTGGTCAGTTCAGNGATTTCATTGGCTGAGTTAGTTGGCATTANTGTCACNCGACGATCTTNGTAAAATATCGACTGNGCAACACTGACTCTAAAGCGTTCTTGACCAGTCGTCTTATTAATAAATCTACTTGTTAGCCCTATGGTAAGACGATTGTTGTCGGCAATACGATCACCACCACTAAAGCGCGTATCACTGAATAGCTGGTTATAAGAGGGCGTAAACGCTGAGGTATCAAAATCTGGCAACGNGGACTGATTTTCAAAATCAGATTTGATATAAAAAAGTCTAGGCTCAAGAGTCTGTTGAAAGTTTGTCAGCCAGTTATAATCGCGTTCAAAGAACATGCCCGCATCAACAGAGTAAACAGGCACTGAGATTGATGGACTCCTCTCAGCGAGCGTCATGTTATTACCAGCGTCTAAACTATAGGAAATATGCTTAAAGTTGACCTGCGGTTCGATATAGCCCCATGTCCAGCGCTTGTCCCAGCTCACACTATAATCCAGTCGATTGCGACTACCAGTGACAAGATTAGGATTGCTGTGATCAAAAACCGAATAGCGATTTTTGAGTTCAAGTACCAATGAATTGCCAAATCTATAATAACCATCGATGGTAATCTCAGGTTCTAAAGAATACTGATCAGCGAGTCCTCGGGTGATCACTTGGTAGTCTTGGGTTTTTAGACGGTAATTCCAGTGTTCAGTTTGGTAGCCTAATGAAGCGCGTCGCTGTAGGTGAGTCCTACTGGTATCTGTCTGCGACAGGTTGCCCAAGTCGCGGATGTAATCTTCGTCACTGGCATAATTTAGATCAAGGAAAGTTGACCAAGGTCGATTGATGCCGCCGCTATGGCTGATTTTATAGAGATGTCGGTCTTCCCCTAGATGACGCGGCAGTCCAGTATTGGGATCTATATCATCCTCATCGTCGCCACCTTTATCATTAGCTAAATAGCCCCCTGAAATCTCAGTATAGGACCATTGACTGAGATGACGAAATTCCGCTGTCACAGCTGCACCGCGTTTTTCAATATAGCGAGGAGTAATGGTGGCATCGTAGTTCGGTGCGATATTCCAGTAAACCGGTTGGGCGAAGTCAAGGCCATTCTCGCTACCGGTTTCAATATTGGGGAAAAGTAAACCAGATGAGCGGCGGTCATCTACAGGAAATTTGACGTAGGGAACATAGAATACCGGTACTCCCTTGACCTGCAGTTGGGCATTTTTAACCGTGGCAAATCCCGAGTTTTGATCAATAGCAATTTCATTGGTGACTAACTGCCAGGCATTGTCGTCTGGCGCGCAGGTTGAATAGGTAGAGTCATTAATAACGATAATGCCATCTTGAGTCCGTGTCAGGGTCTCTGCCGAGCCTCTAACCGAGTTCTCATGTAACACGTAAGTGGCGTTCTCGAATTCAACCTCTTTGCTATCGATATCGATTTCGGCACTGTCACCCATCAGCAGTATGCCGGGTTCCCGAAAACGCACGTCTCCTTGCAGATCCACTCGTCGTGCGATTTGGTCTACGGTGGCCTTATCACTNCTGATTTGCCGNTAACCCTGTGATATNTGNACNTCACCCTCCANNAGGGCGANATTTTNATCTCAGCGCNTCGGTGCTNTTNGCATTGAGNCGTATCGAGGCTTCNNTNGGGTCTANATNNGCATCTNGATAGTCTCTTTCGGGNTCAANATAGCCACCACAGCANTTTNGATCGATCATTGCTTTTTGCTGNGCAGACATATCNTGNTCCAGCANCCAGTCGAGGTTNCNNACCTTGGCGACTCGNGGTTCGTCNGGATTATTNACNTGNTGTTGGCNNNGTTTNCGAATTGGCNGGCGGTCAGTNTNTTGNANAGACNGNTTATTAAGCGATGTCGNAATTATNTCTTGATTNCATNGCCAATCGCCTTTGNCNTCTGCTGTGCAGTTCCACTCNGCCATNGTTTCTTCAGCATTTANTGANTGTAACGGCAGAGCNGCAAAAANAAGCAACAGCNCAAGANNCTGAAGGTNGNTATTNGNTTGATTNCGATGTGTAATAGCTGCGTGCAAAACTGAAATCCAAACATTTTAATCCCAGAGTTTATATTACCTGATATCTTGCTTGAGTAGAGCCCTCTAATTGCCCGAAATAGGCTAGAATGGCGACTTTATTTCACTATAAACGNTAGATTTGGNCNCAGNGANGTCAGCTTTGNCGAAATAGCNTAAAAATAAGGNGTNAACGCTTGTCTAATCAGCATTATCAACGATTTCTCGATTGGGTTGNGATCTCNNTNCCNGAGGCAATNGANCAACAGCAACCTTTGCAAATAACANCCTTAGCGGGTGATGCGGGCTTTCGNCGCTATTATCGAACAAATACAGTNCCCAGNTTNATCGCNGTNGATTCGCCCCCCGCTCAGGAGGATAACTGTGCCTACGTCAATAAATCTCATGCACTGCAAGCGCAAAATGTGCGCACACCGATTATTTATGCGATAGATTATGAGTTGGGATTTATGCTGTTAGAAGATTTTGGCGAACAGCTATTACTCCCGCTGCTAAATCCTCAGTCCGTGGACGACCTTTACACTCATGCGGAGACTTGCCTGCTACAAATTCAGCAGTTGTCGCCCAATGATCAGCTCTTTCCTCATTACGACTCTCAGCGGTTGGCCGACGAAATGGCCCTGTTTTATCAGTGGTTTGTCACTAAATTACTGGGTGTTAGTCTAGATCATGACGAAATGACAATGCTCGACAAATTATTTGCTAGCCTGATTGATAATGCGGTGCAGCAACCTCAGGTGGTCGTCCATCGGGACTACCATTCACGCAACCTTATGCAGTTAGCCAATGGCGACTTAGGTATTATTGATTTTCAGGATGCAGTGTGGGGGCCCATCACTTACGATTTGGTCTCTTTATTAAAGGATTGCTATATTCGTTGGCCGGCGGCGCAGGTTCGTCAGCGGGTATTGGCCTTTAAACAGCGGTTGATAGATGCTGATACAAACTTAAATATCGACGACAGGGAATTTTTGCGTTGGTTTGATCTAATGGGATTGCAGCGCCATATCAAGGTGATGGGTATTTTTGCCCGGTTATCACTACGAGACGGTAAACATCATTATTTACAAGATCTCCCGTTGGTAATCGATTACAGTCTAGAGGCTGCTAGTCAATATCCAGAGACTCAGGCGTTTTGTCATTGGTTTCGGCAACGTATTAACCCGTTACTGNCATCGCAGATCTGGCATTCGGCCAAAAGCGTGGCCGACCAATGAAAGCGATGATCCTTGCCGCAGGATACGGTAAACGTCTGCGACCATTAACCGATAGCACACCTAAACCATTACTGCGGGTGGCAGGTAAACCGTTGTTGCAACACCATATTGAGCGTCTGGCGGCGGTAGGTATTACTGATTTGGTGATAAATACCAGTTGGTTGGCCGATCAGATCGAGAGCTATTTTGGCGATGGCAGTGACTTTGGTGTGCAAATCTGTTGGTCTCGCGAACCGCAGCCACTAGAGACTGGGGGAGGTATTGCCAAGGCTCTGCCCCTATTGGGTAGCGCTCCCTTTTTACTGCTCAACGGCGATGTGTGGACGGATTTTTGTTTTGATAATTTAGCTACAGCCCAGTTAGATCAGGCGCTTGATGCTTGGCTATTATTAGTTAACAATCCCGACCATCATCCGCGCGGTGATTTTGCTTTATTAAATCAGCTAGTCAGCTTTACTGATAGTCCAAACTTTACTTTCAGTGGTATTAGTTTGCTGCGCCCGGCGTTATTTGCTGACTATCAATTAGCCCATCCCAAGCGACAGGCTTTTCGCTGGCTTGAGGCGTTAATGCCAGCGATAAAGCGGGGCCGCGTTGCCGGTGAGGTATACACGGGGCAGTGGTGGGATGTGGGAACGGTTGAGCGNTATCAGCAGCTTAATCGNCANTTAAGTTAATGCACTGACAAGNGGGNNATTAGTGATCAAACCTACCTATTANCGAATACTGTTTTGGCTCTGTGCNTTGGCTGCAGTGGTTGTTTCGCTGGTGCCGACAACGGGTGGCCAATTATTTGAGTTGCAAGATAAAGTCGCTCATGCAGTCCTTTATGCGAGCCTCTATTTTATTGCGGTGCAGGCGTATGGTAGTTCTTTTTCGTTATTACTGCTGGCGGTTATGGTGATGGGCTTTGGTTTGTCACTGGAGATTGCGCANTCTANGACCAGTTATCGTTATGGTGATTTCTGGGACTTTGTGGCCAACAGCGCCGGTGTGATTGCCGTTTGGTTGCTACTGTTAGTGCGCCGGAGACTGGGTTGATAGCGGTTTATCAGGGCAGTGACTATTTTGAAGCGCAGTTATTAGCTGGTCTGATGGAGCAGGCTGGACTGCAGGTTTTCCTTCAAGGTGTGGCATTGCAGGGTGGATTGGGTGACTTGCCGGCACTGGGGCATTTATCTATTGCCGTTAATAACGCCGACCATGACCATGCCGTGTCAATTATTCAGGCTTATGAGCAGGGTGACTACGCACTGGAGGATCAAGATTAATGACCCCTCAACTTAAACGTTGGTCTCTATTTATTGCCCCTGCGGCAGCAATGGCGTTGACCTTTANGATGATGTCGTTGGGNTGGGCGCAACAAGCCGCACTTGCCGCCGGATTAACGCTACTCTGTGCGCTGTGGTGGATTTTTGAACCCATTCCAATTCCTGCGACTTCAATGATCCCTTTGGGAGTCTTCCCGTTAGTGGGGATTCTCGATGGTNAGCAAGTGGCCCTAGCCTACGGTGACCCACTAATTTTATTACTAATGGGCGGTGCCATGCTGTCCAAAGCGATGGAAAAAAGTGGTGCTCATAGACGTCTTGCNCTGTATTTAGTAAATCTATTTGGCGCCTATGATCAGCGCCGATTGGTGTTTGGTTTTATGGTGGCTGCAGCGGTTTTGAGTATGTGGGTGTCTAATACAGCGACTACCTTAATGTTGTTGCCCGTGGCCTATGCGGTGTTAGAAAGTGCCGATAGCGATAGTACGGCGCAAAAATTGGCCGTGCCATTATTTTTAGCTATTGCCTATGCCTCTAGTATTGGCGGGCTTGGCACTCCGATAGGCTCACCCCCTAATGTTATATTCCTTAAAGTGTATGCTGAGACGACCGGAACGGCGATCGGTTTTGGTCAGTGGATGCTTTGGGCACTGCCTGTGGTTTTGATGATGATCCCTCTGGCTGGTATTTGGATCACACGAAATCTTAATAAGGGTGAACCACTACTTATCCCCAAGGTTGGTGCTTGGCGTTCTGAAGAAATAAGAGTACTGACATTGTTTAGTCTAACCGCATTAGCGTGGATTACCTTGCGAGAGCCCTTTGGAGGCTGGAGTGATTGGTTTAATGTACCTAGTGCCAATTATGCTGCGGTGGCGCTGACATCGGTGGTGTTAATGTTTGTCTTACCCAATGGTAAGGGCGGAAAATTGCTGGATTGGCAGTCAGCCTCTAGTATTCACTGGGGGGTGTTACTGCTATTTGCAGGAGGTATTGCTATTGCCAAGGCCTTTGCTGTGACGGGCATCAGCGATGCCATTGGGCAGTCTCTCTCTGGGGTTACTCGATTATCGATTATCGCGATTATCGCCATTGTCGCTCTGGCAGTGACTTTTTTAACTGAGATAACCAGTAATACCGCGACGACCACCTTGTTGATGCCAATTTTGGCTGCNGCTTCCTTAGGTGCGGGTTTCGAACCTGCGACTCTTATGCTGCCAGCGGCGTTGTCGGCTAGCTGTGCTTTTATGTTACCGGTAGCTACAGCGCCTAATGCAATCGTGTTTGGTACGGGCAAAATGACAGTTGAACAAATGGTGCGTGAAGGTTTTGCACTCAACTTAATTGGCGTGGCAGTGATTACCACGGTGGTTTATCTGTGGCTGGTGTAAAGCTTAGTTGTCCAATAATATTTTGATATTGCTGGGTTGTAGTGTTGAACTGCCGGCCAATGACAGCACCAATGTTGCCATTTCGTCCCANACCTGAGCTTTTCTCTGGCCTTTGATGCCACGATCAATCGCGCCAGCCTGATGTAATAGCATGCGCAGATAGGCGGGGCTCAATCGTCGTAGCGCATTGCGTAGCATCGGAATTCGTTTGTCCCAGACACCGGCACTTTTTAGCGCAGCATCGGCATGGCTGCCCTGACTGACTTTTTCACTCGCCACCACCAGCAGTCGCAACTCTCTGGTAATCGCCCATAGCAAGGGTACCGCGTCAGTGCCNTCATTTTGTAACCCGCGCAAAGAGCGAGCAGCGGCCTGAGCATCGCCCATTAACATNCGNTCAATAAAGTCGAATAAATTGTATCTGGCACTATCCGCAACTACCGATGACATTAGCTTGGCATCGACAACACCATCTGAGGCCAGCAGTTTTAACTTCTCTATTTCCTGCACTGCGGCGAGAAGATTGCCCTCGACCCGGTCGGCTAAAATTTGTACCGCTTCATTATTGGCTTCAATGCCGGCAGTCTGAAGCCGTTGCTGTATCCATCGCGGTAGCTGGGCGCCAGTGACTGGCCACACTTGAATATGAGCACCAAGTGACTCTAGCGTTTTTAGCCATTTGCTATTTTGAACACCTTTGTCGAGTTTAGGTAGAACAATAAGCAGTAAATTGTCTGGATTTAAATTGGCGCAGATCTCGACTATCGCTTTACTGCCTTTATCGCCTGGCTTGCCATTNGCAANACGTATCTCCAAGACTTTTTTATCAGCGAACAANGATAGGGAGTTGGCTTCATTGATNACGGGNTTCCAATCGAAGTGCGCAGGNTTGCCCTCAAAATAAAATAGCTCGCGCTCGGCAAAGCCTTGCTGTTTAGCAGCGGCACGCACTGCATCAACGGACTCTTGCGCCAGCAGAGGCTCATCGCCACTGACCACATAAATCGGCATCAGCTGCTTTTGCAGATGTNCGTTCAGTTGCTGCGCTTTTATTTTCACAGCGGATCCCTTATCCCTTGCTCTCGGCGGCATTCTCTGGGATCAGGCGCAGTCGATTGAGAATTTGGTAGATAATATCAGCACGCATTTCTTCTTTAACCACTTGCTCTTCATTGTCTGAGGCCAGTACATCACGCTCGTTAAACTCATATACGCGCTCAACCGATGCAGTAGATAGAGGGATAAGGTTATTCCCTTTGGCATCTATAATCAGAAAGTCTACCTCTTCATTCAGCTGATATTCTGCCACACGTGCACTGGCATTGGTGGTTCCGATGCGCCTAGTACTTTTAAAGTCGACAATAACGATAGAGTAGTTGGCAGCATCGGCATCAGCCACCACTTTTACGCCATATACATCGAGCGCTCTAGTGAGTTCAGCGATAAGATTACTGTGAGAATCTGCAGAAGAGAGATGCAGACTGCCGAGGNTCTGAGGAATTATCTGACTATTGCGTAACTGCCAACCGCAGGCGGTTATAAGGACAAGGGTAGCAACTAGCAGTAGTGTTTGAATTCTCATAACAATGCTCTCAGCAGGAAATTAGTTGGCGACTATATTCACCAATCGTCCGGGGACGATAATAATCTTACGGATAGTCACTCCGTCGGTAAAACGCAACACATTAGCATCTTCGAGCGCTCGTTTCTCAACTTGCTCCTTATCAGCGTCGGCAGCCACCTCAATCTTGCCGCGCACTTTGCCATTGACCTGAACGACCATTTCAATACTGCTGCGTACCANAGCGGCTTCGTCTAATTGNGGCCATGCGGCATCGGCAACAGCACCAGTNTGACCGAGTGCATGCCAAAGACTNTGNCAGATATGAGGNGCAATGGGTGACAGCAGAAGCACGGCACTGGTCAGCGCTTCATGGCGCACCGCAATACTTTGCGCCTCCTGATCAGATAGCCTAGACACCTCATTTAATAATTCCATCACCGCGGCAATAGCCGTGTTAAAAGTATTGCGGCGTCCGTAGTCATCATTGACTTTACTAATGGTCTCGTGAGTCTTGCGACGNAGATCTTTTTGCGCATCATTCAGCNCGGCACTACCTAGGCTGGNAAGATCTAGGCTGGTAAGATCTAGGCTGGCAAGATCTGACTGTTGCAGATGNCTGCTGANCATAGTCCAGAGTTTGCGCAGGAATCGATGGGCGCCGGCAACACCATCATCGCTCCACTCCAACGTTTGTTCTGGGGGTGCGGCAAACATGGTAAATAGACGNACNGTATCGGCNCCNTGCTTNTCAATTGCCGTCTGTGGATCGACNCCATTATTCTTTGATTTTGACATCTTGGTAATGCCGCCACTATGCACCTTATTGCCTGTTGCGATTTCACTGGCACTAATCGTGCGACCTTTTTCATCACGCTCAACACTGACTTGTGAGGGTGCCAGCCATTGTTTACGACCATCGGTTTCGGTATAAAAAGATTCGGCTAATACCATTCCTTGGCANAGTAGNCTCTTAAACGGTTCGCTACTTTCCACCAGACCNTCATCACGCAGTANNTTGTGGTAAAAGCGGGCATAGAGCAGATGCAAGATCGCATGTTCAATACCGCCGACATATTGATCCACGGGCAACCAGTAATTGGCACGCTGAGGGTCGAGCATCGCGCTGTCTAAATCAGCACAGGTAAATCTAGCGTGGTACCAAGAGGACTCCATAAAAGTATCGAATGTATCTGTTTCATGCTCAACCGGCTGACCATTGTGCTGGGCTTTTTTCCACTCGATATCGGCTTTNATNGGTGATTGGATACCGTCCATCTCNACATCAGTCGGCAGTAATACCGGNAGNTTTTCCAGTGGNACAGGGATCTCGCCNCCCTCTGCCAAGTTGTACATAGGAATGGGTGATCCCCAGTAGCGCTGACGACTAACACCCCAGTCGCGCAGGCGATAGTTAGTGGTTACAGACCCTTGGCCTTTGGCCTCGAGTGCACTAGCAATAGCATCGAAGGCGGCGTTAAAGTCCAAGCCGTTATAGTCAACGGAATTAACCAGCACGCCCTTATCAGTAAAGGCCGCCTGNTCGATATCGCAAGCACTGCCGTCACTGGGCGTCACAACTTGTTTAATGGGCAGTTGGTATTTTTTGGCAAATTCATGATCGCGCTGGTCATGGCCGGGTACCGCCATCACCGCGCCCGATCCGTAGTCCATAAGCACATAGTTGCCAACCCAAACTGGCACAGACTCACCGGTCAGTGGATGTACTGCGCTAATGCCCGTATCCATACCCACTTTTTCCATTGTCGCCATTTCGGCTTCCGATACCTGCTGCGTCTGACATTGTTGAATAAAGTCTGCTAAGTCTGGGTTAGACTGTGCCACCTGTAAGGCAATCGGGTGCTGCGTGGCCAGTGTGAGATAGGTGACGCCCATCAATGTGTCTGGCCTGGTGGTATAGACATCAAAGCTATGGTGTTCAGCGATTGCCTCGGCGAGCTTAAAGGTCATATTAACCCCGCGACTCTTGCCAATCCAATTGCGCTGCATGGTTTTAACTTGCTCAGGCCACTGGTCTAGGTCATCCAGATCATCGAGTAGTTGCTCGGCATAGTCGGTGATACGGATAAACCACTGAGGTATCTCTTTGCGCTCTACCGGGGTGTCGCAGCGCCAGCAACAGCCTTCAATCACTTGCTCATTGGCGAGCACTGTGGCGTCATGAGGGCACCAATTAACCGCGCTGGTCTTTTTATACACCAAGCCTTTTTCGTAGAGTTTAGTGAAAAACCACTGTTCCCATTTGTAATAGTTCGGCTCGCAAGTCGCTAGCTCCCTAGACCAATCAATACCAAAGCCGAGTGATTTTAGCTGAGCTTTCATATAGGCGATATTTTCATGGGTCCATTTAGCGGGCGCGGATTTATTTTGAATGGCCGCATTTTCGGCGGGTAGACCAAACGCATCCCAGCCCATGGGATGAAGGACATTTTTGCCCTGCATACGCTGGTAGCGAGCAATTACATCAGTAATTGTGTAGTTGCGTACATGGCCCATATGAAGCTTGCCACTGGGGTAAGGAAACATGGCCAGGCAGTAGAACTTTTCTTTATCGGGATCTTCACTGACCTCAAAGGTCTGGTTGTCGGTCCAATATTGTTGCGCGTCCCGTTCTATGGTGGCGGGATCATAATGCTGTTCGATGGTCATGAAGATTCACTGCTGTTAGGGGTTGCTTATAGTAGCCGTGAATTATAGGGGAAGTAGCGCCAGTCTAACAGCGGTTAGACTGGCATTGATTCAATGGAATCTATCATTGGGAACTGTCGGTGGGGTTTAGCTGGATTGACGTGGTGGAATGCCGAGATCAACTAGTTTTGCCGCCATATCTTGCGCGGAGGTCGCGGCATTGATATTGCGATCGATAAATAGAATCTTGCCGTTTTTGCCTATGTAAAACGTATGGCGTTTAGGCACACCGTAAAAAGCCAATACATCGTAGGCCTTGGCAACTTCTTTGCTGGGATCGCTTAGTAGTGGAAAGTCAGCGTCATTTTCTTCGGCAAATGCCTGATTGCTTTCAAGTTTATCGACACTGGCCATAAAATAGGTTACGTCGAGTTTCTTTAGTAGATGACCGTTCTGCGCTAGCGATTTACATTCAATGGTACAGCCGCTGGTAAAAGCCATCGGGTACCAAGCGATAACAATGGCTTGTTTGTCGCGGAATTGGTCCAAGGTGTAGGTTTTGCCGTCTGTCCCCTGCAGAGTAAAGTTGGGTGCTTGATCCCCCACTTCGAGGGCGCTGACAGGAAAAGCTATCAACACGGCAAGGCTCAGAGCAATTTTCAGCATTAATCTCATTTTATTCATCCTCTTTGTTCGTTAACCACCTTTTAACCACCAAACTGAGACAAATCACCATAGACAACAATACTGTTGGCCAACTGCCTACTCTAGTAAAGGCGGTCTGACCCACTCTGGGCCTTACAGAGCCACTGAGTTCACCGGCACTGTACTGCTCTAGTTGTTGATCGACCTCACCACGGTAGTTGACCAATGCAGTAACACCATTATTGGTGCCCCGCATTAGCGGTTTTCTATTCTCAATCGCGCGCATGCGCGCCATTTGCATATGTTGCTGAGGCGCCATTGAGTGACCAAACCAAGCGTCATTGCTAACGGTTAACAGAAGCCCCGCCTCAGAGGCCCTATCGGCCACCAAATTTGGATAGGCAATTTCGTAACAGATGGCCGGCGCTATCAGCTCGTTCTTCACTGATAACAAAGGTTGATTGGCTGACCCTAGGGAAAAAGACGACATAGGCAGATCAAAAAATCTGTTTAACCCTCTGAGTACATTTTCTAGTGGCACATATTCACCAAAAGGTACCAACCGAGTTTTATCGTACTGTCCCCTTGAATCCCCCAATGCCAACATTGAGTTATAGTAGCGCCGGCTGCGCCAATCCTCAGTGGGTATACCGATTAGTAATGAGGTTTGGTTCACTTTTGCGCGATTATCGATGTCAATTAAATAGTCGGTGACTTGTCGTGGCAGGGCGGGAATTGCACCCTCTGGCCAGAGGACAATGTCCGCACCCCAGTGGGCTTCAGTCTGACTGGCTAGGCGCTGAAGAATATTGTCTCGTTCAGCGGGTGCCCATTTGTCCTCCTGATGGATATTGGGTTGCACTAATACGACGCTAAGCTCGGCGCCAGAAGATTGAGTCCAATCGACTTTTTGTAAGCCATACCCCATCACCCAAAGAGCCACCACCAGTGCCGCCACGAGTTGTGCTCGGTGATGAACATTTCGCAGTAGCTGGACGACTGCTGTGGCCGCCAATGCATTGATATAGCTCAACCACAGCACGCCGCCAATCGGCGCCCAACCATTGAGCCAAGTGTCAGTGTGAGCATAGCCGGCATACAGCCAGGGAAAACCAGTAAAGACCCAGCCGCGGAACCACTCGCTCAGCACCCAAATGGCAGGCAATCCAATGCTCAGCGCAATCGGTGTCTGTGGAATAAAGGCACTGAGAATAAAAGGAACAGCAAAAAGTAGTGCTAAAAACAGGCAGAACAGTATCGTTCCAAGCAGTGCCATCGGAGCGGCCACATCGCCATGATCATGCATGCTAATGTAGACCCAGCTCACGCCGGCAAAGAATAGGCCAAAACCAAATACGGTGGCGTTGATAAGCGTTTGCTTTGGGCTGTTATTGTGCAAAAACCAAAACAGCACGGCGGTACTAACAATAGCTATAGGCCAAAGAGAAAAGGGCGCTAGGGCCAAAGGCAGAAGCGCACCGGCAGCCAATAACGCAAAAAAGGTGGGCGCGCGGCTGCTGATCATTTAGTTAGCGCGTATCATAGATCGTTTTTACGCACTTCTAGCAGGTTGATCTTGCGATTGTCACCGTCGATCACTTTAAAATCGAAGTTTTCAATGCTCACGCTCTCACCAATATCGGGCAGTCGACCGAACTTGTGCACAACCAATCCACCCACAGTGTCAAATTCATCATCAGAAAAGCCGATATCAAAATACTCATTGAAGTCATCTATTTCGGTGATGGCTTCGATTCTGTAGAGGTTGTCGTTGATTTTGCTGATTTGCTCCGCTTCTTCCTCATCAGTTTCATCTTCTATTTCGCCGACAATTTCTTCGAGCACATCCTCAATGGTCAGCAACCCAGACACACCACCGTATTCATCCACCACGATAGCCATATGGTAGCGATGCTCACGAAATTCCTGTAGCAGAATATTGAGCCGCTTACTCTCTGGAATAATCGTTGCTGGGCGCAACAGGCTTTTCAGATCAAATGACTCTTTGCCTGACAACACCAAAGGCAATAGTTCTTTTGCCAGCAGGATCCCCAGCACATCGTCTGCAGACTCTCCTACCACCGGAAATCGCGAGTGCTGAGATTGGATAACCATTTCTAGCACCTGCTCAAGACTAAAGTCTTCCTCAATCACATTCATTTGTGAGCGCGGAATCATTATCTCGCGCGCTTGCAGGTCGGACACTTTTAGCGCCCCTTCCATTATTTGTAGCGCACTGGCATCAATAATCGACTCATTCTCCGCGCTGCGCAGCATATCGGCCACTTCGTCACTGCTACTGGGATTAGGCGAAAAAACCTTGATGATTTTTTTCAGCAAGGAATTATCTGCGCTTCCAGTTGATATTTCGTCGTTCATGATTATCTCAGTTAGCTCCTAGGAGGTTACTTTAGGTTATTTATTGGCATAAGGGCAGGAAAAGCCAAGGTCTTGCAGAATGCTAGTTTCCAGTGACTCCATCACTTCAGCGTCGTGATCGCCAACATGGTCGTACCCCAGCAGATGCAATACACCATGCACGCACATATGCGCCCAATGCGCCTCGGCGGGTTTATGTTGCTCTATGGCCTCGCGATTGACGACAGGGGCACAGATAACCAAATCGCCGAGTATCGGCAGAGGTTGTGGTGTCACCGCATCAAAGGGAAAAGACAAGACATTGGTAGGGCCAGATTTGCCGCGATATTGCTGATTAAGCGCTGCACTTTCCTGCTCATCGACAATTTGCACGCTAAGCTCTAGTGTTGCGGCTTCATCACGCATGGCGGCGCTGACCCAGTGGCGCATACTGTCCTCATCTGGGATGTCCTCAGAGGCGCAGGCCATCTGCGTTTCGATGCAAATATTCATTGTCTAGTGGTCGGATTGTTGCTCAAAGGCATCGTATGCATCAACAATGCTCTGCACAATAGGATGGCGCACCACATCTTGTGATTCGAAATGGGTAAAGCTAATTTCATCGACTTTCCCCAGTACCTCACAGGCATGCACGAGCCCAGAACTGACTCCGCGAGGCAGGTCAATTTGCGACATATCACCAGTGATTACCGCAGTCGAGCCAAAGCCGATCCGAGTGAGAAACATTTTCATTTGTTCGCGGGTGGTATTTTGGCTTTCGTCGAGAATAATATAGGCGCCATTCAGCGTGCGACCGCGCATATAGGCCAGTGGTGCTATTTCGATTACATTGCGCTCTTGCAGTTTGGCTACCGCGTCAAAGCCCAGCATTTCATGTAGAGCGTCGTAGAGCGGCCGTAGATAGGGGTCTACTTTCTGTGCTAGATCACCGGGTAAAAACCCCAGTCTTTCACCGGCTTCTACCGCGGGTCTGACCAGAAGAATACGTTCGACTTCATCGCGCAATAATGCTTCTACAGCACAGGCTACGGCTAGATAGGTCTTGCCGGTTCCTGCGGGACCAATACCAAAGTTAATATCATGAGTCTGAATAGAGCGCACATAGCGCTGCTGATTGAGGCCTCGAGGCTTGATATTGCCTTTTTTAGTGCGGATGACTGAAAAATTGTCGATATTGCTGGCAGACTGCAGGTTGCTGGCAGATGGCGTCATAGGCTTTGTCTCGCTTTGGCGAAGGTGGAGGTGAACTTCTTCAGCAGCTAGCTCCGAGAAATGGGCTGTCTCCTGATAAAGGTTATAAATAATGTCGACGGCACGCTGGGCGCTATCAGTATTGCCGTAGACGGCAAAGAAATTACCGCGCGAGCGTATCTCAACGTCTAACCGTTGTTCGATAAGGCGCAGGTTTTCATCGAATTGACCGCAGAGTGAAGCGAGACGGCGAGCGTCATTGGGCTCGAGAGTGATGCTGTCCGCTGATGGTTGAGTATCCAATCGTTTCAATAGGTGCTTTTAAGCCTTCCCAACTATGTCGAGACGCTAGCATAACGCGAACGAGAGAACAGCGTAAACACTTTTTGTAGCATAATTTGTGGCATAAATAGAATCAAAGTAAGCCGCCTTCTCTTCAGTTTTTAGGTCGCAACAAGGTTACCTCGAAGGCTGTTGGGCAAGGCCTCGGTTATTTCGGCTTCGGCAAACTGGCCAATCAGGCTGTGATCATCACAACGGAAGTTAACCACACGATTGTTTTCGGTACGCCCTTGAAGTTGCCCTGGATCTTTTTTGCTAATACCGGTGACCAGCAGGGTGGCCCTAGAGCCTACCATACGACGGCTAATGGCGCTGGCATGCTGATTGATACGATCTTGAAGAATTTTCAACCGCCGCTTTTTTGTTTCCTCGTCAGTGTCGTCGACTAAATCTGCAGCAGGCGTACCGGGACGGGCGCTATAGATAAAGCTAAATGAGGTATCGAAGCCAATCTCTTCAATCAGCTTCATGGTGGCGGCGAAATCATCATCGGTCTCACCAGGGAAACCGACAATAAAGTCCGATGAAATACTGATATCGGGGCGCAGTGCACGTAGACGGCGTATTTTCGACTTGTACTCAATAGCGGTATGGCCCCGTTTCATTGCCATCAAAATGCGATCAGAGCCACTCTGTACCGGCAAATGCAGATGGCTGACCAGTTCGGGAACCTCGGCGTAGACATCAATCAGTGCGTCTGAGAATTCCACTGGATGGCTGGTGGTGTAACGGATGCGATCGATACCCTCAATATCTGCTACATAGGGGATAAGCTCAGCGAAGTCACAAATCGAGCCATCGGGCATCTCACCGCGGTAAGCATTGACATTCTGGCCGAGCAAATTGACCTCGCGAACCCCTTGATTGGCTAGTTCAGCAATTTCAGCCAGCACATCTGCCATAGGCCGGCTTACTTCCTCACCTCGGGTGTAGGGCACTACACAAAACGTACAATACTTGGAGCAGCCTTCCATAATGGATACAAAGGCGCTAGCTCCGTCGGCTTCCGGTGTTGGTAAGCGATCAAATTTTTCAATCTCAGGGAAACTGATATCCACCACCACCGTGCCGTCAGTTTTGCGGGTTTCCATCATCTCTGGTAGACGATGCAAGGTCTGTGGGCCGAAAATCACATCAACAAACGGCGCGCGCTTGGCGATAGCATCGCCCTCTTGGCTAGCGACACAGCCGCCTACACCAATGACCAGATCTGGATTGGCATCCTTGAGATGTTTCCATCGCCCCAGTTGGTGAAACACCTTTTCCTGGGCTTTTTCACGTATCGAACAGGTGTTGAGTAGAATAACATCAGCATCTGCTGCATTATCAGTAGGCACCATGGCGTGGCTGTCGCCGAGCAGATCTTGCATGCGCGCTGAGTCGTACTCATTCATCTGGCAGCCATGGGTTACGATATGTAGCTTTTTTGCGGTCTTTGCAGTCATCTAGTTGGTTATTCTTTGATCAAATTATCAGGCTCGGCATTATAGCTTTGCAGGGCCAATTCGCAACATTAAAGCCTCGAACTCCCGCTGTATTGTGATATTATCGCGCCCCCAATTTAACCGCTGAAATTGACATATTGCCCATGACTACTGAACCTATTTACCGTATAACTTTTTTTAATCAGGGACAGGTCTACGAAATCTATGCGCGGCATGTATTTCAGAGTGATCTGTGGGGATTCCTCGAGGTGGAAGAATTTATTTTTGGTGAGCGCTCGCAGATGATTGTGGATCCCGCTGAAGAGAAGCTTAAAAATGAATTTTCCAGCATTAAGCGCAGCTTTATTCCCATGCAATCTATCGTGCGTATCGACGAGGTGGAGAAAGAGGGTGCCTGCAAGATTACCGAAGCGCCCAGTGGTGGCAATATCAGCGCGTTCCCCTTTTCTGGCATGGCAGGTATCAAACCCAGCGCGGACTAGCCTCTGTGTTATGTCTGCGGCTGTTCAGACCAGCCATTATGACTAGCTAAGTAGCGCAGCCTCTACTCCACTCGGCGAGTCTGCTTATTATGTTGGTAAAAAATACTATTCAACCTAGCCCAGTAGTCTAGACTGAAAAAGCTGGAAGGATCTTTCGTTGCGGTGTAANAGAGNCTTAATAGTGCCAGACTAAACTGTGATTATGGTAAAGTCGTGCTTGAAAGTGTCGAAATCATCGACCAGTTTGACCCATAGAGCGGAATAACAGGCGAATAAAGGTAGAAAATGGTGCAGTCAACATTGGAATTACTTCCCTACGAGTTTGCCCGGGTTAACCGAGTATTGCTGCAAAGTGACCAAGCGAATTTAATGCTGGGGCCGAACGCTCCTGACTGGGCTATCGCAGAGGTCAGTCGTGCCGCGGGTAGCAAGCTAACCGTCAGTCAGGTTGATGACGAAGCTTTTGATGCTATGCTCAGTCAGGTGTACAGCGGCCGTCAGGGCTCCTCTGAGGCGGTGATGGAAGATATCAAGGATTTTGTTGATTTGGAGTCTGCAGCGGCAGAAATCGAAGAAGCTGGAGATCTGCTGGATACCGAGAATGATGCCCCTATCGTGCGGTTGCTCAATGCTATTTTAGCCGAGTCGCTGAAAGAAAATGCCTCAGATATCCATATCGAACCCTACGAAAAAGAGGCGTTGGTGCGTTTTCGCCTTGACGGTGTACTGAGGACGGTACTTAGCCCCTCAGTGCAAATCGCGCC
This sequence comes from Porticoccaceae bacterium, assembly GCA_002685715.1. GTDB lineage: Bacteria > Pseudomonadota > Gammaproteobacteria > Pseudomonadales > Porticoccaceae > HTCC2207. Next base: position 16,130 of record NYXU01000033.1, on the reverse strand, counting down.
TCTATTAATCTCGCGTATCAAAGTGATGTCGAAACTGGATATTGCTGAACGTCGGCTACCGCAAGATGGACGTATGACAGTGCGTCTTGGTGGNCGNAGTATTGATCTGCGNATTTCNACCATGCCCTCTAGTCATGGTGAGCGGGTGGTGATGCGCCTGCTGGATAAAGACGCAGGAAAATTACAAACCGATGATTTGGGAATGCCAGCAACGACTCGGTTTGAACTCGACGAGTTGGTGTCGCGGCCCCATGGCATTATTCTGGTGACGGGGCCCACGGGATCGGGTAAGACCACGACGCTGTATGCTGCGCTGCAGCAGATGGATCGCCAGCAACGCAATATTATGACGGTTGAAGATCCGGTGGAATACGATTTGCCCGGCATCAGTCAGACGCAGATTAATCTGCGCGCTGGCATGACCTTTGCCCGCGGTCTACGAGCGATCTTGCGTCAGGATCCCGATGTTATTTTGATCGGAGAAATTCGCGATGGTGAAACTGCCGAGATTGCCACTCAAGCCAGCTTAACCGGTCACTTGGTGCTGTCAACACTGCATACTAACACCGCGGCTGGTGCCATTACCCGTCTGCAGGATCTAGGGGTAGATAGTTTTTTATTGGCCTCTACGGTGCGCGGGATTATTTCCCAGCGATTAATGCGCAAGTTGTGTACTCACTGTCGCTATCAGACTGAGGCAGATGAGTTTACTCGCGGACTGTTGTCGTTGCCGGTGGGCGCCATGATTTATCAATCCAAAGGTTGTAGCCATTGCAATAACTCAGGCTTTTCTGGGCGTCAGGCGNTATTTGAATTGGTCACGGTAGATGCCCAGTTACAGTCGCTGATACATGCGGATACCGGAGAAATCGAACTTGAAGCGTCGATTCGTCAGCGAGTTCCCAGTATCCGAGAGGCCGGTTTTGAGTTGGTGCGTCAGGGTATCACCACCGTAGAAGAAGTTCTTCGCGTGACCAGCGTTTAATTGCTATGCCTGCCTTTGATTACTCAGCTTATAATCGCGACGGCAAATTGGTCGATGGCTTAATATCCGCGGACTCCGAACGTCATGCGCGGCGCCTGCTTAAAGATAAAAATTTGTTGCCGTCCAGCTTGGCAGAGGTTGGTCAAAATACCGTTAAAAATGGGGTGCGCTGGTCCAGAGAGGCGAGAGTCAATAATTTTGATTTATCGCTACTGCTACAACAACAGGCCATTTTAATTCAATCGGGTTTGCCCCTCGAAGATGCCTTGCGCATGACCATTGAACAGGCTGAGACCGATAAACAGCGGCGAATGGTTGAAAGTTGGCGCACTGAGATTATTGAGGGTCGCAGTTTCTCTGAGGCGTTGCGCCGCTCCCCCTATAAGATCCCCGAGGCAGTGATCGCTGGTGTTGGCGTGGGCGAGGAGGCCGGTCATTTNGATCGTGTGCTGATGCGTCTTGCCGAGGATCTTGAAGCCAGCGCAGAAAACCGCAAAACCGTGACCAGAGCACTAATTTATCCGGCAACGCTGATCAGTACATCGATTATTGTAGTGGCGATCATGATGGTCTGGGTGGTGCCTAAAATTACCGCGATCTTTGTTAGTTCCAATCGAGAATTGCCATTGATTACCCGTATCGTGATCGGTCTAAGTGACTTTACTCAGCACTATGGNCTTTATCTATTGTTAGTGGTGATAACGGCGACACTGGTAATGATGCGGTTATTACAGGATCCGGTGCGAAGAAGACGCTGGCATGGCCTTATCTTGCAGATGCCAGGCTTGGGGCGCTGGACTTTAATGGCCAACCTCGCCGATTGGTCGCGCAGTCTGGGCGTACTTCTGAATAATGGTGTACCGGCTTTGGCAGCGTTGAAAATATCGTCCGCGGTGGTGAGCAACCTGCATCTGCGCGATAAGATGGAACAGGTAACTGAAGCTATGCGGCGCGGCAGCAGTTTACAAAAAGCGCTGGAACAAAATAAGATCGGCAGTGGCTTTTTAATCCATATGGTGGGCAGTGGTGAGGCGTCCAGTGAGTTGGATAAAATGCTGATACGCGTGGCCGACTACTACTCGCTACGTCTGGCTAATGCGATTGAGGTATTCCTTAAATTAATTAACCCTATCCTGATCATACTGATGGGCATGATTATTCTGTCGGTGGTAGCAGCAGTAATGCTACCTATTATGGATATGAATAATATGGTGTGACGTTATAGCTATTGCTGATCGAAAGAGCTGTAGCCTCTTGAACGGATTTAGATCCAACAACTTTTTTAAGGTAAAAAAATGATAAAACAACATAAACAGTCGGGCTTTACGCTGATTGAAATGATGGTAGTAGTGGTAGTTATTGCCCTGCTGGGAGCTATGATAGGCCCAACCCTATTTAAAAAGGTGCAGCAAGCGGAAGAGACCAGAGTGTCGCAGGATATTAGGACGGTAGTCGGGGCGTTAAAGTTTTATCGTTTGGATAATTATCGATACCCGACGCAGTCTCAGGGCTTAGAGGCTTTAGTTACGGTGCCTGCGGGGGCTGAATCTAAGTGGAATGGTCCCTATTTGGAGACATTGCCAAAGGATCCCTGGGGGGCGCCCTACCAGTATCAAAATCCTGGCACTCATGGCAAAGAGATTGAGGTCTACAGTCTGGGCGCTGATGGCCAGACTGGTGGTGAGGGGTCAAATCAAGATTTGGGTAACTGGAATATCCAGTGAACCTGATCTTACGGCGGTAGATGCCAATGATACTTGCGCCAAAATATCAGCGCGGATTTACACTGATCGAAATACTGGTGGCGGTGATGATCGTCGCTACGCTCTCGGCCATGAGTGTATTGGCAATAAATCAGGCATTTGATCGTCGGTATGTTGCCGAAGCTGATCGATTGCTGATCTGGTTGCAACAATTGGGTGAAAATTCTGCTTTGCAGGGTGCCGCCTACGGTGTTGTTAGCGAGACTGGGGATACAGGCACTCAATTGCGTGCGGTAATATATTATCGCAACCGCTGGGTCGCGGTGACCCAGCCAGTTCCTTTTCCTTTAAGTGATGAAGCTACTCTAACTTGGCTGGTGGACTCTGTCAGTGATGAACAGCTACTGCCACAACAGCTAAATACAGATTCTACTGCTACTGCTGAAGAGGAGGACGATTTGCTGATACCGGAGATTGCCTTTCTTCCTGATGGTTATATAGAGCCACTGGGCGAGATTGTGTTGAGCTTCGCCACCATTGAGAAACAGTTTATCTATCGTTGGGCAGATGAGGCACAAATGTCGGCACCGCTGTCATTGGAGTCGACTGAGCCATGAGCAAATTAGCGCGAGTTGGTGGGTTTACACTGATTGAGGTTGCTGTTGCGCTAACAATTCTTAGCCTAGTGGTGACCGGTGCATTAACGGTGGTCAGTCAATACAGCGATGAGCGACTGCGCTTGCGGGAGCGCGCTTTTGCCACCCAGGTATCTTGGAATCGCTTGTTGGAGCGCTATCAAATCGCTGAAAAATGGATTTTGGCGACCCAGCGCGGCACGGTGGCCAGCAAGGGTGTTGATGAACAGTATGGGCAACAATGGCGTTGGCAGATGAGCACCGAGGCGGCTATGGGCCAAGGTCTATTCCGTTATGAGGTGAAGACTGGGGCCGCTGATAAGCAAAAATCAACCGCCGCATTAGCCATTTACTTGGTAGATCGCAATTAATGAAGCAACTAACCCGACCAAGACAAATTGGTGGCTTTACCTTAATTGAAATATTGGTAGCCATGTTGCTATTGGCTTTGATGTCAATGATGTCCTACCAGGCGATTAATGCGGTGTTAAATATCAATCAGCGCAGTCAGCAGGNTCTTGCGCAGGAGGCTCGACTGCAGCGAGCCTGGCAAATTATTGGCCGAGATATTATTCATCTGCGGCCACGCACCTTTGTCGATGGGTTAGGTGCCATAGAGCCGGCTTATATTACCGATCCCAGCGAGTTNGGCGTGCGTTTTAGCCGTGGTGGTGGACCCATGGTGCGCTCTAACCCTAGCGGCCTACGACGTATCGAGTATCGGGTTAATGAAGATGCTCAGTTGATACGCCAGTCGTGGGCCATCACCGAGTCTCCTCGCCTTAGTGATGGCAGCAGTATGGTGTTGGTGGACAATGTTGAGGAAGTGCGCTTCGAGCACCTGACAAATACCTTTATCTACAGCGAAGACTGGCCGCCAATCAATGAACAGCACAGTCCCACTAGTCTACCTAGAATGATCCGAGTATTTATCGTGATGGATGGTGAGCGAGAGACATCGAAGCTGTTCCCAGGAGTGGTGGTGAAATGAGATTACAGCGTGCACGACAATCGGGCGTGGCACTGCTGGCGGCACTGATATTGATGTTGGCTGTAGTGATGGTGATGGGCAATATTTTTTATCGTCATCAGATCGATATTACTCAGGCTGCAGCCTCAGTGCACAGTGATCAAGCCTTGCTTTTGGCAATGAGCGGCGAAAGCTGGGCCCGCCAATTACTGTCAGATCAGGAGGATGATCGTGAAGTGGATAGCTTTGACGAGGACTGGGCTCAGGCACTGCCGATGTTACCTGTTGATGGTGGCATGATTACTGGCTGTATCAGTGATTTGCAGGGACGAATCAATATAAATAGCTTTGCCGATTATACTGCCGAGTCTCTCCAACAAGAAATCGACGCAGATAATAGTGGGTTGGCGATAGCATGGTTGCGGCTGCTGACCCAGCTGGATCTATTGGCCGATCCATCGCGAGTGGCTCAAATTATTGACTGGCTGGATGAGGACTCAAGCCTGATTAATAGCTGGGGTGCAGAGCAGGCTGATTATGATGGTCTGTTGTCGCCGCGGGTGCCAGCCAATAGTAAGATTACCGATATCAGTGAGTTGGCGGCAATAAAGGGGTACCAAGTAGCTGAGGTGCAGTTGCTAGCGCCCTGGCTAAGTGCGCTGCCGCAACCAACAACGATAAACATTAATACCGCTTCACAACTGTTGATTACTGCTCTGACTGGAACGCTGAGCCAGGATATTGCCTTGTTAGTGATGGAACAGAGGCCCTTTGACTCGATTGATGAGTTTCATCAACTTATCGCCAAAAATACACAACTGGAGTTGCCTGAAGTGCAGCAACGATGGTCCAAAGAACTGATTTCTGTTAACTCCAACTATTTTGAGCTCTATCTGGAAGTGATATTGGGGGAGGCACGTATTGAAGTAAGAAGTATAATGGATCGCTTTGAACGCAATGAGCCGGTAATTATTGCTCGGCAGCTTACCTTTGTGCCAGCAGCACTGCCCAAGCCCGCTTTATCGGCGGCACAAGCGCTATTTAATAGCGAGGCTGATAGTGGGATGCTGGGTGATCCTGAAGCAGAATCGTCTGCGGGAGCAAACGCAGGGACGAATGCCATGCAATCCGCCTGCATAATGATTGGGGAAANGAACTGATGATATCAGTTGATCATATTTANAACCTTGACCGCCNTATAACCAATGAAGGCGNTGCCTTTGATTCGGTGGCGGGCTCCAATGCTGTGCCCATGCAACTCTGGGTGCCGTCTGAGCGTGTCGGTGTACACCTTATCGATGTGCCTACTGCACCGGAGCGTAAGTGGCCCGAATTGATACCTTGGTTACTCGAAGACAGGCTGCTACAGCCCGTAGCGGACATGCACTTTGTTATTGCCGGCCNCAGTCACAATGGACAGCTACAGATATGGGCAGTCAGCCATNATGATATGCGCGAATGGCAACGGGTGGCNGATAATGCCGGCGTGGCGGTGCAATCGTTGGTNCCCGATTATTTAGCCTTACCCTGGGAGGAGGGGCGCATCCATATTGCTTGGCGCGATGGTTACTGTCTCGTACGAAACAGCGTAGACCAAGGTTTTGCCGCGCATGCCGATATTGCATGGACGATGATTGATAATTTATTGGCGGCAGCCGAGATCAGCCCCAGACTGTCCATCGCAGTCCCAGACCTGACGCTAGTGCCAGAGCATTTACGCCAGCTAGCTGATATCAATGATGCCAGTATTGACTGGGCGTTTGCTGATAACCCTGTTGCCGCTAATTTATTGTCGGGGCAGTATCGTGCCTCAACCCGCTCATTACCTACCTCCCAATGGTTACCTGCAGCTGGTTTGGGGGCGTTGGCACTGGTATTAATGTTTAGTTACCTACAGTTATCGAGCAGTTTTTTGCAAACTCAGGTACAGAGTCTAGAGAAACAGTTAGTTAGAGATTACTCAAGACTGTTTCCCGGTGCTCGGCAGGGTACCGCTGGCGTTAGAGAGGCGGTGGAAGCGCACCTGAATACGGGCTTCTTGCAGCAACGCGCACTGACCAACGGATCAATAGCGACACTCACGGCGTTGGACAAATTAATGTCGGCCTGTGACTGTGATCTTATCGGTCTGGTGGCTGAGCAAGACAACCTTGAGTTAACTATTGGCAATGGCGAGCGGCTAAAAACCAGAGCCTTGAACATTCCTGACTATCAAGTCGCTATTACCCAGCAGTCGATGGATGATAAGGATCCAACAAAAGCTGTGCTAGTACTGATGATCAGTCCCGATCAGGTGGGGCGTCTATGAGTAAACTCATTGTTACAATCCAGGATAGTTGGTCCCAACTGCAACCGCGAGAAAAGTTATTTCTGCGTGCTGGAGTCATTGTGTCAGTGGCCGCGCTAGTTTATTTGACCGTGCTTCCCTTGTGGGACAAACACAGTACGTTATCTGCCCAGCATTCGCAGTTACAAGCGGATTTACAATGGTTACATCAGCAACAAGAGGTTGTCTCGCGATTGTCCAATAATTGCTCAGTGAAACTTGTATCTGCTGGTGCCTCGAGAAAAATCCTGGCCCGCTTGGTGCGACGTAATCAACTAAAATTAGATAGTATTCAGGAGGCTAGCGACNGTTTTAGTGTGAAATTTAGCGGTTCAGATGCAAACTCGATGGTACGTGTAGCCCACGAAATTGCTTGTGAAGGCTATCTGGTGAAAAGTTTACAGATTGCTAAGTCTGCCGATGATGCCAAACTGTTAGTCGCTACTTTGGAGGTGCAACTTGTTGCTCGATAAGTTGAGTTACCGTCAACAAACAGGGTTACAAAGAAGCCTGATGGTATTACTTTTACTCGTCTGTGCTTATTATGCTGTATTGATTTTGATGCAGATAACTAAAACGGACAGTGGTCTTAAAGATTTGCCACGTTCACCCCAGGCGGCGGTAATATCCTGGAACTGGTTTCGCAGTGGCACCTTTGTTGTGGAAAGTGTGGATGAGAGCCATGGCGAGCTCCCTGAGGCGAATATAAACGCGGTACTTTTAGGCGTGATGATTGCAGGTGATAATTCTTTTGCGACATTGAAGTTCAATGGTAAACCGGAAGCTGTTTATCANCAGGGTGATGACCTCAGTTCAGGGTACGAGCTAGTGGCTATTGAAACCTACCGTATTGTGGTGCGTAAAAACGGCCTTAATCAGCAGGTATTAATGAAAAAGCCTGAGAGTATTATAGAGACTGAAGTGGTCGAGGCAGAGGTGCCAATGCAGCAGCCCACTGAGGGTTTTGCACTGGCCAATATGTTTGGCGCAGTCCCTGTTAGTGCTGGTGGTAGTGCCGGATTAAAACTTAATAATTTGTCCTCTGCCATTACCTCAATCGCTGATGTGCAAGAGGGTGATGTGGTGATTGCAATTGACGGCACATCAGTGCAGGAGTTGATTAGCAATCCAGCGCAGTGGGTGAAGTTCAGCAGTAGTAGTAACTTGCCCGTGACCGTGATGCGCAATAATCAAGAACAAATTATTTATGTTAATGCAGCCAGTCTGGCGGCAAAAGTATTACCGAATATTGGAATGGAGCGATAACATGAAAATCATAGCAATGAAGCATATTAGACTATCCATGGTTGGTTGCCGCAGGCTTGTTAAGACAGCGACTGCGGTGTTTTTTTCCGTGTTGTTAATAGCCGAAGTGTGGGCCGCAGAGTCGGTAAGAATTAACTTTCGCGATGCAGATATTCGCAGTGTTATTGAAAGTGTTGCGGAGATAACCGGCAAATCCTTTGTTCTGGATCCTAGAGTCAAAGGCAAGGTGACCATTATTGCGCCAGAGCCGATTGACTCATCTCTGCTGTTTGAGGCGGTGTTGTCNGCGATTCAGGTGCAGGGCTTTCAGGCTATTGAAGATGGCGCTGTTACNCGGGTGGTGCCGTTTAATCAGGCCTTTAATTTTGCCGGTGGTCTCGGCAAAAATCAGCTGCAAACCGAAGTGCTAAAGATTCAATATGTGCAGGCTGCTACATTAGTACCGGTGCTTAAACCGATGATGAGCAATGGCGCTAGACTGCAGGCCTATAACCAGAGTAATTATCTGGTGATCTCTGATATCCGCACCAATGTTGATCGTGTTAAGCGGCTGATTGCTGAGATGGATGANCCCAATCAGAATGTGGTTGAAGTGATTAATCTTGAATATATTTCCGCCGCGGAAGCAGTGCATATTGCCGGCCAGCTAAAGCAATTGCAGAAACAGGATTTATCCTTGGTCGAAGATGGTCTTAATAACCGTGTGATTGTCAGTGGCCCCAGTATGGCGCGGGCCTCATTTAAAGCCATGCTTAAGACACTGGATTTACCCTCGGTTAAAAAAGGCAGTGTTGAAGTAGTCTACCTCAACTATTCACGAGCCGAAGAGATGAAACCAATTGTTGAAGGTATGCTGCAATCGGATATCTTTTTACGCTTAGCTGGCGAATCAGGTTCTGGTAGTAAAGGCAAAAGTGCCAGCGCGTATAAGATTGAAATTGATCAGCTGAACAATGCCCTGATCATCGCCGCCCCCTCGGCGGTGATACGAGAAATTAAAAATGTGGTGAGCAAGCTCGATCTTTCGCGACCGCAGGTACTTATCGAGGCGGTAATTGCTGAGCTATCGGAGTCGCAGGCAAAACAACTTAGAAGCGAGTTGGTGTACACCAGCAAAGATCGCGGAGGTTATCTAACCAATTTTGATCAATTGTTATCCTCATTGTTGGGTGTGGCAGCCGATGGCGAGGTAGATGAGGCGACATTGGCCCAGGCCGTAGGTCGATTGCCCCAGTCTGCATTAGGTGTGGCGGGAGATTTTGATGAAAATACAGGCAAGGGCATGGGGATTTTAATTCAGGCATTAAAAACTGATGGCACCACCAATATTCTGTCAACTCCCTCTGTGGTGACTTTGGATAATGAAGAGGCAACCCTGAGTGTGGGTGAAGAAGTGCCCTTTGTCACTGGCAGCTTCTCTAGTATTAATAGCAACTCCTCCAATGGCAATCCGTTTACCACGGTGAATCGCGAGGAAGTGGGTGTGATGCTGAAAGTTAAACCTCAGATTAGCAAGGGCAATGGCGTGCGCCTTGAGATTGAGCAGGAGTCCTCCAAGGTTAAAAATGGTAGCGGTGATGTCGGCATGCAAACGACCTCTAAGAGCACCATGCAGACCAACGTCATGATTCAGGATGGAGAACTATTGATTTTAGGCGGTTTGATTGAAGACCAATCTAACAATAGTGCCTCTAAGGTGCCATTGCTGGGGGATATCCCTTTACTGGGCCGCTTATTCCGCTCCTCCGGTCGCAGCGATACGCAAAGAGTATTAATGATGTTTATTCGGCCAACCATTATTCGTACCGCTGAAGATGCCCGTAAGCTATCAACTAAAAAGTTTGATCATCTTATCACCAGAGATATAGGTGGCGGTGATAAGGGAGTGATTGCCAGACAATTGGAGGAGTTTCGTCAGCAGGAGCAGACCAGCGACTAGAGTAACGCGATGAGTCTATACCTCAAGCATTTTGGGCTCACCAGAGAGCCCTTTTCCATCGTTCCTGATCCGGGGTTCTTATATCCCAGTGTTTATCATCGTCAGGCTGTGGCGCATCTAAAATACGGGCTCGATCGAGAGGGTGGGTTTATTCTGCTGACCGGTGAGGTGGGTACCGGAAAGACGACCTTGACCCGCACCATGCTGAAACGATTGCCAGCCCATGTGCGCGTTGCCTATATCCTTAATAGCAAATTAAAAACCACTGATGTTCTGGCCAGTATCTGCCATGAGCTAGCAATTGAGTTGCCCGAGTCTAGCGGCCTATCATTTTCCAAGATCTGTATTGACGCGCTTAATCAAAACCTGCTGCAAGCCCATGCTGAAGGCAAAAAGACTTTAATTGTTATTGAAGAGGCACAGAATTTGTCCGCTGAGGTGCTGGAGACTCTGCGCCTGCTGAGCAATCTGGAAACCTATTCGCATAAATTGTTGCATATCTTACTGGTAGGTCAGCCAGAGTTATTGGCCATATTGGCGCAGAAAGAACTGCGTCAACTCAATCAGCGGGTTGTNTCAAGATTTCATCTGTTGCCAATAGATAAAGATGATCTTGCCAANTACGTTAATCATCGNTTGCACCGCGCCGGNGCCAAAGGGCCNATTTTTGATCGAGCGAGCATCAATACGCTGTTTAAATTGACTGGNGGNGTNCCNCGGCTANTNAATCTGATNTGTCAGCATGCATTATTGGCNGCCTATTCCAGCGAGTCGAAACAGGTTACCCCGCGCTTGGTGAAGCAGGCGGCCGTGGAAAGTTTGGGTCGCACCAATACACCGCGGCTGCAACCTCAGGGATGGCACTACTGGGCACTCGTTACGGGTTGTGTTTTGGCGGTGGCATTTTATGCCCTGCAATTACCCAAACAACCAAATTCACAATGGCCTGCCACGACAGCCAAGTCCCAGTCAGTGGCTGAGTCGGTAGTCAAATTGGCGCCATCAAATCCCTATGCCAATCTTTTGAAGCACTGGGATGTGCCGGCAGACGAGATTTATTCCGAAGAGGAGTTGGTGGCTCTGGCGGCTCGCTATGGACTAAGTGCTGAGCAGTTCAATTATGCCAGACTGGCCGATATTCAACGTATTAATCGCCCCGGCATTGTGCGATTAAAAGATCAGGCCGGCATATTAAAAAGTGCCGTGCTTAGCCATATCGACCCATCGGGGGTTAGTCTAATGCAATCCAATAAGATCCTGCGATTAGATACACAAAGCTTTACTGATCGTTGGTCTGGTAGCTATCTGTATTTGTGGCGGCCACCACAGCAGATAAAACAACTGAAGTTGGGGGATAAAAACCCTGCGGCTTTAGCATGGTTACAACAGCGATTGACGATGGTCGATCCTGATGCTGAGACAATTATCAGTGCCGGTCGCTATACACCGGCAGTGGTGGAGCAAGTGCGACGCTTTCAGCGCCAACAAAATATCAGTGCTGATGGTGTTATTGGGCGTGAAACTCTAATGCGCCTGAATCAACTGACCGAACAGGGGATTCCCCTGTTATCAGAGGAGCCCAGTTAATGTCTTATATACTGGATGCGTTAAAAAAAGCTGAGCGAGATCGGCTACGAGAAGATCCTAAAGAGCTAGATGATTTTGCTAGCTCCAACTGGGATCCTTATTATCAGCCATCTAAATCTGACTTCCCTAAATATCTATTTTTTTTGGTTTGCGCCATTCTAGTATTTGGTAGTTGGATAATTTATAGCGGTATTATTAGGCTGCCACAGCCGGAGCAATCTCCAATAACAGCAACAACGGCCCCTCCGGTAATCGAACCAGTCGCATCGTCGACTGCGCTAGAGACACCGCAAGCTACTCCAGATTTGCAGATATCCGGACATATGTTTATTGCTGAGGGTTCGGCATCCAATCGCTTATTTGCCAATGGGCGCAGTTTCCGCGAAGGGGACAAAATTGATAGCCAATGGACGCTGGTGGCGATTGGTGTGGAAAGTTTTTCTATTAGTGCCGGACAGCGCCAAGAGACATTACGTTATCGTTAATTCCACTGCTGGGCAAAACTAGCCTAATCTGAAAAGACTTCTAGAACTGAACTTTTTCCACGATCAAATCGTTTGGCGCGGCGATAAGGAAAAACATCAACCACATAACCATTGCGTATCTGTTGTTGTAGATCAGTCCAGAAACTCACTTCATAAAGCTCGCCATGCATTTCCTCAAACATTTTTCTGGCTTTGGTATTGCCAGAGAAGAACAGGCGAAATTCCTCTGGAAAAATATCATCCGGTGCCACGGTATACCAGGTGCCAGATTGCATCTCTTCCTGCTCATTGCGGGGTTGCGGAATAACGCGGAAATTGCACTCAGTTAATGTGGCGATTTCATCGTAGTCATAAAACACCACACGACCGTGACGGGTGACACCAAAGTTTTTTAATGGCATATCGCCGGGGAAAATATTGGCAGCGGCCAACTGCTTAATACAGTTGCCATATTCCTCCATCGCACTGCGCATCTCATCATCGCTAGCTGTTTCAAGATAAATATTCAGCGGCGTCATATAGCGCTCGGTATACAGATGCTTAATTACCAGTTGATCGCCGCGCAGTTCAATAGAAGAGGGAGCTACTTTCTGTAGTTCTTCAACTAGCTCAGGTGAAAAGCGCGCTAGCGGAAACACCAAATTATCGAACTCCTGCGTATCAGCCATGCGACCAATACGGTCATGTCGCGATACCAAACGATATTTCTCGCGCACTATCTGATGAGTCACCTCCTTGGGAGGAGCAAATTTATCTTTAATAATTTTAAACACAATATTGTATGAAGGCAGGGTAAACACTGTCATCACCATGCCTTTAATGCCTGGTGCGATAATAAACTGGTCCGAGGAATTATCGAGGTGACCGACCAACTGGCGATAGAACTCGGTTTTCGCATGCTTAGGGAAACCCAAGCTATTATAGATTTCATAATCCAACTTGCGCGGCATCAGGGTCTTGAGAAAATGCGCGTACTGATAAGGCAGAGGCGCATCGACCATAAAATGGTTGCGAGTAAAGCTGAAAACAACACTGAGATCATCATCATTAAACAATGCCGTATCAACGTAGAGATTGCCCTTTTCGGTATTGAGAAATACCAGTGCCATAGGGAAAGTCTGGTCACCGTCAACCACACGGCCAACCATATAGGCCGCTTTACTGCGATAAAAAGTGGACTCCAAAATATCGAACTTAATTTGCTCCGGTGCACCGTTAAGTTTCGGCACCACCTCCTGATTAAACACCGCCATAATACAATCGAGATCCAGCTCAATATCCTCTCCGGGTAAGCTGAATTCCGATTCTTTGAGGATACGTCTAAAGGTTTCACGAAAGCCCTCACCCTGATAGCGCACAAAAATACTGTACTCCGCTTCCGGTGCCTCAATAAGTTGTGATGACAGAACGTAGATAATATCGTCGCTTATCTTATCGTGATCATGGATATCACTGAACACCGAATTAAAAAAGGTCTCAGCGATTTCAAAATTGGGAAAGTTAAATACCAACTGGGTATAGGCCTGCTTCGCTTCGCTCCACAACTCAAGATTGGCAATATCTTTATTGGTCACCATTTCCAGATACTGCACTGTCTGCGATACTTTATCTTTGTACAGCTCTAAGCGATCAACATTGGCCTGTTGCACACCGTGCCAGTCAGCTTTTTCAAATCGTGCTTTAGCACTGAGGGTAGAATTTAAATAGTCGGCAAAGTAACTGCGGAAGCCATTCAAAATGGTTTTCGCCATACGTCGTGCGGTGGAGTTATGTGTGAGTAGTTGCCCAGCCATAGCGATATTTAGCTTAACAATTGCTTAAGCTGATCCAACTGCTCAAGATTATGTTTTTTAGTCGCGGGCACCTGAGGGCTCTCAGGTAATGCTTCTGGTGGTTCGATAGTGAATGCCTCGCCGGCAATGACGCGATCACAGTACTGTTGATAGATATCGGTAAATGCAGGCAATGCTTTGCGCTCAATTTCATTGGCCAATAAATGCCAGCCGCAGTCGCGTCCAGCCAGATATACCACAGCATGAGACCATTGCTGCTCTGCTTTGGGGCTGGGTTTATTACAGGCTTCTTGATAGGCCTTGCGCCCATTAGGCAGCCCAGCAGGCAGTCCGGCCGCGCGACAGGCAGTGAGCATTTTATGTAGGGTAGGCAAGTATTCACTATCAGCAATAATCTTCTCTGCTGCGGCTAAAATACAGTCCGCACCGAAATTTTCCAGTTTTGATAACCACAGTTTTTTGGCTAGATTTTCCGATTTGGTATTGTCGCCAAAGGCGGCGTAATACTGATTGTGGTAGTTGACCTGAAATAGGGCATAGGTCTGATTGATTGCATCAATCAGCTCCGCACTGGCGGCAGCCGGTTTAGCTTGCCCAGCTGCGGTCGGAGAGCGCGTCGATGATGCTGCGATCTCGGATGCGACCTTCTGAATTAGATCCTTGCTTGCCATGGCTACCACTCGCTGACTGAGATTGATTATGATACGCCCATTGGCGCTTTACGTACTGCAAAAACTTGGTGCTCCAAGAGGCATAAGGGGTACCATTTTCATGCCAGTAGAGAACAAATTCCGGAATAACCTGTTGTGCAAATTGACGATCGATATTAGCCATTTGTAGCACATCATAGACCGACTCTTTGGGTTGCCACTGCGCAGGTAGCGCACGTGGCATACTGTCTTGTTCCATCATGCCAGTATAAAACTGCCACTGCCGCCGTACATGCTGAATAAATTTTGAGGCCCAAGTGCTGGATATATCACCGCGGTCGCGCCAGTACAGAATAAACTCTGGAATAGCGTCCTCGATAAAGTTGGCATTGATGCCGCCCTGCTTAATCAGAATATTCATCGCATCGGGTGAGGGGCGCCAGTCGCCTGTAACCGAAACCTCTTTGCTGCGCTTGTGCTGCTGGCTCTGGGCTTGCTGCCATTGCCGCCAGACTTCCTTGATATATTTTGACTCCCAACTGTGACGGGGGACATTGCGTTCACGCCAGTAGGCGACGAACGGTGGAATCTGTTGTTGGGCGAACTCTCGGGTAACGCCAAGTTGTGCGAGTTGTCGCAATGCATCATCACTGGGTTGCCAGCTACCGCCAATGGTTTTCGCTGAGTGTGCGATATTGGGCTGAGGTGCCGCTGGGTTTGCCGCTATTGGCGCTTGCGCAACGGCGGGCTCATTAAAAGCAAATCGAAACGCCTGCTGAGCAGAAAAAGCACCACCACCCATAAGTAGCAAGCCCTTCTCATGCAGGCTAGAGCATAGACGACGAATATCCTCCTCGCGCCAAAACGGCATTAGATGGAGTAACTTTTGCCCTGATACCGTTACCCAGGTAAATCCGCTGCTCTGAACTCCATCACCATGGGCGAGACATTCTTGCAATACTTGCAGCAATACCGTCTCCTCAAGACCGAGCGTAGCGGCCAGAGTAGGTGAAATAACAATCGGTTTTTCGGGAATTAACGACATCGGATTACTGTAGCAGAAAGCATTGCTTTGAACGAGATAAACCTAATATTCAAATCATCAAACCGCGCTTTAACCTCCTACATCTATATCACTTAGCGTTGATTTTGAGTTAAAAAGTGATCGGCCAGTTTGACTAACTGATCACCAGTAACGCGATTGACAGTCCAATCATCCATAGGCTCCGCACCCAGTGAACGGTAGAAATCTTTAGCGGGTTGATTCCAGTCCAGCACCCACCACTCCAGCCTACCGCAATCTCTCTCTAGTGCCAGTGCCGCTAGATAGGCAAGTAATGTTTTACCAAACCCTTTACCGCGCATTGCCGGCTGAATATATAGGTCCTCTAAATACAGACCTGGTCGACCCAGAAAGGTGGAATAATTATGAAAAAATAGCGCAAAGCCAACCGGCTGGTCCTGATATTCAGCAATAACCACTTCGGCATATGGTTTATCACCAAATAGCGACGCTTCTAATGTTGCTACATCAGCCACTACCTCATGAAGTAGTTTTTCATAGTCAGCTAACTCTTTAATAAATTGCAGAATGAGCGGGCAGT
The DNA here is from genome assembly GCA_002685715.1 of Porticoccaceae bacterium. Taxonomy (GTDB): domain Bacteria; phylum Pseudomonadota; class Gammaproteobacteria; order Pseudomonadales; family Porticoccaceae; genus HTCC2207. The sequence goes on along the minus strand of NYXU01000033.1, from coordinate 187 downwards.
CTGCAATGGTGGCCTGACGGATAGCAAGGGTCATGGTTAATCAGCTACTGTTTAATAGACGTCTTATCTTAGCCGCCAATAGGATTTTTTATTACTGTACATAATAACAGTAATGCGATTAAATAGGGTCTACTCACAGGAGAACTTGCGTGGCCACTAAATCCAAAACAGCCTATGTGTGCAATGA
>NYXU01000032.1 GCA_002685715.1 Porticoccaceae bacterium | reverse complement strand
GGCGTTTTTATACTGTGCCCGGCGACCCAGCCAAACCGCAAGAGCACCCTGCTCTGGATGCCGCATTGGATACTTGGGCTGGCGATGAGTGGTATAAGCTGGGTGGTGGCGGTGGCACGGTCTGGGACTCATTGGTCTACGACCCCGAGCTTGACTTGCTCTATATAGGTACTGGCAATGGTTCTCCATGGAATAGAGATCTACGCAGCCCTGGTGGTGGCGATAATCTATATTTAAGCTCGATTGTTGCGCTTAAGCCTGACACTGGTGATTATGTGTGGCATTACCAAGTGACACCGAAAGATAACTGGGATTACACCGCCACACAGCAACTAACATTAGCCGATATAAGCATTGATGGTGAACAGCGTAAGGTGATTATGCAAGCACCTAAAAATGGCTTCTTTTATATATTGGATCGCGTCAGCGGTGAATTACTCAGCGCCGAAAAATTCGCCAAAGTGACCTGGGCAAGCCATATTGATATGCAAACCGGCCGCCCTGTCGAAACCAAATACGCTGACTACCAAAGCAATGGCGGCAGCTATATCTGGCCATCACCTTATGGTGCCCATAACTGGCAACCTATGTCATTTAGCCCTAAAACCGGTTTGGTGTATATTCCAGCACAGAGTATTCCCCATTATTTTAGTGGCCAAAAAACAGTGACGTATCAACTTGACCGTTGGAACACCGGTGTAGATCTTAACGAATCAAGGGACCCCCTTAGCTGGGTCGCTGGTATGGCCTCTACCGATGCCTTGGTTTATGGTGAGCTACTAGCTTGGGATCCGGTAAAACAGCAAGCCGCATGGAAAGTAAAGCATGATAACCCCGCCAATGGTGGCGTACTTAGTACCGCTGGCGACTTGGTTTTCCAAGGCACCGGCGAGGGTATATTTGCTGCCTATGACGCCGATAACGGCGATGCCCTATGGCAATACCAGTCTGATAGCGCTGTATTAGCTGGACCCATGACTTATGAGCTTGACGGTGAGCAATATATTGCCGTCGCCCAAGGCAGTGGTGGCACTGTTATGCTGACCATAGGCGATAATCTTAAGCGCAATAAAGTGAATAAAAATAAGTTATTGGTATTTAAACTGGGTGACTTTGGCCTAACCAAAACAGTCGCCGACGAAAGCCTCGCCACTATCTTGCCTCTAAGCGAAGAGGTCAATGCCACCCCAGAAGTAATCAAACAAGGGGAGGAACTCTATGGCCGTAATTGTGGCACGTGCCACGGCATTAGCGCCAAGAGTAACTATGTTGTTCCTGACCTGCGCTATATGAGCGACCAAACTCATCGTGATTTTGTTGCCATCGTGCTGGGAGGCTCAAGAACCCACAAGGGCATGGCGGGCTTTTATGAGACCCATAGCATCGAGGATGTTGAAGCCATTCACTCATACCTAAAACACCAGCAACAGCAGCTACCAGAAATGGTAGAGATGAGCTTTTTGCAAAAAGTTGAGTACTGGTTTAGCTATGGCGCAGCCAAACTGGGTGAGAAATATCCCGATCTGCTAAATGCTACTCGAGATATGCTCTATTAGTGACCGTCAAAAAAACGATTAAAAATTAAAAAAGGGTAGCGAAAGCTACCCAATACCGCGTCCATAAAAAGATTGTTCAAAGTCAGGCTCTAACATCCTTACTTAGGGATACGTTACCCTACAATGATTGANNCTATATTTGCAATCAAGTCAATAGTCAATAATATTATTTNGTGGCTACTCATATTGCCATTGACCGGCATGCTGTCGGAGAGTGAAATTTGATGACCCTAAACGACTCTTTGAGCCACATAGATGACTTTATCTACACAGCTACTTGGAAAGCGTAGCCTCAGCCGGACGTTGAATTCAATAAGACACTTATACGTTAAGTTAAGCTACACACCTTGATTGACGCGGGTACGCAGATCTTTGCCAGGTTTGAAGTAAGGCACATATTTACCTGTTAGCTGCACAGCATCACCCGTTTTGGGATTGCGCCCTACTCTAGGTGCACGATAGTGCAGTGAGAAGCTTCCAAAGCCACGGATTTCTATACGCTGATTAGCGACCAGTGCTGNGGTCATTCGCTCGAGAATCATACGTACGGCCAACTCCACATCTTTAGGTGGAAGCTGATCTTGGCTAGCGGAGATTTTTTCAATCAGTTCTGACTTGGTCATACGGCTTCTGGTTAGNGTTTACACTACTGTTNTTTTTATTTTTGGTTAGTTATTGATTTTATTGATGTTTTAGATTTATTCAAGCAAAAANTGACNNTATTACTATTTTNTAGGCAAAAAAAAGGGTGGCANCGCCACCCTTTNNNNCTCAGANAGANATTACTTGTCCATTTGCGCCTTGATCAANTCACCAATAGTGGCTGGTGATGCNGCNTCTGCCTCNGTNTTGCGNTGAGANTTAACAGCATCTTTTTCTTCNGCAACATCTTTGGCTTTAANCGACAAGCTAATAANNCGNTTCTTGCGATCAACATTGATAATCTTAGCTTCAACTTCAGCGCCGACAGTNAATTCATTNCGCGCATCTTCCACTTTATCGCGAGACAATTCAGAGCCTTTCAGCGTCGCTTCAATGTCATTNCCCAAATCAATAATGGCACCTTTGGCATCNACTTCTTTCACAGTGCCTTTAACAATTGCCCCTTTATCATTCTCGGCAACATAGTTGTTAAAGGGATCATCTGAAAGCTGCTTGATACCTAACGAGATACGCTCACGTTCGGCATCAATGCTAAGTACCACTGTTTCAACTTCTTCGCCTTTCTTGAAGTTGCGCACGGCTTCTTCGCCAGTTTCATTCCAAGAGATATCAGATAGATGAACCAGGCCGTCAATACCGCCGTCTAGGCCAATAAAGATGCCAAAGTCAGTGATCGATTTAATCTTACCGGAAATCTTGTCACCCTTGGTCATGGTTGAGGCAAAATCATCCCATGGATTGGTGAAGCACTGTTTNATACCCAGTGAAATACGACGACGCTCTTCGTCGATATCCAGCACCATAACTTCAACCTCTTGACCTAGGTCAACAATCTTAGATGGGTGAACATTTTTGTTGGTCCAATCCATTTCAGATACGTGCACCAGACCTTCAACACCATCTTCCAACTCAGCGAAACAGCCGTAGTCGGTAAGGTTAGTAATTTTGGCCTTGCAACGTGCGCCCTCTGGATAACGACCTTTGATGTCGCCCCATGGATCTTCACCCATTTGCTTCATGCCGAGCGATACGCGATTGCGCTCGCGATCGAATTTAAGCACTTTAACGTCGATTTCATCACCGACATTAATCATCTCAGACGGATGCTTAATTCGCTTCCATGACATATCGGTGATATGCAGCAGACCATCGATACCGCCAAGATCAACAAAGGCTCCGTAATCAGTGAGGTTCTTAATAATACCCTTCAGTGACGCACCCTCTTCCAGATTGGCCAGTAGCTCCTCACGTTCTACAGAGTTAGCACTCTCCATTACAGCACGACGGCTAACCACTACGTTNTTACGCTTGGGGTCGAGTTTGATTACTTTAAATTCGAGTTCGATATTTTCGAGATGGGTGATTTCACGCAATGGGCGCACATCAACCAGTGAACCTGGCAGGAACGCGCGCAAACCGCGAACATCAACCGTAAAGCCGCCTTTAACCTTGCCGGAGATAACACCGGTGACCACTTCATCAGCGTTGTGCGCTGCTTCAAGTTCAATCCAAGATTCAGCNCGNCGGGCTTTTTCACGAGATAGGCGAGTGGCACCAAAGCCGTCTTCTACAGCTTCCAAGGCAACCTGAACTTCGTCGCCGACATTGACTTCGAGCTCGCCTTTATCGTTATAAAATTGATCTGCAGGAATAACGCCTTCTGACTTTAGTCCAGCATGGACGGTGACCCAATCTTTATCAACATCAATAATAACGCCTGTGATAATAGCACCGGGGTTCATTTCAACCGTTTGTAAACTTTCTTCAAATAGATCTGCGAAATTTTCGCTCATGGGAAAATACCTAAGTATTGACAGAGCCACAGCATGGGCTGTGCTCTTTTTTCCGCGCGGCCAGTTTACGCGGGTCAGTGAGTATTAAGGCTTGCAACAATAATAGCTGGCAATTGCCGCAGCGCCCGTTATTGATCGATAGTCTTAGCTAAACCTTTGAGATACACCAGATTTAACACAGTATCCATCACTTCTTGAATCGATAGCNTCGAGGTATCTAGCTCAATGGCATCCGCAGCGGGAACCAATGGCGACGCGTCTCGACTCATGTCGCGTTCATCTCTAGAGCGTACCTGCTCTANAAGNGCGCGCAGACTAACATCTTCACCCTTGTCTAGCAACTCTTTATGACGTCGTTTCGCGCGCTCTTCCGATGTTGCGGTGAGGTAAATTTTCAGCGGTGCATCGGGGAATACTACCGTACCCATATCGCGACCATCGGCAATCAGGCCAGGCGATCTGGCAAAAAGTTGCTGACGCTGCAGTAACGCTGTGCGCACCATGGGATAGGAGGCAACCTGTGAGGCCATAGTGGCGGTATTTTCACTGCGCAACTCTGCGGTAACGTTTTCCCCCTCAAGTATGACTTTAAGCCCCTTGGCACTGGTATCAAAGTCGATATCCATATGCCCTGCCAGAACACTTAGACTGCTGGGGTTGGCCAAATCAACGCTATGGCGTACCGCGGCAAGACCCAACAGTCGATACAGCGCACCACTATCGAGATAGTGGAAGCCGAGCTTATCCGCGAGCATGCGGCTGATGGTGCCTTTGCCAGCACCACTGGGACCGTCGATTGTAATTACTGTAACCATGGCTATGCCTTTGTAGCGAGCGCTAATCGCCCAACGTCTCAGAACGCAGATCGACACCAATCTGTCGTGCCAAATCAATAAAATTAGGGAATGATGTGGCAACATTATTGCAATCATGCACCAGTATTTCGCCCTTCGCCCGCAAGCCTGCAATAGCAAAGGCCATGGCGATCCGATGATCATCATGACTATGCACTTCGCCGGCTCCTAGTTGGCCGCCGACAATACGAATACCGTCGGGCGTTGATTGCGCATCAATGCCCAAGGTCACTAATCCATCGGCCATGCTTTGAATGCGGTCGCTCTCCTTCACTCTTAGCTCTTCGGCACCGGTTAATACCGTGACGCCTTCGGCACAGGCTGCCGCAATAAACAGAACGGGAAATTCATCAATTGCCAACGGTACCTGATCTTCAGGTATATTGATCCCTTTCAAACTACCATACTGTACGCGAATATCCGCGACAGGCTCACCGCCCACCTCTATTTGATTACTCAGCTCAATAACCGCACCCATTTGCCGCAGAATATTAATCACGCCAACGCGTGTGGGATTAACACCAACATGGCGCAGGGTGATATCGGAACCCGGCACAATAGCAGCCGCCACCATAAAGAAAGCAGCACTGGAAATATCGGCGGGCACATCGATACGACTGGCAGTGAGACTGCCACCGCCCTGTAACGAAGCTCTATTACCATTCGATGTAACCTGATAACCAAAGCCGCGCAACATGCGCTCCGTGTGATCGCGGGTAGGCGCTGGCTCTATCACCATGGTTTCACCTTCGGTGTACAGACCCGCTAGCAACACACAAGATTTCACTTGGGCGCTGGCCATGGGCATAGCGTAATCGATTGCAGACAGCGTCTGTCCACCNGTAATTTTTAGCGGAGGTCTGCCGCCTTCTGCAGTTTCTATAACTGCTCCCATCTGTCGCAAAGGGTCGGCAACGCGCCCCATAGGACGGCCTGACAATGAGGCATCACCTATGAGCTCAACATCAAATGCCTGCCCTGCCAACAACCCGCTTAGCAGTCGAATGGAGGTGCCTGAGTTACCCAGATAAAGCGGCTTTTGGGGCGCTTTTAACCCATGTAAGCCAACGCCATGAATAGCCACTCGCCCTTGGTCGGGCCCTTCAATAACGACGCCCATATCGCGGAATGACTGTAAGGTCGCTAGGCTATCTTCACCCTCTAGAAAGCCGGTGACCTCGGTCAGGCCCTCGGCGAGTGAGCCCAGCATAATCGACCGGTGAGACATCGATTTGTCTCCGGGGACACGAATATCACCCACTGCATTGCCACCGGGCAACACCCGATAGTTAATAATTTTTTCTATCATGGGACTCTGTATTCCACCCTGTAATGCTTGTTGATCGAGTATTTTGCCAAAATGNTTNCGTGCATCTCGAGCCCGAGTAAACACATCCATCAGATAATCTTGGTCGCCTGCCGCTATAGCGCTACGCATCTGAGCAAAATTGCTCATTACCTGATCGAGTAGCTTGGTGATCGATTCTCGATTGGCCAATGCAATATCGCGCCACATAACGGGATCACTGGCNGCGATACGCGTAAAGTCACGAAANCCGCCNGCCGCNTAACGGAAAATCTCACGCTTATCACCCATAGAAGCCAGCGTATCGACTAACGAGTAGGCCAAAAAGTGCGGTAAATGACTGGTGGCGGCAAGAATTTCATCATGCTCAACGGTATCCATACTCGAGACAGTGGCACCTACCGCGGTCCACAATTCAGCGACAAGCTGAAAATGGCTATCGGCAGTGGCATGATCGGGAGTCAATATAACCCGATGATCTTTAAATAGCTTAGCGTTAGCCGCTGTTACGCCACTTTTTTCGGAGCCGGCAATGGGGTGACCCGGCACTAACTGCGCTGGCACCTGCCCGTAAATCGATTTAGCCGCATCAACGACAGAGCCTTTAACACTGGCTACATCAGTGATGGTCACCTNGTCACTAAGAAGGTCAGCGCAATCCTGCAAAACCGCAGGTACTGATAAGGTCGGCACGCCGATTACTACCAAATCGCCAGCACTCAAGTCTGCGGCAATACTCTGCAAGTGCTCCTCTCCAGCATCAATAATGCCTCGCTCTAGCGCTATCTCGACCGTTGACGCACGCCTAGAAATGCCGATAACCCGCTGTGCAAGGCCTGATTCGCGCACTGCCAGCGCTAGACTCGAACCAATAAGTCCCAAGCCAACCACCACAAGGCGGTTGATAACCGGTTTAGTACTGATTCTATTATCTACCATCGTCAATTTATTACTGCAGAGCGTTAAGGGGTTAGAGCACAGCGCGCGGATAGGAGCCTAGCACTTTGAGGTCGGCAACAGCGGCGCTAAGTTCTTTCANCACGGCCGCTACAGACTCATCATCGATATGGCCGACAAAATCGATAAAGAATACATAAGACCATTTACTGCTGCGTGACGGCCTCGATTCGAGACGCGTCATATCGACATTATTGCGACGAAACGGCTCTAACAGATCGTGCAAAGCACCGGTCTTATTTTGCACTGACACCACAATAGAGGTGCGGTCATCACCGCTGGGGGGGACTTCCTCGCGACCAATAATAAGAAATCGCGTCGAGTTATCGGGATTGTCCTCAATCTTGTCATTAAGCTTTTCTAACCCATAGAGCTTGCATGACATATCACCCGCTATGGCGGCGGAATTCCATTCGCCTTGGACACGCTTTGCCGCCTCAGCATTACTGCTAACAGCCACCCGCTCGACATTGGGTAAATTAGAATTTAACCACTGCCGACACTGCGCCAAGGACTGCGCATGGGAATATACTCTGGTAATATTATCTTTATTGGTATTGGGCCCAATCAGCAAATTCTGATGGATGCGCAATTCCACCTCTCCACAAATTTTTAGCGACGAGTCCATAAAACTATCTAAGGTGTGACTAATGACGCCCTCAGTACTATTTTCGACGGGCACAACGCCATAGTCGCATGACCCGGCCAATACATCGCGAAAAACCTCGTCAATCGCCGCCATCGGCACACTGATTGCAGAGTCACCGAAATGTTTGAGTGCGGCCTCCTGAGTAAACGTACCTTCGGGGCCAAGAAATGCCACTTTAACCGGCTGCTCCAATGCCAGACAGGCAGACATTATTTGGCGGAACAATCTGGCCATCTCTTCATTGTCCAGAGGACCACTATTCTGCTCCATAATATGGCGCAACACCTGTGCTTCACGCTCCGGCTTGTAATAGGCACTATCGCCTTGCTGCTTCTTTACTTCAGCCACTTGCTGAGCACAGCGCGCCCGATCGCTAATGGCCTGCATAATCTGCAGATCCAGTGCATCTATCTGTTCTCTAAGCCCCAGTAAAGGATTGCTATCGGACATGACTTTTCCTTCTATTTCTCAGTGGTGGTTTCTGCGCTGCCACCGCTCTCGTTATCCTCTTCCTCTGGCTCGGCAATACGCGCCAAACCAACCAAGTGCTCATTGTCTTTAAGTCGAATAATGCGCACGCCTTGAGTATTGCGACCAACCACAGATACCTCATCACCACGGGTTCGCACCATGGTACCTTGATCGGAGATCAGCATAATTTCATCGCCAGCAAATAACTGTGTTGCACCCACTAACGGGCCATTGCGCTCACTGGCCTGAATCGCAATCATACCTTTACCACCGCGACCTTTGGTGGGAAATTCATCGACGGTGGTGCGCTTGCCATAGCCGTTTTCACAGACAGTTAATAAGTAACCATCTTGCTGTGGCACGACCATGGCAATCACTGCATGACCTTCGGGCAAGCGCATTCCACGTACGCCCTTTGATACACGACCCATCGCGCGGGCATCAGTGCTGGCAAAGCGCACCGCCTTACCCTCGGAACTCAACAACATGATGTCGCTACTATCGTCAATAATAGCGGTGCCTACTAGATGATCCCCTTCAACTAAATCAACTGCCCGCAAGCCGACACTGCGTGGTCGCGAGTACTGATCAAGCGACGTCTTCTTAACTGTACCATTGGCAGTTGCCATGATGACGTATTGATCTGCACTGTATTCTTCTACTGGCAGTATTGAGCTTATGCGCTCCCCCTCATCCAAAGGCAGAAGGTTAACCACGGGGCGACCACGAGAATTGCGGCCGGCTACGGGAATCTGGAAAACCTTGAGCCAATACACTTTACCAAGGTTGGTAAAGCAAAGAATGGTGGCATGGGTGCTGGCTACCAACAGGTGCTCAACAAAATCTTCATCTTTTACTGCTGTCGCTGATTTACCCATACCACCGCGGCGCTGAGCTTGGTAGTCTGTCAGGGGCTGGGTTTTGGCATAACCACCATGAGAGATGGTCACCACGCGATCTTCCTCAGTGATTAGATCTTCAACTGTCAGATCGTGCTGCGACTCCACAATTTCAGTGCGTCGCTCATCGCCAAACTCTTCAACGACCGTTTCTAATTCTTCGCGAATGACGCTCATTAGCCTGACAATATCACCAAGAATATCCTGATAATCAGCAATCTCTTCGAGCTTGACAGCAAACTCTTCAATAATTTTGTCGTGCTCCATACCCGTCAGTCTATGCAGACGCAATTCGAGAATATCTTTGGCTTGCTCTGGGGATAGATAGTACTGCCCATCGCGCAAGCCATATTGCTCCTCTAACCATTCAGGGCGAGTCGCTGAGGCGCCGGCACGCTCTAACATATCTACCACAGAGCCAGGATCCCAGCCCTTGGCTACCAGCGCTTCACGTGCATCNGCGGGAGTCGTCGACTGCTTGATCAAGCTAATAATCTCATCAATATTAGCTAATGCGATGGCAAAGCCTTCCAGGGTATGGGCGCGCTCACGTGCCTTGCGTAGCAAGTAAATGGTTCTGCGAGTAACTACTTCGCGCCGATGCCTTACAAACGCCTCAAGCATCTCTTTAAGGTTAAGAATCTTTGGCTGACCGTCCACCAATGCCACCACATTGATACCGAACACCGACTGTAACTGCGTTTGAGCATAGAGGTTATTGAGCACCACTTCGCCCAACTCACCGCGCTTAAGCTCAATCACCACGCGCAGGCCATCCTTATCAGACTCATCGCGCAGCTCAGAGATACCCTCTATCTTTTTCTCTTTAACTAGTTCAGCAATACGCTCGATCAATCGTGCTTTGTTAAGCTGATAAGGTATTTCGCTGATAATAATGGTTTCGCGCTTGGTCTTTTCATCAATTTCAATATCGGCTTTGGCACGCACGTAGATACGCCCACGACCAGTTCTGTAGGCTTGAATAATACCTGCCTTACCGTTGATGATGGCACCAGTGGGAAAATCTGGCCCAGGGATATATTCCATCAACTCATCAATAGAAATATCTTCATTATCAATGAGAGCCAAGCACCCTTTCACCACCTCAGTTAAATTATGCGGTGGAATGTTGGTCGCCATACCAACAGCGATACCCGATGAACCATTGACCAGCAGATTGGGTATGCGCGTAGGCATAACCATCGGTATCTGCTCAGTTTCATCGTAGTTAGGGACAAAATCGACGGTTTCTTTTTCTAGATCTTCCAGCAGTGCATGAGCAATTTTAGTCATGCGAATTTCGGTGTATCTCATGGCGGCAGCGGAGTCACCGTCAATGGAGCCGAAGTTACCCTGACCATCCACTAGCATATAACGCAGCGAGAATGGCTGAGCCATGCGCACTATGGTTTCGTACACCGCGGAATCACCATGAGGGTGATATTTACCAATCACATCACCAACAACACGAGCAGACTTTTTATAAGCCTTATTCCAGTCGTTATTTAATTCGCTCATAGCGAATAACACACGCCTGTGGACTGGTTTCAATCCGTCGCGAACGTCAGGTAGTGCGCGACCGACAATAACACTCATGGCATAGTCAAGATACGACTGCTTAAGTTCGTCCTCAATATTGACCGGAACAATTTCCTTAGCTAAATCACCCATAATGTCTTTTTGCTTCCCGATATTATCGTACTTTTTGGATGCTGCTTGAGCCTTAAAAATAGCCTTTAAGCAAGCATAAAAAGAACTACATTTAAAACTTGGTTTCATCCCCTTTCAAGGTTGGAATTTTAACACATAACCCCTTTGTTATTCCCGTTTTTATTGCCCTTTAAACGCCTATATAGCTTAAACCTTNTAAAAAACTCGTTATACTCCAAGCGCTAACTCAGGAGTGACCATGCAAGGCAAAAAAATAGATCTGTTAATTAACTGTCGATGGCTAATTCCCGTGATCCCTCACAACCAAGTTCTGGAAAATTGCGCATTAGCAATCGACCAAGGGCGTATTATTGGTATTTACCCGCAAGTGGAGGCGATCAAGCAATTTGACCCTGACAAACTGGAGCAATTGGATGACCATGTAGTGCTACCGGGGCTTATCAATGCCCATGGACATGCGGCAATGAGCCTATTGCGCGGCTTCGCCGATGATTTANCCTTAANGCCTTGGCTTGAGGAACATATCTGGCCNNCTGANGGCCGCCATCTCGGCGATAGTTTTGTTACTGACGGTACAATGCTGGCGATGGCGGAAATGATCACTAGTGGCACCACCTGCTTTGCCGATATGTATTTCTATCATGATGCTATTGCCGAGGCGGTCCGCAGTACGGGTATGCGCTGCCAGATTGGCTTTACCGTACTGGACTTCGCCACGCCTTTTGGCCGCAATGCCGATGACTACATACACAAAGGGCTCGCACTGAACGATAAATACGGTGATCAACCACTATTGCAGATCGCCTGCGCGCCACATGCACCCTATTCCGTCTCAGATAGTACTCTGCAGCGTATTGCCACCTATGCCAATGAGCTCGATATGCCGGTGCATATTCATTGCCATGAAACCGCCTCCGAGATAGATGAATCCATGGCCCAATATANCTGCAGGCCCTTGCAACGGCTTGGCGGTATGGGACTGTTATTGCCTCAGACTCAGTTGGTTCACATGACTCAAATTGAACAAAGCGATATCAAACTGTTGCAGGCGCACAATTGTCATGTCATTCATTGCCCTGAGTCCAATATGAAACTGGCCAGCGGCCAGTGCCCTGCGGCAGATTTACTTGATGCTGGGATTAATGTGGCAATAGGTACCGATGGCGCTGCCAGCAATAATGATCTTGATTTATTTGGTGAACTTAAAACCGCTGCGCTTCTAGCCAAAACCGCGACTGGTGATGCTAGCGCGTTGGACGCGCATGCCGCGCTTCGTGTGGCCACCATTAATGGTGCTAAGGCNTTGGGCTGGGATAGTGAAATTGGCAGCCTTGAGGCGGGCAAGTCAGCGGACTTAATTGCCGTCAATATGGATTCTATTGCGCTACAACCTCTGTATAATCCTGCGTCCCAGCTGCTGTACTGCAATGCAGGCAATCAGGTGTCACACAGCTGGGTCGCCGGCAAGCCCTTACTCAATGAGGGACACCTGCAAACCTTGGACAGGCAGAGTCTGATCCAGACCGCAAAACATTGGCGTAACAAAATCGTAAACTGAATCATCTTGGAATAAGCTATGTCAGAAAGCCAGAACGTTGACCCTCACGAAATCCGCAAATTTGAGGAACTCGCTAGCCGCTGGTGGGATCGCAATAGTGAATTTAAGCCACTGCATGATATCAATCCACTGCGTGCCAATTGGATCGATAGTTTGGCGCCGGTGGCGGAGAAAACCATCCTCGATGTCGGCTGTGGTGGTGGCATTCTCTGTGAGGCTTTAGCCCAGCGCGGTGCTCATGTCACCGGTATTGATATGGGTGAGGCACCGTTGGCGGTAGGTAATCTGCATAAGCTTGAGTCGGGGGTGACCGTCAATTATGAAAAATCCACCGCAGAGGACTACGCCAAAACCCATGCAGCCAGCTTTGATACTGTCACCTGTCTTGAGATGTTAGAGCATGTGCCAGATCCTTGCTCCGTAGTGGCCGCCTGTGCTGCCCTATGTAAACCCGGTGGTGCGCTGTTTTTCTCAACCATTAATCGCAACCCAAAATCCTATCTTCTGGCCATCATTGGCGTGGAATACGTACTGCGGATGCTACCCAAAGGCACCCATGAGTACAGTAAATTTATTCGCCCCTCGGAATTGGGGCAGTGGATTCGCCAAGCAGAATTAGAGATAGATCAGATGACCGGCTTACTCTATAACCCAATCACCAAGACCTACAAATTGGATAGGCGCGATGTCGATGTCAACTATATGATTTGCGCGCGCAAGCCATGTTAAATTTTAAAGCACTGCTTTTAGATCTGGATGGCACTTTACTAGACACGGCGCCAGATTTTATCACTGCACTTAATAGACAACTTGAAATCCATGGTCGCGAGCCTGTTCCCGATAATGCCGTTCGCACCAGTGTAACCGACGGCTCAGTGGGACTGATTAAAGCAGGTTTTGGCATTGACCCAAGTGATCAACAATTTGAACCCTTGCGCGAAGAATTCCTTGAGCTCTACTTTGCCAACTTGGCTGATAAAACAGCGCTTTTTGCTGGCTTACAGCAAGTTCTTGATACCTGCTCACAGCGGCGCATTCCTTGGGGAATTGTCACCAACAAGCCCTGGCGATATACGCAGGCCGTACTGAGTCAACTACAGCTTATTGATCAGTCAGCAACGGTGATTTGTCCAGATCATGTCAATCAGCCCAAACCCGACCCAGAGGGCATGTATCAGGCTTGCACTGAAATTCAAATTGCGCCATCGGACTGCCTCTATATCGGTGACCATGTGCGTGATATTGAGGCTGGCCAAGCAGCAGGCATGGTCACCATTGCCGCAGGCTGGGGATATATTGCCACAGACGAAAATATTGATGAATGGGGTGCTGATTATGTGCTCACACAGTCTCAGCAACTCCACTCATTACTGTTTAATTAAAAGGAAATATCTGTGCTAAGCGAGCAACAAATCATCCAGTATCAGGGCACCACTGATCTGTTAAAAGACCGCATTATTTTAGTCACCGGTGCTGGCGATGGTATCGGCAAGGCCGCTGCGTTAGCCTTTGCACAGGCGGGAGCAACAGTGATTTTAGCTGGTCGCACTGTCGCTAAGCTAGAACATATCTATGATCAGATAGTCGCTGCCGATTACGTGCAGCCGGTTATCTACCCCATTGATCTCGAGGGGGCCGTGGCTGAGGATTATGACCAGTTGGCTGTAGCCCTCGATCAACAGTTTGGGCGGCTCGATGGCCTATTACTTAATGCTGGCGTGCTGGGCCAGAGAACACCACTGAGTAACTATCGCCATGATGTCTGGGATAAAGTCATGCACATCAACATCACAGCACAGTTTCAAATGGCCCAAGCATTAATGCCAGTGTTGGAGAAATCCAACGACGCGTCAGTGGTTTTTACTTCATCCGGTGTGGGCAGACAGGGCCGAGCCTTCTGGGGTGCCTATGCAATCTCAAAATTTGCCATAGAGGGGATGGTACAGACATGGGCTGCAGAACTAGACGGTGTGGGATCGGTACGCATCAATGCCATAAATCCAGGCGCCACCAGCACCAATATGCGCGCTCAAGCCTATCCTGCGGAGAACCCTGAAAACCTTAAGACTGCCGAGCAAATTATGCCCGCTTATCTGTACTTACTAGGACCTGACAGTGACAAGGTCAATGGGCAATCGATAAATGCACAGAACCGCTAATTAGCGTTTACTGGTATCACCGCGGGCACGTAATTTTTTCTCTTTGCGCTCGCGGATATCCTTGTAGATCATTTTTTCACTGAATTTTGGCGGTTTAAGACTCACTGCGCGAAACAGAGAGACTACCTGTTTGGGATCTAACTCAATATATTCTGAGCGCCGCACAATCGAGGGAAGTTCAATCGGGCCATAGCTAATACGCTTGAGGCGGTTGACCTCAACGCCCTGAGACTCCCATAACCTCCGCACTTCTCGCGTGCGACCTTCAGCCAAAATTACTCGAAACCAACGATTACTGCTGCCGCGCTCCTCTTGGCTGCGCACGTGTTGAGCCTTAACAGTTTGGAATTTGGCAATACCGTCTTCGAGAATAACGCCATCGGTAAGACGCTTAATCATGGCCTCATCAACTTCACCGNGAATTCGTGCCATATATTCTCGCTTAACCTCGTAGGAAGGATGCATAAGACGGTTGGCTAATTCACCATGATTAGTAAACATCAATAGCCCACTAGTATTGATATCTAACCGACCGATAGCAATCCAGCGGCCGCGATTTAAGCGTGGTAAATTATCGAACACAGTCGCTCGACCATCGGGATCTGAGGTTGTACTCACCTCTCCTTCCGGCTTACTGTACATCAGTACCCTTGGACTATCATCTGTAACAATTTTTACCGGTCGACCATCAACCAAAATACGATCACTGGCCTCAGCACGGTCACCCAACTTAGCGACTGAGCCATTAACCGATACGCGCCCCGCAGAGATCCATTTTTCCAGTTCACGCCGCNAACCTAGCCCAGCCGTAGCAAGGAGCTTTTGCAGTTTCTCACTCATTGATAGGCGTACTGCTAAGATTGGCGGAGTCACTACCCTCGTCTTGATCAATACTGGACTGACTAGGCTCAACCTCAACGCCATCAAACTGTTGATCAAGCTCGACATCATGGCTTGCCTGCTCATCATTGGCGGCACTGGTTGCAGCAGGGATTACCGCNGGCTCTGCCAGACTCAACTCTAGCTCCGGATCCAATTCGGCAAGGTCTTTTATTTCACCCAGAGCCGGCAAATGCTCCAAGCTTTTAAGGTTAAAATAATCGAGAAACTGTTTCGTGGTGGCATACAGCGCCGGTTTACCTGGCACATCTCGATAGCCTACCACACGCACCCAGTCTCGCTCTTGTAGCGTTTTAATAATATCCGAACTCACTGCCACACCACGCACCAATTCAATATCACCACGTGTTAGCGGCTGACGATAGGCAATAAGAGATAGCGTCTCAAGCATAGCTCTGGAGTAACGTTTGGGCTTTTCTTCCCATAACCGATTGACCCACGTGGCCAATTCTTGTCGTACCTGAAAGCGATAGCCACTAGCCACCTGCTTCAACTCAAAACCGCGCTCACGACAATCGGCTTCAATCTCTTCTAATGCTGCTTTTATCTGATCTCTCGGCGGACGTTCGTCCTCTTCAAAAAGAGCTTCCAAACGAGCAATATCTAGGGGCTTGCCTGCGGCTAGTAATGCGCCCTCTATAATTTTTCTAATTGTATCTGAGTTCATGATGTTCTTGCTTTTACGTGTATTGGACCGAAAGATTCGCTTTGCACAATCTCAACTAGTGACTCTTTAATTAACTCCATAATCGCCAGAAATGTAACCACCACACCCAAGCGCCCCTCATTGTCTTTAAATAGGCTGACAAAGGGTACAAACTGCTGACCTTGTAGACGATCTAAAACCAGCGACATGCGCTCGCGAGTAGACAATTTTTCTAACTGTATTTGATGGCTTTCAAACATTTCTGCACGGCGCAACACTTCACCTAGGGCAGTGAGTAACTCACGCATATCAACATCTGGGTGTGGTTTCGCCTGTTTACGATCTGGCGCTTCAGCGCTAGCCTGATGAATATCACGCCCAATTCGCGGAATTTCATCCATATCTTCAGCAGCTATTTTGAACCGCTCGTATTCTTGTAGTCGGCGAATGAGCTCTGCACGAGGATCCTCCTCATCGTCATCCTCAACTGGCTGCCTCGGCAATAGCATACGCGACTTAATTTCAGCTAACATTGCCGCCATAACCAGATATTCTGCAGCCAATTCCAATTGTATTGCCGTCATCAAGTCGATATAGCCCATATATTGACGAGTGATTTCAGCCACATTAATTTCGAGAATATCGAGATTTTGTCGCCGGATTAGGTAGAGTAATAAATCAAGTGGCCCTTCAAAAGCTTCAAGAATGATCTCCAAAGCATCTGGAGGAATATACAGATCTTTGGGCACTGTAGTAATTTCTTTGCCCTGTACCACAGCAAAAGGCATCTCCTCCTGCTGATGCCGAGGCATTGCCGTTGCGGCTATCGGATCTTTGATTGCAGCACTGCCGGTGGCAGGCTGAGTATCACCTATGGAAGTTGCTTCGCTAGACACTTGATATCCCATCAGTATTCAAGCGCAGATTATAACCACATTAACGCCCTTGAACATCCTCAAAATCAGATTTGTGCAAAATCTCCCATTCCCTGACGACGCATCTCTGGTTGATCTCCAGTCATATCGACGACTGTGGTAGGTTCAAGACCACAATAACCACCATCAATTATGGCATCGACCTGAGTCTCTATGGATTGGCGAATATCGTAGGGGTCGGTTAATGGGTACTCGTCACCGGGCATAATCAGTGTAACTGTCATCATTGGCTCACCTAGCTCATTTAGCAGCGCTTGTGCAATAGCACTATCCGGCACACGAATTCCTACCGTCTTTCTCTTGGGGTGCATTAAACGTTTGGGAACTTCTGATGAGGCCGGCAAAATAAACGTAAATGGCCCTGGGGTATTCGCCTTAAGAACTCGAAAGACACGATTGTCTACCCTCGCATAACTCGCCAACTCAGATAAATCACGGCACAGCAATGTGAAGTTGTGGTTTTTATCGACACGGCGGATAGTGCGAATTCGCTCGAGAGCTTGTTTGTCACCAATATGGCAGCCTAGGGCATAAACTGAATCCGTGGGATAAACAACTACTCCTCCACGACGAACAATGTCCGCAACCTGACAGACAAGTCTTTGCTGGGGATTATCTGGGTGTATCGAAAAATACTGACTCATATGACTCTCTACATGAATTAGACAAGCAAACTAGGGGGATTGAAATAGAAGTGTTCCATTATCACACAGCTTGGCAATTAAGGGCATAGGCTGATTAGTTAGGGCGCAAAAACTGAGCCTCAAACGGTTCAGCAGACAAAGGTGTTGCGGCTAGGTAACCCTGATAACCGTCGCAGCCAAGCCTTTTTAATATAGCTCTTTGACTTTCGGTTTCCACCCCTTCTGCCACTGTTGTCATATCCAATGTTTTGGCCAGTGCCACAATACCAGCGACGATCGCCTCATCACTAGGCTCGGAGTCAATATCTTGAACAAATGAACGATCAATTTTCAATACATCTACTGGCAACTTCTTCAGATAACTAAGAGACGAGTAGCCGCAACCAAAATCATCAATCGCCACTGAAACTCCCAGTGCTTTAATTTTGCTTAATTCTGTTCCTATAAATTCTGGCTGACTCATTAATACAGTCTCAGTGATCTCCAGCTCCAAAACGTTTTCAGGCAGTTGATTGCGCCTGATCACGTCTTTTAATCGGCTATGAAGGTTGCCAGCTATCAACTCTTTCATCGATAAGTTAAGTGCCAAGGTAAGACTAGAGCCTCCGTCTAACCATCGCTTTAACTGCTTTACCCCCGTTTCCAATACCCAATCACTCAACTTATTAATTAGCCCACTCTCTTCTGCCAATGGTATAAATACATCAGGGGGAATAGCCAATCCTCTAGGATGCTCCCAACGCACCAATGCCTCAGCACCAATTAGCCTGTCTGTATGAAGATTAACTTTGGGTTGATAAACCAAAGTTAATTGGTCTTGCGTAATGGCAGAGCTTAATTCTGACTCCATTTCTAGCCGCTCAGATATTTCAGTTTTCATACCTACCTTATAAAAGCAGTAACCATTGCGTTTTTCTTTGGCATTAAACATCGACGAGTCAGCATATTTAATAAGATCAAACACATCACTACCATTATCAGGAAAAATCGAAATACCAATACTCACAGTGATATGGATTCTTTTGCCCATAAGCACAAAAGGCTTGCTAATAGCTTGGCATATTTTTTCAGCCACCTTCCCTGCAATATCTGCATTCTTTATATTCTGAAGTATCAATGTGAACTCGTCACCACCGATGCGCACAACAAAGTCATGGCGGCGCACGGTATTTTGAAGGCGATCGGCAATTGCCTTAAGCAACAGATCACCAAGCATATGCCCCATGCTGTCATTGATCATTTTGAAATGATCGAGATCGAGGAATAAAATAGCAAACTTGTCGTTTTTAATAACCGAATGATTTACCAGCATTTGTAGGTATTCCATGAGGTTAAATCGATTGGGCAGACCTGTTAATGGATCGTAATAAGCTAAGCCCTTTATATATGTTTCTGCTTTACTTGCTTTTATTAAACGTGTTGCTCGCTGCTTCAACACTGAAAAGTTTATCGGTTTAGAAATATAGTCTGTAGTGCCGGAGGAAAATGCTTTTACGATTGAGTCTTCATCTTCCAACCCGGTAATCATGAGGACCGGAATATCTGCCCCGAGAGGAAGCCCACGGATCGCCTTACAAGCATCAAAACCATCCATTTCCGGCATTAATGCATCCATTAATATTAAATCAGGCATACGCTGCCGACAGATCTCAATAGCTTCGGCACCATTGGCGGCCTCTTCCATTTCATAATTTTCTCGAAGAAAAGCATTCACTAATAGCAATCGATTTGAACGGTCATCATCGACCACGAGTATGCTATTGCTCTTCTTCGTCGGGCCGACAATAATCTGTTCAGTCTGCGCAGAAACTAACACCTCTCGCTCTAGGTCAGCGGTGAACACCCTAAACGCGGCACTTATTTGATCTGCATAGGCACTTGCGTTATCGACATTATTGACAACCACGCGATTCTCAAGCTCTTTACTGCATTTGACTAATTTATATGCACCAAAATTAGACGCACTGCCTTTGATGGTATGGGCTATCACGCGGATTTTCGTGACATCATTACAAGCAATCGCCTCATTTAAATCATCGAGATACACCAACATATCCTCTTGAAAAGCACTAATCAGACGCCCCAGCGCATCACCTACTGCATGCTTTAAAGTGGCCATAACTGACAGGTCGTAACTGAGTGGAGACTCGTCTTTAACGATGGTATCGTCATGGTCTATTTCTGTGACAGATTGCTTTAGCGGATAAGCATCATCATCAGACTCCTTTACAGAGTAGCGAGTTTTCGGCTCACATAAAGAATCCATGTCGCGAGTGGAAAACTCGGTCCATTTTTCGAGCTGTTCACGCAGATCATTCAGGTTAAGGGGCTTAAGCAAAAGATCATTGATACCCACCCGTTTGCAACGCTCAAATTCAATTATCAGATTATCTGTCGTCATAGCTATAATAGGCAATTCCCGAGCTTTATCTGGCTCCCGAGCGCGTAACTGTTGGCTTGCCTCATAACCACTCATATAAGGCATATTGCAATCTATTAGAATCAGATCGTAAGCACCCAAACGTACCGTATCGACAACCTCAACACCACTGTTGGCCACTTCCGATTGACAACCCAAATTATCCAACATAGCAACGGCAATTTGTTGGTTAGTCCTATTATCATCGACGACCAAGACTTTCACTGGTTTTATTAGCCGCAAATCATCAGATGTACCCGCCATAACGGTAGCTCAGCTATGTATATCTCGTCCATTTAATAAGGGTCTCATTATCAAAGTGCCATCACAACGCTGCAGACTTTTTACAGACTAGTACAAACTAGACTGCTCAAACTAGACAGTTCATAAAACAGCGCACTTTGTGCAACCAATCCCTTGCTTGCGTCAAAAAATGAACATTAGCGACTGATTGTAAATAATTAGATCAATAATTCTGTCTTTGCAATGGTATAGATGGGGAACAGCCCTCAAACAGCAAGAAGATGTCATTAGTCAAAGGATACAATGCAAATAAAATTGGTCACTTCTCGACAATTGCTCCCTAACCGCTACAATATTGCATCACCAACAATGATTATCTCAGTGAATGCAAAACCAAAACTCTCAAGCACCTAGCCAAACAGACAGCCAAGTTCCTGCAAAGCAAGAAAGCCTGCTTGTTAACCTAGTCTGCAACTTATTAATCCCTACACTCATTTTGACTAAATTGAGTAGTGAGAGCTATCTCGGCATCAAACTGGCTATTGTGGTCGCTCTGACGTTTCCAATTGTCTACGGAGTACATGACTTCTTCTCCCGCGGCAAGCTCAACTTTTTTTCCGCGCTGGGTGTTGTGAGCGTAAGCTTAACGGGTGGCATCAGCCTAATGGAACTGGATGCTATTTATATCGCCATCAAAGAGGCATCAATACCGGCTATTTTTGGGGTGGCGACGCTACTGTCTTTAAAGACCTCGCAGCCGCTAATACATACATTTTTACTCAATGAAGCGATACTCGACTTACAAAACATAAATCGAGCTCTGGCCACCAATGGACGAATGCAAGAATTTGACAAACTGTTGGTCAATGCCTCATGGATACTCGCGGGATCGTTCTTTTTATCCTCTTTACTTAATTATTTATTGGCAGTAATCATACTCACGGCCGAACCCGGTACTGTTGCCTTTAATGAACAGCTCGGCAAGATGACCGCCTTGAGCTTTCCAGTCATCGCCCTGCCTGCCATACTAGTGCTGACAGCCGATCTATTCTATTTATTTAAAGGAATTACTCGGTTAACGGGCATCCCGCTGGAAGACATAATTAAACAAAAATAACTATATCCAACCGCTCATTATTAAGGAATGTTACCTATGTGGTACGCCATCATCAGCGAAGATATCGAAAACAGTTTGAGCAAACGCATGCAGGCACGCCCTGCCCATCTCGCTCGTCTACATCAATTAAAAGACGCTGGACGGTTATTTGCCGCCGGGCCGCATCCCGCAATCGATAATTCGGAACCGGCCGAGGAGGGGTTTACCGGCAGTTTAGTGATTGCAGAATTTGATAATCTCGAAAGTGCGCAAGAATGGGCAGATAATGATCCTTACTTAGAAGCAGGTGTTTATGCCAAGGTCATTGTAAAACCCTATCTAAAAGTGCTTCCCTAAGGGCCGCCAATAAAACCCTTTAGTGAACAAATTTATCATTTACCCTATATCAAGGTATCATTCATAACAACATAACCAGTGAACCAAGCCCCATGAACTATCTATTGATCATTATTTTCATTGTTGCCAGTTATTTTGCCCCTAATGCCATGGCTCAAGAAACACTCACAACAGAGACTGAAGAACAAAAAATCGTTGGAGAAATAGAGCGCCTTAGCGTGCCACTTCAGCGCTATATTGCCGATGAGTTCTATGTGCCTCTGCGGGAAACGCCATGCCGTCGCTGTAAAATCGTACATCGGGGTATTAAATCGGGCACAGCGGTAAAACTAGTGGGTGAAAAAGATAGCTGGGCTCTCGTGTTGACCGAAAAAGGTGTTGAAGGTTGGATGGAGCTACAACATCTGACCGCAACACCTATTGCTCGGATTGCACTCAACGCAAACAAGGCCAAACTAGATAAACTAGTGAGCCGTAATAACCAACTTGAACAAATTATGACTGAACTCCGTCAACAGTCTAAAGTATTGAGAGGGAAGCTCGATAGTACTGAGGGTAGCAAGGATAATCTCGCCGCCGAGCTGGCAAGCATTAAAGAAATCTCCTCCGATGTAATAGCTCTTAACGAACAAAANCAAAGTTTAGTAAAGCAAAATCACATGTTNCAGCGAGATTTTGATGTANTAAAAGCTAACTTTGATAATTTGCAAAGCGACAAGCGTAATGAATCATTTTTATATGGTGGACTCACCGTATTTCTCGGTGCAATTCTAGTGGTACTGATCCCCAAACTGCGTGGGCGTAAGCGTTTCTCAGAATGGCAGTGAACATAATTAGGTCCCTATAACGATGCATAATTTCCTCTACAAGCTTGCCGTCATCAAAATCGCACTTTTATTTACAGCGAGCCAATGTTGGGCTGAAAACAATAATCCTCAGGTAATTCTTAATACTGAAAAGGGCGATATTGTTATTGAATTATTCCCTCAACAAGCACCCATTACCGTGGATAACTTCGTCAAATTAGTGAATGAATTTCATTATGACGGCCTTATTTTTCACCGAGTAATCAAGGGATTTATGATCCAGACAGGCGGCTTTACCTTTGACTTAAGTCGCAGGGATTCACCACGCCCTGCCATTGCAAACGAATCATTGAACGGGCTTAAAAATAAGCGCGGCTCTGTTGCTATGGCGCGCATGGCGGATCCAGATAGTGCAGAGGCACAGTTTTTTATCAATCATAAAAGCAACCGCACTCTTAACGCGAGGGACGACAAAATGGGTTACGCGGTTTTTGGTCAGGTGATATCTGGTATGGAAGTAGTTGATGCTATAGCATCAGTAGAAACACAGGCAGTCAGTTTTTATCGAGACGTTCCAGTTGAGGCTATTCGTATTCTCAGTGCCCGACTACTTAATCCAGAGGCATGGACCGCACTCCCAGAACCGAAAAGATCTGAAACGCTGTCTTTCGAGAGACCCATTCCTATTAGATAGGCGATAGAGCCATGACTGCACTGAGTGTTAATCTCAATAAAATTGCGTTGATTAGAAATTCCAGAGAAGGCAACTACCCCAGTATTATTGAGCATGCGCAACTTTGTATTGATCAAGGTGCTGATGGCATCACGGTGCACCCACGCCCCGACCAACGCCATATTCGTCCAGACGATGTAAGGCAACTGGCGACATTACTCAACGGTAATCCTAATGTGGAATTCAATATCGAGGGCAATCCTTTCGCTCCCGCGTTCGCTGACTACCCTGGCTTTATACCGCTTGTTGAAGAGACCCGACCCCATCAGTGTACCTTGGTGCCAGACGATGATGATCAATTAACCTCCGATCACGGCTTTGATCTAACCAGCTCTGGAGAAACGTTGGCGCCTATTATTCAACGACTAAAATCACAGGGCATGCGCGTTAGTCTATTTATGGATCCAGATTTAGAGCAAATTAGACTCGCTTCGCAAATTGGTGCGGACCGAATCGAACTTTACACCGGCCCTTACGCTGCCGCTTGGGGCTCTAGTAATATGGCCAACATCTTCCAACAGCATCTCGCAGCGGCTGAGCTAGCAACAGAACTAGGTATGGGGGTCAATGCAGGTCATGACCTCAATCTCGACAATCTAAAACAGTTTGCCAGCATACCAAATTTACTCGAAGTCTCGATTGGCCATGCCTTCACCGTGGATTCGTTGGCAATGGGTATGGGCAATGCAGTGCTGGCTTACAAAGCTTTACTGGCCTAAGCCGCAATGACCACTCTGTCCTGTATTGGTGCTGGTCGACTAGGCAAAACAATATGCCGACTGCTGTCNGCTACGGTTAGTATCCAACAGATTGTCAACCGCAGTCTCGCTTCATCGCAACGAGCTGTTGATTTTATTGGTAGTGGCGTAGCGGCCCCAATAACGGATTTGCAACCAGCCAGTATCTGGCTTATCGCCACACCTGATAGTCAGATTGAAACCGCCTACAAGCAACTACAGGCCTCAGGCGCTCTAGATCAAGGAGCGATTGTATTTCATTGCAGCGGTTCCATCGGCGCAGCAGTGCTTAACTCCAACAACTCAGATATTCATGTTGCTTCAGTACACCCGATTCATAGTTTTGCTGANCCACAAAAATCATTAANTCATTTTCNCGGATGTCACTGTGCCATCGAGGGTCAGCCTGATGCAGTTGAAGTGCTACAGACCCTGTTCGAGTCTATGGGCGCCCTGCCTTTTGTTATTGATAGCCAACACAAAGCGCTGTATCACAGCGCCACAGTAATGGCCTGTAATTATCTCGTCAGCCTAATGCAGGCTAGCCAACAAATACTGACTGCCGCCGGTGTTGATGATCGCAATGGNAACCCACTGGAATCATTAATCCGCCAGACCCTCGACAATTACCTCGATACTAACGCCACTTCGGCACTCACAGGCCCCATCGCCCGAGGCGACGTCAAAACCGTTGCCAGTCATTTAGATGCACTGAGGCAGGAGAGTGATGGTGTTCTTTGGCAGCAGGTATATACAGCACTCGGCAAAGCCACTCTTCCAATCGCCAGCCAACAGGGTCAGGCATCGATCTCTGACCTTCAACAAATAAAAGAGCTGTTGGATCAACACTGATTAATCAAAACTAATTAATCAAAACTAATTAATCAAACAGTGGAATAGCTATGGCCGACAGCCCAGAGTACCTCAAGCGCAAGTCATTTTTTGACCAGCTTATTACTGTTTATGGTCGCAAACCTGTGCTTGAAATACTGGAAGACAGCACAATCCAAGTCTTTCGCCTGCACTTGGCTGAGTCCAATCGCAGCGGAGGTATTATTCAACAAATCCAACAGCTCGCCGAACAACGCTCTATTGAAATATGTTTTCATAGCCGTGCCGCGCTATCACGGATCTCGCGTAATAGTAAACAGGACCAAGGGGTTGCCTGTGATATCCATTGCCCTGGCTATCAAACCTATCACCAAGCACTGAACAACAATGCCTCAGGCACCATTATTGCGTTGGATGGCATCACCAATCCGCAAAACCTTGGCATGATTATTCGCAGTGTTACCGCCAGCCCAGCTGATGCTCTACTATTGCCCAGTAAAGGCACTGCGGATATCTCGCCACTGGTTATCAAGGCCAGCGCAGGTACTGTTTTTAAGGGCAATATTTTACGCTGCGACAAGCTGTCCCAAGCCTTGGCGGAGTTTAAACAAAAGGGTTATCAAATTTGTACCCTATCGTCGCATCAATCGGTGCCACTGCAAACTTTTTCACCGCAAACGCCAATAGTATTTGTTTTGGGCAATGAAACCGATGGTGTTAGCGCCGAGGTCGCGGCGCTAAGCGATCACCGTGTCGGCATTCCTATGGCCAATGGTGTAGAGTCACTTAACGTTGCTGTCACTGCAGCGCTTATCGCCTTTAGGCTGTTTTAGCTGAATTTAATTGCCATAGTGGCGAGAATAACGCAGTGGCAATAGAGGCGAGTAAAGTGCATAAGGCAACAACCACAAATGTTGCGCTTAGACCAATATTGTCGATGGTAAGACCACAAACCCAAGCCCCTAACGGTGCCCCTGCTAACAAGCACAGCTGGTACACTGACGCCGCTCTCGAGCGCATGCTATGAGCAACCTGATTGTGCAGGATAGTGCGCCCCAATGTCATCGATAGCCCAGAAAAAAAGCCCCAGATAAAGACCACGGGAAACAGTAACCAAAGACTGGGAACTGCGGCAATAACCGCAACAAGAGTACCCCGCAATAGGAAGCTAATAACCATCAAACGACCGAGCCTAGGACTCAACTTAGCCTGTTTCATTACACCTAGGTTGGCACTAACGATACCAAGACTAAATAAAACCTGCAGTCCCGCAAACAATGTTGCTCCACCACGATAAAATTCCCGTACTATCAGTGGCAATCCGACCAAATAGACACCAAAGGCAAGAAAGCCAGTGGCAAAGATAATTAGCAGGAGATGAAGCAGAGGTTTATCATCGCGAAACAATCGCAACCCCTCACCCAGCTCAAGCCAGCTTTGCCCGAAAGATTTCTTGCTTACCTCCGCATCCACTGTCAATGCTCGCTCAGGCAAAGGATGACTGCGTTTGATCAGTATTGAACTGACAACAAAAATCACTATCTGAATCATCAATAGCTGCGGTAGACCAATTGCACTCAACTGTCCCGCGACGATAAAGCCAATGCCCTGCGCAATAAATTGCATAGCCATCACTTTAGCCACCGCCTGATGCATTATTTCGGGAGCGGCATAACCTAGTAAGCTTTCACGAGCGGGTTGTACAAAAGCCAGCAAACTGCCAAAACTGATACCAAACAGGAGGAGGAGCGCAAAGCTCAACTCACCAGTAACGACGGCGATTAATAACAGTCCAAGGGGCAATAAGAAAAGTAAAAATAGCAGTGACAACCAGGTTCCACGATGGGAGCGATCAGACAACACACCACCAGGCAGAATAAACAACAAATTGGGTAGTAACAGCGCTAATTGCGCTAAGCCTAACTGACTGGGAGATTCNTGCAACACTCCCACGACCAACCAAGGATACAGTACCTTATGTATTCCCATGGCAAGATTACTGGTCGCAATGGTCGCCAGAAAATAGCGAAATGAAAATTTTTGAGCGCTCACCTATTTGTTGCGCTGGCGCAATGCGAGAATAAGACGTGCCATCCCAGCGGCCGCCCCTATAATAAGCAACAAACCCAGCAACATAGTTAATAAGTTATCCAGCATGTCATTGATAGGGACTTGATAGACCTTCACGGCCATCAGCAAGAACAAGAAGCAAGCGACCATGGAGGCTATCCAAGTCGATCTCTGTCCCTTTGCGCTTTTGTCGTTTGATTTGGCCACGTTTATCCTGATAAAAATTATTAATACAGTACCTACGCATTAAACTGTTTGATAGTGCAATCGTAGTGTCGCCACAATTAACTGATTACCTTAACAGCATAGGATCAATATTAGTTAATCTTGACGTGCTAAAAATTCAATAAATTCGGCCTCATCCATCACGGATATCTGCAAGGCCTCAGCTTTCGTTAATTTAGATCCTGCTCCCGGCCCAGCCACCACTTGTGATGTTTTGGCTGATACAGAACCAGCCACCTTGGCACCGAGTATTTGTAGTCNATCTTTAGCCTCCGCACGACTCATAAGTTCCANACTGCCGGTCAACACCCAGGTCTGGCCTTTTAAAGGCTGCGATGCCTGAGCCTGTTGATCGATATCTGGCCAGCTCACCCCCGTGTCGCGCAATGCCTCAACAATAGATAAGTTATCTGGATTANGGAAAAAATCGACTATATGCCCCGCGACGATAGGGCCTATTTCGTCAACCTCTAACAACTGTTCGTTCGAGGCCGCCATAACCGACTCTAGTGAACCAAAGTTATTGGCCAACGTCTGGGCAGTGGTTTCTCCCACCTCGCGAATACCCAGCGAATATAAAAACTTAGCCAAACTGGTCTGTTTACTCGCNTCAATCGCGGACAATAAATTAGCCGCCGATTTTTCAGCCATACGCTCTAAACTTATCAACTGGTGCATCTTTACTTCATAGAGNTCCGCTACTGAGAAAATAACCTCTTGGTCAACTAGTAGGTCAACCAATTTATCACCCAAGCCATCTATATCCATGGCTTTGCGCGAGGCAAAATGCTTGATCGCCTGCTTAATTTGGGCACCACAAAAAAACCCTCCAGAACAACGCGCTACTGCTTCACCCTCGGCTCGCTTTACCGGTGACTGGCACACAGGACAGTGTTCAGGAAAGACTATTTGTTTAGCATCTTCTGGTCGCCGTTCTAATACAACCTTAGCGATCTGTGGTATTACATCGCCCGCTCGGCGGATGATCACAGAGTCACCAATGCAAATACCAAGACGGTTGATTTCATCGGCATTGTGTAATGTCGCATTACTCACCGTGACACCACCTACAAATACTGGTTCCAAGCGCGCCACCGGAGTAACGGCACCCGTTCGTCCCACCTGAAATTCAACATCCAGTAGCCTCGTAATTTCCTCCTGAGCGGGAAACTTACGAGCTATCGCCCAACGCGGCGCCTTAGCAACAAACCCCAGCCGTTGCTGGAGTTTTAATTCATTGACCTTGTAAACGATACCGTCAATATCATAAGTCAAATCATCTCGACGTTGCGCCATTTGATTGTAGTANTCCTCACAGGCTGCAATACCCGNNACTAACNGNACATGTTGGTTAATTTTAAANCCCCAACTCGCCAGNGATTCAAGCATTTGCAAATGNGTTTCTGGCACNGCCTCGGCCTGAAACTGACCGACACTGTAAGCACACATTTCTAGCGGCCGACTGGCCGTAATTTTGGAATCTAACTGCCGCAAGCTTCCCGCAGCAGCATTGCGTGGATTAACAAAGGATTTTTCTCCGGCAGCTACGGCGGCAGTATTAAGTGCCTCAAAACCTGCATGAGGAAGGTAGATTTCACCTCGAACCTCAAGCAATTCGGGAATGTTATCACCATGCAATTTTAATGGAATACTGTTAATGGTGCGCACATTACTGGTGATATCCTCGCCCACTGCGCCATCTCCCCGAGTGGCACCCCGCACTAACACACCAGACTGGTACAAGAGACTTACCGCAACCCCATCGAGCTTAGGTTCACAGACATAGTCAATAGATGGCGAATCTTGTGACGACGGATAATTCAACCGATCTTTTATCTTGCGCTCAAAACTTTCGAGCTCATCGCGAGAAAACGCATTATCCAGCGACAACATGGCCACATCGTGGCGCACTTGCTCAAAGGCTGATAGCGCCTCGCCGCCTACGCGCTGACTTGGAGAGTCTGCGCTGACAAGACTGGGATGTTGCTCTTCCAGTTCCTGCAGAAGACGCATTTGGCGATCGTACTCGCTATCAGGGACAGTTGGGTCATCCAACACGTAATAGCGGTGATTATAGTGGTTTAGCTCGTCCTTGAGACGCTCATACTGCTGCAGAACGTGCTCTGGAATATTTGCCATCATGAGTCGCCGTTAATTATTAGTTGCCCTGTTCGCGTCTATGCGCGGCTGCGCGGGCACGCTGACGNTAGTGGTCAATAGTCTGCTTAGTCATGGAGCTGCGTGTCTCATCAAGCACATGAAGATGTAATTGAGCAACCAAGCGGTCAACGGTATCGACCATAATATCGAACGCTGTCACCGGATCAGCCAAACCATCGAGCTGCATAAACAGCGAAACTCCGGGAGTCTGTATGTCGGCGATAGTATTTAAGTCAAAGGTTCCAGGATTAGCCACATTAGCTAGACTAAATAGCACATCGCCAGAACCTTGCTCATTGAGATGTCGATCGAAAATTTTGCGCCCACCGAAACGAAAACCAACAGCCAGCACCGCGTCTAATAACATCTGACCGTTGATCATCTCGCCCTTACTGGCCATCAGATGCATTGCCAGAACGTCCTGAGTCTGCGAACTGTTATTGTCACTTGGAGATATCTTTCTACTGACTTCCGACTGTTGCGCCAACTTAATTTCAAGCTGCGCTCTCTCCGCCTCTAGGGTCGCGCTATCCTCTTCTTGGCTATCGTCGAGATCAAACTGCCCTTGTCGCGCCTCGCTGGAGGCACCTCGGAGTAATCTGTCAATTTCATCAAAATTATCGTCTTCACGAATACCCACGACCCGCGAACCACCGGAGGGGAATTGACTATCACTTAAGCTATCAGAGNCNTCCTCGTATTGCGATGCGGATTTTTGTAGCTTGCGCGATGACATGTGCAGATTTTCGTAACGGTTTCGTTTTACACGACGCAAGCCGTCCAGTACTAGGGCTAACACCACTAGCACACCGATTACTAATAACAGTCCACGCGGGCCAAAAAAGTCCATATCTACGGCGTACTCAACTACCTAAAAATTTATACTATTGTAATTCGCGATTAAAAAAAACCCAGCAATTTTTATTCGTTACCTTTGAGCGCTAAGCCTCAGCTAATTCTGCAGCTTGATTAACGTCTACCGTGACCAATCGGGACACTCCAGGTTCATGCATTGTTACACCCATTAACTGATTGGCCGCTTCCATTGAAATCTTATTATGCGTGATAAAGATAAACTGAACTTGGTCAGACATTTCTTTGACCATATTAGCGTATCGCCCGACATTGGCATCATCAAGTGGTGCATCAACCTCATCTAGCATACAGAAGGGTGCCGGATTCAACTTAAATATAGAGAATACCATTGCAATTGCTGTCATCGCCTTCTCACCACCAGACAACAGATGAATCGATGAGTTCTTTTTGCCTGGTGGCCTAGCCATCAACGTAACCCCGGTATCCAGAAGATCATCACCGGTCATCTCAAGATAGGCATGGCCGCCGCCAAATAGCTTGGGAAACAGTTCTTGAATATGGCCATTGACCAATTCAAAAGTCTCTTTAAATCGGGTACGAGTTTCACGGTCAATTTTTTGAATAGCATTTTGCAAGGTTGTNAATGCATCTTCCAACTCGGCATTCTGTTGGTCGAGATAGTCTTTGCGCTCAGACTCTATTTTGTACTCATCAATGGCCGCCAGGTTGATGGGGCCCAGTCGCTGAATACGGTTACCGATTAATTGCAGTTTTTCTTCCCAATCAACGGGTACTGCATCTTCCTCCAAACTGTCCAACAAACTCTCAAGATTGCCCTGTTTTCCAATAATTTGTTCTTCAATCGTACGGCTAAGCGTGCTTATTTCCTGGGCGGCAATACGTTGCTTTTCAAGTTTATGCTGAATAGTTTGAGCTTCATTTTCCACTTCACCTCGCAGTTGCTCCTGCTCACGCATCTGATGCTCAATCGCCTCAACATTAGCGCGTGCTTCACCAAGTTCCGACTCCGCGATAAGACGAGCTTCGAGTTGCGCTTCTAGCTCAACTTTATGCCCTTCACTGGGGTCCTCTTTAATATTAAAGGCTTCACGCAGCTGCTCACGTCGTTCCTGGAGTCTTTCAAACTGCACTTCAAGACGACCGATACCCTCACGTATAGACACGAGCTGAGTCGTCAAAGAATTTTCTCGCACCGCCAGCTGCTGTCGATGCTCGCGATCCTCAGTGGCTTTTTGACGCACTGTATCAAGCTCAGCACGGCACGTATCACGTTGACCGATTAGTTCCTCACGGCGCTCCGTATCGGCCTCCATTTTTTCAATAGATTCCTGCAGAATGACGCGCGCTGCTGAAAGATTTTCCTGTTCAGTGGCCGACTGCTGTTGGACCTCAGCGAGTTCATTTTCGGCCCGCTCTTTACGCGCCTTGTACTGTTCGATCTGTACCTCAAAACCACTGAGTTTGGAGCGTAATTCCGCATAATTTGACTGTTGCTGAGCAATATCGGCAGCAATCGCCTGACGGTTTTCTTCTAAACTCTGCAGTCGCTTTTCATTGCTCTGTCTGCTGCTATCTAACGTTTCGATGCTCTTCTCTACCGCAGATAACTGCTCAGCAATACTGTCAAGCTCCTGTTTACGCTGCAACACACCTGCGGTGGCATCTTTATCTCGCGCCACCCGCAACCAGTT
The DNA here is from genome assembly GCA_002685715.1 of Porticoccaceae bacterium. GTDB lineage: Bacteria > Pseudomonadota > Gammaproteobacteria > Pseudomonadales > Porticoccaceae > HTCC2207. The sequence goes on along the minus strand of NYXU01000032.1, from coordinate 20,908 downwards.
ACTGCCTAACCAAATGCCATCACGCGTCACTATTGACTCAATCGCTGAAAGCGACGGTTGCAGTTTTAACGCATCGGCCAATGTATCTGCGGCATAGACATTACTCATTAGACCCCGAGCACAGTCACCCGAAACCAAATCGCTCAGCAATTTTCCAGCACTGCCGGACACCGGTGCTGTACTGTTATTGCCAACCAATAACACTTCACCCTTGCTAAAGTCCTCTAGCAGACTAACCGAACTAGCGATATCGTCTACCGCGATGGCCTGCAGGTAGCTACCCAGCACCGTCTCTACGGCGATCTCCCATCCGGCCTCTGGTACCACAGAATCAGCAAGACGTGGCTTATCCCCAAGACCTTTGGCATCAAGCCACTGCTGTTCAGCATTGTCCCCTTTGGCAGCTTGTTGCAGTGCTTCCAAGGAAGCTTGGCGGCCCTTAAGCGTCTGCTGTTGGCTGCGGGTGGCATTCAATTCCTCAGCAGCCAATTTATCATCGCGCCGCAATAGGTCAATTTGCTCGGCATTGGCGATTCGCTGCTGCTCAACAGTCTCTTTAGCTAATTCTGCTTCAGCTAACAATGCTTGAATAGTCGCCATTTCATCTTCCGCAGGACTAGCCTGAAAACTGCTCGCTTCGCTAGACAATGAGGTTTGCCGCTCCGTCAATCGCCTCATTAACTGTTCAAGATGTTGTATACGCGACTGCTGCACCTCAGCCTGTTGCCTTGGGCTAGCAGACTTTTGATTAAACTCGTCCCAAGTCTGTTGCCATTGTTGCATCGCTGTTTCAGCGGCCTCCAGTGCGGCTGACGAAATCGCTTCAGCAGCCACGGCCTCTTCCAACCNAGGAGTCAACTCGCTGAGTTCTGCTTCCCAGCCCGCTGCGCGCTGTCGATCTGCGGTTAGATGTTGATCGGTTTCTGTGTAATTGCGCTCGGTCTGCTCAAGGTCCTTATGCAATTCTTGAGCACGTTGCTGAGCGTGCTCAATAGCCTGTTCAATGCGAGCAACATCGCCACCAATTTTGTAAAATCGGGCCTGAGCCTGATTAAATGCATCACTGCTATCAGTGAATTGTGTGCGCAGTTTTTCAATTGCGGTGTCGCAGCCACTACGCTGTGTCACAAATTTTTCCAACTCAACTTCAAAGTTGCCAATCACTTGTTTTTGCTCGGTAGCCGAGACATTGTGAGNACGCCATTTCAGCGCCAACAATTCCGTTGAGAGTTGACGCTCTTCCTTTTTAAACTCCGCGTATTTTTCAGCAGACTTGGCCTGACGCTCTAACCGACCGAGTTGGCGACCTAACTCATCACGAATATCGGTAAGACGCTCAAGATTCTCAACAGTGCGCTGCATACGGCTTTCGGTATCACGACGACGCTCTTTATACTTTGAGATACCCGCGGCTTCCTCAATATACACCCGTAATTCATCGGGTTTCGCCTCAATCAATCGCGAAATCATGCCCTGCTCAATAATCGCGTAACTGCGAGGCCCTAACCCCGTACCCAAAAAGATATCAGTGATATCCCGACGACGGCATTTGTTACCATTGAGATAATAATTGGACTGGCCATCACGGGTGACTTTGCGTTTAATCCCAATCTCATTGTAAGAGGCGTATTCCCCAACAATTCGCCCCTCAGAATTATCAAACACTAACTCAATGGATGCCTGGCCAACCGGCTTGCGCCCTCCAGAACCGTTGAAAATAACATCGGACATCGACTCGCCACGGAGGTTTTTTGCTGAGCTCTCGCCCATTACCCAACGCACGGCATCGATAATATTTGATTTGCCACAGCCGTTGGGCCCAACCACTGCGCAGAGATTACTCGGAAAGTTTACATTGGTGGGGTCAACAAAAGATTTGAACCCAGCTAATTTAATCGATTTAAGCCGCATGTTTAATGATTTCTATTTATATTCGGTCCAGTCCGTTGACCGCAGGATTACGTTATCGCCAGCATTCAATTCTACACAGTCTGAGCCTGACACAAAACAGTAAATCACCGAATGTTGCATTTACTTTTAACGGCGACAGGGTCAGCAGGCTAATCAACTGCTAAAACTTGTCAATTAGGGGCGCTGACGGTGAATAACGAGTTCGATAGGGCCCTGATCATGGGGTACATCAACGATAGGGGAAGTCGTTTCCCAATCCCCTGACTGCGCCGTTGCAGAGCCTGAAGTAGACAATCTCGCCACCAATCGCACCGCTTGAGCTGACGCCAGCGTTCGCCCAACCATTAACTCATCTGCAGCAGTTAGACTCAATGTTACCGGTAAGTCAGCAGCTCGCAGTTTACGTGCGGCGATGGGCATAGGTGGTCCTGCTGCTTCAACGACGGCAACAAACACCTGTTGATCGGGCGTATAGTCAATAGAGTCATCGATCGTTACTGATACCTCGATCTTTATCGAACCTTTTTCCCCAGTCTGCGTTACAGTCCCACCATCTGCTAGGAGCATCTTGGCGCGCTCAATACCGATTAACAGCGCCTTGGCCGTTGATCCAGCCGGATCAAGTGATTGTCGGGCACCCTGCCAATAACTTATCGCTAATGCTAATTGGCGTTGTTCAAACGCTTGAATACCCTTCAGCCCCAACACTGTCGCGTTATTAGAATCCACTGCAAAAGCCTTATCCATGGCCTCAACAACAGCAGGCGTGAACTGACTGCCGGCCACCAAATAAAGGGTTTCAGCATACTGCGCGAGCAAATAGCCATCGTCGGGCTGAGCTTTAATGGCTGCGGCAAAATAGTTACTGGCTTGCAGCAGCTCACCCTCGGCAATGGCTGACTGCGCCAGCATGACCCAGTAATAAATATTATTCGGGCGCTGTTCAACGCGCGTTGCGATGGCGCTATTCAACTGCTGCCGCCATAGTTGTGCAGCTTCAGTGTTGTCTGAGACTTCCGCACCCGCGGTAATCAACTGGAGAATGTCTTCATCAGCCTGCGCGCCAAGTTCGCTGTATAGCAACCAGCTGCTCGCAGTTAACAAGACAACCAGTACCGGTAACAACCATAGACCAGTGTTGTCCTGCTGTGGACTATCGGCCGATTGGCTTGCAGTATTACTTAACAACAGCTGCTTGGCATCAGCGCTCAACTGCTCAAACTGCTCCACACTGATTTCGGCATTGTCCAGTTGCCGCTGAAATTGCTCTTGCTGTTCGCGATAAATCGCCACATTGGTCCGCTCAACACTGACTCCAGCTGAAGCGTTTTTACCCGATCTACGCCAATTGGATAGAAATGGAAAGGCAATAAAACCACTGGCGGCCAGCAACAGAAGCGCAAACATCATCCAAAACGTCATTATTGCTCTTCCCCATCCATTAACAACTGCTCCAAGCGCTGCTGATCTGTCGCACTCATTGCGATGTCATCAGACTCCTCGCTCTCAGGCTCAGCCACTGCATCAGCGCTAGCAACAACGCTCTTTGGTGTGTTCTTTTGTCTATATAGGCTATAGACAACCCAAGCACCGATAAACATAAACAATACAGGGGCCGCCCATAGCAACCAAGTGGTTTTATTAACCTCAGGGCGATAGAGAATAAAATCAGAGTATCGCGCTTTAAGATAATCTTTGATTTGCCGATCGCTCATACCCTCCTCCAGCAGGCCCTGTACCTGAGCACGCAGATCCTGTGAGATGGGCGCATTGGAATCCGCTAAATTTTGATTTTGACACTTTGGACAACGCAGTTCTTGAATCAATTGTTGATATCGTACCCGCAGCGATTCGTCGGAGAACTCTACTATCGCTGAACTAGCCACAAGCTGACCGGATAAAAACATCGCACATAACAGCCCCCACAGAGTTCTCATTCTGACTCTCCGATCAAGCGCTCATAAAGTGACTTAAATTCCTCGTCCCAAATTGCTTCATCAACCACGCCTACCCGCCGGTGTTGAATATGGCCTTGAGCATCCACCAAATAGGTCTCTGGCGCACCGTACACCCCTAAATCAATACCTAGACTGCCCTCGGCATCAAAAATATTAAATTGGTAGGGATTACCGCGTTGATCTAGCCAAGCCTTGGCCTCTGCCCGCTGATCTTTATAATTGAGACCGACGATAACGACACCCTGCTCAGCCAGTTTATTGAGCATCGGATGTTCTATACGACAAGCAAAACACCAAGTCGCCCAAACATTCACCAGCAAGACCTGGCCGTTAAAATCGTCACGGCTAACAATCTGCTGACTATCGTCAAGTGCGGGTAAAAAAAATTCNGGGAAAGGGTCACCAATCAAAGCGGAGGGCAATTCCTGCGGATTCTTATCCAGCCCCAGTAAGAGCACTACCGAGAGCACCACAAATAATACTAACGGAACAAACAGCGCCACTCTGGTCATAGGCTCGCTCCGACTGTCGCGGTATGCTGACTAGTCGCTGGTCGACGCTTGCGCCGATAGCGTTTATCTAACGCCGCCAACAAGCCACCCATTGCGATCATCAGGCCGCCCAACCAGATACAGCGCACAAAAGGTTTAACCTGTAATCGAATTGCCCAGGCTTGGCCTGCCAGAGGCTCGGCCAGAGACACATAGAGATCTCGACTCAAAGATGCATCGATAGCCGCTTCAGTCATCACCTGNCCNCCGGCACTGTAATTACGCTTTTCTGGTGTCAGCAACACACTAAAATTATGTTCAGACTGCACCTTTATCTGACCTTGGTAAGCAGTGTAATTGGGCCCCTGCANCTGCTTAACACCGACAAATTCGAATTCATAACCTGATACCATTGCCTTATCACCAGGCGCCATACGCACATCTTTTTGCACATCATAAATACTGCTGAGCCCGACCCCTAACACACAAACCGCTAAGCCTAAGTGCGCACAAATCATACCCCAGTAACTGCCGGGCAACAGGGTTACTCCCGATAGCTTCCCTGCCAGTTTGCCAGCCACGTCCGCTACCGACATTGTAATTACCCAAAAACCGAGTAGCAGAGTGATAGCAGCTGCCAAAGAGTAATCAGAGCCCCTGTCCTCCCCAGTGATAAAGAGCGGCACAACCAGCGCCAGTAGCAGGCTAAGTAACATAGGGATATTGGCTTTGCGCCGTAATGTCGATAACTCAGTTTTCTTCCAACGAGTAAACATTGCCAGACCCACACACAGCGCCAGAGCGGACATTGTGGGAACAAAGAAAAAATCAAAGTACGGCGGGCCAACAGAAATTTTGCCCCAACCTAACACATCGGCCAACAATGGATATAAAGTGCCCACTAAAATCATCGCCATAGCACCGACCAGTAAAATATTATTGACCAGCAACATCATTTCCCGCGACCAGGCACCATAACCGGCCGCTTGGTACATGGCCGGGCCGCGCAATGCAAATAGCAGTAACGAACCACCAATCACCAACGCCANGAAGGCTAAAATAAACAGTCCTCTCTCAGGGTCACTGGCAAAGGCATGCACCGAGGTGAGAATACCGGAGCGCACCAANAAGGTNCCCANNAGNCTNAGCGANAAAGCNAAAATCGCTANCANTAATGTCCAACTGCGAAAAACACCGCGTTTTTCCGTCGCNGCAATACTNTGCACNAGNGCNGTACCCACTAGCCANGGCATAAATGAAGCATTTTCTACTGGNTCCCANAACCACCAGCCNCCCCANCCCAATTCNTANTAGGCCCACCAGCTACCCAGCGTAATACCAATGGTCAGGAATACCCAAGCCAGATTGATCCAAGGTCGCGACCAGCGCGCCCAAGCGCTATCGAACTGACCGCCAATCAAGGCCGCAATGGCAAAGGCGAAGGGCACAGAAAAACCGACGTAGCCCATATATAGCATGGGCGGATGCACAATAAGACCAAAGTCTTGCAGCAGTGGGTTAAGGTCACCCCCTTGCGTTGGCGCAAGAGGCAAAATACGCTCGAAGGGGTTCGAGGTAAACAGGAGGAATAGCGCAAAACCCACGGCGATAGCACCAAGAATTGACAGCACGCGAGCAGACAGCTGTATTGGCAATTCGCGGCTAAACAGAGCAACAGCCGCTGACCAGCCTGCCAAAATCAATGCCCACAACAGCAGTGAGCCTTCGTGCGCGCCCCACACCGCACTAAATTTAAAGCGATCGGGCAACAATGTATTGGAGTTATTGGCGACATATCTGAGAGAAAAGTCATCCAGTAAAAAAGCATTGGCCAAACAGGCAAATGACAACGCCATAAAGGCAAATTGACCCAACGCCATGGAATGACCTAGCCGCATCCAACTGCGATAACCATTAAACGAACCTATCATGGGTACCAGCGCCTGAACCACGGCAAACCCTAGTGCGACAACGAGGGCCGCATGGCCAACTTCAGGGGTCATTGCGCCAATTCCTCTCGTTGCTTTTGCTGATGGGCCTGATTCATTGCTTCTGCCACCTCGGGTGGCGTGTAATTCTCATCGTGCTTAGCTAATACTTCAGTCGCCTGTAGTACTAAATTTTGGTCTAGTTGGCCAGACGCAATGGCAGCCTCACCTTCGGCAAATAGATCGGGAAGAATACCGCCATAATGCACTTCCAGAACAGCCCGACCATCAGTGACCTTAAACCTCACATCAAGTGAATCGGGCGAACGCACTACGGAATTATCGACGACCATACCGCCTGCTCTAATATTAACCGACTGCGGAGCCTCGCCATTAGTAATTTGCCACGGGGTATAAAAATAATTGGCGTTCTGACCAATCATATACATCATTAGCCCGACGATAGCACTCGCGGCCACTACAAGCAGAATAACCATTTGCAGGCGCTGTTTTCGTATTGGGTGCATTAAGGAGCCTCATTAGTCGTTTGACGCTGCTGTTCGCGGCGATGTTGGCGGGCAATATCTCTTAAATTGTGTTGGTGCTGTTGCAGTGGCTTGACTAACAACCACGCCATAGTCAACAAAGACACCAGAACAGCGGTCCACACATATTCTCCGTGACCAGCCATCACCAACAACTCCTCAAGATTTTCGAACTGAAATTGCATTATTCATTCTCCCTGCTGGACTCAGCTTGCAAAGCCAAATCACGCACCCATGTAGCGTCGCGCTCGCGCCGCAATATCTCAGCACGAGTAAATAAAATTAACGCCAGCGCATAAAAACAATAGAGCGCTGCAATCATCACCAACAAGGGCTGAAACATATCAGGGTGCATGCTTGGTGCCGATGTTAATTTGATGGTGGCCGGCTGGTGCAATGTGTACCACCAGTCCACCGACTTATAGATTATGGGTATGTTAATGGTGCCAACTAGGGCCAATATTGCGCCGGCTTTACTGCCGGCCTCTTGGCTATGAAAGGCATATTGCAAGGCCAAGACACCCAAATACAGAAACAGCAAAATTAACATGGAGGTTATACGTGCATCCCACACCCAGTAGGTACCCCATGTCGGCTTACCCCAAATCGCACCAGTGAACAGTGCTAAAAAAGTTAGCGCGGCGCCAATAGGGGCAGCAGATTTCATCACTACGTAACTGAGCTTCATACGCCATACAAGTCCTATAGCGCCCGCGATAGCCATCAGGTAGTACCCTGCTAAGGCGAGAAAAGACACCGGTACGTGCAGATAGATAATCCTAAAACTATTGCCCTGTTTAGCATCCTGTGGCGCGAAACCCAGGCCCCATACCAAGCCAATCGATATCAGTAACAATGTCACAGCCCCGAGCCAAGGCAACCATCGGCCAGTAGTCTCATAAAACCAACGCGGTGATCCGAGTCGATAGAACCATGTCCAACCCTTACTCGATGCCATATTACTAAAAACCTTTTATCAAAATTAGTTACTGTTAACCAACCGTAGCGCGCCAGCGATGGCCAAGGGACACAACGCTATCGCCGCACAGAGCATCGCCAGCAATACAGCTAGTGGTGGCAACCAATTGATGCCATCAATTGCAGTCTGCACGGTGGCACTGCCAAATATAATAACGGGCGTATACAAAGGAATCACCACGATTGACAACAACAAGCCACCCTTACGCAAAGACACAGTTAGCGCCGCACCCACGGCTCCGACCAGACTCAAGCAAGCCGTTCCGACAGCCAAACTGATCATCATCGGCACAATAGCTATCTCGGGCAATGACAACATCAAACCAATAAGCGGCGATACCATTGTTAGTGGCAACCCAGTGACTAGCCAATGAGCAGCCACTTTTCCTAACACCGGCATTACCACTAACTGAGGCGATATAAGCATTTGTTCTAGCGTGCCATCTTGGTGGTCAGCAGCGAACAGTCCCTCAGTAGACAATAGCGTCGCCAATAACGCCATCACCCAGATAATACCGGGCGCTAACTCGGCCAGTCGCGCTGAGTCTGGGCCGACGCCCAGTGGAATCAGCGTCGAGACCAATAAAAAAAACATCAGTGGGCTCGCTGCTTCTCCTCGTCGGCGATAAGCCAACAGTAAATCTCGCCTCAAATATGCCAAAAAGCCAATATTGTTCATTACCGTAAGCTTCTTTGCTTGTGAGGTTCGACACAGTATTTACGCACGCCATCCAGGGCTAGATCCTGATGGGTCGACAGTAACAGACAGCCCCCAGCATCGACATGGTTGCGCATAAGCGCCTCTAGAGTAGCCACTCCCTGCTTATCGATCGCGGTAAAAGGTTCGTCCAGAAACCAGATGGTGGCGGTGCTGGTCAATAGTCGCGCTAGCGCGACTCGTCGGTGCTGACCGGCAGACAGATTGTGGCAAGGGACATCTTCATAACTGCGCAATCCGACCTCGGCTAAGGCCGCGCGGATGTCGTCACCTGAGCAAGTCGCGGGACTCATCCAAGATAAATTTTCTTCCGCTGTAAGGGTCATCTTAAGTCCTGACTGATGCCCTATGTAAAGGATATTGGCTAGATATTCATAGCGACAACGACGGATGTCTTCGCCCTGATAAAGAATTGAACCAGAAGTGGGCTGTAGCGCGCTGGTCAGCAACCGCATTAATGTGGTTTTGCCGGCGCCATTTGCGCCCTCAATTTGCAGGATGTCCCCTGCGTCAACGGTAAAGTTGATGGGTTCAAAAACATTACGGTCATCACGCTCAAACAAAAGGTGGTCAACCATTAGTGGATTTGCTAAAGGCAAAGGATAAATCCGAGTTATGTTATGTTTTAGCGGGCGTGACTATACCAAAATTCAGCCCTAGATTGTCAACTTAAACAAACTTTGCAGCCAACGATCAGAAGATGCAGCGGTTAATCATAATCATCGTCAAAATCGTAGTCTTGAACCTGTTTCAGCATGCGCGTTTCTTCAAGCTTGCGTTCCAATCGACGCCGAGATTCACAACTAGCCTTCGCCTGTTGCTTTTCAGATAAATCAACAGGCTCCCCATCCTCTAAATCATCTGGGTTCTGAATATTGTCTAAATCATCAAGATCTTCGCCCATCACCTAACCTCAAGGTCGTTTTATCACAACTCGTCAGTACAAATGAATACGCTACAACGGCGAAAATAAGTGCAAAATCATGCTTCGTCAAGAAAATAAATTGATCGAGCAGTGCATCTTTAAACACGCCATCAAACCAATGTGATTATCATCGCGTAATTTTATAGCTATTACTTGCTTTGAAACGCACTGGAGATATAACTTGATTGATGCGATAACAAAATCTTACCTCTCAACGCAGGGCTTGTTTATTCTAATCTTGAGCTTGAGTCAGTTCAGTTATGCAAATCAGGAGCAAGCTATTTTCGCTGGAGGTTGCTTTTGGTGCATAGAGCGTGATTTCGAAAAAATAGATGGCGTCACTTCCGCAGTGTCAGGCTATATCGGCGGCCGCATAGCCAATCCCAGTTATCAGCAGGTGTCGTCGGGCACTACTGGTCATACTGAAGCCGTCAAAATCGTTTTCGACAGCAGTATTATCAGTTACCCACAGTTGCTTACCCATTTTTGGGTTAATATCGACCCGTTAGACGGCGACGGTCAATTTTGCGATCGCGGCTCGCAGTATCGCAGTGAGATTTTCTATCTAAACCCATCGCAACAGTTGGCCGCGCAACAATCATTAAATGAGTTGGTTGCAAGCGCCGAACTACCGGGCAAAATCCAAACGGCTATTACTGCCGCAAACGAGTTCTACATCGCTGAGGAGTATCATCAGGATTATTATAAAAAAAATCCTACACGCTACAATTATTACCGCTGGCGTTGTGGACGCGACGATCGTCTTAAACAATTATGGGGTTAGACTGATTAATTGGCCCCTCCGGTGCTGCTAACTAGTGGCTCACAAGCAAACTACCATCGGTCATACAAAACGTTGGCCACAACCCAAACATTTCAACCCTCTTGATCGACGACAACTGCGTTTAGTTTGAGCTAAGTGCTAACGCACCCTACAATAGGCTGAGATATTGGATCAGACGATGAAAATCTATTTAGTTGGTGGCGCTGTCCGCGATAAATTACTCAATTACCCGAGCACTGAAAATGACTGGGTAGTCGTTGGTGGGTCACCACAACAGATGATTGAGCAAGGCTATAGGGCCGTAGGGCAAGATTTTCCTGTATTTATCGAGCCTAAAACCGGCGAAGAATATGCGCTTGCTCGAACCGAGCGAAAATCTGGTCATGGCTATCAAGGATTTACCTTCCATACCGACCCCAGTATCAGCCTTGAAGACGACTTAATGCGACGTGATTTGACCATTAATGCGATGGCAGAGGATGCCAATGGTGTGATTATCGATCCCTACGGAGGTCAACAGGACCTTCAAGCCAAACTACTGCGTCATGTCTCCAACGCTTTTACCGAAGATCCATTACGCATTTTGCGAGTTGCACGCTTTGCTGCCCGATATCATCACTTAGGGTTTTCTATTGCACCGGAAACAATGACGCTGATGCGGCAGTTGGTTAACAGCGATGAACTCAGTCATTTGGTCGCAGAACGCCTATGGAAAGAGACAAAGCGCGCGCTTAGCGAGCGTTCTCCTGATATCTATATTCAGGTGCTTCGCGACTGCGGAGCCCTGGCCAAATTGCTTCCAGAAGTCGATAATTTATTCGGCATTCCGCAGCGCGCTGATTATCATCCGGAGATCGATACTGGCATTCACACTTTAATGTCACTGCAACAGGCAGCGAAACTCTCGCCATGCTCAAAAGTGAGATTTTCTGTATTGGTCCATGATCTCGGCAAGGCCATCACTCCAGATCATGTGCTACCCAGCCACAAAGGCCACGAAGAGCGCGGCCTGCCTCTGGTAAAAGATGTTTGTGACCGTTTTAAAGTGCCAAATGCGCACCGTCAGCTAGCCATGGTCGTTACCGAGTACCATTTACTCTGTCATAAAGCACTGGAACTGCGACCGCAAACCATATTAAAACTACTTAAAGGACTTGGGGCATTAAAATCACCACAACAACTCGAGGACTTTTTACTCTGCTGTGAAGCCGATGCGCGGGGGCGCACGGGTTTTGAAAATCGTGATTATCCTTCAGCGGATTATTTACGCGCCGCCATGCGAGTTGTCACTGCCACCGATATCTCCGACTTGCTTGAAGCCAATATCAGCGGCGCTGAAATCGGCCATGAACTCAGTCTCCGGCAAGTTGCCAACCTCACTGAATTCAAACATAACTATCTACAATCTCGGGTTTAATTATGCGTCACATAGATGAAAAAGTAGTACTGATTACGGGTGCAGCGAGACGTATTGGCGCAGTGACTGCGCGCCTGTTCCATGAGGCTGGCTATCTTGTGGTTATTCACTACAACAGATCTGCGGCTGCCGCAGATAAACTCTGCGAACAACTCAATGCAAGCCGTGAAAATAGCTGTTTACTGGTGCAAACAGATCTCAACAATATGGATGACTTAGACAATATTAGCCAACTGATCGCCACGCTGGGGCGTCTTGATGTACTGGTTAATAATGCATCCAGTTTTTACCCCACTCCGTTGCAAGATTGCGATGATGAGCAGTGGAATGATCTTATTAACAGCAATCTAAAAGGCCCATTTTTTCTCTCACAAAAACTCGCTCCGATGCTGATAAAGACCCGGGGAACTATTGTGAATATTTCTGATATGCATGCTCGGCAAGCGTTGAGCAATCATCCCATCTATACCATAGCCAAAGCTGGCAATATCGCTATGACTAAATCACTGGCTGTAGATTTGGCTCCAAATGTGCGTGTCAACAGTGTGGCACCAGGCGCTATACTGTGGCCCGAACATGAAGAAGATGATGTCGATAAACAGGCTTCGGTGTTAGGCAAGGTTCCCATGGGGCGCCTCGGCACAGAGTCAGATATTGCACAAACCGCGTTTTTTCTGGCTGTCAATGCCACTTATATGACCGGCCAAACTATTGCCGTGGATGGTGGTAGCTCAAATAGCCTTTAGTCAGACTGGGTTAAATTGGCACCGCGCCAGATAAAATCCACTGGCCATAGTTTTTGTTTTTTATGATCGTAGTTTTGCCAGTGCTGGGCAAACGACTTTCCCGTCAAGGGGTGGATCTGCTCCCCCGCAACCTCAGCCAACGGCAATAATACAAACGCATTCTTAAGCACCTCGTCGCGAGGCAAGCTAATGCCGCCAAGCTCACCGGCTATATCATCTACGGTTAGAATATCTATATCTAAACTTCGCGGCCCAAATCGTGGGGCGTTGCGGTCACGACCATTTTGATCCTCAATCTGTTTTAGCAAGGTGGCTATATCATTAATATCCATTTTGCTGTGAATACCGACCACCAGATTGTAGAAACTGTCCCCTTCAAATCCCACCGCGACGCTCTCGTAAACAGACGAGATAATCATGTCACCAAAGTTCTCAGCCAAGCTATCCAGAGCATTGCCAATATGCAACTGGCGCTGAATATTGCTACCTAGACTAAGAAAAATTAACGCCATTAGGAACGCTCTCCTCGCTCAATAATGATGCCAACATCTTGCGAATATCTCAGGGCACCCGGCTTACTTACACGCAACTTTAACCAAGGTACCGAAAACTCCTCACGAACAATGCGCGCGATCTCCTCCGCCATACGCTCCACCAGCAAAAACTCGCTGGCCTCAATAAACGCGATCAGTCGCTTGGCAATAGATTTATAGTTAAGCGCATATTCAATATCGTCGGTCTCTGCGGCACGGCGAATATCATGGGCCATCTCCAAATCCAAACTAATCGTTTGCTTGACCTCTCGTTCCCAATCATAGATACCAATGATAGTTTCTATACGCAGATCTCTTATATAAACAATATCCATTTCTTTTCCTTATTGGCGGTGCTATAGGCTGGGCAATAGGCTGGGCAATTGATCGAGTGGCCAACGCGGTGTTGCACTAATAGCCAGATCATTGCGTTGCCCTGCGGCTAAACGCTGACAGCCTGCATAGGCAATCATCGCGCCATTATCGATGCAAAATTCATGGCGTGCATAGAAAACTTCGGCGCTATCTTTCGCCAGCGCGACCTCCAGTTTTTTCCGCAGCCGACTATTAGCCGATACACCCCCAGCAATCACCAGTGTTTTCATTTGTGTTTGTTGCAATGCTCGTCGGCACTTAATCACCAAGGTGTCGACAACGGCCTCTTGAAAACCTGCGCAGATATCCAGCGTCGTTTGCTCATCCGGTAGCACATCGCCACCGCGATGTTGGTTAATTAAGTTGCGTGTAAATGTTTTCAAACCAGAGAAACTAAAATCCAATCCGGGCCGATCGGTCATCGGTCGAGGAAAATCGAAACGGTCAATTTGCCCCCGCTCTGCCATGGCAGCCAGTACTGGGCCACCAGGATAATCTAAATCGAGCATTTTTGCGGTCTTATCAAATGCCTCGCCCGCCGCATCATCTAGAGACTCCCCCAACAACTGATAATCACCAATCGCTTTAACCGATACCAACTGCGTATGACCGCCAGACACTAGCAATGCAACAAACGGGAACTGGGGAGGATGATCCTCAAGCATGGGCGCCAATAGATGGCCTTCCATATGATGGACACCAATCACCGGAATAGCCAACGCAAAACCTAACGCAGTAGCCATAGCGCCCCCCACCATCAGCGCACCCATTAGGCCAGGCCCCGAGGTATAGGCAATACCTTGAATATCCGACTTAGCGATATTGGCATCGGTCAGCACCTGGTTAAGCAGTGGAATAATCTTGCGCACATGATCTCTCGAGGCCAATTCCGGCACCACACCACCGTATTGCGCATGTAACTTTACTTGCGAGTAAAGCCGATGTGCAAGCAGACCTCGCTGGCTATCATAAATAGCCAACCCAGTCTCGTCACAGGATGTTTCTATACCCAGAACCAGCATTATCGATCGCTTTCAGAATTTATCAGGGTGGTCACTTTAAACCCTCTGCGAGCATCTGTGAACCTGAAGTTTAACGACGCCTTAAATCTGCTAAAAAGCGGACAAAAAACTTTGCAAGACTAATGTTAAGTGTATAGACTACGCGCCCTTGACGAGTCGAGCACAGATTAGCCTGTGTCGACGGTTTACTCACTACAGGATTAAGCATTTATGCCAAGCGTTCGAATTAAAGAAAACGAGCCCTTTGACGTAGCACTACGTCGTTTTAAACGTTCTTGCGAAAAAGCCGGTATTTTGGCCAAAGTTCGCAGCTGTGAATTCTATGAGAAGCCTACTTGGGAACGTAAACGCAAAGCTGCTGCAGCCGTGAAGCGCAACCAAAAGAAAGTATCTCGCGAATCACGTAAGTTTACTCGACTCTACTAAGCATCAGTCTGAATCCAGACTTAATGATCAAAGAGTCATAACAAAGAGCGCCATTGGCGCTTTTTGTGTTTCTGTCAGCTACTAAAGTCGCCGTTATTTCGCTAATCTAGTCAACGCCCTAACCCAATCAATGGAGAATACTTATGTCGATGAAGCAAACCATTCATGATGCCATGAAAGATGCCATGCGGGCCAAAGACAAGGGTCGACTCGGCGCTATCCGATTGATTCAGGCTGAATTTAAGCGTATCGAAGTAGACGAGCGTATTGAAATTGATGATGCACGAGTTCTCGCGGTTTTAGATAAAATGGTCAAGCAGCGCCGCGACTCCATCAGCCAATACGAGGCCGCCGGTCGCCAAGAGCTCGCCGATGTCGAAATCGCCGAGATTGCGGTGATTCAGGACTTTCTGCCCGCAGCTCTAAGCGATGAAGAAATAAGCACTATGATACAAGCCGCCATCGAACAGACCGGCGCAAGCTCTATGGCCGATATGGGCAAAGTGATGGGGATTATAAAACCACAAATTCAAGGCCGTGCTGACGCCGGTGCGGTTAGCGGCTTGATCAAAGCAACACTAACATCCTGAGTCACTGACAATTGTAATCTGCAGTTAAATTTATCAGGCGAAGGCGTTACACTGCTCGTCACGTAACCGACAACCCGTAGCACCCATGGCTGGATTGATCCCTCAGAGCTTTATTGATGACCTACTCGATCGCGTTGATATAGTCGATGTGGTCAATAGCCGTGTGCAACTCAAAAAAGCCGGTAAGAATTACAAAGCCTGCTGCCCCTTCCATGAAGAGAAAACACCATCGTTCACCGTCGCCCAAGACAAACAGTTCTACTACTGCTTTGGTTGTGGTGCAGGCGGCAACGCTCTCGGCTTCATCATGGATTTCGATCGCATTGATTTTCTTCCCGCGGTGGAGATACTGGCTAAAAATGCAGGAATGGAAATACCCAGAGAAGCCGCCCCAGACCGTGCGGTGACAAAACAAAAGGACAATCTCTACTCCATTCTCAGCGAATCTGATCGTTACTTCCGTCAGCAGCTACGTGCACATCAAGCGGCCAGCAATGCAGTGGATTATCTTAAAGCTCGCGGGCTCAGCGGACAAATAGCGGCCAAATTTGGTCTTGGCTATGCGCCACCAGGCTGGGACAACCTGCTGACTAGCGCGGGTATAGAACCCGATAAGATAAAACTGCTGGAAGAATCTGGGATGCTAATCGTCAAGCCAGAGGAAGATAAGCAGTATGACCGCTTCCGTCATCGCATTATGTTCCCCATTCGCGATCAGCGCGGTCGTACCATAGGTTTCGGCGGCCGCGTGCTTGATGACAGCACACCAAAGTATCTCAACTCGCCAGAAACACCAGTATTTCACAAAGGTCGGGAACTCTACGGACTCTACGAAGCACGTCAGGCGTTAAAAGAAATCCCTTGCCTTATTATGGTTGAGGGCTATATGGATGTTATTGCGCTAGCGCAATACGGTATTCATAACGCTGTAGCAACATTGGGCACCGCGCTGACCGAAAATCATTTACAAAAGCTGTTTCGTTATACCTCTGAGTTGGTGTTTTGCTTTGATGGTGACAGCGCTGGGGTGCGAGCCGCAACCCGCTCACTGGAGATTGCGTTACCAGAAATGCGTGATGGCGTATCAGCTAAATTTCTGTTTCTACCCGATGGCGAAGATCCCGATAGTATGGTGCGCAAAATGGGCACAGAGGAATTCCAAAAACTCGTCGATCGATCGCAGCCACTATCGGAATTTCTCTTTGCCCAACTCAGTGAGAGTATCGACTGCAGCACCGCTGATGGCAAAGCGAGATTAAGCAAAGTCTGTGCACCGCAAATTAACCGCATCCCTCAGGGTGTTTTTCGTCAACTGATGCTTGAAGAACTGTCCCGTCGCACCGGTGTTAGTGCCGACAATCTGCGCGACTATGTCGCAACGCACAAGCCTCCAGAACAACGGGCGGCTTATGAGCAAACTGGCGGAAAAAACAATGCAGAGTCTGGCGAATCAGCACCACAGTCAGACAATGATCCGAGACAGTATGAACAGACAGGCGGTATTCACGCTGGCATGGAATATGAGCCCTTCCCTGACCTCGCACACACTAAAGCCAGCAAAATCCGCTTGTCACCAGTTAAATTTCTTACGGCTCTGCTGCTTAACCACCCCCAGTTAGCCGAACATGCCGAAGATATCGCCCTGCTCAACACCTCTGATGATGAGGATATGAAATTATTCCTGCGAGTACTGCAAGTCGTGCGCGAGAACCCCCACTACAAACCCTCGCATATTTTTGCCTACTGGCTCGGCACCCATGGCAATCACAATGAGACCAAAGCCCTGCAAGCACTGGCCGCTAGCGAGCTTTATCACCCACCAAAAGGTATGGGGCGAGACGACCATCAGGAATTTTGCGACGCTTTGGCGCATGTCAAAAGCAGCACATTTGATGCATTACCCATTGTCGATAAAGCTACTCATTTGCTGACAAAAACTAGCTTAAATGAGCAAGAAATTAAACAACTGCATAAAATTCACTTGCAGTTGGGTGACGACCCCCAAGTAGCCAAGCTAAAAACTGATGTGAAACAACGACTTGTGGTCTAATATAATAATGTATAAATATGCGCCATAAAGGCCAAATTCCCTGCGACAACGGCTTTTTTATCCGCTATAATTGCGCGCTAATTTTTTTGCCCTCCCACAATAGAATTTGATACCTATGAGCGAAAATATCCAACAGCAACAATCTGGCATTAAAGACCTTATCGCCAAAGGTCGAGAACAGGGATATCTCACCTACGCCGAGGTCAACGACCACCTTCCAGAAGATATTGCCGACCCAGAACAGGTCGAAGACATTATTCAGATGATCAACGATATGGGCATTACGGTGTTTGAAACAGCACCCGATGCCGAAACGCTGTTAATGATGTCTGGAGATAATACCCCGGATGAAGTCGCTGCTGCTGAAGCAGCTGCGGCCCTCGCCTCGGTGGAATCAGAGCAACATCGCACAACAGACCCTGTGCGCATGTACATGCGCGAGATGGGCTCGGTGGAACTATTGACCCGCGAAGGTGAAATTGAAATCGCCAAGCGTATCGAGGAAGGCACCAGAGAACTGATGTCGGCAATTTCCGACTGGCCTACCGCAGTGGCCGCGGTCATCGCTGAGTGGGACAATGTGGTTGCTGGGGAGCGCAAGCTTACCGATGTTATTAGCGGCTACCTTAACCCCATGGAGCACGTGCCTTCAGCGCTTGCGCAACAACAGGCTGCAGAAGCTGCAGAGGCAGAAAAACTCGCCAATGGTGAAACACCAGACGAAGATGAAGTTGAAGAAGAACATGAGGGCGGATTGGACCCCGAAGAAGCTCAGCAGCGCTTTGAGGAAATTCGCGCGCAACTTAAGAAAACCGACGCGTCAATCTCTCGCTATGGCCGAACTGGTAAAGCCTCCATCAAAAACCTGCAAGATCTTGCAGAGTTATTCAAATATCTAAAGCTGACGCCACGTCAATTTGACCCACTTATCGCCATGGTTCGTGGCACGGTGGATAAAATTCGTGACGAAGAGCGCAATATCATGAGGCTCTGCATTCGCTACGCTAAAATGCCGCGCAAGGAATTTATCAAGGCCTTTCCCGGCAATGAAACTGACCTTAAGTGGACTGGCAGTTTAATCAAGTCCAAAGCCGACTGGGCTCAGGGTATCATTGATCAGGAAGTCGATATTGTCCGCGCACAGCGCAAACTTGCTCAGGTTGAGGAGGACAGCGGCCTTAGCATTGTTGCTATTAAAGATATCAATCGCCGCCTCACCATTGGTGAAGCCATGGCGCGCAGAGCGAAGAAAGAAATGGTTGAAGCCAACCTGCGTTTGGTGATTTCTATCGCAAAGAAATACACCAACCGCGGCCTACAGTTCTTGGATCTGATTCAAGAGGGCAATATCGGCCTGATGAAAGCGGTAGATAAATTCGAATATCGCCGTGGCTACAAATTCTCCACCTATGCTACCTGGTGGATTCGTCAGGCGATCACCAGGTCTATTGCTGATCAGGCACGCACGATCCGAATTCCCGTGCACATGATTGAAACCATTAATAAGCTCAATCGTATCTCTCGGCAAATGCTTCAGGAAATGGGTCGTGAACCGAGCCCAGAAGAATTGGCGGAACGCATGGAAATGCCTGAGGACAAAATTCGCAAAGTGCTCAAAATTGCCAAAGAGCCTATCTCCATGGAAACACCGATTGGTGAAGACGAAGATGCCAGTATTGGTGATCTGATTGAAGATACCACCATCGCCCTACCGGTAGACGAGGCCACTAAGTACAACCTCACAGACTCAACTCGTGGTGTACTCGGAAGTTTGACCGCTCGAGAAGCTAAGGTATTGCGTATGCGCTTCGGTATTGATATGAACACAGACCATACCTTAGAAGAAGTGGGCAAACAGTTCGACGTTACCCGTGAACGTATTCGTCAGATTGAAGCCAAGGCACTGCGCAAGTTACGCCACCCTACTCGCTCCGATCATCTGCGTAGTTTTATTGACGAGTAAACGGAAATTAAGGGCCCATAGCTCAGTTGGTTAGAGCAGTCGACTCATAATCGATTGGTCGTAGGTTCAAGTCCTACTGGGCCCACCATTATTTCTATACAAATCATAAACTTACAGCCAAATCTCTACTCCCTGATGGCACTTTCACTAATCAGGTACAGTAGAGGTAACAGTTGATGGCTACATTTGTCTCCATAAACAACAAAACTAAAGTAATTGTTCGCAAACAGGGCTACCCAACCCACTGCAAAACCTTTCTCAAGAAGTCTGACGGAATAATCTGGGCACGGAAAGTCGAGTCAGAGATGGAGAGAGGTCTCTTTGAAGATACTGCCAAGGCTAAAACCATTCTATTCAGCACCGTACTAGATAAATACTATGCAAGCTGCGTAGCCAGAAATCTCAAAGCCCTACGCTTTATCAAAGCACACTCCAACATAATCAAAGCCTCATTAGGACAGCTAAGACTGATAGAGGTCGATTCACAGTGCCTTGCTAGCTATCGAGATCAAAGGCTGACAAGCGTCAGCCCAGCAACAGCTAAGTTGGAACTGGGTATTATTATTCGCGCTTTAAAGTTTGCAGTGAATGAAATGGGTATCTACCTGCCCTCCTTCCCACAAGTTAAATATCCAACTGTCTCCAACTCACGACGTAGAAGAGCATCAAGCACAGAAATAAATATGATTAAGGAAAACATATCCAACCCAGAAATCTGCGTCATCATTGATCTTGCAATCCAGACCGCAATGCGGAGAGGTGAGATCCTAAATATACAATGGCAACACATCAACTGGACTAACAATACTCTGCTCATACCAGAGACTAAGACTGGGCAACCACGAAAAGTGCCATTAACGGCTAAAGCGATTACATCCCTTCGACAACTTGAGATCAAAGACCTAGGATTAGTTTTTAGCGTAAAAGCAGACTCTGTATCTCAGGCATTTAAACGAGCTTGTGTAATTGCAGATATAGATAATTTACGGTTTCACGATCTAAGGCATGAAGCAACTACCAGACTGTTTGAACTTGGCCTAAATGTAATTGAAGTAGGAGCGATAACAGGACACAAAGACCTGAAGATGCTTAATAGATATACCCATCTAAATGCAGAAAGACTGGGGCAGAAGCTGAGAAATCTGCAAGAGTGAGAGCGTAATTAGGTACTATTTCGCCCCCCCAGACTACCCAGTCCAACCCTGCTCCACAGCACCCCATAGGACGCATCAGACTGCCCTGAGAGCCTTGTTATTGCTGGATTTATGGTAATTTATAGGTCTGCTAAAAAGGGCTCTAGAACCGCCTATATTGCGTTCTAAGCGATGCTGTATTTGACCTTTTATAGTTCTAAGAATCGTGGTTTACTCCACCAGAGATTCATGTTGAGAAGGAGTGAGCAATGGATTATTGGTTTTTAATGGCTGGTGCAATTATCTCATTGGCAGGAATGGTCTTTCATGGGTTCATTGGTGGGAAAATCTATATGAAGAATGTCAATGAAAGCAGCATGGAAGTATTAACGAAATCGTTAAGCCTAGTTTCTTG
>NYXU01000031.1 GCA_002685715.1 Porticoccaceae bacterium | reverse complement strand
TAGCTCAGTTGGTAGAGCAAATGACTGTTAATCATTGGGTCGCTGGTTCGAGCCCAGCAGGCGGAGCCACTACTTGAATATGGTGTACAGGGAGTACAAAACCACAATACCTATGTGCTCATCTTGCCGGAATTGCACTTCTTAGCGTCTTTATCCCCTTTTATTAAATCCTCTGTGCTCGTGCTGCTGGCCGATTAGATCTGTTCATAGCGCAAAGCCCTAAAGATACAATCCCGTTGGTCAGTGGTTCTCGGCACAAATCTCTGTGGCCATGAGGCCATTGCCTTTGACGATATCTCACAGAGTAATTTAAGTATCGCTGTCACCTGCAGGCGCACTAACTCACAGAGTGCCAGGCTAAAAATCTACAACGGGCAGTGATATAACTATTTCGTGCATTGTGGTCTTTTCATCTGCCGCGAACGTGCTATTTTTATAGGTGAAATTAATTTCAGAGTTAAAAAGCTCTGTTTGCAGACCAACAATAAATAAAGGTTCAGTGCCACTTCCCTCAACCGCGGTTTTAGCTGAGATTCCAGTTGCCAATCGACCTTTGGCGGTCGCCTCTATTTGCCAATCTATTACCCCAACCCCCAACTCCAAGGTGTTTGTTTGATTGAGCCTAATAGGGGTGGAAAGCACAAGCTCATTGAGCTTGAAACGAGAATCTGCATCAACACTCAATGGTTGATTATTTATTTCGCCTTGTAAATCGCCTTCAATATCATAATCACGATGGTTTAAAGACAAATTTAACGCAAATGCATCGGTTAACTGCAGCTGATTGCTATAAGCCGCTTGTTTAAATACGCTGGTCGCTGAACCACTGGCTGTCACTGAAAAAAAACTGGCTGTTTCATCGGGCGAATAACCCACCCCTCCACCGAGATAGAAAGTACCCAGTTTTTCATTCTGGTACTTGCCTAACAGGCCCAAGCCGCCCAACTTATAGCGGGCGCTTGTACCATTAAACAGCAGCGTTTGCTCTGTTTGCGAGAAGTTGAATACAGCATCAGCGCCCCAGTCTCCAGCCTGAATTGGCAGGCTTAAAACAACCAGTAAAAGACCAATACCCATTAATCACCGATCCTAAATTTGACCAGCAATTCATTCAGCGTATTGCCGTCCTGATCAATAAGGGCTAAGTCGGTTGTCACCAGCGCTGTGTACTGGCCATTGGTCAATATATTAGTCGGCAGGACACTGTTGACCTTATTTAAAACCTGCATAAAGCGGACATCTAACGAAGACGGGTAATTTACCCCGCCCGTAGTTATACCAATCACATCTTCAGCAAAGTTTTCAATGCTCACATCAACTTCTTGCCCGGAGCTAGTAATAAAGGAGCCCTCTACATCTTGTGCTGGAACAGTAAAGACTGCGCTTACACTATCGGCCTGCCAATTAAAGGTGAACGATAATTCAGCATAACGCTCACCTGAATCGGTCACTGTATCATTGCCAGCATACAACTCTATTGTCATATTGGCCGAGCCCTGCCCCGCCGGTATAACTCTAATAGGCATGCTTGCCTCAGGCACTTGAGCTGAAGAGTCGCTGGCTAATAAATTGGCAATATTGTCACCATTTAATGGCTGAGACAGCATATCAATGGTCGCAGTGTTGCTAGCGATACTTAGCTCTGTAAACAATTCAATATTATTATTGGTGACAGGACTAAAATCAGTAATAACTGCTTCCATACCATCATCCAAAACAAACGAACTAGATGAGGCTACTGTGACTGTTAGGTTGTCAGGCAGAGCATATCTCTCTGCACTATTTCTAACGAATAACCAGTCATCAGTCGATACTTTGACCACCGAATTAGTTGGCACAGAAGACGCTAGATATAAAGTNGCTTTATTTCTCTGCGTATTCCAGACCACATCTCGAGCGAGTGGTAATTNCNCATCAGNACTATCAACTATATATAAATCAGGCAATGTTGCGTACTGATTTAAGCGGCTTGCAAAATTTACAGCGATGCGTTTATCCGCATATTGGGTTGTGACACCGGATAATGCTGTCGTGGTAGGTATTTTAATTTGGTTTGCACTGCCGATAATTTCAGATTCGCCGGCTCCATTGAGCACCTCCTCAAAGACCAAAGCGCTATCTCCATCCGACATAAATGCATCCAAATTACCTTCAGCTTTATAATAACGATTATCAGACGAGTCCTTGAAGTACGCAATCACGCGATCGCCAGCAACGATTACATTCTGAACACCTGGAGGCGCCTTACAGCTNTGATCCGAGCAGACATAATAACTGTCAGGATAACGTGCCGNNCTNTTACGAATATTTTCAAAGTCAGTACGAATTGAGGAAAANTCAGCCAGTTCGGCGCAGCGCTGAGCTTCTGTTTCTGTGTTAAAAACACAGAAACTTGATCTTTCAGCTTCAGGATTAGGTATTTCAATAGAAACGCCCTCGCCATTTTCCTCAAGCAACTCATATCCATTAGCGTACTGNCTCGGATCGTATATGGTCTGATCAATACTGGCCATATTCTGAATTGTTTCAAATGGCACCACAAATGTACGCTGTTCCGTGCCGCCAGCAGCTGTTACTACTTCATAATTAAGGGTAACGTCAGATGTTTCATCACCCGAACGAACNTAATACCAAAGATCTGGATCATNNAGNTTGATNAAACTTCCTAGNGTTCCGGGTAGGTCAATGTACATCTGCTGCAATAAAGAATAAGAAACACCCTCCACTGAGGCTACCGTATCTTTGGAAAGCATAGAATATTTTGATGCAATCCAATCACCCAAAAAGGCTAAGTCGCGATAGCGGATACTTGTGCCAGTGCCACTTTCACTGTAAATATTTGGTCCACTTGAATTTTCCACCCCTAATGAGACGGTTAGATCACGAGTAGTATCAGTCATCTCCAAACCGTAAACTGATTCTTTCTGCCATAGATTACCATAACTATCGATGACTGCATTGCTCACACCTTGAGCTAAAGTAAACTGGCTACCGTCCCAAGATAAGGCCCCATCGGTACCAATAAACCGATCACCATGCTTGGTGATTCTAAAATCACTAAACTCGATTTCATCGATTTCTTCACCACTCAAAACATTAAAAGCCGACCAATATGATGTCACTCCACCGCCACCTTCTGGGGCAATGCTAAAGGTCACACCAACATGTTCGTCATCCAACCAAACAATATTATCAATCTGTCGGGCAAAACCACTTGGCGGCTGTCGAGATGGATCAAAAGAAACAAGCTCTCCATCAAGCGTTAGCAACCGCGGACCCGCTGAAGTGTTAACCACAGATGTGCCATCGGCACGAAAAGACATGGCTTTACGCTGGTAATCGTCACGCCAAACCAAGCTCTTACTTACCGGCTGGACTTCTGCATTACCGACCTCTAGTAAACAGGTAAATGTTCTTTGTTTATCAAGATCCACTCTATACAGCTGACACCATTCATCATCCAAGCCCTGCTTATCTCGCAGTGCGCCCTGCATATCTGGACTTGTGAGGTAATACAACTCATTCCCACTTGGGCTAAGAACAGCTTCCGCGGCAAAAAAAGTATCACTCGTTAGAATAGCATCTCCAACCTCTGAGCCTTCTACATCCCAGTTTACTAGGTTAGTCTGATTAGAAAGGACAGTACTTTCCCCATTGGCAACAACAGGAGTTGCGAACCATGACATTATTCGAGCAAACCAAGTAGAGTCTTGAAGCGAAAAGTCATTAAAGACTATAGTCTGCTCGCCGCTTTTACGAAGACTTTCAGAAATACCTGTGTCAGTAACAGTTTCCAAATCAAAGATAGCGGCACTACTGTTAGTCGAGTCATTAGGCGCAGCATCGTACATATCATAGACCCCATCACCATCAGTATCGGTAAAGTTGCGAGAGTCTAATGGATACTCGTCAGAACTATCAGCCACCCCATCGCCATCATCATCAGTATCGGTATTATTACCAATACCGTCACCATCGGTATCCAACCACTCGCTGGCATCTAAAGGGAAAGCATCGTCATCATTATCGAAGCCATCATTATCTTTATCGGGATCATTAGCATCAGGGACACCATCACCGTCCTGATCGCGGGCACTAGAAACAAAGCTAATTCGCGGGTCTAGTGGTGCAGCATCATAGTAATCCTTAACACCGTCATTATCCGAGTCAATGGTTGTACAGCTATTAATGGTAGTGTTTTCAGCCGCTGAATAATCCTTTGTCTCCTGTGTCCCATCGGCTAAATATCGGGTCTCGGAGTAAGAGCCATCATTTGCTCTACTGATAGTAACTTTGACATCGCCCTCTAAGTAATTTTTGCTGCGGGTAACATTATTCGCTCCGGCAAGTCCCTTTTGGCAAAACAGTTTCGGAAGTGAATCTACGTAAGCCACAAGAGCCTGGGGGTTTAAGTTATCAATATTCGATTGGTAGTCAGTCCAACCAGATAGCTGTTGCTTGGCAACCGCATAGTCAATAATAAACTGTGAGCCCTGAGAGTCGAATTCAGAATACTTTTCATTCCAAAAAACATACCTAGACTGGCTTGATTTGGCAAAGTTTTCAAATGCGCAGTCATCAAGTACATTTGAGCTGCCTGTGTAGCTTGTTAGATTAACCAGCTCATAGGAATTATCATTCTCGGTGAAAGTGATTTGTTCTTGGTAATTACAATTGTAATCAGACGTATCACCGCCTCGAGATTCGATTTCTTTATTCAAACCATAAGTAAGATTTGAATAGGTGTCGCTGGTGCCTCCTGATCGCTCAGATTGGTAGATCAACCGAATATCAGTTTCCAAATCATCACTGATTTTTTGCAGCTCAACGAAAGTAACGTCCCCATCTTGGTATGCAGTTTCTCGGTACCAGGCATTAGGGTAGAGATCATCACCGTCCATGCTACTAAAGACAAAATAACTTACCTCCGCGTAACCAGCTTGAGGATATTGTGCTCGCAATTCAGCGGTCTTAGCGAAGCTCTTTTGCAAACCCTTAACAATAAGTTCTGCCTTGGTCGATAACTCAGAATTGCCCTCAGCAATGTAGTCCGCAAAGATTTTATCTGCCGGTATATTGTAGTGCCTAACAATATTTGCGATAGAAATAGTGATGGAGTCCTGAAATGATTCCAAAGATGAAATATTGGTCTTAACGTTATCGCAGGTTAAATCATTGCCCAGCCCTTCCTCAAGCAGAGGCCCTATTTCATCCCAAAATACCGATGTTAGTGGTGTAACATTTAATTCATCCGCTGATTCTATAAACCCAAATGTTGGCGGCAGAACCATTTGGTAGGCTTCTGTTACCTCACCCGATGCACCATCTATAGCACCCACAGGGACATCAACCACAGTTGGAACATAACTAGCGCAGGTGAGCTCAGAATCTGTCAGCTCGAGATTAAAGTCACCATCAGCTCCAGAGATTGCGGAGGGCTCATTGTCATCTTTAATCTCATTAAAATTAAGATCAAGAAATACGGTGGCACCGGAGATATAGCCATCTATCACTTTACCGGGAACGCTAGTTGTTGGCTCAGCTGAGCCACCTGTGCCACCTGACCCACCTGATCCACCTGATCCACCTGATCCACCTGAGCCACCTGAGCCGCCAGCGCTTCCGCCACCGCCACCACCGCCACCGCAGCTTGCTAGTAAAAGTGTCAGTATAAGAGAGAGAAGAAGCTTGGCCATTCTGTGAATCCTGTTTTATCATTATGTTTTACA
>NYXU01000030.1 GCA_002685715.1 Porticoccaceae bacterium | reverse complement strand
CTGAATGAAATCGCCGTATCTTAGTGTATTTCGGCGCAACATTCCGACACCACTAAAACTTTAATCGCAAGAAATTAATGGAAAAGCTTATGTGGCATTTCAAAGCAAATCAATTAAAACGATGGCCAAGACCCAAAACGCCGCCCAGTTGGCGTCAAATGACACGCTTTTTTTCGGTCGTGAATAACGCCTGAAGTTTGATCAGCCTGAAGAGTCCCGTTAATCCAAGGTCAAAACAGCCATTTTTGATTGAGACATGTCTTCAAGCGTGTGAGCTATTCCCCCAACGCCAAGACCCGACCGCTTTCTTCCAGCAAATGGCATCCAGTCCACGCGAAATGCCGAATGTTCATTGACCATTATGGCAGACCCGTCGAGCCTATCAATTGCATCCATAATCTCGGCGTAATCATTTGAAAACACCGATGCCTGAAAGGCAAAGTCGAGGCTGTTTGCCTGCTTGATCGCCTCATCCATATTCTGCTTCTCATACACGGAAATAACAGGCCCAAAAATTTCATCTCTTGAAACTTGGCAGTTTTCAGGCGGATTAAGCAAGACGGTGGGCGCGTAACAGGAACTGGAAAGCCTTTTGCCGCCACAAATGATCTCTGCCCCAGCATTAACAGCTTCCAGAACCCACTCCTCAACCCTGTCGACCTCACGGTTTCTTATTAGCGGCCCACATTGCGTGTCAGCATTTATTGCATTGCCAACTACTAGTTTTGATGCCTTCTCAGCAATGCTTTCTGCAAGCTCTCTACCAGAGGCACCAAACGTGAATATCCTCTGAACGGAAACGCAAACCTGACCAGAATGATAGAAGCCGCCTTTAACAAGGTTCGGAACAAGCTGGTCCCTGTTTGCCGAAGGACCGACGACAACGGGAGCCACGCCTCCATGTTCCAGCGCAACTCTGGTGCCAGGNGCNAGNAAGGATCTCAATTTCCAGCCCACCGCCGCGGAACCGATGAAGCTGAAGAANGCAACGCGTTCATCGGTGACCAGCTTCTGCGCAAGGNCNACCTCGCAGCAAATGCACTGTGCCCACTCAGGGGGCAATCCCGCCTGATGTAAAATCTCGACAAACGCCTGGCANCTGAGNGGGGTATCGTCAGCNGGCTTGACGATNACCGGATTNCCAGCGGCAACAGCTGGCGCAACCTGATGCACAATCAGGTTCAAAGGATGATTGAAAGCGGAAATGGCGACAACNGGGCCGATAGGTTCCTTTANAGTAAAAGCTACCTTTNTGTCTCCCGCCGGCGTTAAATCCATGGGTNTTTCAACGCCTGCATTGTGGGCGATTTCTGACGCACAGGTTTCAACGCCATCTATGGCTCTTGCAACTTCAACCTTTGCGTCGATAAGCGGTTTTCCTCCTTCCGCCGCAATGAGCATAGCAAGTTCATCGCTTCGCCCTGCCAGGATTTCAGCCGCTTTCTTCAGAATGGCAATCCGTTCGTGTCTCGGGAGGCCTTTTCTGTTCGATAGATGTGTCTTCTNGGCAGTTGCCAAAGCCGTTTCAAGGTCTTTTTCTGAAGANAGTCTTATCTCTCCAACTGGTGAGGAGTCATATGGGTTGGTCACATACAGTTGGTCCATTATCATCCCCCCAACACAATAGGCTTGTGATCTGCAAGATCAGTGATCAGTTCTTTGACATTCTGGGAATAGTCAACCGGCAAATCTATCAGATGAACGCCACCTTCCTGAAACGCCCTGTCCATGGTCTCAACAAAGCCAGTCACGCTCGAGATACGGTGTCCATGCGCGCCATAGGATTCGGCATATTTGACGAAATCTGGATTGTTGTACTCCAGCCCCCAGTCTTCAAAGCCTGAACCGGCCTGCTTCCACCGGATCATGCCATAGGAATTGTCGTTCAGGATCAGCACAACCATATTCAGATTCAGCCTGACAGCAGTTTCAATCTCCTGACTGTTCATCATGAAGCCACCATCGCCGCAGATCGACATGACTTTGCGACTTGGATAAATCATGGCTGCGAGCATTGCTGACGGCAGACCAGCGCCCATCGTGGCCAAAGCATTATCAAGAAGAATGGTGTTCGGCTGATACGCCAGATAGTTCCTTGCAAACCAAATTTTGTAAACGCCATTATCAAGCGCGATAATATCGTGATAGCCCATCAGCTTGCGGATTTCAGACACGATGCTTTGCGGCTGCATCGGGAATGTGGCCTCGTCACCAAGCTGGAAGATTTTGTCCTTAACATTGTCCCTGACTGTTTCAAAATCTGTCAGGTCCAGAGGCAATTTTGACCCGATCGCATCGGACAACTTGTCGACAGACAAGGCAATGTCACCAACAACTTCTATCTGCGGAAAATAAACNTGGTCCACCTGCGCTGACTTGTAATTGATGTGAATGACCCTTGTGCCGCCATGCTCCATGAAAAAGGGAGGTTTTTCAACGACATCGTGTCCTATGTTCACGATCAGATCTGACATTTTGATGTAATCGTGGAGGTAATCCTTGTCCGATAGTGCCGCTGTCCCCAGGAAATAGTTCGAGCTTTCATCCACAACACCCTTTCCCATNTGCGTGTTGCAGAAAGGAACGCCAATTCTGCTGATGAATTCCGATATCGCGCGACGNGCTTCCTTCCGATTTGCTCCGGCACCAATCAACAGCAGTGGATGTTTTGCATTTTTGATTGCATCGGCGGCCTTTTCTATAACCTCNGCACCGGCAACTGCATAATGACGCTCTCCTGGCGGAATCAAATCCGTCATATCTGCCGCCTCTTCAGCAATATCCTCCGGCAGCTCCAGCAGCACAGGACCCGGCTTTTCTTCCTCAGCGATCCGAAAGGCCTCCCTGACTAATGAAGGTATCGTATTTGCATTCACTATCTGTTTGGTCATTTTGCAGATAGGCGAGAACAATTGCACGACGTCCACGATTTGGAATTGGCCCTGCTTGGACTTCTTGATCGGTTTTTGGCCGGTTATCATGATGAGCGGGAAGCCGCCAAGAAATCCGTANGCAGCTGGNGTCGTGAAGTTGGTTGCGCCGGGACCNANCGTTGCCAGACATACGCCTGCCTTGCCGGTAAGCCTGCCGTATGTCGCAGCCATGAACGCAGCGCCTTGTTCATGCCTGGTCAGGACGAGTTTAATCTTCTTGGATGTCCTGAGGGACTCCAAAAGGTCCAGGTTTTCTTCCCCCGGTATTCCAAAAATATACTCTACACCCTCATTCTCGAGTGCCTGAATGAACAAGTCTGACGCTTTCATAATAACTCCTGTAAAGTCATACTAATGGATTGGTCGGGAGTTTAGGCGTCGTTTGGCTACAATTCCAAACTGATTTTGTGTTCTTGATCCAATTGCTGCTCCAGATGTGCCTGTTCGATAGAGGATTCACTATCAAAAGCCCAGATATGGACTGACTGGTTCAGGCCAATGAGGATACTGCAAGTCGAGGGTTGAAAATAATGGTGTTGAACTGACGCAGATGCTTGAAACGAGCAGGGTCATTNATTGAAAATCTTGACCTGTTGTNAAACCATCTTCAGCTTGGTGGGAAGNNTTTGCCCAATAANACAACNAAACAGTATCCAAAACCACGGGACCGGAGACATCGTCGGCAAAAGGCTTTGCTTTCAGAAACCAGGAACCATCCCCTCCACCAGCAACACATCTCCAGACTCACCCGCTGAATTATTTTTTCCAATCAACCCACAAGGCGCGGCTCTATGATTGTTACCCTAGTCTCATTTGCTTTCTTTTTTGGAATATTGATTAGCCGTATCGGGCTGCCCCCAATGGTCGGATTTCTNGCAGCTGGCTTTGCCTATAATTTTGCTGGGCTTGATGCCCCCGAAGGACTGCAAACCGTTGCAGATCTTGGGGTTACGCTATTGCTGTTCTCCATTGGCCTGAAGCTGAAACTGAAGGATTTGGCGGCTGCAGAGGTTTGGGGCACATCCNTCCTCCACGTCGTTGCGTCAACGATCTTTTTTGCCGGCATAATTTANGTTGGTCAGCTGATCTTTGATGTGCCGCTATTTCAGTTGTCTCTTCCTTCGATATTGACCCTTGCTTTTGGACTTTCTTTCTCAAGCACGGTCTATGCCGTCAAGGTGCTGGAGGATAAGGGTGATATCAGCGCACTATACGGAAAGGTGGCGATTGGCATTCTGGTAATGCAGGATATTTTTGCAGTCGTTTATCTCACTGTCAGTGAAGGAAAATACCCAAGCATTTGGGCAGTGCTGGTTTTGCTTCTTTTGATACCTCACGTGCGCAAGGCTTTCTTCAAACTGATCGATTATGCTGGCCACGGTGAACTCCTCGTCGTAAGCGGCCTGTTTTTTGCCCTTGGTGCCGGTTATGAGTTTTTCTACTCTGTGGACCTTAAAGGCGACCTTGGNGCGCTGATCCTCGGCGTTATAATATCCAACCACCCGAAAGCCAAAGCNTTGGCGAAGTCGCTTTTCAGCTTCAAGGAACTGATGTTGGTGGGGTTTTTCTTGTCAGTCGGCATGCAAGGCCTGCCCAATCTGGCCGTGATTTTGACCGCCGTCGGCTTGGTATTGCTGCTTCCATTCAAAACCTGGCTTTACATGGCNATCACCACGCGTTTTGGCCTAAGGGCACGAACGGCCCTTTTCAGTTCGATCACGCTTGGAAACTACTCTGAATTTGGTCTGATCGTTGCNGCTCTAGGGGTGTCGCAGGGATTTTTATCCGTAGACTGGCTCTTGGTAATGGCAATTGCCGTCAGCGTCAGCTTTGCTGTGGCAGCACCCTTCAGTGCCAAGGCGGAGGAAACGTACCACAACAGAAAGTCAATGTGGGATGTCTATCAGAGGGACAAACTCAACCCTAAAGATGAAATACTCGATACCGAAGATTCCACTGTATTGATTATTGGCATGGGCCGCGTTGGAGCAGGAGCGTATAAGGTCCTTAACGAAGAACATCCCAAGAAAGTGCTTGGCATTGAATTGAATGAGGATCGTGCAGCCAGTCTCGTTGAACAGGGTTTCAATGTTAAGGTGGCTGACGCAACCGATACTGATTTCTGGAACATGGTCCGTCTGTCAGAACCTGTCGAAGAGATGATCATACTTGCCATGCCTAATCACCACAGCAACATCTATGCTGCGGAGCGCATTGAAGCGAGTGGGCTGGATTGTAAAATTGTTGCCATCGCAAAGCATGAATCAGAGGTTCAGGAGTTGCTGAAGATGGGCATAACGTCTTTCAATCTCTATCGAGAGGCTGGAGAAGGTCTGGGACGTGAAGCTGTGAGCGCCATCAATCTAAACCGTGCGTAAACAGGATCATACAGGCGCAACAGGTTGAGCAGCAGAATTTCGGCTTGTATTCCTTTGCGCCGTTCTCCAACAGGCGACGCGCCACGCGTCGCAATGTCATGTAACTAGACTGATGCGCGCTCCTATGGCGCATAAAGGGACTTGCCCATAGGACATGCAATTTGCTGCACAGCCCCCAAAATGCCCGTCAGCCAGGGCACAGTCCGGCTCAAGACACCATGCGGTCATTATCAGTCGGCTGAAAGCTCGATCCAGTNACCCGGTGCCAATAGGACGCCAAACGCGGGTCCTCAACAGACTTGCCTTCAATCAATGCNTTGATCTCCACCCGGGGGTAGATTTGGTCCGCCAATTTGATCTGGCTGGCTGATAACCGCCGCACGATGTGGCGACGATTCAACTGATGCGTATGTGTCAGTCCGGNGGCCTCCAGCATCTCTGTAAGCGCAACAATGGTGTTTTTGTGAAAATTGNGTACNCGCCCTGCCCGGTCGTTTACGTCAACAACACGATACCTGCTTGGATCCATTGTGGCGACACCGCTGGGGCACCTGCCNGACGCACAGTCACGGGCTTGAATACAACCAATAGCAAACATGAATGGTCGCGCCATGTTGCACCAATCGGCACCAAGGGCGCAGTGACGGACAATATCATAGGCACTAACGATTTTCGCCGAGGNGGCAATTTTCACGCGGTCGCGCAGCCCGGCACCACGCAAGCAATTATCAACGAAAACCAGCGCATCCCGCAACGGCGACCCCAGATGTTGAGCAAATTCCACTGGAGCCGCTCCCGTTCCACCTTCCGCTCCGTCTACNGTAACGAAGTCGACCCGCGTACCGGTTTCAACCATAGCTTTCACGATCGCTATAAATTCCCANGGATGGCCAATACANAATTTNATCCCGACCGGTTTNCCGCCGGACAAATCTCGCAGCCTGGCAACAAAATCAAGCAATTCATTNGGAGTTGAGAATTCAGAGTGACGCGAAGGTGAAATACAGTCTTNATACACCGGTACNCCGCGTGTTTCNGCTATCTCCGGGGTTACNTTTGGCGCCATCAACATGCCGCCATGCCCAGGCTTTGCGCCCTGGCTCAGCTTAACTTCGATCATTTTTATCTGTTCGCGCTTGGCCTTCTCGCTGAAGGCCTCTGGATCAAAATTCCCATCAGCAGTGCGACAACCAAAATAGCCAGTTGAAATCTGCCAAATGCTGTCACCCCCGCCGGCTTCATGGTATTTCGAAAATGAACCTTCACCCGTGTTGTGCGCGAATCCACCAAGTTTTGCGCCACGCGAAAGCGACTCGATGGCTGGCGGCGACAAAGCACCAAAGCTCGTACCGGAAATATTCAAAACTGAAATGTCGTAGGCCAGCGGTCCTTCACCAACTGTGGTGTAAAAGTCGCTGTCGTTGATATGACTTGGTAAAACAGAATGGTTTAACCAGTTGAAATCTTCATCATACATATCGAGGATTGAGCCGAAAGGCCGCGCTGCCTGGATATCTTTAGCACGTTGATAAACCATTGATCGCTGATTTCGCGAAAAGGGCAACTCATCCGTATCAGATTCCCAGAAATACTGGCGCAGCTCTGGCCGAATTGACTCAAAAATAAATCTAAATCGACCAAGCAGGGGGTAGTTACCCAAAACGCTTCGGCTTTTCTGCATGTAATCATAACANCCAATGGCTGTCANAAATCCGAAAAAGACACAAACTGGCACCATCGCCNCAAATTTAAACGAAGCCGAAGCGGTAAGAACCAATCCTACCGTCGAGTAAAATAGGATCGAATATCTGCCAAAAATAAATTCCAATGAACCTACCCCAAAATTCAAACGATGACGTTANCCNGCAGATATTGANACATGAAACAGAANTCCTGCAAGAAGTTTGACCAGAAAATGNTATTTTGTTTGNGATTGTGGCTCAGACTATTTCAAGGCTATCTNNNCGGAGTTTCAACTNTTCCAATTGATTAGACCTATAGCAGCAATGCTAAATTAGGATAATCCTNATCNATAGACCATCAAACTCACTTTGAGCCGTGAGGTTTTGTTGAAAAAGCACCCTTTGCAGGAATTGTTTATGATTTGGCATTCCATAGCTTTTGGAAAACGCTCACTTGTCAGCGCCCCGTTTTGACAAACCCCTAACATTTTCTGTGATG